>NZ_JBZEGI010000002.1:0-595018 GCF_058216415.1 Dyella sp. SYSU CM1112 | reverse complement strand
CTCATGGTTTCAGGTTCTTCCACAGGATCGTCAGGCCATCGAGGTTCAGGCCCTTTTGCAGCGTGGCCCGGCCTTGTGCATCGGCGACATCGCGGAGGACGGCGCCATCGTCGCGATGGATTTCATAGGTCTGGTTGGGTGCAGGCCGGCCGCTGTGCATGGACACATAGAGAAGCGTTCTTGCCAGGGTCTATTGCTGCGCAATAGGCCGTCTGGAGGAAAGAGTTCGATGCCGATGCAATAAGGCTTGCCCAGGACTATTTCACGCAGCTCGAAGGGCACCGCCTCGAATGCCTCGGTGCGGTGATGCCGGGAACGTTGCTAAGGGAGGTCTTGCGAAAAAACACGGCGGCGACGCGTTGAAGACGTCCTGTGTCAGAGACATGCATGAATTTCCTTTGGCTACGATGATGCGCGGCGTGGAGGGTGCGTATCGGCGAAACCAAGGTCGCGGCGTTGGTGCGCGATACGCGTGCCAAGCATTTTTTACTTCAGATGACTGTGAAAGCGAGTGCAGCGGAAGCAATCTAAGACTTTTCGCCCTTTAGGATGACGTTGTTGCTAAGGACACCCATACATGTTCAGAGCGCAGGTTTGATATCCACCAACGCAATGGGCCGCGATTGCTCGCGGCCCATGCAGTGCTAGCTCTCTACGTTTTACGGTCTTACCGCGGTCACTTCGATTTCGACCCGGAAGCCGGGATTGGCGAGTGCTGCGACCTGGACGGCGGAACGCGCTGGCAGGTTGGGTTGGCTCTTGCTGCCGAAGAATTGCGTATAGCCGGCCATGAAGCCGGCGAAGTCCATGTGTCCGCCATGGCTTTCATCGCCGACCAGGAAGACGTGCATCTTGACCACGTCGCCCATGTCCAGATGCATGCTCTTGAGCTGCTTTTCGATCGCGGTCAGTGCGCCGATCGTTTGTGTCTTGGTGTCGCCATAGGCGGCGACCGAATCTTTCGGTGCCTTGGGGTCGATGACCGGGGCCACCATGCCGCTGAGATAGACGATAGCTTTGCCGGCAGGTATTTCCACCGCGGCGGAGATCGGAAAATGGCTGTGCGGAAGCTGGTAGCGGATGACATCCTGTGCATGCGTCGGCAACGAGGCGGCAAGCAACAGGGGTACGGCGAGGGCGAAGGCGATTTTCTGCATAAGTGTTCTCCGTATGAAGCCTCTCAAGGATGCATGTCGGCCACGTCGCGGGCGCTGATGCGATCGGTGTAGTGATTGCCAAAATGCGAGCGGACGTAGTTGACCACATCGGCAATTTGCGTGTCGCTGAGTTTGGTGTTTTCAAGCGGCCCGGTCTCTCCCGTCCGCATAAACGACGGCATGTCGCGACGACCGTGCAGGACAACCGCGGCCATGTATGGCGCCGAAACCAAGTGCGGATCGCCGGCGAGCGCAGGATAAGTGCCGGCTCCCACCGCGCCTTTGGCATCGGGCATATGGCAGCCCTGGCAGATGTGCTGAAAGATGGTTTGGCCGTCGGCGACGCTGAGTTCCGCGGGGCTGGTATAGGCATGATCGGAAGACCGCGCGAAGCATGCCGGCATGCCCAGGCACAACATCAGGCAGGGTACGAAAATCCGAAATCGCTGGCATGGCTTCGAATTCATGCGCTGGCCTCTGCGGTTGCACGCTGGTGTACGCGTTCAATGGCATCCAGTGCGGAAGTGACGGCACCTTCCTGCCAGGCGGGCAGATAGGATGCATGTTCGCCGGCCAGTGCAATCCGGCCGTCGATACGGCAAAGATTGTCGTAGTGCTTGGCGCGCGCTTCTTCCGACCACAGGCCGAAGCAGCCCATCGTGAAAGGCGAACGATGCCAGCCGACGGCAATGCCGTTTTCGAACTCTTCGCGATATTGCGGATGAATCCGGCTGCCGTATTCGACCGCTTTTTGCACGCGTTGCTGCGGCGTCATCGCGGTGAATTCAAAAGCATCCAGGCCCCAGATATAGGCACCCAGCAGTACGCCTTTGCCACGGCTGTGATAACCGGTGCTGGGGTAGCTGATATTCATGATCGGCAAGTCGGTATAGGTGATACCGCCATAGATATGCTCGTCTTCTTCCCAGAAGCGCCGTTTGAATTGCAGCCCCACTTTCACCGAGGCCGCATAAGGCACCGCGGCGATCGCCTCTGCCATCGGTGCGCCTACATTCATGGGAATCTGGCTGAGTATCGACAGCGGGATCGTGCAGATGCACCAGTCACCGCGTGCTTTCAATGCGCTGCCGGGATGATGGGTGTCTTCATAGGTCACGGTGACGCCGTGTTCGTTCTGTTGGATGGCGGTGACTTTGGCGTTGTAGCGGATCGATCCGTCCAGTGCGCGACCAAAGGCTTCGCCGATGCGCCCCATGCCGCCGACCGGCTGGAACAGCGTAGTCTGGAATTCGTAAATCTCACCGACGCTCAAACTGCCCCATAAGCGCGAGCCGAGCAGTTCATCCAGCGCAATCGGTTTCGAAGGCATGGGTTTGGCCGACAAACCGCCGCCAGGATCTTTATCGAAGCCGCGCCGCTCGCTGCTGGTGATGCTGGTGCGATAGGCAAAGTTCTTGTCGAGCGCGCCCCATTCGCGCAGCGACTCCAGCAGAATTTCCTGATCTTCCTTGCTGAGTTGTGCATCGAGCTTGCTTTGCTGCGTGCTCTTGGCGAGCAGTTCGGCGACATGGCCGCGGTAGTCGGCGTTGACCGTTCGATAGCGCTGTGGCTTGCCGCCGAATGCTTTGGTGCTGTGCACGTAGGCGTTGTGATTGACTTGCACGAAAGACTCAAGCGCTACACCGAGCTTTTTGCAGTAACTGAGAATGCCGTGATGGTGATAAGGCAGACGCCACGGGCCGGGATTGAGATAGAGCCCTTGATCGAACTGGCAGTGCTGCGTGAATCCACCCAGTTCGGTGTAACGATCGCCGCCACGCAATGACCAGTTGCGTCCGCCGGGGCGCTGGTTGTATTCGAGCACCTGCACCTGATAGCCGGCCTGGCGCAATTCGTAAGCCGCTACCATGCCGGCGATGCCTGCACCCAAGATCAGCACGGATGTGTTTTTCGGCGCACCTTGCAACGTGGGATGGCCCTTGAACGGTGATTCCGCCGCCAATCCCAGGCTGCTCATGGCCTGGTACATCGTTGCTGCGCCGGCAGTCCTGCCGATCATGCGCAGCAGATCGCGACGTTTCATGGAAAATGTACAGCCGTTGTCTTGCATCGATGAACCTCCTGCGCATCGCTAAATTTCCCCTCTCCCCGCCGGAGAGAGGGGCTTGAGCATCAAAATCGATAAGTTACCTTTCCGTACCAATAGCGGCCGTTGAATCCGAATGGCGACAGCGCCGAGTACTGCAAACCATCGGCGCGATCCTCATAGACGTTGTTGAGCGATGCTTTGGTCGGATACTGATTGGTGATGTTGTCGGCGCCCACCGTGAACGTCCAACTTTGATAATTGTAACTGGCGGCAACATCGAGCAGCCATCGTGCAGCGAATGTCTGGTCTTCATCGCCGCTGTAGTCGTCACCAAGACGCGTGACGCTGCCGTAGCGAGTGAGGTTGGCGTGGAAGTCGAAGTTATGAATCAGCCAATCACCGGCCAACACGTACTTGGTTCGTGGCGCGGCATCTGTCAGCAGGCCCTGGCTGGCACGGCCGAAGTCGGGTGTCGAGACATTGAGGATGGTGGTTTCGTTGTAGTTGGCGCTGCCGGTGAGGTTGAATGTGCCGAAGGTGTTCAGATCCAAGTGATAGCTGGCGATCACATCGGCACCGCGTGTACGCGTGGTGGCACCGTTGACGAAAAACTGTGCGCCGGTCACTTGATTGCCCGGAATATCCACCGGAATCTGATCGGAATACAGAATCTGATGCCAGATGCGGATCTGGTACACATCGATCGTTGCATCGAAGTTGCTGGTCGGCTGCCACACGCCGCCAAGGGTGTAGTTCACTGATTTTTCCGGCACCAGCGGCTTGGCACCCAGGGCGATCGCGACGGGATTGGAGGTGCGGTAAGTACCGATCTGCGCAAGCTGCCCATTCTGGATCAGGGTGACGACGGATTCATAATTTTGTTGTGCCAGCGATGGTGCGCGAAATCCGTTCGATACCGTGCCACGCAGGGCGAATGTATCGGTGAGCTGATAGCGCGTCGAGATCTTGCCCGAGCGCGTGGACCCGGCATCGCTGTAGTCTTCGTAACGCGCCGCGACACCTGCTGACCATTTGTCGGTGAGATCGGTCTCCAAATCGACGTATGCCGCCTTGCTGTGCCGGCTGAAGTCACCTGCCACCTCTGGCGCCAGGCCCGGATAGACCTGCGAGCCGCCGGCATAGGGCGAATCCGTGCCGGGAATGAGCGTATCCGGATCGAAGAAATAGGAGTCCGGATCGCCCGCGCCGATGACATAGGTTTCATTGCGATATTCCGCGCCGAACGCCAAGGTCACGGGATTGGGCAGGAAGCCCCAGTTGAATTCCTTGCTGAGATCGACGTTGAACACGCCTTGCTTGTTGTCGAAGGTGCCTGCGTGGAAATAGGTTGGTGAATAACCCTTGGTGTAATAAAGGTTGGTATTGACGGTGTTCTGGATATCGAAAACCAGATTGTTCTGGCCGTAATCCGCGGACACATCCCAATGCCAGCCACCCGCGGTATGGCCTCTTACGCCGAATACGAAAGCTGTGTCATTGGTGTGATTGACGATCTGCGGCAGAAAACCGTTCGGGTAGATTTCTGGAACATTGCGGGTGGAGTCGTAAGGCCGGTAATAGCCATTGGACGTGACATCGCGTTTGCTGCCGTTGAGGTAGCCGTACAGTTCGATGTTCGGCGTGATGTCGTAGGCGAAATTGAGCAGCAGCTGGTACGTTTTTTCTTCAGGGTCGCCGTAGCGTTCATAGGGATAACCGGTGGGATTGGGTGCGCCGGCGACGGTAGTGGACATATCCGTGTTTTCGGCGCGGTTGGTGTTCATCTGGTTCTGGTAATTCCAGGCCACCCGCATCCAGCCGGGTGCTTTGCCGTTGCTGCCGCCTAGTGGAATGCCGACCGATCCGTCGACGCCATTGGTCGCGCCGTCGCCTTCGTCCATGATGCCGGCGTTGGCGCTGATGCTGTTGCCGCCGGCTGCGCTGCCGTGCTTCAGCACGATATTGATCACTCCTGCGATAGCGTCGGAACCGTACTGCGCAGCCGCACCGTCACGCAGCACTTCGATGTGGTCGATAGCGGAAATCGGAATCGAGTTCAGGTCGACCGGTGCCGAGCCGCGACCTACAGACGAGTTGTAGTTGACCAGGGCGGACGTGTGATAACGCTTGCCGTCCACCAACACCAGCACGTCATCGGGCGAGAGTCCACGCAGCGATGCCGGACGGAGTGCATCGTTGCCGTCGTTGATGGCGGGACGTGGAAAGTCCAGCGAGGGCAACACGGTGTTCAGTGCGCTGGCGAGATCGGTATAGCCGCTGGAAGTGAGATCAGCGGGCGAGATGATGTCGATAGGAGAAAGCGATTCGGCGGCGGTGCGGTTCGTGGCACGGGTGCCGGTGACGACGACTTGCTGGAGTTGTCTTGCGCTTTGTGGAGCGGGTGAGTCGGCGGTGGTGTCATCGGCCCAGGCGGAAGCACTCAGGGCCAGGTTGATGGAGAGCAAGGGCAGCACGGCGGCTGCCAGCGGACGTCGTACGAGTCGTACTTTCATGAGATCCCCCGATCAAATGGTCACGGCAACAGGCGTCCCTCCAATGGATCTTGGATATGTGCGATCTCTGTGTAATGCGCCGCAGCACCTGCTTCTCCCCAGCCGCGGTAATTTGAGGCTATGACACATGTTGCGATGCGTCAATAGATGGTCATATACCTGTCACTGCATGGATATGTCACCGTGCTAGGCGGTGGCGCATGCGGCGCGCTTTGCGTCAGGCGTTGGATGGCGCGTCGATGTGGCTGGTCAGCGAGGCATGAATGCTGAGGATCCCTGCGGTGTGTCTTGCGCGCGTCGATGGCACACGCTTACAGCCACCACCTCAAGACTTCCTCGACGATGTCTGGGATGGCGGCGCTGGCCGATACGGTCAGCGTGCGTGGTTCGTCCTGCGGTGGCTGCAGATCGCGGAACTGGCTGCTCACCAGTGAGGCAGGCATGAAGTGGCCTGTACGCTGCGCCACACGTTGCATGGCCTGTTCCGGTGTCAGCGCGAGGTAAACAAATCCGAGGTCGGGCACGGCATGCCGCAGCAGCTCGCGATAGCGACGCTTGAGCGCCGAACAGGTCAGCACGACACGCTGCGATGATGTCAGCTGCTGTACGGCTTCATCGGCAAGTCGTTCGAGCCAGCCCTGTCGATCGGTATCCGTGAGTGGTATGCCTGCGCGCATCTTGCGAATGTTTTCGGGAGGATGAAACTCATCGCCCTCGATCATGGCGGCCCCGGTATGCCGGCAAAGTGCCTCGGCGACAGTCGACTTGCCGCAGCCGGATACTCCCATGATGACGATGGCGCGCATTTCGTTGGACATGTTCGTGGCGTGTCAGGTGGCTGGTGAGTCGGGTAGATCGAAGTGTATTAGCTCGGTGTGTGTGTGACCGGTGGTCCAGAAAGCGATGCAAAAAAAGCCGGACCTTGCGGTCCGGCTGCTTGGGGGCGGTCGTGCAGCGAGGTCGCTCAGGCGGCCATTTCTTCTTCTTGCGGAACATCGACCGGCAGTCGGATCAGATAATCGAACGCGCTGAGCGCAGCTTTCGATCCATCGCCCATGGCGATCACGATCTGCTTGTATGGCGAGGTGGTGGCATCGCCTGCTGCAAAGATGCCCGGTATCGATGTTTCGCCACGTGCATCCACCTCGATCTCGCCGCGCGGCGACAACTTGATGGTGTCCTTCAGCCATTCGGTGTTGGGCAACAAGCCGATTTGCACGAACACGCCTTCGAGTGCCAGCTGCTCGCGCTTGCCGCTGGTACGGTCGGTATAGGCCAGGCCGTTCACCTTATTGCCATCGCCCAGTACTTCGGTGGTTTGCGCACTGACGATCACCTTCACATTGGGCAGGCTGCGCAGCTTGCGTTGCAGTACTTCGTCCGCACGCAGCTTGCTGTCGAATTCCAGCAAGGTGACATGGTCCACGATGCCGGCCAGATCGATGGCTGCTTCCACGCCGGAGTTGCCGCCGCCGATCACCGCCACGCGCTTGCCCTTGAACAGCGGGCCGTCGCAATGCGGGCAGTAGGTGACGCCTTTATTGCGGTATTCCTGCTCGCCCGGTACGTTCATGTTGCGCCAGCGCGCGCCGGTGGAAAGGATCACCGTCCTGGCTTTCAGCGAAGCGCCGCTAGCCAGGCGCACTTCGATCAATCCGCCTTCTTCCTGCGCCGGAACCAGCTGCTCGGCACGTTGCAGGTTCATCACGTCCACGTCGTATTCGTGCACATGCTGCTCGAGCGAGGCTGCAAGCTTCGGGCCTTCCGTATAGGAGACCGAAATGAAATTCTCGATCGCCATCGTATCCAGCACCTGGCCGCCGAAGCGCTCGGCGGCGACGCCGGTGCGAATGCCTTTGCGTGCGGCATAGATCGCTGCCGCCGCGCCGGCCGGGCCACCGCCCACCACCAGCACCTCGAAGGGCGCCTTGGCGTTGAGCCTTTCGGCATCGCGCTGCGCGGCGTTGCTGTCCAGGCGTGCGGCGATCTGCTCGATCGTCATGCGGCCCTGGTCGAACGGCTGCCCGTTGAGGAATACGGTGGGCACGGCCATCACCTGGCGCGCGTTGACCTCGTCCTGGAACAGCGAACCGTCGATCGCCACATGTTTGATGTTGGGATTGAGCACGCTCATCAGGTTCAAAGCCTGCACGGTGTCCGGGCAGCTATGGCAGGTGAGCGACATGAAGGTTTCGAATACGTATTCGCCTTCCAGATTGCGCACTTGCTCGATCACTTCCGGCGCCGTCTTGGACGGATGACCTCCGACCTGCAGCAGTGCGAGCACCAGCGACGTGAACTCGTGTCCCATCGGAATGCCGGCAAAGCGCACGCTAACGTCGGTACCGAGGCGGTTGATCGCGAATGAAGGCTTGCGCGCATCGTGACCGTTTGTGCGCAGGGACACGTGTGCCGAGAGCGATTCGATATCGCGCAACAGCGCAAGCAGCTCTTGCGAGGTGGCGCTCTCATCGAGAGAAGCAACCAGCTCGATCGGATGGGTCACCTTTTCGAGATAGGCCCTGAGTTGTTCTTTCAGATCGTTGTCCAGCATGGTGCGTCTCCATCAATGGTGCGATGTGGAGTAGACGCCGCCGTCACCCGCTGCTGCATGGATGGGAGGCGTCTGCTCGAAGGTAAGGGTGCGGGCCCGGCGGGAGGGGGAGTGTCGGGCCCGCGGCGGTTTCCGTTGCGGAAACCGCTAAAACGTGCAACTTAGATCTTGCCGACCAGGTCCAGCGACGGCTTCAAGGTGGCGGCGCCTTCCTGCCACTTGGCCGGGCACACTTCGCCCGGGTGGGAAGCCACGTACTGTGCAGCCTTTACCTTGCGCAGCAGCTCGGACGCGTCGCGGCCGATACCGTTGTCATGGATTTCGCACAGCTTGATCTGGCCTTCCGGATTGATCACGAAGGTGCCGCGCAGGGCCAGGCCTTCCTCTTCGATCATCACGTCGAAGTTGCGGGCCAGGGTGCCGGTCGGATCGCCTACCAGCGGGTACTTCACCTTCTTGATCGCATCGGAGGTGTCGTGCCATGCCTTGTGTGCGAAGTGCGTATCGGTGGATACACCGTAGATCTCCACGCCCAGCTTCTGGAATTCAGCATAGTGATCGGCCAGGTCTTCCAGCTCGGTCGGGCAAACGAATGTGAAGTCGGCCGGGTAGAACACGACCACCGACCACTTGCCCTTCAGTGCGGCATCGGTCACTTCGATGAACTGGCCTTCCTTATATGCGGTGGCCTTGAACGGTTTGACTGCGGTGTTGATCAACGACATCGGTTTCTTCCGCTGAGTGGTGAATGAAGGTTCAAAGATATAGGCATGCCGGGGAAAGGGCCAATTGATTGTTGGGATGAAAGTGATTCATCCGGCCTATCGATCGGCCATCGTCGGCATCGATCGCCTTTTCAGGCGAAGAAACAGGTAAGGGCACGCAGGGCCGATTCAAAGGCAGGACGACATGGATGGTCGCGATCGCGGGCGATAAGTGTGGCGATGGTTCGAGACAGCATGTATTGCAAACGTACCATCCGCCCGATCGATGGCTTGTCAACGGCATGGTTTGGCCAAATGTGGACGAGCTGTGGATCAAACCGTGACGCGTTTTGCACGATTTGGGTTGCTTAATGGCAGCGGTCCTTCGGATGGACTTACGCCGGTCAATGCATGACGTATCCCAGTGGCTGCATCTCGTCGCACTCGGCTCGCTCGCCTTGGCATGCGTTTGCGCCGCCGTGATCTTTGCCCATATTGCCGGCCATCCGCAGCGGATGGGCATCATGAATGGCGTATGGCCGATTGCGGCCCTGTTCGGCTCCATCTTCGTGCTGGTCGGCTATTTCTGCTACGGCGCGCAGGACGCCGAAGACGTCGAAGATCGTGCGCGCCAGCCGGCGCCTTTTCCGGTTGCGGTAGCCAAAGGCGCGCTTCATTGCGGCAGCGGCTGCACGATCGGCGACATCCTTGCCGAAACCTTGCTGCTGATTTTTCCCGGCGCGGCAGTGTGGTTTGGCTGGCATGGCGTGTTCGCGGAAAAGATGTACGCCACCTGGGTGCTCGATTTCATCCTGGCCTTCATCGTCGGCATTTTTTTTCAATATTTCGCCATTGCGCCGATGCGCCATCTTTCGATCAGGCAAGGCATCGTCGCTGCGTTGAAGGCGGACAGCCTGTCGCTGATGGCATGGCAGATCGGCATGTATGGGGTGATGGCGCTGATGCAATGGGTGGTGTTCCCGCATTTGCTCGGCACGCAGGTGCCGGCCAGCAAGCCGGAATTCTGGTTTGCCATGCAACTGGCGATGCTCGGCGGCTTTATCACCAGCTATCCGGTGAACGGGTGGCTGTTGCGAGCCGGCATCAAAGAGGTCATGTGAGGTGGATGGCTGATGGAATACGCCAAGACGGACAACGCTAGCTGCCCTGACATCCGCGATTACGCGGCAATTGGGAATTGTGCCGGCTTGGCGCTGGTGACCAGGGAGGGTCGCGTCGATTGGTGTGCGCTCGAAAGCTTCGATGCGTCGCCGGTGTGTTTTCGGCTGCTGGACGATGCCATCGGCGGTTACCTGGATACGCGTCCGGTCGAACCATTTGAGGCGACGCGGCGGTATCTGCCGCATACCAATGTGTTGGAAGAAACGTTCGCTACGGCATCGGGCATCGCAACGCTTACGGACTTTATGCCGATAGGTCGCGATCCTGTTGCCGCAGCGGATGATTTTGTGCGGATAAGCAGCCTGCCGTGGCTCGTCCGCGTGATTCGCGTCAGCGAAGGCGAGATGAGCTTTCGGCTGGAGATGCTGCCGTGCGTGGCGTGGGGCAGGGATAAGCCGGATATCCGCCGTGTCCAGGACGGGATGGCGTGGCAGGGTGGCATGTTGCTATGCGACCGCCCGATCGAAGCCCACGATGAAAAGGCCTGCGGTGTCATTCGTGTGCGTGCCGGCGAGCAAGTCAGGCTGATTCTCATGGCGGGAACATGCGACACCCCTTCGGCGGCATTGCAGGCCGTGGACAACTTGCTCGATGTCAGCCTGGCTTACTGGCACGCATGGAGTGACCGCTGTGGCTATGAAGGCGCCTACGTGGACGCCGTCGAGCGCAGCGCATTGGCCTTGAAGCTGCTGACCTATGCACCTAGCGGTGCGATCGTCGCAGCGGGCACCACCTCGCTACCGGAATCGCTGGGCGGTACTCGCAATTGGGATTACCGCTTGAGCTGGGTGCGTGATTCCACCCTGACCTTGTTCGCGCTTGCCGCGCTGGGGTATCACGAAGAACCCGAAGCATTCCGGAAATTCCTGTTCGGGTGCGGCGCAGGCGATATCTTTCCGACCCAGATCGTGTATGGCATCCGTGGCGAAATGAATCTCGCGGAATGCGAGCTTTCCTATCTGCGCGGCTATGGCGGAAGCCGGCCCGTGCGGATAGGCAATGCGGCGCATCGCCAACGCCAGTTCGACGTGTATGGCGAAGTGATGGATTGGATGCTGCTGCGCCAGGAACTGGGCGGCTCGCTGTCGCCATCGGAACGCGATGTATTGCGACGCACCGCCGATTATGTGGCCGCGCACTGGCGCGAGCCAGGGCAGGGTTTCTGGGAGGAGCGCGGCGCACCCGAGCATTTCGTCTACGGCAAGATGATGTGCTGGGTGGCGCTCGACCGCGCGCAGACCTTGCTGGATTGCCACGACTACGAAGCGCCCATGCAGGCCATCGTGGAGGACGTGCATCGTCGCGCCATTGCACCTCGCGGCTATCTGCGCAAGCGCTACGACCACGACCAGATCGACGCCGTGGGGCTGCGGGCGCCGACCATCGATTTTCCGTTGCCGCCGGGATGTCTTCAGGCCACGCTGGATGAAGTCATTGCGCAGCTCGCCGGTCCGAAAGGTGTTTTTCGATACAAGGGCGCGGACGGATTGGATGGCGAAGAGGGTACGTTTGTAGCGTGCGGCTTCTGGCTGGTGGATGCCTTGCTCTTTGCCGGCCGGATCAGCGAAGCAAAGCGCTGGCTGGAAACATTGATGCAGCAGGCCAGCGACGTAGGTTTGTATGCGGAAGAAATCGACGCGGACAGCGGCCGGTTTCTGGGCAACTTTCCGCAGGCACTCTCGCATCTGGCCTTGATTCATAGCGCCGTGCTGTTGGAATTCGTGGAACATGGCGGTGCGGACGCGTTGCAGGGCACGCATGCCGATCGTGTGCAGCATGCGGCGCGGATGATGGAGCGGGCGAGCAAGGCGAAGAAAGCGCCAAGGCCGGATATCGATCCGAAGGACTGGGTGCTCGATCTTGCTGCGCTCGGTCTGCAGAATTATCAAGCGCCTTGATGCATCGCGCGTGCTACATGCGGGGGATGCGCTCCCTCTTGTTGCGCGTGAAAGCGAACGCAGCCAAGGCGCCTGCAGCCAACAGCAATGCGTTGCGGTTGGATGTCAGCCACCATTGCAGGCTGTCTGTGCGAGCGCGCGCATCGAAGCGGCCATGCGTCCCATAATCCATCGGCACGGCGTCGAATAGATTGTCAGGCCGCTCTTCCGGTACAGGCTGCGGATCCACTTGTCCGCGATAGCCTTGACGAGCCAGTACGCGGTCGAGCAGCGAGGGAAACCACTTGTTTGCCATGACCGCTTTGACCGCCGGAAAGCCGACGAACACTTCGCGCCGGCGGTGATGCGCGGCCCAGTGGATGCCCTTCGCCGCCAACTCTGGCTGGAAGATCGGAGGCACGGGTTGCGGACGCCCGTCGAGCCGGTTGCGTGCCCATTCGAATTGGGGTGTGTTGAATGCGGATAGCTGCACCATCGTGACGTGCACCTTGCTCCGTTCGTGCAGGAGTTCCACACGCAGCGCATCGGTAAAACCGCGGATGGCGAACTTGGACGCGCAATACGGCGCTTGCAGGGGGATCGCGCGATAGGCCAGGGCCGAACCGACTTGCACGATGCAGCCGCGTCCACGTGGACGCATCCGTTTCAAGGCGGCCAGCGTGCCATGCACGGCGCCCAGGTAAGTCACTTCCGTGGCGCGGCGAAACTCATCGGCCGTGATCTCGCTGACCGGGGCGAAGACCGTGGCCATGGCCGCATTGATCCACACATCGATCGGGCCGAGTTCTTGCTCGACGCGGGCGGCGGCGGCTTCCACTTGTGCGGCATCGGCGACATCGACCGGGATGGCCAGTGGAGTGCCGCCCAGTTCGCGTACTTCGCTCGCGGCTTTTTGCAAAGCAGGACTGTCGCGCGCCAGCAAGGCGACGCGAGCACGGCTGCGGGCAAATCGATGCGCCGTCGCACGTCCTACGCCGGCGGATGCGCCGGTAATCACCACCACTTCAGACTTTTTTCTGCTCATGCTGATGTCCCCGCATAGGCCATCGTGGAAAGGACGGCGAGCGCGGCCTGGCGCGAATCGAGGCGCGTGTGCTGAACAACGATCGGCACATCCGATTCAATCAATGTGGCGTAATCCGTATCGCGCGGCACGGGCTCAGGGTCGGAAAGATCATTGAAGCGAAGATGCAGGGTTCGCCTGGCGGGCACACGGGCGTGATACGGTCCAGCCGGTTCGCGATCCTTGAAGTAGATGGTCAGCGTGACGTTTGCATCCTGATCACTGATGTTGAGGAGGCAGGCTGCCTCATGGCTCATCAGGCGTGGATCGTCGGTGGGCGTGTCGTCGAGCGGGATATAACCTTCGGCAATAGCCCAGCATCGGCTGCCGATGCTGCGTGCAACCGTCATGGTGCCTCCTGCTTGAGCTTGATCAGCGCCACGCCTGCATCGGCGTCGTATTCCTTATGCAGATGAACAGGCGCTTCGGTCGGGATGACTTCCAGCGTGGGGCGCACATGCTCTCCCAGCAAGTAGCCGCCCCGTGCAGGGCCGTCTTTGTCGCCGGGTACGGCACGCATAGGTATCCGGGATGCGCTGCCCTGCAAGGCGGCGTCGCCGAGGGGCGATACCCCTTCGCGTTGTCGATCGAATCCATTGGGCCGGTATTCGCGCTTGTTCCACTCGTAATAACCCGGCACCGCATGTCGTAAAGCGTCGGTTGCCGTGAAGCCGCGCGCACTGAGCGCTTTACCACGGGCGAAGCGCAGGAGGCCGGCCATTACTTCATCGTCCGTGTCGAGAACGACTGCCCACCTGCGTGAGTTTTGAGCATGATGGATGAGTTGATGGCGCATGGTTGGGTTTCCTCAGGAACTGACGCGATAAGCCTCGACGTCCTGCTTCTTCCATATCAGGCCGAGTCCGGCGCAATCGACGTCTACGATGAGTTCACCTTGGCGCAACGCCGGCAGGCCGTCGAAAAACATCGACTCGATACGTACGTGATCGTGGAAATACTCCACGTGCCTTACCGCCGGCGCCGCGCTGCACACGTGTGCGTGAAGATGCGGTGCGCAGTGTGCCGAGATGGGGATGCCATAGGCTTGTGCCAGTGCAGCGGCTTTCAGGAAACCGGTAAAGCCGCCGCAGCGCGTGCTGTCGATTTGCAGTACGTCGACGGCTTCCGCGTCGAGCATGCGGCGGAAATACCAGGTATCCCATCCGTATTCGCCGGCGGTGACGTCGATAAGATGATGGGCGCGGTCGCGTACCCGTTGCAGACCTTCCAAGTCGTCCGATGAAACAGGTTCTTCGAACCAGTCGACCTTACAATCGACAAATGCATCCATCAGCGCAAGCGCCTGCTTGGGTGTGTAAGCGCCGTTGGCATCGACCATCAACGCAGCTTCCACGCCGATGGCGTCGCGTGCGGCAAGTACGCGCTTGGGATCTTGCTGTGGCACAGAGCCGACCTTCATCTTGACGCGCTGCAAGCCTTGTTCGATGAAACCGGCGAGTTGTGTTTGCAACTGATCCAGGGTGTAGGAAGTGAAGCCGCCGCTGCCATAAACCGGTACGCCCTCGCGCGCACGGCCAAGCAGCGTGACCACGGAAACACCGAGCATTTTTGCCTTCAGATCCCATAAGGCGTGATCCACCGCGGAGATGGCCATCCATCCCAGGCCGGGACAGCCGATATTGCGCAAGCTGCGGCGCATCGCATGCCATAGGCCCGGAATATCCATCGGGTCGGCGCCGAGCAGGCAATCCCGCAGCGGCTGGGCGATCAGTGACGTCGCGGCGTGATGGGTGTACGTATAGCCTATACCTTCATATTCAGCGCAACGGATCGTCGCGATCACGATGGTGGTGGCATCCCAACGCAGCGTGCCGTCGGCTTCCGCCGTATCGGTGGGGATGGTGTAGGCCACTGCGTCGACCCGGTCGATCTGGTTCCTTGCGCCGCTCACGGATGCAGGGCTCCGCTGAGGGATTTTGTGATGCGTGTTTTGTGGGAAGCGTGTGATGACATGACGGCCGTCGCGGAGGCGCTAGGCGATTCATCCTGCGAGGGGCGAGGTCATGTGGGGGTGAATGGCGTGCGGTGGTTATGTGGAGCGGACCTGGATAGTGAGGGTGGGTATCGGGGCATGGGTGTGCATGGCGTGGATGAATGCATGGCTTGCGACGCTTATGTCGACCGAAGGCAAGGCTTCCACATACGAAACGTCACTGCGCGCGAGATCGCTCATCTCGACCGAGTCAGGAAGCTATGGCTGAACCAGCATGCCACCCGGCCGGCAAGTCCTTGGCAATAAACGCCGGCGTATAAGCCGGTGCATACCTGCGCAACACCTTTCCCTGCGGATCGACCAGGAATTTCGTGAAATTCCACTTGATGTCCTCGACGCCCAGCAAGCCTTTCGCCGCTTGCTTCAGCAGCTGATAAAGCGGGTGGCTGGCCGGACCATTCACGTCGACCTTGGCGAACATCGGGAAGGTGACGTCATACGTCAACGAACAGAACTGCTTGATCTCGCTGTCGGTACCGGGTTCCTGCTGGCCGAATTGATCGCATGGAAAACCGAGGACGGAAAACCCAAGTTTGTGGTAGCGGCGGTACAGTGCTTCGAGGCCTTCGTACTGTATGGTGAATTGACAGCGCGATGCGACGTTGACGACAAGCAGCCATTGGCCCGCGTAGCTGCGCAAGGACTGCGGCGCGCCGTCGATGGTGGTGGCGTGGATATCGTAGATGTTGCGCATGTCGTCCCCTGGGTTGAGCGTGTGAGATGCGCGGCAGTGTAGGAGGCGTTGTCTCATGCATCCAATTGATTGATGCATGAGCGGCCATAGCCGTTGCCTATGCTCGAAAGGGTTTGCGCGGCGCGTAGTGCGGTTGGTGCTTCAACCTCTCGGCAAGCCATGCCGTGGCGTGTCGCTACCGAACGTTTTGGTCGTGAGCGGTGCACCGGCAGCGGCAAGCACCTCGCGTTGTTGCGTGACCGGAATGCGCAACACGGCATCTTCCCATCGCGCCAGTTTCTGGAAGGCGGGTAGCGCTTGCGTCCGCTGGATAAGCGCTGCGGTATTCGGCCAGCGAGTGGCATCGACGCTGTAGCGTACGAAGGATGCCGTGCGGAAATAGCAGGCAAGGCTGATGTCGGCAATGGACAGTTCGCCGAAAATAAATCCGTCCGCGGGCAACTGGGTTTCCAGGTAATCGAGCGCCGCAGGAATTTCGGTTTGCTTCGCGCGCTGCACGACGTTTTCGTCGGTCGGTTCGTGGAAAACGTGGCGCAGTACGGCGAGTTGATAGAACAGCCGCCAGATCAGCACATCAGCGAGATGCGTATCGGCGTATTCCTCCAGCCAGCGTGCCTTGGCGCGATGGGCGATGTCGGACGGATAGAGCGCAGGAGTGGGATGCTTGTCTTCCAGGTACTGGCAGATCACGGTCGAGTCGTTCAGTACCAGATCGCCGTCGATCAGCACAGGTATGCGTCGCAGTGGACTTAGCCGGGAGAATTCGTTGTCGCCGAGGAAGGGCGTCATGGGATCGATCTGATAATCAAGCCCCTTGATCTCCAGGCACACCAGCACTTTGCGCACATAGGGCGAGATGTAGTTGCCGATGACGATGAGTGGGCGGGACATGATGGACCTCCTTTCAAGCCGCAGGCAAAGGCGGCACCGAGGTCGGCGAGCCGTTGGAGTCGAGCGCGATCATCACGAAGCGGCCGGTGGTGCAGACGCGGCGATCGCCGGTCAGTGGATCCTCGGCGGTCATTTCCACTTCGACCTGCATCGAACTGCGCCCGACGCCGACCAGGCGGGCGACCAGTTCAACCAGTTGCCCCTCCCGCACCGGCACGCGGAAGTTCACCTCTTCCGAGCGCGCGGTGACTACGGTGCGGCGCGCATGGCGGGAGGCCACGATGAAGGCGGCCTTGTCCATCCAGGCCAGGGCCTGGCCACCAAACAAGGTGCGCAAATGGTTGGTGTGATCGGGAAAGACCATTTCCAGCAGGCGTGCTTCAGGCAGGGCGGCGTTCATCGTCGATGGCGGAGTAGTCGGATGGAACGTACACAATAAGGCGCCGCGCCTTCCCTGGACAGG
The DNA here is from genome assembly GCF_058216415.1 of Dyella sp. SYSU CM1112. Lineage (NCBI taxonomy): Bacteria > Pseudomonadati > Pseudomonadota > Gammaproteobacteria > Lysobacterales > Rhodanobacteraceae > Dyella > Dyella sp. SYSU CM1112. The sequence continues at coordinate 577,835 of NZ_JBZEGI010000002.1, read as the reverse complement.
CTCGCAAGGACCTTTGGCAGGGGTGGCCCGGTGCGCGGGGCGTTACGATGAAGGATGGTGACGACACCAGGGGCCGCGATGGCGGCCGCTTCAATCGGGGAGCAAATATGCGTGTGATGACCGGCAGGTCGCGTCTGTATGGCGCGCTGATAGGTGGGTTTCTTGCGGCGATCGCCGCGTCGGGTAGTGCGATGGCGAGCGGCAGTACGCTGACAGCGCAGGATTACGCGCAAGCCGAGCGCTTCATGCCATACAACACCGTGCCGCTGGTGGATCATGCGGTGTATACGGTGCATTGGATGGACGCGACGCACTTCTGGTATCTGGACCACGATGCCAGCGGTGACCACTACATGCGCATGGATGCGAGCGGCAAGGCCGAGCCGCTGCTCGATCAAACGAAGCTCGCGGCAGCGCTGGTGAAGGCCGGCGACAAGACCGCCAAGGCCGACAAGCTGGGCATCACCGATTATCGCGTGGCCGCCGATGGACGTGACGATGTCGAAGTACATGGCAAGCATTACCTTTGCGACCTGAAGGGTGCGGGCGAATGCGCGGCAGTGCAGGCCGGCAAGGAGCCGGGCGTGCTGTCGCCGGATCGCAAGCAAGAAGCTTTCATCCGCGACTGGAACCTGTGGGTGCGCGACGTCGCTACCGGCAAGGAAACTCAGTTGACGACGGATGGTGTCGAGAATTTCGGTTACGCCACCGACAACGCCGGCTGGAAACATACCGACAACGCCATTCTCGAATGGTCGCCCGATTCGAAGCAGATCGCGACCTTCCAGCAGGACCAGCGCCAGGATGGCGATATGTATCTGGTCACCACGCGCGTGGGCCATCCGGCATTGCAGTCCTGGAAATATCCGCTGCCGGGTGACAAGCACGTCACGATGATCGACCGCGTCATCATCGATGTGCCGGCGCATAAGGTCGTGCGCTTGAAGATGCCGCCGGATCAGCACCGCTCCACGCTTTGCGATGACGTGAGCTGCGGCAGGGACGGTGGTTGGGACGATGTGAAATGGGCGCCGGACAGCAAGACGCTGGCGTTTGTCTCCACCTCGCGCGATCACAAGCACGAGACCTTCCGCATTGCCGATGCGAAGACCGGTGCGGTGCGTACCGTTTTCTATGAAAACGTGCCGACTTATTACGAAAGCGGCAACGGCGCGGTGGACTGGCGTTACCTGCCCGGCAGTCATGAAGCGATCTGGTTCAGCGAGCGCACCAACTGGGGCAACCTGTACCTTTACAACCTCGATACCGGCAAGCTCGAGCATCCGATCACTACCGGCGAAGGCAATGTCACCGAGGTGCTGAAAGTCGATGCGAAGACGCGCACGGTGTGGTTCCGCGGCGTCGGTCGCACACCGGGCGTCAATCCGTATTACCAGCAGTTCTGGAAGGTGAGCCTGGATGGCGGGCAGCCGGTGTTGCTCAGTCCGGAGCCGGCCGATCACACCATCACCATGTCCGGCGACGGCAAGTATTTCGTGGACAGTTATTCCACCACTGACAAACCGCCAGTCACCGTTCTGCGCGATGCGAACGATGGACACACGATTGCCACGGTCGCCAAGGCCGACATCAAGCGCTTGCTCGCGACCGGCTGGCAGCCGCCGGAACAGATCGTAGTGAAGGCGCGCGACGGGCGCACCGATCTGTATGGCCTGATGTTCAAGCCGACCCATTTCGATCCGCATAAGAAATACCCGATCGTCGACTACATCTATCCCGGTCCGCAGACCGGTTCGGTATCGACCTTCGGCTTTTCGCCTGCGGATTACGACGATCAATCGCTGGCGGAGCTTGGCTTCATCGTGGTCGCGGTCGACGGCATGGGCACGCCGTGGCGCTCCAAGTCCTTCCACGATTTCTGGTACGGCAATATGGGTGATAACACGCTGCCGGACCAGGTGGCGGCGATCAAGCAATTGGGCCAGCGGTATGCGTGGATCGATCTCGACCGCGTGGGTATCTGGGGACATTCCGGCGGTGGTGACGCCACGGCGGACGCGATGTTCCGCTATCCCGATTTCTTCAAGGTCGGCTGGTCCGAAAGCGGCAACCACGACAATCGCGATTACGAAGACGATTGGGGCGAGAAGTGGGAAGGTCTGCTCACCACCAACAAGGGCGGCGGCAGCAATTACGACAACCAGGCCAACGAGCTTATCGCCAAGAACCTGAAGGGCAAGCTGATGCTGGTGCACGGTTCGATCGATGACAACGTACCGCCGTACAACACCTTGCTGGTGGTCGATGCGCTGATCAAGGCCAACAAAGACTTCGACATGTTGTTCTTGCCGAACGAACACCATGGCTACGCCGACGACACGCCGTACGTCACGCGCCGTCGCTGGGACTATTTCGTACGCAACCTCGCCGGCGACACGCCGCCGAAGGAATACGCGCTCAAGCCTTGGCCGTGGCGTTAATGCGGTCTGCGCGAGCAGCAGCCAAGGCATGTTGCCTGCTGCTGCTCGCGGGATGTTTTCCTGCCGCTGCGGCGCCTGCCGTGGCGGCGTCGTTTCAGACATTCTGGTTGGCAGCGCAGGCGCAGCCCTTCGAACGCCAATTGCAGCTATGGGACCGCGAGATCGAAGCCCCACGCCGCGCGCTTTACGCTTCCGTGGTGTGGGAGGACCGCGATCATCCGGACTGGGCGGCACGCCGACGGCGCTGGCTGCAGGCGCGTTTCGCTCAATATCCGACGATCGCCGGTGGTATTCCTCGCGAGGCGGTGGCCATTCGCAACGCATTGGACAAGCAGTCGATCCGCTTCCGCCGGCTGTTTCCCGATGCTTCGGCGCAGCCGCCGGTGGTGCTGGTGCTGGCGCCCAATTTCGATGCCAAGAGCGGGGTGCTCGCCGATGGCAAGCCGGTACTCGCGCTTGCCGTCGATTCGTTACTGCTGGAGCATGCGAATCTCGACATCCTGCTGCCGCACGAATTGTTTCATCTGTATCACGCCCGTCACGCCCGTCACGCCGGTATTCGCAATGATGGCGTGATGCCCGGCGCGACCTTGACGCTGCCGCTGTTCGAAGAGGGTTTGGCCACCTATGTCAGTGGGCAGGTTTCGCCGGGATATGGCGATGGCGACCTGCTGCTGCAAGACGACCTGGGAAAGATTCCCATGCGCCGACTGCCCGACATCGCGCGACGCTTTCTGGTGGATGCGCGCGGCAAGGCGATCGATCGCGATCACCCGGAAATCTTCAAGCGCTGGTTCAATAGCGCATCAACGCCCTACCAACAGGGTTTGCCCAACCGCACCGGTTATTGGCTGGGTTTGCAGATGATTCGACATCTGCGTCGCAGTTACACCTTGCAAGCGATAGTGGCATGGTCTCCGGCGCAAGCCGATGAACATGTGATGTCTGCATTGAAAGAGATCAGCCGCCAACACGAATGACCGCGTGAACCTTCAGCCGGACCGGGTCGCTACGACGGGCGGCACTGCCGCGGCGCGCATGGCGGGCCCGAGCACTGCGAGTTGGCCAAGTAACCACAGCGCTATGGCGCCGCATGCCAAATAGCCGATCGGCAGTCGCGGCTGCTCATCATGCGTCATCAGCAGGATATTCAAGGCGTAGGCCAATACACTGCCCAGTACCACGCCGGCGCTCACGATCAGGAAGTTTTCGATCTGGAAATAACGCAGGATGTCGTGGCGCGTGGCGCCTACGGCACGGCGGATGCCGATGGAACGTCGGCGTTGCTGCACCCAGAAATTGGCCAGACCTGCGATACCCAGCACGGTGACGACCAGCAAGCCGCCCGCGGCGGCCATCAGCAGGGCGATCATGGTGCGGTCGCGGTGAAAGAAGGCCGCGCGGAGTTGGTCGAACGTTTGCGCATGCCGGAGGATGCGGTTGCCATGTACATGCTCGAGCACGGCGGCGGCTTGCTTCAGTACGCGCTCGCGTTCTTGCGGCGCGGTGCGCAGCACATACGTGACTTCGTTGCCGTCCGGCAACATCGGCAGCATGGTGGCGTAGTCGTTGTCCGCACCGGCGTAGGCATGCGGACGCAACAGATGATCGACGACGCCAACGATGCGTACCGGTTTTTCGTCCGGGTAGATCGCCTTGCCGAGCGGGTCCTGGCCGGGGAATAGTTTGTCGGCCAAGCTGCGCGTGACGATGGCGACGGGTATCTGGTCGAGGCCGGACCAATCGTGCGTGCTGCCCACCGGCACGTATTCGCTGGGCAGAAAACCGCGGCCTTCGATCAGTCGCACGCCTAGCGTGGCGATTTCGCCGGGCGTACCGTTGAACGCGGATGCGGTGGCGCGGGCGGGGCCGTCCGCGACCAGGCTGATGCCGTTGCTCCAATCGCGGCGATTGAACGGCAAGGCATCGACTGCGGCCACCGACTTCACGCCTTCGATGGCGCGCAGGGCAGCGAGGTCGGTTTCGTGGCGAACGAGCGGTTGTGCGTCAGGGTCCAGATCGGTGCTTTCGATCAGCACCAGTTGGTTCTCGGCCACGCCGCTCGGTTGCCGTAACAACTGCGCCCGGCTCACGATCATGAAAGCGACATTGCACACGATGGCGCAGGTCAGGCTGACCTGTAGCGTCAGCAGCAAGACGGTGAGCTTATGGCGGCTAAGGCTGGCGATGATCGGCGGTAGCGACATGATGTGCCTCACTGGGTCTTGAGTTGCAGGGCCGGCGTGACATGGCAGGCATGCCACGCGGGTATCAGTCCGGCGCATAGGCCTGCGATCACAGCCAGCAGAAACGTGCCGAACAGCATCACGCCATCCATGTGCGCCAGGTGTGCGTAGCCGTCCGGTTGCTGTCGTACGCTCCACAAGCCGAGTTCGGCGATGACCAGGCCGAGCGTGCCGCCGGCCAATCCGATCACACCGGCTTCCACGCCCAGTTGCGCGAATACATCGCGCCGCCGCGCACCCAGCGCGCGCCGCACGCTGATCTCGCCGCTGCGGCGCATGAATTTGGCGAGCAGCAGGCCGACGATGTTGAGCATGCATACGCCGAGAAAACCCAGGGCGAGCCATAGTTGCAAGCGCAGGTCGCCGGGCACCACGTGTTGGTTGCTCAGCCAAGCCATCAATCCGTACAGCCGCGCATCGACCGGACGCGGGAAACGTCCGTGCGCCTGCTGATCGCGCCAGTAGTCGGCGAGAAAGTCGCGATAGGCATGCAGCTTGGCTTTGCTGTCCAGCTCCACCCAGAATTGCAGCCACGCGCAATGATTGCTCAAGCGCGCATCGCCGCCGCTGTCCCAGCACCACATGCGGCCGTCGCTGTCGAATTTCAGTTCCAGCGCCGTTTGCAGCGGGATGAAAAATTGGTCGATCTTGCCGAAGGCGGCATTGTCGATCTGTGCGTAGAACGTGGGTTGCGGCTGCCAGTCGTCGAGCACGCCGATCACGCGGAAATCGGTGTTTTTCAGGCGCACGGTGCGTCCGATGCCCGGCGTGTTTCCGAACAGCTTCTGGTTCAACTCGGTGTTGAGCACCACGACGCGTGCATGATTTTCGTCATCCTGTGCCGTCCAGCCGCTGCCGGCACGGAATGGCGTGCCGAACATCGGAAAGAAATCGGCAGTGACGTAATGGCCTGATTCGAAGAACGGGCGTAGCGAATCTTGCGCGGGACGAACCGGCAAGGTTCCTGCGCTCATGACGGCCTGGCGATCCGCGCGCGCCGCATGCAGCAAGTACATGGCATCCGGCCACGTCATATCGGCATTGACGATGGTATCCGTGGATTTGTTGTGGCTGAGCGGATGCGGATCGATGAAGGGCACGTACAAGTGTGCGCTGCGCCCGGGGAGCGGATCGCAGGACATCACGCGTAGCACGGTGATCATCGTCATGCTCGCACCGATGCCGAGTCCGATCGCGAGGATCATCAGTGCAGTGATGGTCCGGCTGCGCTTGAGGCTGCGTACGGCAAGTGCAAGGTAATAGCCGAACATGCAGGGTTCTCCGGTTGGGTAGAGACGCAACTGTCCTTGCCACCCGCGATGCGGGTGGTTGTTGGGCTGTCGGATGGGATGCTTTATGTGGTGGAAGCAGGTGGGCAAGACGAAGCGTTGTTGTTGCCCATCGCGCTTTGGACCGTCATCGTTGAGCGGGCTGCGCCAGACCGCGTGCCAAGGCTTCCTGCAGGACGTTATCCAGCTGCCGATCGACTTGCTGGGCAACGCGTTTCTGCTGTGCGGCCACCGCGGCCTGCTGTTGAGACAATGCTGCGGCTTGCTTGGACAAGCCCTCGCTCAAGCGATGAATTTCTTTGTATTCACGCTGGATCTCGGCCTGTTCGGCATCCACGCCGGCCAGCCGGCCTTTCAGCATGGCGGCCTGTTCGGCGCGATCTTGCGACGTGATGTTCTGCATGGCCGCACGTTGTGCCGCAAACCCGGCGCGGCGGCTCGCAAGCTCCGCTTCGCGACTCGCGAGGGCGGCTTGCCGTGCGGCGAGTCCGCTCTGTTGACCCGCCAAAGCACCTTGCTTGCCTGCCAGCTCACCCTGTTGACGCGCCAGTTCGTTGAGCGGATGGAAGGCGTCCCTGGCCTGGTGGATCAGCGTGGCGTCGTGGATCGTATAGGCGTGTCCATCACGCCGGAACCAGAGCATCGGATCGTTCACGTTGTGCAGACGCTGCACGTCGGCGAGGTCGCTCTCGTTGCCATTGAACATCACGGTGTCGCCGTCGAACAACGCGATGCCTCGCGCCGCATCCGCGTGCGTATCGATATCGACGTGATCGGCGTTGCCAAACAGGAAGGCTGGACTAGGCGGTGTAGGCGGCGCAGGGGGTGCGTCCGGTGCTGGCGGTGCAGGTGGCGTAGCAGGAACTGCCGGTGCCGGGGGAGCAGGCGGCACCGGCGGAGTTGCTGGTGTCGGGGGTGCAGGCGGAACGGCGGGCATACCGGCGTTCTGCACTAGGTCGGGCGTGGTGTGGGTGGCGGTCACGCGATAAGGAAGCACCCCAAGCACGGCCATCGCAGCGACCAGCCACCAGCTGCGCGAACGCGGCGTAGTCTCGTTGACGCTTTGCTGCAGCATGATCAATCTCCGCTTCAAATGCAGGAAGGTGGACGAGGCGCCCGCAAGGCTGGCATGCATCGGATCGGCCACACCAAGGCGGATCAGCAGATGTCCGTAATGCTGGGGTGCGGCAACCTGCTGTTGCAGGACTTGCGCATCGCAGGCGGCTTCCCGGTACACCGCGTATTCGCGCATGGCCCAGTTCACCAACGGATGGAAAAAGAACAGACGCTGCGCGATCGCCGGAAGCCAGCCCAGCCATAAATCGCCGCGATGGATGTGTGCGAGTTCGTGTGCGATCGCCATCGACAATTCGTCCGGCGACAGCGTCTGTTCGGATGGCAAGAGCACTACGGGACGCCATAAGCCGGTGACCTGCGGCGACACAATGACATCGGATATGCGCAGCGCCGGTGCACGGCGCATGCCTAGCGCCTCAGCCTGTTTTGCGCAGAGTGCTTGCAGGGATGCGTTGTTGGCCTCGTGTGCTTCGCGCAGCAAAGCGCGACTCTGCCGCCATTGACGTGTGGCCAGCACGATCTGCAGCAACACAGGCAAAAGCCATAGCGCGATGATGAGCTCGGACCACGACCAGGCGAAACCGTGGGCATGTGAGGTCCACCCTGTTAGCTGTTGCGATGGCAGCTTGGAAGGCTCGGCCATGTTATTCGCCGTATAAACGTATTCGCGTGGTGCGTTCACGGCCACCGGCGAGGCGGCTTTCAGCCAGCGCAGTTGCACCGGCGTGTTGATCACCATGCCCAGCACAAGTTGTGCGGCAACCAGCCACCACAGCATGCAGCGGATGGATGGCGACAATCGAGGCAGGTAGCGTATGACCAGCCACACCACCGCGATCAACACGGTAGCTTGCGCAGCGGTCCATGCCAGCCGTGAGAGGAGCGTGTCGGACAGCGCGATCAGGTGATCCATGTCAGGAGTCCTTGCGCCGCGATTGCAGTTGGGCAACCAGTGCTTCTAATTCGGCGAGTTCGCTATCGCTGACATCAGCTTTCTGCGACATCCAGGCGACGAACGGCGAGAGCGAGCCCGAAAGGGTTTTTTCGACAAACTGGCCCACCACATTGCTCAGGGCTTCGGTGGGGCCGGTTGCGGCGGCATAGCGATAGATGCCGTCGATGTGGCGGCGCTTCAGGTACGACTTGGCGCGCAGGCGCTCCATCATGGTGAGCACGGTGGAACGCGCCAGTCCGCGTGCTTCGCCGAAATCGGCGGCGACTTCGCCGACCGAGGCGTTTTCGTGTTCGGCCAAATAATGCAGGAGCGCCAGTTCCTGGTCCCCGATGGATGGCTTGGGCATGGCGTGAGGCTCTTGACTACAGTTGTAGTCAAACTACCTCTGACTACAGTTGTAGTCAATAGGCTGGTCAACCGAAGGAAGCATGAACTGAACGAGCCAACCAGGACGAATCGCACTCGGCGCGCCTCTTGAGGTCACACATGCTGCGCATACTTTCATGTTGCCGGCAGTGTGCCGTCACCAGTCACTTCGGAGACCCCATGACTCCCCAGGAACAACTTCTCCTTGACGATTTCCTCCAGCGTCTGGCCGCCGTAAATGGCGTGACCAAGGATGCACAGGCGGATGCGTTGATCCACCAGCGCTTGGCCGCCCAGCCCGATGCTGCCTATTTATTGGTGCAGCGTTGCCTGTTGCAGCAACACGCGCTGGACGCAGCCAAGGCACAGATTGCGCAATTGCAGTCGCAGTTGGCCGGACAGCAGGGAGGCGGCAGCTTCCTCGGTGGCCAGTCATCCGGCTGGGGCGCGGCGCCACCCCCCATGCCATCGCAACAACAACAAGCTGTTCCGGCGCCCGCGCCAAGCTGGCGTGAGCGCTTGTTCGGCGGTGGCGCATCCACCGCGCCGCAAAGCGGTGGTTCGAGCTTCTTCGCCAACGCGGCAACCACGGCGGCCGGTGTAGCTGGCGGCATGTTCCTGTTCGACGGCATCGAAAGCCTGCTCGGCGGTCATCGTGGCGGCGGTTTCTTCGGCGGCGGCTTCGGCGGCCAGCCGGAAGTGATCGAGAACGTCACCGAGAACAATTTTTTCGATAACGGCAACAATAATCCGCCTGCCGGTGGCGATCAGGATTTCTCATCCAATAATTTCGACGATGCCAATTTCGATAGCGGCGACTTCGACAGCGGCAATTTCGACGACGACAACAGCTGGACCTAAACCGCGTCGTCAGCACTCACGCGTAAGGCTGCCATTCCCGCGAGGATGGGAATGGCGGCCGTGAAGCGACTGATGCTTGTGCCGAACTGGGTGCCGAGCGATCAACGCAGTTCCTTGCTGAAAAAGATCCGGCTGCTGCCGGGCGGATCGCAAGGGAAGTTGCCGAATTCACGCCAACCGTGCTTCATGTAAAAGCCGGGTGCCTGAAAGTCGTTGGTATGCAGCAGGCCAGTGCGGCAGCCGCGGCGTATGCCTTCTTGCTCCGCCATGCGCAGCAGCGTGCTACCCAGGCCGGCGCCACGCATCGTTTGCGGCAGGAAGAACACATCGATAAACAGGATGCCGCGTGAGCTTCGACCACTGAGGCCGCCCACGATGTCATGGGTGGCCGGATCTTCCACCATCAGCGCCAATGCACGCTGGTCGCTGATGCCGCAAGCGGCAAGATTGAATTGATCGAGCGGGCGGCGGATCGCGCCCAGCTGTTCGACAGTGGGAGCGTCGGTAAGCACGATGCGCGGCGTATCCATGGCTACCGATTATGCGTCAGAAAGCCATGTCGAACGCGACGTCACCTTCCACGCCGACCTGATACGCCGATACGCGCCGCTCGAAGAAGTTGGTGACTTCCTGCACATCCTGCAGATCCATGAAGTCGAACGGATTCTTCGCGCCGTACTTTTTCGGCAGGTCAAGCTGGGCGAGTCGCTGATCGGCGCAATACTCCAGATATTGCCGCATGTCCTTCACCGACAGACCGGCCACGCCGCCGGAAAGCACGTCTTCGGCGAATTGCGTTTCGCAAGCGATGGCCTCTTCCAGCATGGCTTCCACTTGCGCGCGCATGGCTTCATCGAACAGGTCCGGCTCTTGCGCGCGCACGGTACGCACCACCGCGAAGGCAAACGCCATGTGCCCCGATTCATCGCGGAACACCCAATTGGTGCCCGAGGCCAAGCCGTGCAGCAGGCCACGCGAACGCAGGAAATACACGTAGGCGAAGGCGGCAAAGAAAAACAGCCCTTCAATGCAGGCGGCGAAGCAGATCAGGTTGAGCAGGAATTGCCGCCGCTGCTCACGGGTTTCCAGTCTGCGCAGGTTCTGGACGGAATCGATCCATTTGAAGCAGAACGCGCCTTTCTGTCGGATGGATGGGATGTTCTCGATCGCCGCGAATGCCTTGTTACGTTCATTCGGGTCGGGAATATAGGTGTCCAGCAGCGTGAGGTAGAACTGCACGTGCAGCGCTTCTTCGAACAGCTGGCGCGACAGGTACATGCGCGCTTCCGGGGCGTTGATGTGCTGATACAGGTTCAACACCAGGTTGTTCGCGACAATGGTGTCGCCGGTGGCGAAGAAGGCCACCAGACGATGAATGAGATGGCGATCTGCCTCTGTCATCTTCGACTTCAAGTCGGTGACGTCGAGCGAGAAGTCCACTTCCTCCACTGTCCAGGTGTTCTTGATCGCGTTGCGATACATCTCGTAGAACTCGGGATAGCGCATCGGACGCAGGGTGAGTTCGAAGCCCGGATCGAGGATGTGCGAGGGATGATCAGACATGGAAATTCCTCAATGGAAACATTCAATCCGGCTTGCGCGCATAACGCCCACGCACGAAGCGACTGATGTAAGTGGACAGGCCGATGCCAGCCTCGGCGAGCCGCTGCATATTGCGTGTGTGTATGTGGCCGGGCGCGGCATCGGTGTATGCGTAAGTACCATCGTTGATGAAGCGAGCCAGGATGAAGCCCTCGCCCATCGCGTAGCCACTCACGCCGGAGCGACCACTGCGATTGCGGAAGGGCTTCATTCCTGTCATGTGCGTTGAGTGAATGTGGACTCAGAGGCCAAGATGCGACATATGCTCATATTGATTTTGAGGGGCTGATGTAAGACTCAGGACGGCTGGGTGATAGGTGTCGCGACCGCATTGACTTTTTAAGCTCGTCGTCCCGGCGAAAGCTGGGATCGGGTGACGTGCATATCTGCAAAGGCGCTGGACCCTGACTTGCGATGAGCCGACGAGGTGATTACTGGCACGCCTCGCAGTACTCCGGATTTTCCAATGAGCAGAACACTGCAGCGGTGGCCGCTTCCTGCGTGTTGGGCGCCGGTGTCGCAGTAGCGGGTGCTGTTACCGTGGTCTTGGCGATCTTGGTCGCCGGGCGCGAGCGCAGGTAGTAGGTCGTCTTGATGCCTGCCTTCCAGGCGTACATGTACATCGAGCTGAGCTGGCCAATGTTCGGGTTTTCCATGAACAGGTTCAGCGACTGGCTTTGGTCAATGTAGGCGCCGCGTGCGGCAGCGAGGTCGATCAAGGCTTTTTGCGGCAATTCCCATACCGTGCGATAGATCGAGCGCAGACGCTCAGGGATGGCAGCGATGCCCTGGATCGAGCCTTCCGCGAGCTTGATCGCGTCACGAATTTCGGCGGTCCACAAACCCAGGGTCTTGAGTTCTTCCACCAGGTAGCGGTTGATGACAAGAAAATCGCCGGACAAGGTTTCGCGCTTGAACAAATTGCTGACCTGCGGCTCGATGCATTCGTAGCAACCGGCGATGGAGGCGATCGTCGCGGTGGGAGCAATGGCAATCAGCAATGAGTTGCGCAGCCCTTTCACCTTGATCGCTTCGCGCAGTGTGTCCCAGCGCCCGGCATCGTGCAGCTTCGCGTTCAGCCAGTAATCGAACTGCAGCTCGCCGTTGGCGGCACGGCTGTCGGAGAAACCGGGATGCGCGCCATATTCCTCTGCCAGCGCGTTCGATTGCGCCAATGCGTTGTAATAGATCTCTTCCGCGATGCGCGTGGACAGCTCCAGGGCTTCGGCGGAATCGAACGGCAGGCGCAATTTGAAGAACACGTCCTGCAGACCCATCACGCCCAGACCCACCGGGCGCCATTTGCGGTTGGCGGTGGCGGCCGTAGCAATCGGATAGAAGTTCAGATCGATCACGCGGTCGAGCTGGCGCACGGCGGTGCGTACGGTGGTGGCGAGCTTGGCAAAGTCGAACGCACCGTCGACTACGTGACGCGCGAGATTGACCGAGCCGAGATTGCACACCGCCGTCTCGCCGGCGTTGGTCACTTCCAGAATCTCGGTGCAAAGGTTGGAGAGGTGAATGACGTTCTCGGATTTGGCCGTCTGATTGCTGGTGGCGTTGCTGCGATCCTTGAACGTCATCCAACCGTTGCCGGTCTGGGCCAGGGTACGCAGCATGCGTGCATACAGCTCGCGCGCTTTCACCGTTTTGACGGCCAGGCCCTCGGTTTCGGCCTTGTGGTAAGCGTACTCAAAGGCTTCGCCCCAGCTATCGACCAGATGCGGCACGACCTTGGGATCGAACAGCGACCAGTGCCCGTCGTGCTCCACGCGGCGCATGAATTCGTCGGGAATCCAGTTCGCCAGGTTGAGATTGTGCGTGCGGCGCGCTTCGTCGCCGGTGTTGTCGCGCAATTCCAGAAACTCTTCGATGTCGGCGTGCCAGGGCTCCAGATACACGCAGGCCGCACCCTTGCGCTTGCCGCCCTGGTTCACGGCGGCGACGGAAGCGTCCAGCGTTTTCAGCCACGGCACCAGGCCATTCGAGTGGCCATTGGTGCCCTTGATCAGCGAGCCGCGCGAACGCACGCGCGAATAAGCCAGGCCGATGCCGCCGGCGAATTTGCTGAGCTTGGCGACGTCGCCGTATTTTTCATAGATCGATTCCAGCGAATCTTGCGGCGAATCCAGCAAAAAGCAGGAACTCAGCTGCTCATGCGCCGTGCCTGCATTGAACAATGTCGGCGAGCTGGCGATGTACTCCAGCGAAGAGAGCAGGCGATACAGTTCCAGCGTTTCACCGATCTCATTGCCGCCCAGTGCACAGGCAATACGCATGAAGAAGTACTGCGGCGTTTCGATCACCTTGCGCAGCTGCGGATGGCGCAGCAGGTAACGGTCGTACACCGTGCGCAGGCCGAAGTACTCGAAGCGGCGCGAGGCGAGCGGATCGATCGCATCGTTGAGCTTGCGCGCGTTCTCGGCCACGTAATCGCGCAGGCGCGCGTTGAGGATGCCCAGTTCTGCGCCGCGTGCAATGGATTGCGAGAAGCTCTGGATTTCCTGGCCGCTTACTTCCTTGTCGATGAAGGCGCTGAGCAGGCGTGCGGCGAGCTGGCCGTATTCGGGTTCCTCGGCCGTCAATGCGGCGGAGGTGCGAATGGAAAGCTGATCCAGCTCCTGCGTGGTGGCGCCGTCATACAGGCCGCCGATGGTCTTGAGCGCCACGCGCAGCGGATCGACAGCGTGCAGGCCCTCGGCACTGCGTGTTACCGCGCGGACGATCTTGTTGACGTCGACCACTTCCTGCTTGCCATTGCGCTTGGTGACGCGCATCTGGCCGGGGTTGTGCGGCGGGGTCAGGGTGAAAGGAGCTTCGGCAGTAACGGACATCGTGACAGGGCTGGCAGGGGATGACGGATCGGTATCGGCGGAAAAAGCGGTCGTGTCCGCGCGGGCGGCGGTGCGCTCGCGCGATTCGGTATCGAGAGGTTGCATGTCGGACACTCCGGGTTGTGGAGGCCGTCCCGGCCGGAACGATCCGGTTGGAATGGACGGACTCCCTGGACTCAACCGCCTGCTCCCGCGCGCAGGGCTGATGTGGCAGCTAGGGTGGGGAGTCGTCCGATGCGGGTGACATCCGCATCGTGCGACACACTTCCCCGCGGAAGCCGTCACCGGCGGCATGACGTTCCAGTCATGCCGTGTCGGCAGGTCTTCGGACTTGCGGATGTGGATCTTGCGACCCGCCTAATGACCCCGGCTTCCCAGTCGCGAATCGACCAGTGCCCATGGGGCGTTCGTCTCCGCTTACCGCTGCGGGGCAGTTCCGGATTCGCACCGGATTCCCGAGCCGCCTCCGTTTACCTGGCGACGGCGACCGACGGAGCACAACATATCGGGGTAATCTGTGTCGGTCAACCCAATAATTTGTGGATAAGCCGGTGGATAAGCAGCCTGAAACCAGGCGCCGCGCGGCTTGCGGGATTTTTGTGACGGACTGCCCATAACACGATGGCGGGCTGATCCATGGTCGATGGGGCGCGGCCCTTCCGGTGCGTCCCAATGACGCCGGACACATGACAGCCGCGGGTCGTTCGCTAAGCTCCAAGGCATGTCCCTGGGGAGTGAAGCGATGAACGGGTACCGTCGAATGGCAGTCCGCTGGTGGTGGGTGGCATGCCTGCTCTTATGGCCGTGCTGGGTGCAGGCCGCTTCGATCAACGATGCCGCGCTGGCTCCGACGCCGCCGATGGGCTGGAACAGCTGGAACCATTTCGGCGCCGACGTCACCGATGTGGACATCCGTCACGCGGCCGATGCGATGGTATCCAGTGGCATGGCGGCGGCCGGCTATCGTTACGTCATCATCGATGACGGCTGGCAGGGGCAGCGGGACGCGCACGGCATGCTGCACCCGAACGCGAAATTTCCCGACATGAAGGCACTGGCCGATTACGTGCACAGCAAGGGCCTTAAATTCGGCATCTATTCCTCGCCGGGTGAAAAGACCTGCGGCGGCTTCACGGGCAGTTACGGGCACGAGGCGCAGGACGCGCGCTTGTTCGCAAGCTGGGGCGTGGATTACCTGAAATACGATCTGTGCAGTTTTTCGCGGCACATGCGTGGAAAGAGCCTGGCCGAGCAAACGGCCATGATGAAAGCGGCATACCAACGGATGCGGCAGGCATTGGACGCCACCGGACGTCCTATCGTCTATGCGCTGTGCAGTTATGGCTGGGGCCGCGTGTGGGAATGGGGCGCGGACCTGGGCGCCAACTTGTGGCGCACCACGGATGACATCCAGGCGAACTACATCAGCATGATGTTCAACGCCAATTCGCAGCTAGGCTTGGAGCGTTACGCGGGACCTGGCCACTGGAACGATGCGGACATGCTGGAGATCGGCAACCAGGGCATGGATTCGCAGGATAAGGAACGCACGCACATGAGCCTGTGGGCGCTGCTGGCTGCGCCGTTGATTGCAGGCAATGACCTATCGTCCATGAGTGCGGTGACGCGCGAGGTGCTGACTAATCGCGAAGTGCTTGCGATCGATCAGGATGCACGCGGCATCGCCGGTGGTCGCGTGATGCAGGCTGGTCCCATCCAGCTCTGGTCGCGCCCGCTGGCGGATGGATCGATGGCGGTGGGCTTGCTCAACACGCTCAACCACTCGCTGGATGCGACGTTGGATCTGAAGGCGCTCGGCTTGGGTGATAGCGTCACGGCACGCGATGTGTGGGAGCACCGCGATCTCGGGCGGATCGACAGCCGGCATGTGTTCGAGGTGCCGGCTTATGGCGTGGTGCTGCTGAAGGTGAGCGGAGCAAAACGCTAGCAGCATGCGCCTTGGTAGGTGTGCGTCGCTATGCCGATGCGTCATCTTCGTCTTCGCGGGGATGACGCATTCATGCACGCATCAAGTTACTGGTAGGCGATGCCGTTGCTGAAAAACTAAAGTCGGTGCAGCGTTCGGTGTTGCGGATGGCGATAAGCCATCCAGGTAGCGATAAGACCGCACAATGCGGCGAAAGAAAGCCACAAGCCTGGCGCTGCCTTGTTGCCGGTGATGTGAATCAGCCATTGCGATATGGCCAGGCTGGAGCCGCCGACCGTTGTCGCCAGGCTATAGGCCAATGAAAAACCGGTGGTGCGTACTTCTATCGGCATGATCTCCGTCAGGGCGACCACGAGTGCGCCGTTATAACTGGCGTAGAGGAAGGAGAGCCACAATTCCACGCCGAGCAGTTTGCCGAAATCGGGCGACGCGGCCAGCCAATGCAAGGCAGGGTAGGCGGTCGTCAGGGCAAGTAAGGTACAAGCGAGCAATAACGGGCGGCGTCCGATGCGATCAGACAGCGCGCCCATCAGCGGCAACCAGATGAAATTGGAGATGCCCACGCACAGGGTGACGGTGAATACATCCAGGTGCGACAGCTTCAGGACGGCGGAACCGAAGGTCGGCGTGTAGGCGGTGATCAGGTAAAACGACACGGTGGTCATCATCACCATCGCCATGCCGACCAGCACAGTGCCGGCATGCGCCATCATCGATCGATAGATCTCGCCGATGCCGGGGCGATGCCGTGCAAGAAACGCTTCGGTTTCTTCCAGCGAGCGGCGGAGCAGCAACAGGAATGGAACGATCAGGCAGCCGATAAGAAAGGGAATGCGCCAGCCCCATGTTTCCATCGCCTGTGCAGGCAATGCATAGTGCAGCGTCAGGCCCAGTGCGGCGGCGAACATCACTGCCACTTGCTGACTGGCCGATTGCCATGAGCAGTAGAAACCGCGATGTCCGGGCGTGGCGATTTCCGAGAGATAGACCGACACGCCGCCGAGTTCGACACCGGCCGAAAAACCTTGCAGCAAGCGTCCTGCCAGCACCAGTAATGGCGCGAGCACACCGATCGTGGCGTAACCGGGAACGGCGGCTACCAACAAGGTGCCGATCGCCATCAGGCTCAAGGTGAGCAGCAAACCACGACGACGGCCGTGATGGTCGATATAGGCGCCGAGCACGATGGCGCCTATCGGTCGCATGACAAAGCCTGCTGCGAACGCGAGCAGGGTGAGCAGCAGCGAGGCGTAAGCGCTGTGACTAGGAAAATAGGTTCTGGCGATGGCCGGGGCGTAATAGCCGTAGACCATGAAGTCGTACATTTCCAGAAAGTTGCCGCTGACAACGCGGAAGATGGTCTTGAAACGTTCGCGCCGGGAATGCGCTACCGCAGCGTGGGACATCAATAGGTTCCTTATCCGACACGACGCCGGTACGTGACATACATCGAACGTAGCAGCGTGCGAGCAGTCATGCGTGCCGAATGATCGCAAAGGCAGGCACGAGGTGGCGAGCCTTACATGCTCACATCGATCTCAATCGGATAATTGACTGAATCGGACAGTTTCGGCGGCTTGGGAAACGTCCACGCGGAGAACTGACCGGCCAGGCATTTGGCGACCGGTGTCGGCGCGCGTACGTCCACATTCAAGGGATGGCCGTCGGGCGAGATATCGGCTACCAGCGTAAAGGGCGATTTATCGGCGGGAGTGTTGCTTGCCAGGCAGCCTTTCAGCGCATCCGTCATAGGGTTGCCGGTCTTGGCCCAGAACTGCTTTTGGTACGCCGGTCCGGTGGATCCTGCTTCGATCAACTTGGCGCGCTGCACACGTGCCGTGAAGCTGTCATCGGCAGGTGCGGCGGGCGATGTGCCAGCGAGAAGCGCCACAGCAAGGATCGTCAGCATGGATAACTCCCGGGTTCATGCGAAGACAGCACAGTACAGCCCCCACTCGGGTGAGTGAAGCGTGGGGCAAGAAGGCCGTACTTGTCATTCGGGGCGATGCGGCAGGGCGAGGTATTCCTCGCTCTGCATTTCGATCAGGCGCGACTCGGTACGCCCGAACTCCGCGCGTAGCCGCTCGCCGTCGTAGAGCTCGGTGATCGGCGCAGCCGCAGAGAGAATCAGCTTGACGTGACGGTCGTAGAACTCATCGACCAGCTGCACGAACCGCTTGGCGGGATCTTCGCTATAGATGGTGAACTGCGGTACGTTCGACAGGATGATCGCCGGCGCGGTCTTGGCAAGCGCGATGTAATCGGCGACTGCTCGCGGCCCCTCGCATAGCGCAGCGAAGTCGAACCACAGGATGGTGCTGGCGCGCTTGCGTACGGCAATCGGGCGATCGTTGATGATGATCTCGCCACCGTCGACGATGTCGCCGTGCGCCTGGGTGGAAAAAATGCGTGACAGCTCGCGTTCGGCCTCGGCGCCGGGCGGCGTGTGATAGACCGGTGCGTGGGTAAGCGCACGCAAGCGCCAATCGTGCGAGGAAATCATTTCCACGACATGACATTGCTGCTTGATGGAAGCGATGGCGGGCAGGAAACGTGCGCGCTGCAGCCCTTCCTTGTAGAGATTATCAGGCGCGGTATTCGATGTCGTGACCAAGGTGACCCCGCATGCAAACAGGGCTTCCAGCAAGGTGGACAGGATCATGGCGTCGCCGATGTCGTTGACCAGGAATTCGTCCAGGCACAACACGCGGCAGCGTGCGGCGATACCGGCGGCTACCTCGACCAAGGGGTCCTGGCGTTCGCCCAGCTCGCGCAAACGCTCGTGCACCTCGCCCATGAAACGATGAAAGTGACGGCGCAGCGCTACGCCATGCGGCAAGCTGGCCGCGAACAGATCCATCAGAAAGGTTTTGCCGCGTCCGACACTGCCCCACAAGTAAAGGCCGCGCACCGCATCGCGATGCTCTCCGCCCAGCAGTAACTTCAAGCGCCCAAGCAAGCCGTTCCCGTTTTCGTCGGCGGCGCACAAGGCCATCTGCATGCGGTCGAATTCCGGCAGCACGGCCAGTTGCGCGGGATCGGAGGTCCAGCGGTGAGCCGCGACGCCTTCCTGGTAACGCGCGCTGGGGGATAGTTGAGTCATGACGAAGCGATCTTGCGTTGATTTCTGATCTCGATGCCGTCATCCCCGCGAACCAGGGAGTCAGCCTTCGTTTTGGGGATGGGGAGCAGAGGGATTCCCGCTTTCGCGGGCTGGCGACCAGTGGGATGAGAGCCGTTTCTCAAGGGCGCTTGTGCGTGTGTTATTCACGCATGTGCGGTAAATAATCCTGTGCCCAATGCTTTACGGCGCCGCGCAGGTCCATCAGGCGACGATGGAAGAAGTGGCCGGTTTCCGGCATGCGGATCAGCTCGGGTGGTTGTTCCAGGCTATCGATCCAGTCGAACACGCCTTGCGGTTCGACGACTTCGTCTTCTTCGCCCATGACGACCAGCCAGGGGCATGTGGGAAGGGCCAGCGTTTCGTGCGACCAGCGGCCTATCGGCGGCGCGATGCTGATCAGCGCATCAGCCTTGAATCTCACGGCGTTGCGCAAGGTGACATAGCTGCCGAAGGAGAAGCCCGCTAGCCATAGTGCGTCATCGGGTCGCATGCTGCGTACCCAAGCCACCACGGCGGCGAGATCTTCGCTCTCGCCTATGCCATTGTCGTATTCCCCCTGCGAATCGCCGGCGCTGCGGAAATTGAAGCGCATGGTATCCAATCCGCATTCGCGCAGGCTGCGTTCCAGCATGGTCACCACTTTGTTGCGCATGGTGCCGCCGTCCTTGGAATTGGGATGGCAGATCACCGCAACGCCACGGCGTGCGCCGGGCCGTTCGGCCACATCGGTCATGGCTTCGAGTTTTCCGACCGGGCCTTGCAAGTCGAACTCGGTGAGCGTGTCCGGAAAAACGGACGGGACGGGGGAGGAGGTGGCAGAAGTCATGTGGCTAATGATAGCTGCCCTCGGTGACGCGTGTTTTTCGAATGTTCGCGCGGTGGTGCTCTGGCACACACAGCGGGCACGCGCGTGGAGCATGTCAGTGGCGCGTCTCAATCACGTGCATCGCAAGGGAAAAAAGCAAACGCCGCCCGAAGGCGGCGTGCGTGCGTCACTGAAATCGCAAATTACTTCGCCTGGCTTACGATCCAGGTGACTGCCGCTTTTATCTGGGCATCGGTGAGCGCAGGGTTGCCGCCTTTCGGTGGCATGAAGTTGCCGTCAGGACCGTGATAGCCATCGGTGGCGTGCTTGATCAGCGTATCCAGGCCTTCCGCGATGCGCGGCGCCCACATGGTTTTGTTGCCCAGGACCGGTGCGCCTGCCACGCCAGCAGTGTGGCAGCTGTGGCAGAGATTGTCGTAGATGGTCTTGCCGTCGGTGGTGCCGCCGTAGGCGACTTGCGCGGCGGCAGCCTTGGCAGCTGCTTCCTGCGCGGCCAGCATGGCGGCGCGTCCCGTGTTCCCGGCATACACCGAGCCGTTGGGTGCGAGGCTGGCGGAAAGCTGTTTCGCGGCGTTGGGATTGGTTTCCTTCGGCTCGCGCTGGTAAATCGTCCAGGCGGTGAAGATCAGAACCAGGGTCAGTATGCCGAGTCCGGCGATTAGCAGCGAAAACTGACGCAGGAAGCTCTGGTCGGATTTGCTCATGGAACCGCTCACGCAAGTACTCCAGTCATCGAATGATTAGTCTGGAAAGCCGCCACGTTCCCCCGTGACATGCCTTGGCGCCCCTGGGCGACCATGCCGCAGCAACCCGAACGATCCTGGCACCGCGGGCAACAAGCCCCGGAGTATAGACGAACCCTGCGGCAAGTTGAGCCATCGTCGGGAGATCCCGGGCCGGACCTCTTGCGATCCCGGTTCGCGTAGTTCATTGAATACGGCAGCGGTAGCTCGTGCAGACACATCGTCATGCTGGCCTGCTAGCCTTTTGGCTTTCGGAACTGTGCCATCGGTCATAAGGCACCTGTGTCAACTGGCATTGTCCAAGCTCGTTGTGCAGACCCTATGCTTGTTCGCAAGACGTAGGGCAAGTACGCAAAGTGTCGCGCCGGTGGAGTCGGGAGGCTCCGTCGTCTACTTCAGGAGTTTTAAATGTCGCGTTTTTGGAAGATCGCGTTGATCGTGATCGCCGTGCTCATAGTGGGCGGGGTCGCATTTCGTTTATTCCACAGGCCTCAGCCGGCAGAGGGAGGCCATGGCTATCACCGTGGCGGCCAGCACGCAGGGCAAGGTGCGCCGGGAGCGAGTCAGCCTGGTGGCAGCGGGGACAATGCGCCGGTGCCGGTGACCGTCGAGCCGACCGTCAAACAGAATGTGCCGGTGTATCTCACGGCATTGGGTACGGTCACGGCGCTGAATACGGTGACTATGAGTCCGCAGGTCGGCGGCCAGTTGTGGACGATCAACTTCAAGGAAGGCCAGGCGGTAAAGAAAGGCGATGTCATTGCGCAGATCGATCCGCGCACCTACCAGGCTGCCTACGATCAGGCCGTGGCCAAGGAAAAAGAAGACGAAGCCGCGCTGGCCACCGCCATCAGCACGCTGGATCGCAATCAGAAGCTGGTTGCCAATGGCTATGTCGCCGCATTGAATATCGATACGTATCGCAACAACGTCGCGCAGTTGAAGGCGACGGTGATTGCCGATCAGGCGAATGCGCGCTCGGCCCAAGTGCAGCTCGACTTCACCAAGATCATCTCGCCCATCAATGGCGTGGCCGGCATTCGCCAGGTCGATCCGGGCAACATCGTGACGACCAGCACGGCGATTGTCACGTTGACGCAGATCCAGCCGATCTATGTGATCTTCACATTGCCCGAGCAAAACCTCGAAGCGGTGCGCGATTCGTTCCAGAACGGTGCCAACAAATTGGAAGTGATCGCGCTCGATCGCTCCGATGCACACCCGCTCGACACGACCGGCACGTTGCAGGTCGTGGATAACCAGATCGACACATCGACCGGTACCTTCAAGCTGCGCGCCGTGTTCAACAATCCCACCAGCGCGCTGTGGCCGGGCCAGTTCGTGAATGTGCGGCTGCGCGTGCGCACAGTGGCGGGCGGTCTGGTGATTCCGGCGCAAGCGGTGCAACGCGGTCCGGATGGTGATTTCGTCTACAAACTGCAGCCCGACCAGACAGTCGCGATGCAGCCCGTCAAAGTGGCCGGCGAAGTGGGCGACAGCCACGTGATGGTCAGCTCCGGCTTGAACGCCGGCGACCAGGTGGTGACAGAAGGTCAGTTCCGCCTCAAACCCGGCAGCAAGGTGCAAGCGCTCAAGCCGGGCGAAGTGCCGATGGCACACGTGCCTTCGGCAACGGACAAGAAGAAATGGAGGCAAGGTGGCGGCCGTCACGGTGGAGCCGGTTGATCATTCATGCATCCGTGCATGCCATGCGCGCCTCTCCTAGCGGGAGAGGGGCGTTGACCAGGCTCTGAAACCCTTAGGACAGTTCCGACGATCATGGGCTTCTCCTCACTCTTCATCCGCCGGCCGATCGCCACTTCACTGCTGATGGTGGCGGTGCTGCTGCTTGGCGTGCTGGGTTACCGGCAACTGCCCGTTTCCGCGTTACCGGAAATCGAAGCGCCCAGTCTGGTGGTCACCACGCAATATCCGGGCGCCAGTGCTTCCACCATGGCGGCGTTGGTGACGACGCCGCTGGAACGCAATCTCGGCCAGATCTCCGGCCTGGACATGATGACCTCCGATTCGTCGGCGGGCCTGTCGACCATCGTGCTGCAATTCAACATGGACCGCGACATCGACATCGCGGCGCAGGATGTACAGGCGGCGATCAATCAGGCACGCGGCACCTTGCCGAGCACATTGCCGTATCCGCCCGTCTACAACCGCGTCAATCCGGCCGATGCACCGATCATGACGCTGGTGCTGACCTCGGCCAGCCGTCAGCTGCGTTATGTGAACGATCTGGCTGATTCGATCCTGGCGCAGAAGCTGTCGCAGGTGCAGGGCGTGGGTCTCGTCTCGATCGCCGGCAACGTGCGTCCCGCCGTGAGGATTCAGGTCAATCCGGCGCAGCTGGCCAATCTCGGCCTCACCATGGAGGACGTGCGCAATGCGTTGACGGAAGCTAACGTCAACGCGCCCAAGGGCACGCTCAACGGCGCCACGCAGTCGTACACCATTTCCACCAACGATCAGCTGGCGACGGCGGCCCAGTACAAGAACACCATCATTTCCTACAACAGCACCAACAATGCACCGGTACGTTTGTCGGATGTAGCGAATGTGGTCGATGGCGTGGAGAACGATCAGCTCGCCGCCTGGGCGAACGGCAAGCCTGCCGTGTTGCTGGACATCCGCCGTCAGCCAGGCGCGAATATTGTGCAGACGGTGCAGCACATCCGCGACATTCTGCCGCAGCTTCGCAGTGTGTTGCCTGCGGATGTGCATCTGGGCGTGTTCGCCGACCGCACCATTACCATCCGCGCTTCCGTGGAAGACGTGCAGTTCACGCTGCTGCTCACCATCGCCCTGGTGGTGGCGGTGATCTTCGTGTTCTTGCGCCGTCTATGGGCGACGATCATTCCCTCGGTGGCAGTACCGCTTTCCTTGCTCGGTACGTTCGGGGTGATGTCTTTCGCCGGCATGTCGCTGGACAACCTTTCGCTGATGGCGCTGACCGTGGCCACCGGCTTCGTGGTGGACGATGCGATCGTGATGATCGAGAACATCGTGCGCTACATCGAGCAGGGCAAGGAGGGCAAGGAAGCGGCGGAAATCGGTGCGAAGGAAATCGGCTTCACCGTGCTGTCGCTGACGGTGTCGTTGATCGCCGTGTTCTTGCCGTTGCTCTTGATGCCGGGTGTCACCGGCCGCCTGTTCCACGAATTTGCGTGGGTACTGGCGACTGCCGTGGTCATTTCAATGCTGGTGTCGCTGACGCTGACGCCGATGATGTGTGCTTACCTGCTCAAGCCCGATGCGCTGCCCGAGGGCGACGACGCACACGAGCGCCACGCGGCGGCCGGCAAGCGCACGGTATGGACGCGCACTGTGTCGCTGTATGAGGGTACGCTGGATTGGGTGCTGGAGCATCAGCGATTGATGATCGCAGTGGCTTTCATCGCAGTCGGCGTGACCATCTTCTTGTACATCGCCATACCCAAGGGCCTGCTGCCGGAGCAGGACACCGGCTTGATTACCGGTGTGGTGCAAGCCGACGAGAACATCGCTTTCCCGCAGATGGAGCAACGCACGAAGGCGGTGGCCGATGCCTTGCGCAAAGATCCCAACGTTGCCGGCGTGGCAGCGTTTATTGGCGCCGGTTCGATCAATCCCACGCTCAACCAGGGGCAGCTCAGCATCGTGCTGAAGGACCGCAGCAAGCGCGGCAGCCTGGATGAAGTGGTGCAGAGTCTGCAGAACGACGCAGCCGATATTCCCGGCGTGGCGCTGTATCTGAAACCGGTGCAGGACGTCACGCTCGATACACGCGTTGCCGCCACCGAGTATCAATACTCGATGTCCGATGTGAATGCGCAGGAATTGGCGCAGTACGCCACGCAGATGACGCAGGCCTTGCGCCAGCGGCCCGAACTGGCAGACGTCGACAACAATCTGGCCGATCAGGGTACGGCACTGAAGCTCACCATCGATCGTGACAAGGCCAGTACGCTGGGCGTGCCGGTGCAGACGATCGACGATACGTTGTATGACTCCTTCGGCCAGCGCCAGATCTCCACGATCTTTACGCAACTGAATCAGTATCGCGTGGTGCTGGAAGTAGCGCCGCAATTCCGCACCAGCACAGCGCTGCTTAATCAGCTGACGGTCAAGAGCAATGGCAGCGGCGCGTTGACCGGCAGCAACGCCACGACCTTCGGCCAGGCCGCGTCGAGCAATTCTTCGACCACGACCGGTATCGCCGTCGCCAATACCGGCATCATCATCGGCAGCGGCGGCACCATCCCGTTGGCGTCGCTGGTCAACGCGCAAGTCACGACGGCGCCGCTGGTGATCAGTCACCAGCAACAGCTGCCGGCGGTGACCATCTCGTTCAACCTGGCACCGGGCTACTCGCTGTCCGAGGCGGTGAGCGCGATCCACCAGGTGGAGAAGCAGCTCAACTTCCCGCCGCAGATACGTGGGCAATTCATCGGCAAAGCGGCAGAGTTCTCCTCTTCGCTTGGCAACGAGGCCCTGTTGTTGCTGGCTTCGATCATCGTGATCTACATCGTGCTGGGTGTGTTGTACGAGAGCTACATCCACCCGATCACGATCATTTCCACCTTGCCGCCGGCGGGTGTGGGTGCCTTGCTGGCCCTGATTCTTTGCAACATGAGCCTGTCGGTGGACGGCATCGTCGGCATCGTGCTGCTGATCGGCATCGTGAAGAAGAACGCGATCATGATGATCGACTTTGCGATCGAAGCGCAGCGTACCGGCATGAGTCCGCGCGAGGCGATCCGGCGTGCCTGCCTGCTGCGTTTCCGCCCCATCATGATGACCACCGCTGCGGCGATGCTTGGCGCGTTGCCGCTCGCATTAGGCACCGGTATCGGGTCGGAACTGCGTCGTCCGCTCGGTGTGTCCATCGTCGGCGGCTTGCTGCTTTCGCAGTTGGTAACGCTGTACACCACGCCGGTGATCTATCTATACATGGAACGATTCTCAGATTGGCTGCGTGATCGCAAGGAGCGCCGCGCGCTACGTCATGCAGCGCGTGACGTGGCGTGAGCCATGCATGCCCCGCATGCTTAGATTTACAAATCGTCGTCCCGGTGAAAGCCGGGGCTGGCGTCTTTCCGTGTAAGAAGTGAAATCGCCGGGACGGCCATATGCCTAGATGAAATTTCCGGAGTACGGCTCTGCGTCGTACGCTGCATCCGTCTTCTCCGTAGGGAGTCGGAGTAAGGGCCTCAACCTTTTCGCCCATCGCACGTTGTTTCGAGCATGAATATTTCTGGCCCCTTTATCCGTCGCCCCATTGGTACTTCTCTGCTGGCGATGGGCGTGTTCGCGATCGGCGTCATCTGCTACTCCCTGCTGGGCGTATCGGCGTTGCCGGATATGCAATTCCCGGTGATTTTCGTCAGTGCCAACCAGGCCGGAGCCAGTGCCGACACCATGGCCGCAACAGTGGCCGCGCCACTGGAGCGACATTTGGGCCAAGTGCCGGGCATCGATACCATGCGCTCGTCCAGCTCGTTGGGCAGTACGCAGATCTTCTTGATGTTCGATACCGGGCGCAACATCGATGATGCGGCTCGCGACGTGCAGGCCGCGATCAACGCTGCGCAGTCGGATCTGCCCTCCGGTCTCAACAGCCCGCCGAGCTATGAAAAGGCCAATCCTAACGACGACCCCATCATCGCCTTCGCGTTGACCTCCGAGACCCAATCGGCACGCGATCTGTACGACGTGGCCGACTCGCTGCTGGCCCAGCGGTTACGGCAGCTCCCCGGCGTAGCCGAAGTGGATATCCTGGGTGCCGCGACACCAGCGGTGCGCATTGATGTGAACCTGCGCGCGCTCAATGCCATGGGCATCTCGCCCGACCAGCTGCGCAATGCGTTGACGGCGGCCAACGTCTTCGAGCCGCAGGGCTTCCTCTCCGATGGCAAGACCACCATGGCCGTACAGGCCAATGATGCCTTGCATACCGCTGCCGATTTTGAGGACCTGGTGATTTCCACCAACGGCAAAGGCGTGCCCGTGCGGCTGAAGGACATCGCCCATGTCTATGATGGGCAGCAGGATGCTTATCAAGCGGCCTGGTTTCAGGGTAAGCCGGCGATCCTGATGTACGTGTACCGGCAGTCCAATGCGAACATCATCGATGTTACCGATCGCGTGAAAGCAGAGGTGCCGTTGCTGCGCAGCTATCTGCAGCCGGGCACCAGCCTGATTCCCTATTTCGACGGGACACCCACTATTCGCGCCTCGTTGCATGAGGTGCAGGCGACCTTGCTGATCAGCTTGGGCATGGTGGTGCTGGTGATGGCCTTGTTCCTGCGCCGGCTTGCGCCGACGCTGATCGCAGCCGTGGCGGTGCCGCTATCGTTGGCCGGCGCAGCGGTGATCATGTATGCGCTGGGTTTCACGCTGAACAACCTGACCCTGCTCGCGCTGGTGATCGCGATCGGTTTCGTGGTGGACGATGCCATCGTGGTGATCGAA
This sequence comes from Dyella sp. SYSU CM1112, assembly GCF_058216415.1. Lineage (NCBI taxonomy): Bacteria > Pseudomonadati > Pseudomonadota > Gammaproteobacteria > Lysobacterales > Rhodanobacteraceae > Dyella > Dyella sp. SYSU CM1112. The sequence continues at coordinate 551,061 of NZ_JBZEGI010000002.1, read as the reverse complement.
AACGTTATCCGGCATATCGATCAAGGCATGACACGCATGGAAGCGGCGCTCACGGGAGCGCGCGAAATCGGCTTTACCATCGTATCGATCACGGCATCACTGGTGGCCGTGTTCATCCCGTTGCTGTTCATGGGCGGGATCACGGGCATGTTCTTCAAGGAGTTCACGCTGACCCTGGTCGCGGCGATCGTGGTGTCGGCGCTGGTCTCGTTGACGCTTACACCGTCGCTGTGCGGCCACTTTCTCAACGGTCATGCCGATGCGGAAAGCCCATCCCGATGGGGACAGGCGCTGGATCGCTTTCACTCGCGCATGCTTAAAGCGTATGAGATATCGCTGGACTTCGCGCTTCGCCATGCACTGCTGCTGTCGTTGACGCCGCTGATGCTGATCGGGCTTACGGTCATGATCATGATGTCGGGGCAGATCAAAGCCAGCTTGTTCCCCATGCAGGACACCGGCTTGATACGCGGTCGCGCCACCTCGGGCGCGACGGTCTCTTTCCAGGATGCGGTGCAGCGGCAGCAGCGATTGATCGACATGCTGCTGCGAGACCGTGATGTCGCGGTGGTCGGCTCGCGCCTGGGCAGCACGCGCCAGGGTGCGGCCGGCACATTCGACATCCAGTTGAAGACCCATGCGGAAGGACGCAAGGACAGCACGTTCGCTGCGCTGACCCGCTTGAGCAGAAAGGCGGCGAGATACCCCGATCTCAACGTGCGGCTGCGCGCGATCCAGGACTTACCTAGTTTTGGCGGGGGCGGCACCAATCAGGGAGCGCAGTATCAGATCTCGCTGCAGAGCAACGACAACGCCGAGCTGCAGCAATGGCTGCCGAAGCTGGTCGACGAACTGCGCAAGAGTCCCCTGCTGCGCGATGTGGGCAGCGATCTGGATGATGCGGGCCTGCAACAGAATATCGTCATCGACCGCGACAAAGCTGCACGCTTGCAGGTCAATATCGGTACGATCGATTCGGCGATCTATGACTCGTTCGGCCAGCGTCAGGTAAGCACGATCTACGCTGATCTCAATCAGTACAAGGTCGTGGTCAACGCGCTGCCAGGGCAGACCTCCACGCCGCGCTCCATCGACGATATTCTGGTGCGTTCGAGCAATGGCAACATGGTGCGGTTATCCGCTTTTGCGCATCAGGTGCCGGGACTGGCGCCGACGCAGGTGGAGCACATGAACCAGTACACCACGATGGATTTGAGCTTCAACCTCGCGCCGGGCACCAGCATGGGCCAGGCCCTGCAAGTGATACAGGCTACCGTGCGCAATATGCGTATGCCGGGCGACATCAAGCTCGACGTAGGTGGCGATTTCCGCCGTTTCCGGCAATCGCAAACCGGTGGGCTGTTGCTGATCTTCGGGGCGATTATCGCTGTCTACATCGTGCTGGGCATTTTGTATGAAAGCCTGATCCATCCGGTCACGATTCTGTCGACGCTTCCGGCAGCCGGCGTGGGTGCTTTGCTTGCACTGTGGTTTACTAACACCGATCTGTCTGTCATCGCGCAGATTGCACTGGTGTTGTTGATCGGTATCGTGAAGAAGAACGCGATCATGATGATCGACTTCGCCCTGGTCGCGCAGCGCGAACATGGCAAGACACCGCTGGAGGCAGCTCGCGAAGCCAGCCTGGTACGCTTCCGTCCGATCATGATGACAACGATGGTGGCGATCCTTGCCGCGTTGCCGATCGCGATTGGCCTTGGTGAAGGTTCGGATCTGCGGCGCCCGCTGGGTATTGCGCTGATCGGCGGCCTGCTGATTTCACAGAGCCTCACGCTGCTCAGCACGCCCGCGCTCTATGTGATCTTCTCTTGCCTTAGCGAGCGTTGGGCGGCATGGCGTGCGCGGCATCGACGCGGCCGGCTGGCGCTGGCTGAGCGGCCATGAAGAGCTAGCGCAGTCGCCTGGTGTCGATTGCTCAGTAGCCCATGAACTGCGGTGCGCGCTTTTCCTTGAATGCGCGCAAGCCTTCCAGAAAATCCTGGCTTTGGTAAGCATGGCGGCGAGTCTTTTCGATCGCTTCGCTGGCTTGCCTGGGCAATGTGCGCAAATCCGAAAGCAGGCGCAGCTGTTCTTTTACCGCTGCGATGGCTAGCGGTGCCTTGCTGGCGATGCGGCTGGCCAGGTCGTACGTCACGGCTTCGATCTCGGCGCCCATGCAAAGTCGGTTGACCAGACCCCAACGGAGCGCTTCGGCTGCCCCAATCGGACGTGCGGTGAAGAACATATCCCTCACCAACCCCGCGGGCAGGCGATCCAGGAAGTGAAGCAGGCCGGATGTGTTGTAAGGCAGACCGAGGTTCGCCGGCGTCATTGCAAAACTGGCGTTTTCTTCGGCTATCACCAGGTCGCAACTCATCGCGCATTCGACGGCGCCACCCCACACCGAACCTTGGATCATGGCAACGATCGGAAGTGGACAGTTGCGCAGAGCCTGCACGGCTTTCTCCAGAGGCGTACCGGCAGCCAGTGGATCACTGCCGTCGCGAGGTAGTTCGTCAATGTCATGTCCGGCGGACCAGATGGCAGAGCCGGGTGCGGCCCGCAAGATCGCAACCCGCGCTCGCCCGGTCGCCATAGCGCATGCAGCGCTAAGCGCGTCTAGTAAAGAGTGGCTGAGCGCGTTGCGCTTGAGAGGATTGTTGAGGGTAAACGTCGCCACAGGGCCGTCAAACGCGACATCGAGCGGTTGTTCCAGGACGGGCTTAGGCATGACGCAACCCTCCTTGCATGGCAACCGGTGTCTTCAGTTCGGCCAGGATGCGGGCACGGTCGGCATCCAAATCCGGTGCCGGATGAAAGGCTGATGCATCGCCGTCTTCGCCGTCCACCTTGAGCGGGTTGCCGGGTACCTGAAAGATGCCGGCCGCGGGATCCTGCACGGCTACGATCATGCGTCTCGCCGCGAGCTGTGGGTCGCGCATCACCGCAGCCATGTCATTGATCGGGCCGCATGGCACGCCCGCATCACGCAGTATGTTTATCCATGTGTCAACCGGACGCTTGGCAAGATAAAGCTCCAGTGTGTCGGTCAGCGCATCTACGTGACGATGGCGTTCTTCATTGCTGCTGAAACGCGGATCCGTCGGCAGCGTGGCGCAGCCAAGCGCCTGACATAGTTTGGCGAACAGGGCATCGTTGCCGACAGCGATCACCAAGGCACCGTCGGCGGCGCGGAAAGCACCAAAGGGAGCCAGTGACGGGTGACGTGTACCTTCTGGCCGCGGCATTTCGCCGGTGGCTGCGAAGCTGGTGAGTGCGTTTTCCAGGATGGCGACCTGGCAATCGAGCATGGCGACGTCGATCCGGCGTCCGTGGCCGTGCTGGGCACGATCATGCAGCGCGGCGCAGATACCGATCGTCAGATACAGGCCGGCGGTGATATCGCCGATGGAGACGCCACAGCGGACGGGTTGTCCGCCCGATTCACCGGTGACGCTCATGAGGCCGCTCATGGCTTCGGCGACAATGTCGTAGGCGGCCAGATGGCGATAGGGCCCGGTCTGCCCGAAGCCGGAAGCGGAGGCGAAGATCAGCTGCGGATACCGGTGGTGCAGGCTGTCCCAATCATAGCCCAGTGCATCCATCACGCCTGGGCGAAAGTTCTCGACGAGCACGTCGGCTGTTTCCAGCAGCGTTTCGAAAATCTCTCGGTCGGTGGGATTCTTCAGATCCAGGGCAATGCTTTCCTTGCCGCCATTAAGCGCGGTGAAGTACGTGGACTTGCCTTGCTGAAATGGACCAAATGCACGCGAGTCGTCGCCATGGCCAGGCCGCTCGACCTTGGTCACGCGCGCCCCCAGGTGACGCAACACCATGGTGGCGTAAGGGCCTGCAAGGACACGGGTCAGGTCGATCACCCGTATGCCTTCTAGCAGCTGGCTCGGAACAGGGGCTTTTGTCGTCATGACGATCTCCTCGGTGAAAGCTGGGGAGCATCGTAGGCATCATGGGTTGATTGAAAAACTAGATACATGCGATATATACGATCATGAAAAGCGATCAATCGGAGCGCGCGTCCCCCCGGCTGGACTTGGATGCATTGCTCAGTTTCGTCACCGTTGCTGACTGCGGCGGTTTTCGTCGTGCCGCGGATCGACTGGAACTTGCCCAAGCCACGGTCAGCCAACACGTGCTTCGGCTGGAACAATATCTGGGGCGGCGGCTGTTGCTGCGAACGACGAGACGCGTGCGACTCACGGATGATGGCGAGGTGTTGCTTGAACACGCGCGCAAATTGCTGGAAGCAGAAGAAATTCTGCGTACCCGGTTGGTGGCGCCACGTCTTTCGGGGCGTGTGCGCTTGGGTGCGTCCGAAGAAGTGGCCGCTACACGCCTGCCGCCGATATTGGCGCGTTTCGCGCGTCTTTATCCGGACGTCTTGTTGGAGGTCGATGTCGGCACCAGCGCGGATCTGATCCGTTCCTGTGAGGAAGGCGGCACCGATGTGGCCTTGATCAAGCGGCCGATCGGGTCTTCCAAGGGCGAGACGCTGTGGCGCGAGGCGCTGGTGTGGGCAGCGGCAGCGGATTACCAGTGGCCGTCGGGCGCCCCGGTGCCATTGGCGCTTTATCGGCAGGAAAATTCTATTTCGCGCGCCATGGTGTTGCATGCCCTGCGCCACGCAGGCGTGGCGTTTCGGATTGCTTATACCAGCTACAGCCTGGTTGGCCTGCGCGCGGCTGCGCTGGCGGGATTGGCCGTTGCCGCCATGCCGGCCAGCGCACTGGGCGAGGGCTTGCGTGTGCTGGGCCCGGATAACGGCATGCCTGCGCTGGAAGCACTCGATTACATCCTCATGCGCCGCTCGCCACGCAGCGGCGACGAAGCGGTGGACATGATGTGCCGCACCTTGCAGAGCATGCGCGAGCCTTCGGTTGACGCGAAGTAAGGTATTCGTGCCGGCGCGCTGGACCGACACGGGGTTTCATACCCTGCATGGTCCGGCGTCAGGACGCCGAGGATCATGGCAGGACGCAAGAGGAGGAACGTGCAGGAAATGGACTGCTTATGTGCTTTCCCAGGCTTGGATAAAACGCGACAATCAGCGATTACGTCAGATGTGGCCGGCATCACGCAGCTTGATTTCGGCGAATCCGACGCCACTAGCGTGGACGCGTCGCATGTCTCGTGCTCTGGTTTTGCGGCGTTTCCCTTACGCATCACGCCAACGAGGTTCCGCAAACCATGTCCCAGACGCCGAAGATCATTTACACGCTGACGGATGAGGCCCCGTACCTGGCCACGCAGTCCCTGCTGCCAATCATCAAGGCCTATACCGCAACAGCGGGCATCACGGTGGAGACGCGGGACATCTCGCTGGCGGGCCGCATCCTGGCGCAGTTCCCGGACATCCTCAAAGACGGCCAGAAGGTATCCGACGACCTGACCGAGCTGGGCGAACTGGCGACCACGCCGGATGCCAACATCATCAAGCTGCCGAATATCAGCGCCTCGATGCCGCAGCTCAAGGCCGCCATCAAGGAGTTGCAGTCGCAGGGCTACGCCTTGCCGGATTATCCGGAAGAGCCCAAGGACGTGAGCGAGTGGAACATCCGCGCGCGCTACGACAAGACGAAGGGCAGTGCGGTAAATCCGGTGCTGCGCGAAGGCAATTCCGACCGCCGTGCGCCGCCGTCGGTGAAAAATTATGCGCGCAAGCATCCGCACAAGATGGGTGCGTGGAGGGCGGATTCGAAGACGCACGTCGTACACATGAGCGGCGGCGATTTCTATGGCAGCGAGGCCTCCACCGTGGTGGAGCAGCCCACGGTCGTGAAGATCGAATGGGTCGGCAAGGATGGCAGCAGCACGGTCCTGAAAGAAAAGACCCAGCTTACGGCGGGCGAAATCATCGACGCGTCCGTCATGAGCAAAAAGGCTTTGGCGAGCTTCGTCGACGCACAGATCGAAGAGGCAAAAAAACAGGGCGTGCTGTTCTCGCTGCACCTGAAGGCCACCATGATGAAGGTGTCCGATCCGATCCTGTTCGGTCAGGTGGTGACCGAATTCTACAAAGACGTGCTCGCCAAGCACGCTGACACCTTGAAGAGCATCGGTTTCAATCCGAACAACGGCATCGGTGATCTGTATGCGCGCATCGGTGCGTTGCCGGCCGACAAGCAGGCTGAAATCAAGGCGGACGTCGAAGCCGAATACGCCAAGCGCCCGGCGTTGGCGATGGTGAATTCGGACAAGGGCATCACCAACCTGCATGTGCCCAGCGATGTCATTATCGATGCCTCGATGCCGGCGATGATTCGCGACTCCGGCAAGATGTGGAATGCCGAAGGCAAGCTGCAAGACACCAAGGCGGTGATTCCGGATCGCAGCTACGCCGGTGTGTACCAGGCGGTGATCGAGGATTGCAAAGCGCACGGTGCGTTCGATCCGGCCACTATGGGCAGCGTGCCCAACGTGGGCCTGATGGCGCAGGCCGCCGAAGAATACGGCTCGCACGACAAGACCTTCCAGATCGCCGGTGATGGCGTAGTGCGCGTCACGGATGCGAACGGCAAGGTATTGCTGGAACACAACGTGGAAGCTGGCGACATCTGGCGCATGTGCCAGACCAAGGATGCCCCCGTGCAGGATTGGGTGAAGCTGGCGGTAAGCCGCGCACGCCTGAGCAACACGCCTGCCGTGTTCTGGCTCGACCAGAACCGCGCGCACGACGCACAGATCATCAAGAAGGTGGAGCGTTACCTGAAGGATCACGACCTCAGTGGCCTGGACATCCGTACCCTCGCGCCGGTCGACGCCACCAAGTTTTCGCTGGAGCGCATTCGCCAGGGCAAGGACACCATCTCGGTCACCGGTAATGTGTTGCGCGACTACCTCACCGACCTGTTCCCGATCATGGAACTGGGCACCAGCGCCAAGATGCTTTCCATCGTGCCGTTGATGGCCGGCGGCGGTCTGTTCGAAACCGGTGCGGGCGGCTCGGCACCCAAGCATGTGCAGCAGTTCCTGGAAGAGGATTATCTGCGCTGGGATTCGCTGGGCGAATTCCTTGCCATGGCCGCTTCGCTGGAGCATCTCAGCAACCGCTACAGCAACAAGGCGGCTGGCGTATTGGCGAAGACGTTGGATCAGGCCAACGGCAAGATCCTCGACAACAACAAATCGCCGGCACGTAAAGTCGGCGAGCTCGATAATCGCGGCAGCCATTTCTATCTGGCGATGTATTGGGCGCAGGCACTGGCCGAACAGAACGACGACGCTGCGTTGAAAGCACGCTTCGCACCGCTGGCGAAAGTGTTGACCGAAAACGAGGCCAAGATTATCGCTGAGCTCAACGGTGCGCAGGGCAAGAGCGTCGATATTCATGGTTATTACCACCCGGATATCGAGCGGGTAAGCAAGGCCATGCGCCCGAGCGAAACCTTCAACGCGGCCTTGGCGGCGTTGTAAGCGAGTACGTTTTGATCTGGACGAAACGGGGCCTCGATGCCCCGTTTTTTTGCACGCGGATTTTGCGCGAGGTGTCTTGGATCAGGGATCAGGCTACCTGCCATCCGGCTTGTGCAGGTGCGTGAATCACGCTATTCCGGCCTTCGGATTTGGCTCGGTAAAGCGCTTCATCGGCTTGCGCAATCAAGTGCTCGAAAGTTGCCCCGGCTTGCGCGATGGCTACTCCGATGCTGGTTGTCATGGCGATAGGGTGGTCACCGAACATGATGGGAGCATCCGCCAGCACCTGCCGCAACTGTTCCGCCAGGGACATGGCCTCGGCAAGACCGGCGTCGGGCAGTGCCAGCAGGAATTCTTCGCCGCCATACCGACTGGCCAGGCTTGAGGATTGCCGCGATGCACCTTGTTGCAAGATGGCCGTGAAGTGACGTAGCACGGCATCGCCTGCCTCATGGCCCCACCGGTCGTTGACCTGTTTGAAGTGATCGAGATCGAAGATCAGCAAGGCGAAAGGCTTGTGGTGTTTTTGGCAGCGCACGAGAGCCTGCGTGCCGTCAGCAATAATGGCGCCGCGGTTGAGCAGGCCAGTCAAGGCATCCGTGCGTGCCAGGCGTCGCAGGTCCACCATCAAGCGCTCCGTTATCAGCAGCAGGAGCGCGAAATAGATGGCCACGCTGATCAGCACGCCCGCGACGTAAGTGCTTACCACCGGTGCGCCGGCTTTCATGAAGTCCTGGCCCGCATGGGGGGCTAGCGGTATCAGTGCGCGGATGGCGAAGTAAGTCGCATCGATGCCCAGCACCGCGGCGGTCAGTCGGCAGCTGATGCGGATCTCGCGCTGGCCGTAACGCAGCAAGAGAGTGATGTTCCACACATCCCAGCCGACTGACAAAAGACTGGCGAGAACGATGCGTATGCGTAAATCGCGGTCCACATAGGCAAACCATGCGATCAATACCGTATACAAGGCGACGACGAGCAGCGGCGTACGCCAACGGAATGCATACCCCACATGCGCCGCGATGCCTTTGAGCATCAGCACGTTGGAGAAAGCGATGGCGCCGTTGGCGACGATGATCGAAAGGCTGTCGGGAATGCTGCCGCGCAAACCGATCAGCACAATGCCCGACGTCGCCACCCACATGCTTGCTACCCATGTGCGCAGCACGGGCAAGTCACGCAGCACGAGGAGCAGCAAGCTGAACCCGATGCATGCGGCCAGGCTGATGAGTCCGCTGACATAGATCAGAGTTGGAATGTCCAGATGCATATGCGCTCCGACGCATAGATACGGCTGCTGACGGTGACGCTGATCTTCGCAGCCATCGAGTTACGCGAGGTACGGTTTCTGCCGACTTGCAAGCGTATTCCAAGGGCTTGCGCCGCTATCGGCTGTGAGGGCGGCGACTTGAGCGGTCTATTCAGTGGTGCGTTCAGCCAGCGAGGCCGGGCGCGCTCACGCTAAAATCGCCCGAGGTATGGCTCGTTTCCCCGCGATCCAGGAGCGATCACGCATGCGCACGATGACTGTGGCCGGCCTGGGTCTGCTGGCTCTCTTTTTCTCGATCGCGGCGGCAGGACAGTCCGCGCCTGTCCCTCCGGCCAGTGCGCCCACGCCTTCACCCACCCACGCACCCTTGCTGCAGCCGGTCACGGTTACTGGCATCCAGCCCGGGCCGGGTCTGTGGAAGGTGAGTAAGGGCAATCATGTGATGTGGGTGCTGGGCACGCTGACGCCGTTACCCAAACACATGCAATGGCGCTCGACGGAGGTCGAACAAACGCTGGCGCATTCGCAAGAGCTGCTGGAAGCGCCGCGGGCGGAACTGAAAGTTGACGCCGGCTTTTTCAGCAAGCTCGCCTTGCTGCCATCGGTATATGGCGCGCGCAAGAATCCGGATGGCGCAAATTTGCAGCAGATTTTGCCGCCTGACATATACGCGCGGTGGGAAGCGCTCAAGCAAACCTATTTCGGTCATGACCGGGGTATCGAATACTGGCGCCCGATCCTGGTAGCGCTGAAGCTTTACCAGAAGGCGCTGGACAGAGCGGGGCTCACCAATGCAAACGATGTCGGCAAGGCAGTGCTGAAGATGGCCGATCGGCACGACATCAAGCGCATTCCCGTGACATATCAATGGGTGGTGGAACATCCGCGCGATGCGATCGCGACCATCAAGCAAACGAACCTGCATGACATCAGTTGCTTCAACCAGACCCTCGACACCGTGCAGAACGATATGGGCGCGTTGGTCGAGCGCGCCAATGCATGGTCGACCGGCGACATCGAGGCCTTGCGTGGTTTTGCCGTGAACGGACGCCACGAGTCGTGCGTGATTGCGGTAGTCAACGCTGATTTCGCCCAGCAGCTGGGCTTGCATGACCTACCTCAGCGCATGCAGGCCGCATGGCTTGCCGCCGCCGAAGCCGCCTTGACGCGCAATACGCAAACGTTCGCCGTGCTGCCGATGGAGCAAATGCTTTCGCCGGACGGGTCGCTTGCCCAGTTGAAGGCACGAGGCTACACCGTGCAATCGCCGGAAGAATTGGACCGCTAAGTCCTCCATGCCCTGGCGGACACGGCTCTTGGCAGTCTGATAAAGTGATTCCGGGGTAAATGGAGTCACTCGATAAAGGGGGAAGGAATGAAGCGCTTTTTAGGCGTGCTTGTCGTATGGCTGCTGGTCTGCGCCAGCAGTGCGGTCATTGCTCAGGGAAGTCCTATTTCATCCTTGCCATGGCAGGTTGGGCCCACGACAGTGAAACTGGGCAGTCGCGCAACGCTGAAGGTACCGGACGGCTATGCGTTCCTGGATCCGGCCGGAACGCGTTCTCTCAATGAGGTTTTGCATAACCCGCCGAGCAATGGCGATGAGTACACGCTCGCTCCCAAAACGCTCCACTGGGTGGCGTTTTTCAGTTACGAGGATATTGGCTACGTCAAGGACAATGAGAAGCTCGATCCTGATGCCATTCTCCAGTCCTATCGCGAGGGCACGACCGAGCAGAACAAGGAGCGCAAGGCACGCGGCTGGGATGAGCTCAATATCCTGGGGTGGAGTGCTAAGCCGGAGTACGACACGCAAATCAAATCGCTGGCCTGGTCCATCCTGCTAGACGATGTGCAGACGCATGCGCATATCGTGAATTACAACACGCGTCTATTGGGACGGCATGGCGTGATGGATGTGACCGTCGTTACACCGCCCCAGCGGCTGGCGTCCTCCATTGCCGATTTCAAAAGCACCTTGCCGGGCTTTCAGTATTCGTCCGGCGAAAGCTATGCGGAGTATCGTCCGGGCGACAAGGTGGCCGAATACGGATTGGCTGCGCTGATTACCGGCGGTGCATTGGCCGTGGCGGCCAAGAAAGGATTGTTCAAGGTGATCGGCGGATTCCTGATTGCGGCATGGAAGCTGATCGCGGCCGGCCTGGTTGCGGTGGGTGCCTGGTTCAAGAACCTCTTCAAGAAAAAGCAGCAGCCTCAATGACCTTGCAGGACGGCTGGATGCTGCTGGGAGGAGTCGTTGTGCTCTATCTCTTCGACTCCGCCTTGTTGGTTTATCACAACGAAATCGTGTTGACGGGAACTCGCGGCGGATGGCTCGTCTCCGGCGGTTCCGCATTTGAACTGGGCGGCCGGCGCGTCTTCCTGCCGCATCCTCTTTGCGTGCATCGACCTCTGTTCAGGCTGGCATGGTCGGTGTCGGAGGTGCGGCAGGACGAATCCGCACTGCCCGGCCTGCTTCGCGTATCCCAGGCCTTGCGCGATATCGCACCCTGGACCATGGCATTGTTGCTGCTGTTCGCGATGGGCCTGCCCTGCGTGCTGTTCGCATTGCATGCGATGGCGTGGCTGCTTGCGTGGCTCGTGTCGGTCTATGCGCTGATTGTCGGCATGCTGGTGCATGTTTATCTAAGGCGCGAAGCGCTGGGACTTTCAGGGCGTGCCGTGGCAGCCATCGCATTGGACGCGATGCTGTGCGCACCGTTTGCGCTGAATACCGTGCGGAAGATTGGTCTTCAGCAGCAATTTGCCCTCGATCTGCGTGAAGTGGCAACGCACTTGCTTTCGGCCTCGTCTCTAAAGCAACTGACAGATGTTTTGCAGGCACGCGTGACGGAGTCGTTGGGATTCGTAGAGCCCGAAAATGACCCGTCGGAGTCGCTGCGCATGTACCTGAGCTATTTCGAAGGGCTTCGCAAATGACCGCCGTAGATATCGTCGTCATCGTTGCCGGCGTGTTGTTCGGTTACCGCCTGGTCAGCAATTACCTGTCGCCAACGGTGAGTCATGAAGACGGGCAGAAGGTTGCCGAGGATGCAGCGCCACCCGATTTGGAAAAACATTGGAAATCGCCCAAATCAACCTGGTTCGAAGTGCTCGGCGTGGCGGAAACAGCGAGCAAGATGGAGATCGAACACGCTTACCGCGTCAAGATCAGCCAGTACCATCCAGACAAAGTGGCCCAGCTTGGCGAGGACCTTCAGCAACTGGCAGAAACGAAGTCCAAGGAAATCAATGCGGCTTATGACACCGCGATGCGTCTACGCGGACGCTAGACGACCATCGGCACGATCAGTGACTGCGCAGACGCATTCGCCTTCAAGCACTGGCCTGATTCAGTGCAGCTATGTCATCGGGCGATAGCGATAGCTCGGCGGCCTTCATCAGTTCTCTCAATTGCTCCACGCTGGTAGCGCTGGCGATGGGTGCGGTGATGCTCGGGCGTGCCATCAACCAAGCCAACGCGACTTGCGAAGGCGTCGCCTTATGCGTCGCGGCGACATCGTCCAGTGCGGCGAGCACTTTCAAGCCATGCGGGTTGAGGTATTTCTTTACGGCGCCACCCCGAGCGCTGCTTTTTGCAAGGTCGGCTTCGCTACGGTATTTGCCGCTGAGGAAGCCGCTGGCGAGCGCGTAGTAATGAATGACGCCGATATGTTCCTTGAGTGCAAGCGGCTCCAGTTCCTGCTCATAGCCGGTGCGGCTGACCAGGTTGTATTCGGGCTGCAAGCTTTCATAGCGCGGCAGGTTGTGTTCTTGCGATACCTTCAATGCTTCGGCGAAACGGTCGGCGCCGTAATTGGATGCACCGATCGCGCGCACTTTGCCCTCTTCGATCAGCTTGGCGAACGCGCCGAGCGTTTCGCTCAACGGCACGGTGGCATCGTCTTCATGGGCTTGATAGAGATCGATATGGTCGGTTTGCAGGCGCTTGAGCGAACCCTCGACCGCCTGGCGGATATTGAGGGGCGACAGGCCGCGATGTTCGACCCATTTGGCGACCTTGGTGGCGATCAGCACCTGGTCGCGTTTGCCGCTGCGCTTGAGCCACTTGCCGATGATGGTTTCCGATTCACCGCCGCGATTGCCGGGTGCCCATGCGGAGTAGACGTCGGCGGTATCGATCAGATTGAAGCCGCCGTCGACAAAGGCGTCGAGCAGTGCGAATGAGCGTGCCTCGTCCACGCTCCAGCCAAAGACGTTGCCGCCAAAGGCGAGCGGCATGACGGAAAGCGACGAGCGACCTAGTTGACGTGATTGCATGTAGACATCCTCGAACGGAGCAAAGCAGCATAGCGCGCGAAGATGATAGGTTCCGTCCAGGTGCTACGCACTCAAGAGCAACAAGTGATGTCGTTTTCCGGAATACGCCGCAATGGCAGTTCGCCAACGTCGACAGCCACGGCATGTGTGCGGTCGTCGTTGCGACGTGCGTCGGGACGCCATGCCAGCTGGTTCGCCTGGGTGGGAGTGATGTAGCCGTGAAGGAACAGCAGGTCGATCCATGGCGAGCGCATGGCGGGTTCCGGTCTGGAGCGGGGATGGCTTCAAGCTAGCCGCGCCGGTGCGCAAGAAAAAGCGATATATTCGCAACTCAGCTTTGAAGGACATTCAAGATGAGCCGGGTGCCGCTCGGTCTTTTGCAGCAATTCGTGCAGGTGGCTCGGCTGGGCAACCTTTCCCGGGCTGCCGAACAAGCCCATCTCACCGTCAGTGCGCTGAGCCATCAGATGCGTCAGCTTGAAGAGCGGCTTGAGCGGCGCTTGTTCGAACGGGGGCCACGCGGTGTCACTTTGACGGTCGAGGGTTGCAGTTTGCTCGAAGCGGTAGGCGGGCATTTCGATAGCATCGAGCACGCCATGTCGCGTTACCGCCAGCGGCGTCACGAGGCATTGACGGTCAGCGCCAGCCCCGGCATTACGTCCAGCTGGTTGATGCCGCGTTTGCCGCGCTTGCTGGCCGCGCATCCCGAGCTGGAACTCAACTTGCAATCGAGTTCCGCATTGGTGAACTTCGAGCGCGAAGCCGTCGATGCCGCCGTGCGCTACGGAAAAGGCGAATGGGAGGGGCTGCGTAGCGAATACTTGTTCGGCGAATGGATTGCGCCTGTGGCTGCGCCGGAACTGGTGGCGCGCATGGCCGACGCCGATCCCTTGGATCTTGCGCATTGGCCATTGATCGGCGACCCCAATCGCAACAACCGCTGGAACGATTGGTTCGCGCATTATGGCGGCAAGCCACCGCGCCGCTACGTGGCACACGTCGATACCGTGGATGCCCTGCGTCAGGCTGCACTGGAGGGGTTGGGCGTTGCCTTGGGGCGCATGGTGACGTCTAAATCGTGGATCGATGCGGGGCAGCTGGTCGTGCTGGGCGATCGCTATCTTCCCGTGCCGGAGGCGTATTACCTCGTTTATCCGTCGCGTTCCGACGATCATCGCGGCATGGCGACCTTGCGCACGTGGCTGCGCGAAGAGGCCCAAGCGTATTGCCGGCAGATACCCCAGCCAGGGCAGAAGGACGTCGACGAATCCTTGCCAACGGCAGCATTAGGTTGATCGGCACCGACGTGCGCGGATGGGTGCGGCGGTGACGACAGATAACGGGATTGGTTTAAACTAAGCGATTAAATGCCGGATTTATCGCCCGGCGTGACATCCCATTGGTTGCACTCATAAGGATTTCCTATGCCAAGTACCGCCATCCTCATCGACGGCGCCTTCTTTCTTGCACGCTACCGCAAAGTCTGGGGCGATCGTGACGCTAACGATGCGCGCACTGTCGCCAAGACCGTATTCGGCATGGCGCTTGAACATCTCAAGACGCTGGATCGTCCGCGTGAAGCCCTTTACCGCATTTTCTTCTATGACTGTCCGCCGCTGGAAAAAGTGCTGATCAAGCCGATCAGTGGCGACAGCATCGATTTCTCGCGTACGGGCGCTGCTGCGTTCCGCCGTGATTTACATGACCAGTTGCGCCGCCAGCGCAAGATGGCGCTGCGCCTGGGGCGGCTCACTGATCGTGGTGAATGGAAGCTCAAGCATCATGCGTATCAGCAATTACGCGATGAGTCGTTGTATTGGGAGGACCTCAGCGACGAGCATTTCGAGCCCGACATGCGGCAGACCCAGGTGGACATGAAGATCGGCATCGACATTGCCGCGCTCGCCTATAAGAAACAGGTGGACCAGATCATCCTGGTTGCCGGCGATGCCGATTTCATTCCAGCCGCAAAGCTGGCGCGTTACGAGGGCATCGATTTCATCCTCGACCCTATGTGGCAGGGGATTGCGCCCGATCTGCATGAACATATCGATGGTTTGCAGTCGGTCTGCCCGCGGCCGTTCTGAATCGTAGCCTGATCGGAGTAAAACGGAATCTGGCGTCCCGCTTCGATGGCGGGAGCGTTTTGTCTGACGAGGGCACCCTGTACGCTTTCGCGGATAGTGCGAAAGTTGTGAATTATTCGTAAAATGTCCACATGCGTTGCACGCCGCCAACGGCAGGCTGCCGCCATCATCTATGTATTGAGGAGTAGTCATGAAGACCCGGCTCGCCATCGGTTTGTCAGCGGTTCTGTTGCTCTGGGGCGTCGCCCACGCACAGCAGGCTGGACAAGACCAGCCGGCGGGCGATCTGGTGCCTCCGACCAGCGCCAGCGATTTCACAGCCGGGCAGCTGGATTCGGTGTTGTCGGGTTCATGGCGATCGGCCCACGACAAGGCGCGCGACGTTTACCGTCATCCCAAGGCCACGTTGCAGTTTTTCGGCCTGCAACCGGATGAAACGGTCATCGAGATCACGCCTGGCGGCGGCTGGTATAGCGAGATCCTGGCGCCGCTCCTGCGCGACAACGGTCATTACATTGCCGCCGTGCCGGGCGGTAGCGGGGCTGAAGGCCGGCAGGATGCGGAGGCGTTGCGGGCCAAGTTCAAAGCCGATCCGGCGGAGTACGGCAAGGCGAGCATCGTGGTGTTCAATCCCAAGACACCAGTCTTTGGGCCAGCGGGGTCTGCAGATATGGTGCTGACTTTCCGCAACGTGCATAACTGGGAGATGGCCGGCACGGCGGAAGCAATGTTCAAAGCTTTTTATGCCGTGCTCAAGACGGGCGGTACGCTCGGTGTGGTGGAACACCGTGCTGCGCCGGGCGCGAGCTTCGATGCGGTCCGGGATAGCGGCTACCTGCCTACCGATTACGTGATCAAGCTGGCCACCGATGCCGGTTTCAAGCTGGATGGGCAAAGTGATATCAACGCCAATCCCAAAGACACGAAAAATTATCCCAAGGGCGTGTGGACCCTGCCGCCGACCTTGGTGCTGGGGGAAAAAGATCGTGCCAAGTACCTGGCGATAGGCGAGTCGGATCGCATGACGCTGCGCTTCGTCAAAGCTAGCGTCAACAAGGCGCCGTCCTTGCCTGCGCCGACAGCCACCGGTGCAAGCGCACACTGAATCGTCGTTCCGGTTCAAGCCTCGGGCGCAGGGTCATCGAAATCCGTCATGCTCATTGCGCTGAACAAACCGTTCGGGGTGTTGTGCCAGTTCACGACCCACGACGGGCGTCCTACGCTGGCTGATTATGTGCCGCAGAAAAATGTTTATCCCGCCGGGCGCCTGGATCACGACAGCGAAGGCTTGTTGCTGCTGACCGATGATGGCGCACTAGCGCATCGCCTGACTGATCCAAAGCACAAGCAGCCCAAGACTTACCTGGCCCAAGTGGAGGGTGTGATCACGGATGAGGCCGTGCAGGGGTTGCGTCGAGGCGTGACGTTGAATGACGGGCCCACTTTGCCAACCCTTGCCGAGTATGCGGAAGAGCCGTCCTGGCTGTGGCCTCGTGATCCGCCGGTGCGTTTTCGCAAGCATATTCCCACCAGCTGGCTGTCGATCACGCTGCGCGAGGGGCGCAATCGCCAGGTACGCCGCATGACGGCGGCAGTGGGGTTTCCAACCTTGCGATTGATACGGGTGCGGATAGGGAGTTATGCGTTGGATGGACTCGCGCCCGGCGATGTTCGTGTGCTGACGCCTTGAGAAAGCCGCGTTCGGCGCACCACGTTTTTCACCCTACGCGCCTGTCACGCATCACAATCCAAAGAATGCCTTTGCCGCCGCGGTGCTGTTTGCGGCGGTCACTTCGGCGGGCTCGCCACGATCGCGCGCGATCTCCTCGCAAATGTGCTTCAGATACATCGGCTCATTTCGCCGATGGCTGGGGTGTGGCCGCACGGTGCGTGGCAGGAGATAAGGTGCGTCCGTCTCGATCATCAATCGATCAGCAGGAATCTCGCGCACGAACGCACGCAGATGCATGCCGCGCCGTTCGTCGCAGATCCAACCCGTGATGCCGATATGGCAATCCAAGGCGAGGTAATCGTGCAGTGCCTCGCGGTTGTCGGTAAAGCAGTGCACCACTGCGTCAGGTACTTTGTCGCGGTAACGCTTGAGCAGGGCAAGAAAATCGCCGTGGGCGTCACGCTGATGAAGAAACAGTGGCTGGCCCTGGTCTGCTGCTATCTGCAGTTGCCGCTCGAATACCTGCATCTGTACGTCGCGTGGCGAGTAATTGCGGTAATAGTCCAATCCCGTTTCGCCAACCGCGCGAACTTCCGGCATCTGCGCAAGCTCGCGCAAGCGGTGATCGGTCGCATCGGTGTAGTCCACGGCATGGTGCGGGTGCACGCCAGCCGTGGCGTACAACAAACCCGGCCGGGAACGGGCAAGTTCCAGCGCGTGATTGCTGCCGTCCTGTGACGCACCGGTGACGACCATTTGAATCACTCCATGCGCCGTCGCACGTTCGAGCACGGCATCGAAATCGTGGTGGAAGGATTCATGGGTGAGATTGGCGCCGATGTCGATGAGCTGCATGCAAATCCTCTTCAAAGCGTGAGCACTCGTTCACGTTCCCGTGGTTCCCCGCGTCGTGCTGGAAAACGGCCACGCATGGTTTTAGACAGCCGCACTACCGCTATGTGACCAAGCAGGGACACGGTCCCTGGATGATGTGCTCGTCGCAGTAGCACGCTCATCCAAAAAAAGAGGGCGCGGCGCGGAGAACGGAAACGAGTTCTTATTGTCCCATCAGCGAGCCGGCTCATCCACGTTGTGCAGGGCGTCACGTTTTACTGGGACATTTCAGGACCTCAGCATGAACGGGCGATCAGCATACGGGCGCGGCGGCAGGCTCAGACTCGCCAGCTGCTTTGTGGATGTGTTACGAATGGAAATGGTCTGCGCGACGCGAAGGCGCGGCGGGCAGAAAGCAGTATCAACAGCCACAGCGTGGGGTAGAACATGTCGGCAGCGTTGAGGCCGGCGTCCTTCGGGACGGGTGGGGCCACGGAAGACCATGAGGCGGCAGTGTGCGCACTGCTGGTCGCGCGCGGGCGTCTGAAAGACAATGATCTGGCGCGCGCGCGCCGGCTGCACGAGGAAGCGCCTGAGGGCACCCTCACCGCCTTGCTGTCGCGCCTGGGCCTGGTTTCCGAACGCGACCTGGCTGAGGCATGGGCGGAGCGCCTGGATGCGCCCTTGCTGTCAGCGCGTGAGGCGCCTGACATGCCGCCAGCGGATGTGGATATTTCCGTGCGCTTCCTGAAGCAGCAGCACCTGGTGCCGGTGCGAGTCGGTGAAGACGGGCTGCTGCTCATGGTGGCCGATCCGGCCGATACCTACCCATTGCACGCCGTGCGTCTGGCCACGGGCAAACCGGTGAAGCTGTGCATCGGGCTTCGTTCGGAGATCGACGACCTGATCGAGCGTTACTACGGCCAGGGCCGTTCCGCGATGGGCACCATCGTCGAAAATCTGGACGGTGGCGCCGCTGAAGAAGATGACGTGGAGCACCTGCGCGATCTCGCGTCCGAAGCGCCTGTCATCCGCCTGGTCAATCTGATTTTGCAGCGTGCGGTGGAGCAGCGCGCTTCGGACGTGCACATCGAGCCGTTCGAAAATCGCTTGAAAGTGCGTTATCGCATCGATGGCGTGCTGCACGAAGTGGAAGCACCACCTTCCAGTTCCACCGCAGCAGTGATCAGCCGCGTCAAGATCATGGCCAAGCTCAACATTGCCGAACGCCGCTTGCCGCAGGATGGCCGCATCCAGTTGCGTGTGCAGGGCAAGGAGCTGGACTTGCGTGTATCGACGGTGCCCACCAGTTTCGGCGAGTCGGTGGTGATGCGTATCCTCGATCGCGAAACAGTGGTGTTCGACTTCGCATCGTTGGGCTTTACCGAAGCGTTCCGTGAGCGTTTCGTGGAAGTATTGGAGCGTCCGCACGGCATTTTGCTGGTCACCGGCCCCACCGGCTCCGGCAAAACCACGACCCTCTATACCGCGTTGTCCAAGATCAATACGCCGGGCGTGAAGATCATCACGGTCGAAGACCCGGTCGAGTACCAGCTCGAAGGCATCAATCAAATCCAGGTGAAGCCGCAGATTGGCCTGGATTTCGCCAATGCGCTGCGTTCGATCATGCGCCAGGATCCCGACGTGATCATGATCGGCGAAATGCGTGACCTGGAGACCTGCCGCATCGCAATTCAGTCGGCGTTGACGGGTCACTTGGTGCTATCGACGCTGCATACCAATAGCGCCGCCGGTGGCGTCACGCGCATGCTGGACATGGGCGTCGAGGATTATTTGCTGGGTTCCACTGTCAACGGCATTCTCGCCCAGCGCCTGGTGCGCAGGCTCGATCCGGAAACCGCGATGGCCTATGAAGCGCCGCCGGAAGTGGTGAAGCAGTTCGAGCTGGAGAAATACACCGACGAACGCCCGATCCGCCTATGGAAGCCTGGCACCAGCGCCGCCAACCCTACGGGCTATCGCGGACGTCGCGCGATCATGGAGTTTCTGGTGATGAGCGATCCATTGCGCCGCCTGGTGATGCAACGCGCGGATGCCGGCGAGATTGAGCGGCAAGCGCGGGCCGAAGGCATGCGCACGATGTACGAAGACGGTATCGCCAAGGCCGTGGCAGGCGTCACCACCCTGGAGGAGGTGCTGCGTGTTACGCAAGAGGGCTGACGTCGGCGCATTCGTACGCTGTCTGCAGTGGGACGATGCCACCCACGTGCATGTCGATGCGGTCGCCATGCAAGCGTGGCGCCTCGGCTCCATCCTCTTCTCCCTGGGTAGAAGAGATGAACATCGCGAGCTGGTGTTTACATGAGCCAGTTTCGCTATCGCGCCGTGAGCGCATCGGGTGAAATCGTGCAGGGCCAGATGGAAGCGGCGAGCCTCGACGAAGTGATCGTGCGTCTTCAGGACCAGGGACATACACCGCTCGAAGCCAAGCCGGCGGATGCGGGAAGTCAGGGTGGCGGACTGGCCGGCTTGTTGAAGCGTGGTCCTTTCAATGGCGATCAGCTGGCGCAGTTCACGCATCAGCTGGCGACTTTGTTGGGCGCGGGGCAGCCGCTGGATCGGGCGCTCGGTATCTTGATGGACCTGCCCGAAGGCGAGCACGCCAAGAAGCTGATTGAACGTGTGCGCGACCGTGTACGCGGCGGCACGCCACTATCGCAGGCCATGGACGAGGAGCATGGGGTATTTCCCAAGCTGTATATCGCGCTGGTGCGTGCAGGCGAGGTGGGCGGCTCGCTCGAAGACACGTTGCGACGCCTTGCCGATTATCTCGAACGCACGCAGCAATTGCGCGGCAGCATTATCAATGCACTGATCTATCCCGCGTTTTTGATGGTAGGTGTGCTGGGTTCGTTGCTGCTGCTGCTCACCTATGTGGTGCCGCAATTCGTGCCGATCTTTCAGGACATGCAGGTGCCTATCCCATGGATTACCCAGGCGGTGTTGGCGCTGGGTACGACGTTGCAAAACTGGTGGTGGCTCATCCTGGTGGTGATAGTCGGTGGCGTCGTGGTATGGCGTGGACGCATGCGTGATCCGGCGATGCGCCTGGCATGGCACGAACGCTTGTTGAAACTGCGCCTGGTTGGTCCACTCGTGCTGAAAGTAGAAACGGCGCGGCTGGCACGCACGCTCGGCACCTTGGTCAAAAACGGCGTACCGCTGCTGTCAGCCCTGAGCATTGCGCGAATGGTGACGTCCAATCGTGCGCTGGATGAGGCATTGGTCCAGGCCACCGAGATGGTCAAGGGTGGCAACGGACTCAGTCTGGCGCTGAGTCAGTCACAGCGTTTTCCACGCCTCGCCATTCAGATGGTGCAAGTGGGAGAGGAAGCCGGACAGCTGGACACCATGCTGCTGAAAGTGGCTGATACCTTCGAGCTGGAAAGCCGTCGCTCGATCGATCGCCTGCTGGCCGCACTAGTGCCTGCGCTCACCATCATCATGACGGTGTTCGTAGCCATCATCATGGCAGCCATCCTGCTGCCTTTGCTGAGTCTGACCAGCAACATCCAGTAAGCGGTGTTGTCGGAACCTGATGGATCTTCATTACGAATTGGAGAAATCAATTTATGCAGTACACATATTCCCGGGTCCGATCGCTGCATGGTGCTCGTCGCAGTGCGGGCTTTACCTTGCTGGAAATGCTTGCGGTGATCGTGCTGATCGGCATCGTCGGCGCGATCGTGGTGCGTCAGGTCGGCAGCAGCGTGGACAAGGGCAAGTACGGCGCCGGCAAAGCACAGCTCATCACGTTGAGCCAGGCCATCGATTCGTACGCGCTGGACAATGGGTCGCCGCCGGCACAGTTGCAGGATCTCGTCGCCAAACCGGCCAATGCCAGCAATTGGCAGGGGCCTTATGTCAAACCCTCGCAACTGAAGGATCCATGGGGCCACGAATTTGGCTACAAGTATCCTGGTGAGCACGGCAATTACGACCTGATTTTCTACGGGCGCGACGGCAAGCCAGGGGGCTCGGGTTACGACGCGGACGTGGGTAACTGGCAGTAATGGACGGCTGGCGGCGAACGCGAGGCAAGCTTCGAGGTGAAGTCAGTTCGCCTCGGCTTGTTGCGCGTTTTCCGCATTCGCTGCGCTCAGCTTCCCGCCTCTCGCAAAGAGAGCATCGATTCCGTACGCGCGGCTTCACCTTGCTAGAGATGCTCGCCGTCATCATCCTGATCGGCATTGCCGCTGCGGCCGTGTCGATCTCGGTGGCGCACGGCTTGGCCAGCGCGCGCATCAATGCTGCGGCGGGCGAACTGGCGGCGGCGCTGCGTGCCACACGCACGCAGGCTATCGTGCATGGAGAGCAACGCATCTTCGAAGTGGATACGCGCGACGACATGTACCGCGGCGCCGACCGGCGCGACGTGCGTCTGCCCAAAGGCCTGGAAATGTCGGTCACCAGTGCCGCGAGCGACCAGTCCGGCGGCGACATCGCACGCATTCGTTTCTTCCCCGATGGCAGTTCAACGGGAGGGCGCATCACGTTGCGCAGCGGACAGCGTGAATGGCATGTCAACGTCTCGTGGCTGACGGGTGCGATCAGCATCTTCGACACGGGCAAGCAGTCATGAAAGCGCGCTGCCATATTCGCGGGTTCAGTCTGCTGGAAGTCATTGCGGCCATTCTTTTGCTGGCAATTACGTTCGCCGCCTTGATGGAAGTGGCAGGTGGATCGATCCGGCTTTCGCAAAACGCAGCGGAACATACACAGGCGGCGTTGTGGGCGCGTTCGCTGCTTGATACGCGTTTCGTGCTCGATCCCATTCAACCTGGTATCACGCAAGGGAATTTCGATAACCATTATCGCTGGCGTCTGCAAGTCACACCGTGGGTCGGGCCGGGTGTCACGCTGTCCAATACACCGTATGCGTTTCGTATGTACAAGCTCGATCTCGATGTCATGTGGGGTTCGGCGCCGTTTGAGCATACGGCGCACTTCACCACGCTCCAGATCAGTAGCGGCACTGGGTCATGATCGATCCGAGCCGCTATCGCTTGCAGTCATGCATCGTTTCTCTTGCCGGCAGGAAGGGACGTGGTTCGCGCCGCGATGCGGGCTTTACCCTGCTTGAAGTATTGGGTGCGATGGTCTTGCTGGCGCTGCTGCTGCTGGGTGTTTATGCCGGCGTGCGCTCGGCTACGCATACCGTGCAAGCCGGGTCGATAAAGATCGAACAGTTGGACCAAGTCCGTTCGGCGCAACAATTCCTGCGCCGCGAGCTGGCGCAAGCGCTGGCACAGCCGATGGGGCACGATAACAATGGCAACGGCATTTTCTTTGTCGGCAGCGGCGATGAGATGCGTTTCGTGGCGCCGTTACCCGGTTATCTCGGTCGCATGGGACCGCAGCTCATCCAGGTGAAGCTGGTCAAGGGTGACAAGGGCAAGCAACTGGTTGCCACGCTGGCGGAGTTGCCGCCGGACGGCAGTGCGCCAAAACCATTGGGAGATCCGCAGGTATTGGTCGACGGCATCATCGACGGTAGCTTCAGCTACCGTGGCGTGAATCAGCAAGGCGAGCCGATGGATTGGCAGGGCGACTGGAATGCGCCAGGTACCATGCCCAATCTGGTGACGATCAAACTTGCGCTTCAACATGGCCGTGAATGGCCGATGCTCAGTGTGCCATTGCTGGTCAATGCGGCTGCCGTGCAAGGTCCCAATAATTTGCTGCGCGGTTTGCGCGGTCCGGGAGCGGGGCCATGATGCGCCGGTTGCCACGCCATCAACGCGGTGTCGCCTTGCTGGTGGTGATGTGGGCCTGCACGCTGCTGGCGATTCTGCTCGGTGGTTACGCAGTACTTGCGCGTACCGAGGGAAACCAGGCGAATTACCAGTTCGAGCAGGCTCGCGCCCACTACGCCGCCAAGGCAGGTTTGATGCGTGCGATTTACGCTTTGCAGGCCCCGAACGTCAATGATCGGTGGATCGCCGATGGCCGGGTTTATCCCTTCGCCTTTGATCAGGCGAAGGTAGGGGTGTCGGTTATCGCGGAAAGCGGCAAGGTGGACCTCAATGCCGCTACGCCCGATATCTTGACGAATCTGTTTCGCAACGCGGGCGTGGATGCCGGGCACGCGGCGGCGATCGCCCAGGCGATCGTCGACTGGCGCAGTTTCCCGATATCGCCCCAACAAGTTGCGCAGCGCAATGCCATGTACGCTGCCGCCGGGCGCGACTACGGGCCTCGCAACGGTCCCTTCGCGAGCGTCGAGGAATTGCAGATGGTGCTGGGGATCACTCCGGCGCTATACGAAAAAGTATCGCCGTATGTGACTATCTGGTCCGGTCGCTCCAGTCCTGATCAAACCACGGCGCCGCTGCTTGCATTGGCGTCATTGCCTGGCATGGACTTGCAACATGCGGCTGCGATCATCGCTGCGCGTCCAGCCGCCGTAGGAACCAACGGGATCGCGGGGCTGATCGCCAACAACGGCATTACGGATAGTATTCGCTCCGAAGCCGTGCTTGCCGATGGGACGCGCGCGGTATTGCGTGCCACGGTACGCTTGCAAGGATATCGGCCCGGTTCGCAGGCTTTTGCGGTGCTGCGCTGGCAAGAGGGAGATGGGGAGTGAATTCCGCTACGCAGACACTGCGACCGCAACTTGAGCGCGCCCGCCGCGCATGGCGCAGCTCGCCTATGCCCGCCTTCTTCGCCTGGTGGGGCGGGGAATTGCGTGCACTGTTGCCAACACGATGGCAGGCCTTGTTCCGCAGCGGCAACGTGTGGTGCCTGCTGCATCACGAGAATGGTCAGTGGCGTGTGCAGCGCACGGATCAACCGCAGACGTCGGTGCCGTGGAGCGACATGCTGGATGCGCCCGAGCAGCAGGCCTTGTTGAAAGCAGCTGTTGCGGGTGTGGACCCGCAGGACCTGCGGCTGGCCCTGTGCTTTCCCCCAGCATCCGTATTGCGCCGAAACCTCGTCTTGCCTGAGGCTGCACGCGACAATCTCCGGCAGATTGGCGCATTCGAAATGGACCGGCAGACGCCGTTCCGTACCGATCAGGTGTACTACGACCTGCGCGAGATATCGGGGCCGGCGCCAGCGGGACGTATCGCCGCCGAATTGATCGTTGCGCCTCGTGCATCCGTCGATGCCAAGCTCGAGCAGTTGCGCAATGCGGGCATTGCGATCGACGCCGTCGATCTGTGCGAAGGCGCACGCCGGCTCGGTGTGAACTTGTTGCCGCCGGAGCAGATGCGCACGCGTCGCGATCCGCGACGCCGGCTCAATCTCGCGCTTGGCGCAGGCGCGCTGCTGTTGTGCCTGCTGTGCCTTGGGCAATGGCTGCACAACCGGCAGGAAGCGCTTGCCACCATGCAATCCCAAGTAGACGACATGCGTGCCGATGCGCAAAAGGTCGCGTTGCTGCGCAAGCAACTGGAGGATAGCGCCGGTGCGGCGGGTTTCCTTGCGCGGCGCAAGACGGATTCGGTGGCCGTCGTGGATGTCCTGCAGGACCTGACGGCACGCATTCCGGACGATACCTGGCTTGAACGCTTCACGGTTTCCAACGATGGCCGTGTGGGCATTCAAGGCCAAAGCGCCAAAGCGGCTTCGCTGATCGACGCTTTGCAGGGCAGTAAGCTGCTTACCGGCGCGAATTTCCAGGGCGTTATCCAGCGCGACCCGGCGACCAATAAGGAGCGCTTCTACATGGATGCGCAACTGCGCAAGCCCGTCACCGGTAAACCTGCCGCAAGCAGCAGTGCTGGAGGCAGTCGATGAAGTTCCGGCCGATGAAGCCGCTTGAGAGTCGCATCGCCGCGATCAGTTTGCTGGCGATCGTGCTGGTATTGGCCTATTTCATCTTGCTCCATTGGTGGTTCGTGGCGCCGCTGAGCGATATCGATAGCCAGATGGATGATTTGCGCGACACGCAAAGCCGGTATGCAGCCGCCATCGCGGAAAAGCCGCAACTGCAAAAACGGATTGCCGAGCTTGGCCATAATCAGACCGATAGCAGCACGTTCTTGGCGGAAGCCGACCCCAATGCGGCATCTGCTGCGCTGATGCAGCGCGTAGTGGATGACGCGGCGGCGCATGCGCAGGAAGGCAGTTGCGAAGTCACCCAGAAGATGCCGGTCAACAATCCCGTCACCTCGCCGGGTGATCCGTATCAGAAAGTCGTGGTCAGCATCAGCCTTCATTGCGACATGCAGCCATTGGTCGGGCTGCTGTACACACTGGAGAAGAGCAAGCCCTATCTGTTCGTGCAGGACTTCAGCGTGTATCGCAATCCGCTTGCGAATACCCAAAAGAACGTGGCGCCCTTGGAAGTGCAATTCACGTTGGCCGGCTACATCCGTGCAGCGGCGCCTGCGAGTTCTTCCAGTGGACAGGAGCAGGCGGCGGAGGGCGGTCCATGAATGCCGCCATGCAACGACGCTTTACTCCCATCTGCGGCGGCGCCGTCGTTTTCTTCGGCGTCATTTTGCTAAGTCTGCTGTTCGGTGCCGGACGCGGCGTCACCTGGGATCCTCCCCGCATCACGCCGCCATTGCCCACCGCGCACAGTGTGCCGTTGCCCGTTCCACCGCCATTGCAGAGCTACGCCAATGTGTGGGAGCACCCTCTGTTCAGCGCCGACCGCAAACCCATCGTGACCAGCGGTGGCAATGAGGGTGTCAGCCTGGGCGATCTGCAGCTCACAGGCATCATCCTGACTCCGACCCTGCGCATGGCGCTGCTTGGCCCCATCCATGGCAAAGGGGACGAGAGTGACGAAGTGCGCGTGAGCGAAGGTTCAACCTTGCCCGACAGCAGTTGGAAATTGATCGAGGTGCTGCCGCGCGCGGCCATTTTCACCTCGCCGACGGGGCGTACGGAACTGAAGCTGCCTGCCGGCGCTCCTATTGATCAGCCGGCGCCGAGCACATCGCAAGCTGCCATACCGATGAATGGCCCCGGTAGTGGAAGGCCCGCGTCGAGAGGCCCGCAGGGCGTGATCATGCGGCCGCCTTCGCATTTCAATCAGGCGCAAGCAGAGCGGTTGCAGAAACTCAGAGCCGCCATTCTTAAGCAACGTGCCCAGCAAGCCGGGAATGTCCAGGGAGAACACTAGTGTCACATACGCGCATGCAATCGATTCAACGCCACGGTTTGCGTCTTGGCGCCATTGCGCTGGCGGTCTTCCTGAGCGGCTGCGGGGCCAATCGGCCACTGGTGCAGTCCGACAACCACGAACTGGAACGCGAAGCAGTAGCGGGTACGCAAAATCCCGCGCCGAAGCCGGAGCCTTTGAACAGGAATTTGAATAACCCGCAGCCTGCGCCGGCTGTGGCCAGCATCACGCCAGGGACAGGAGAGTTCGTGCATCCCACTGCGCTATCGACGCCGCGTCGTGCCGCGTCGGGCAGTGGTGCGGTCACGTTCAATTTCGAGAACCAGCCGGTGCAGGCCGTCGTGAAGGCCATCCTCGGCGACTTGCTGCACCAGAACTACACCATTGTTCCGGGCGTGCAGGGAAATATTTCCTTCTCCACCGCCGAGCCGGTGGATAGCAGCCAGGCGATGCCGATCCTCGAAACCTTGCTTTCGTGGACGCACAACGCGATGGTGAAAACCGATGGCCGTTACGTCGTCGTGCCAGAGAAGGACGCGGTAGCCGGCAACATCGCGCCGAGCCTCGGCGCATCGGCACCGGCCGGTGGCTTGCAGGCGCGCCTGTTCCCGCTGCATTACATTGCGGCTGATCAGATGCAGAAACTGCTCAAGCCCTTCGCGCGACCGGATTCGATCCTGCTGGCCGACGACGCGCGCAATGTGATCGTGGTGTCGGGGACACCCGATGAACTTGCCAACTACGACCGCACCATCCGCACCTTCGACGTGGACTGGCTGCGCGGCATGTCGGTGGGTGTGTTCAACCTGCAACACACCAATGTGGAAGAGTTGATGCCGCAACTCGATGGCTTGTTCGGACCGAAGGGTGACACCCCGCTGGCCGGCATGATGCGTTTCATCCCGATCAAGCGCACCAATGCGCTGGTCGTGATCAGCACGCAGCCGAACTACGTCAATGAAGTCGGCGATTGGATCGCCAAGATCGACCTTGGCGGCGGCAATGAGCCACAGCTGTATGTGTATGACGTGCGCAACATCGGGGCGGCTGATCTGGCGCATTACCTGGCCCAGATCTATACCGACAATGGCAATGGCGGTGGCAGCGATCGCGGTGGCAGCGTGGCGCCCGGCGCGGGTGGAGCCACCACGCTTGGTGTTGGCAACAACGCCAGCGGCAATACAAGCGGCCTGGGCAGCACGGCAGGCAGCTTCGGCAGTTCGACGACCGGCACGAGCGGACTTTCCAGCGGCCTGGGCAGCTCCACCGGTACTAATTCGTACACAAGCGGTGGCCTCGGCTCTTCTTCCGCTTCGACCGGTGGCCTTGGCGGCAGTACGGCGGTCAGTGGCGTTGGCATGAATGGCGGATTGGCCAATTCGCAGAACCAGGATCAGGGTTATAGCTCCAAGGACGGCAGCATTCGCATTGGTTCGGTAAGCGCCAACAATCAATTGCTGGTGCGTGCGCGCCCTGCGCAGTGGCAGGAAATGCTCGGTGTCATCAAACAGCTCGACGTGCCGCCGCTGCAGGTGCAGATCGAGACGCGCGTGTTCGAGGTGGACCTGACAGGTGACCTTGAGTATGGCGTGCAGTGGTATCTGCAGGGCTTGGCCGGCACCACGACCAGCACGAACAGCAGCGGCGGCAGCAGCTACACGCCGGGCAATCCCTATGCGCACCGCATGATCGCGTTGGGCGGCGGGGCCGGTACCAACTCGACGAATACGTATAACGGACAACCGTTCTTCTATTCTTTCCTGAGTTCGAACGGAAAATTCCAGGTCGCGTTGAACGCACTGGAAAGCAGCTCCAACACCAAGACGCTGTCGGCGCCGTCACTGGTGGTACTCAATAACCAGGTGGCGCATATCCAGGTCGGTGACCAGGTGCCGGTGAATCAGACCTATTACACCGGCCTGGGTACAGGCACTGGAAGCACGGTAGGCGAAGTGCAATACATCCCCACCGGCATCATTTTGGACGTCCAGCCGCGCGTGAATCCGGGTGGTCTGATCTATCTCAATATTGACCAGCAAGTCAGCCAGATCAGCGGCGCTGCCAACAGCCAGGGCAACTTCACCATTTCGCAGCGTCAGATTGCTACGCAGCTTGGTGTGCAGAATGGCCAGACGGTTTTGCTGGGCGGCTTGATTCAGCAGCAGAACCTCAATTCCACCAGCGGTATTCCGCTGCTTAGCCATATCCCGATCCTGGGCAAACTGTTCGGTTCAACCTCCAAGACCAAGAACCGCACCGAACTGATCGTACTCATTACGCCGCGTGTCATTACCAGCGGCGAAGAAGCCAGGCAGGTCACTGACGAGTACATGCAGGGATTCGAATCGCTGGCGCCGTTGCGGGCTCATCCCGCACCGACTGAAAAAACACCAGCAGTTCGCTGATCAAAGCAGATAGCGCAGGCGAGCGCGCTGCTCCACCTGCGCTATCTGCACGATCTTCTCTTCTTGCGTCTGTCGGCTGTTGGGGCGGTTGGACCTTGCGTAGCGTTGTGCAGGCTAGGTGCCATGGTGCTGGAGTCGTCATGGAATGGACTGAGCGCGCGGGCAAACCAACACAGCCGCCGCCGTGAAAGTGGGGATGGGAGTGGCGAGGCTTGCCGGAAGCAGGTGTACTAGGGTCTGTTTGTCGGCTATACCGCGTCATCGCTCAGTCGTGTACCAACGTACACGCCTTCGCTCTGGCTTGTCTGGCGCGCAGACAGCTCCCAACGCGAGCTACGCCAGTAGCGTAAACAGGCCCTGGCGTGTCCCAAAAGAGAAGGTATTGAAGTTCTTCGCATGAATGTTCCGCAGTTCCCTATCACCCCGTTATTGCCCGACATTTGCGGCTCGCTGGTTTCGCAGCCACGGCTAGTGCTGGAGGCCCCTCCAGGTGCCGGCAAGACGACCCAGGTTCCGCTGGCCTTGCGCGATGAAGCGTGGCTTGCAGGCAAGAAAATCGTGATGTTGGAACCCAGGCGTATCGCCGCGCGCGCCGCGGCCCAATTCATGGCGCAGCAGCTGGGTGAAGCAGTCGGCCAGACGGTGGGTTACCGCATTCGCTTCGAGTCGAAAATCGGTGCGGCTACCCGTATCGAAGTCGTCACCGAAGGCATACTCACGCGCCTGATCCAGGATGATCCCGAACTCACCGGCATCGGCGCGATCCTGTTCGACGAATTTCACGAACGCCATCTTGCGGGCGACCTTGGCGCTGCCTTGGCGTTGGATATTCAAAACACTTTGCGGCCCGATCTGCGCATCGTGGTGATGTCTGCCACGCTCGATGGTGTGCGTATCGCGCAGTGGCTGGGTGCACCGCGAATCAGCAGCCCAGGCCGCAGTTTTCCAGTACGGATCGACTATCCCCCTGCGCGCTCTCAGGAGAGTGCCGAGCAGCATGTGCTCCGCGTCGTGCGGCAGGCATTGGCGGAAAACGAAGGCGACGTGTTGGCCTTCTTACCGGGGCGCCGGGAAATCGCGCGCGCACAGAGCCTGCTCATGCAGACCCTGCAGCAGGACGACGTAGAAGTCGTGGCATTGCATGGCGAGCTTTCGCTTGCCGAGCAACAACTGGCCTTGGCGCCCGCGGAAGAAGGCATGCGACGCATCGTGCTCGCGACCAACGTGGCGGAATCCAGCGTGACCCTGCCTGGCATTCGCGTGGTCATCGACACCGGTCTGGCGCGCGAGCCGCGTTTCGATCCCAACTCGGGCTTTACGCGGTTGGAGACAGTGACTATTTCGCAAGCCTCGGCCGATCAGCGCGCTGGTCGCGCCGGCCGCGTAGCTGAAGGGGTGGCTTATCGGTTGTGGCCCCAGAGTCGTCGATTGGATGCCTCACGCACGGCAGAAATCACGCAGGCGGAGCTATCTGGCCTTGCGTTGGAATTGGCGGCATGGGGAAGCGAGGCGTTGCCATGGCTCGACCCGCCACCGCATGGTGCACTGGCTCAAGCACGTCAGTTGTTAACCCGCATAGGCGCGCTCGATGTAGCGCAACGCATCACGGCGCTGGGCCGTCGCATGCTGGAACTCGGTGCAACACCACGGCTAGGCGCTGCTGCATTGCGTGCGCCGGAAACCTTGCATGCCTTGATCGCTGACTTGCTGGCGCTGATGGAAGCGCGTTCGCCGCTGCGTGGCGAACAGGCGCGCAGCGATGATTTCCGGGTGCGTGTTGCAGCCTTGCATGCCTGGCGCGATCGGCGCAGCGCCAGTGGTTCCAGCTATGGCGCGGATGCTGGTGCGTTAATGGCCATCGAGCAATCCAGCAAAGGCTGGCGTCAACGCTTGGGTGTGCGTAGCGCCGCCAGTGGCGTGCCGCACAGTCACGCGGTCGGCGATCTGCTCATGCACGCTTTCCCCGATCGCATTGCGCGTCAGGATGAAAGCAACCCCTTGCGCTACACCCTGGCGAACGGACGCGGGGCGCGGTTGCACGAGCAGACAGCGCTCTTGGGCGAGCCCTGGCTGGTAGTGCTGGATTTACGGCATGAAGCACGCGATAGCCTGATTTTGTCCGCGGCTCCTCTTGATCCACGTCTGTTGGAAGACGATTATCCTGGCGAATTCCAGAGCGTACGTAACGTGCGCTGGAATGAGGAGCGTGCAGCCGTCGAGGCATTCGAAGAGCGTCGCTTTGCCGCCATTGTGCTTGAGCGCCGCAGCGTTCCGGTGCAAGCGGAGGATGCCGTTCCAGCTTTGCTTGCGGCTATCCGCCAGCGCGGCCTCGACGTTCTGCCATGGAGTGAGCCCGCGCGCCGCTTGCGGCTGCGCATGCAATCCTTGCGCGAATGGATGCCGGAGTTGGCGCTGCCCGACGTTTCCGATACATATCTGCTGGCAACGCTGGAGCATTGGCTCGCTCCTCATCTGCACGGCAAACGCAGGCTGGATACTTTGTCCGAAGATGATCTCTCGCAGGCATTGGCGGCCCTGTTTGATTACGAGCAGCGAAGGCAATTGGATACGCAGGCGCCTGACAATCTGGTCGTACCAAGTGGGCAAGCCCGGCGGCTCGAATACAGCCCTGGCGAACCGCCCGTGCTGGCAGTGAAGTTGCAGGAATTGTTTGGCCTGACCGACACGCCGCGCGTGGCAAGTGGCCGCATTCCTGTAACCCTGCATCTGCTCTCCCCAGCGGGCCGACCGATCCAGGTGACGCAAGATCTCAAGGGCTTCTGGGAGCGCACTTATCCAGAAGTGAAGAAAGAACTGAAGGGACGTTATCCGAAACACCCATGGCCCGATGATCCGTGGACGGCTACGCCGACGCATCGGGCGAAGCCGCGCGGGACGTAGCAAGTTTCGTGTGCCTTTCTGGGATGGCGGCTTGCGTTGCCTTAGGCCACTGTCTTGGGCGATGGGTGTTGTCTGTTTTGACGCTGAGCGTCATCCGTGTTTGAGCGCATGCAGCCAAGGCCGATCAGCGTGACACGTAAGGCGGTATCGATGGGTGTGTAGGGCGTATCGCCGAGAAAGGAAACCAGTTTGCTGTCGTCGAGCTGGATGGGCGTTTTCCACAAGTAGCGCATCTTGCGCAGCTCGCGCATAGTTTCGGAGAACGGCGCCATGACGGCCGTGATCCACCAGGGAAAACGACGCAAGGCAATCGATGGCGTGCGGCTGGCGCGTGTTATGGCGTCGGCCAGTTCATTCCCGTCCAGCCAAAAGCCACCAAAGTGGAATACCTCGAAGGCGGTTAGTGCCTGTTCGCGATCAAGCAATCGCGCCATGGTTTCGGCGACGTCAGGTAGATAAGCCCACGCATGATGAAGGGAGTAAGGGCCAGGATAACGCAGCGTTTTTACCGGCTTGCCTGTTTGCAACAGACCTTGCGACAGCCAGTTGTTGCCGGCACGCGGGCCGAAGAAATCGCCGCAGCGAAGCACCAGCGTGCGCACGCCCGCCTGCGTTGCATCGGCGAGTCGACGCTCCATCTCTGCGCGAATCTCGCCTTTGCGCGTGTGTGGATGCTGTGGCGAATCCTCGCGCAACAAAGGAAAAGCATCCGGACCGAAGTTATAGATGGTGCCGGGCAGAACGATGCGCGCGCCGGTGGCCTTCGCGGCTTCGATGGTGTTGTCGAGCATGGGTAGTACCAGCCTTTCCCAATTCCGATATCCGGGCGGGTTCACGGCATGCACGATCACATTCGCGCCTTGGGCTGCATTCAACACATCGGAGGCCTGCATGGCATCGCCCCGAATCCAGGCGATGCCTTCGCCATCCGAAGGGGGCTTGCGAACGAGGGCGCGCACTTGCCAGCCATGGCGCCTTAGTGCCGTGCAGGCTTCACGGCCGATGCCGCCATTTCCGCCAATCACCAGCACGACTTTGGATGTAGGCATGAGCTCGGTCTCCCGTTGGAATGGGGTAAGTCTGGGCATGCCACGGCTAAAAGAAAATTACCGAATTACGTAGATCTGCTATACAAATATGCATGACAAGCAAAGACCCGGCCTGGGAGTTGTATCGATCCTTTCTTGCGGTGATGCGCGAAGGAAGTTTGTCCGGTGCCGCGCGAATACTGGGCATGACCCAGCCCAGTCTGGGCCGGCATGTGCGGGAATTGGAGGAAGCGCTCGGGGTGTCCTTGTTTGTGCGCTCGCCGCAAGGTTTGTCGCCAACCGAGCTTGCGCATGCCTTGCTGCCGCATGCGCAAGCAATGGCTTCGGCATCGTCGGCATTGCGGCGGGCGGCAAGCGTACGCCAGGATGCCATGTCGGGGGTGGCGCGTATTACCGCCAGCGAGGTGATGGGGGTAGAGGTATTGCCTCCCTTATTGGTGGACTTCCGTCGACGCTATCCGGGCGTGGTGATCGAACTGTCCTTGTCGAACCAGACCGAGGACCTGCTACGGCGAGATGCCGACATCGCCATTCGCATGGCTCGTCCCAGCCAGGGCGCCTTGGTGGCGCGGCATGTCGGCAAGATTCCATTGGGCCTATATGCCCATAAGCGCTACATCAAGGCGAATGGGCGTCCCGGGACGCTTGCCGATTTGCCTGCCCATGCAATGATCGGTTTCGATCATGAGACGGCTTACATCCGGAGCATGCGGCCGGCGGCCATGCCTTACACGCGTGAAAATTTCGCGCTGCGTACGGATAGTGATCTCGCCGCACTCGCCATGCTGCGTGCCGGCTATGGCGTAGGCGTTTGCCAATGCGGCATTGCCCAGCGCGATCCGGCCTTGGTACAGCTTTTGGCGGGCAGTTTTGCGTTGCATATGGATACGTGGGTAGTGATGCATGAAGACGTGCGGCGCAACGTGTTGGTGCGCGGCCTGTACGATCACCTGGCGACGGAATTGATCCGATACGCCAAGACCGATGCGCAGCCAAAGCGCGGGCAACGCAGATCGTCGACGCTTCGTGCTTCGCCGAAACGTTGATGATGTGACACGGTTAGACTGCATCCATGCATGAGGCAAGTCCGCTCAATCGTTATCAATTGGCCGAATTGGGTGCTTTGCTGGCCGAACCGGCACGCGCCGCGATCCTGCTTGCCTTGATGGACGGCACCCTGCGTCCCGCAGGCGAATTGGCGACGCTTGCCGGTGTGAGTGCGGCCACCGCCAGCGCACACCTCAGGCGTTTGCTCGATGGCGGACTGCTCGGCGTGCATGAGCAGGGACGTCATCGCTATTACCGCTTGGCGAACGACGATGTAGCCGCATGGCTGGAAGCGATGGCATTGCCGCATGGTGCCCATTCGCCACCGAAAGCGTCGCGTGATGCGGCATTGTGCCGGGCACGCACTTGTTACCGTCATCTTGCCGGCGAACTGGGTGTCGCTTTGTGTGATGCCTGGTTGCAACGAGACTGGCTGCGTACGGAAAGCAACGGCATGTTTCTCTTGTCCGAGGCGGTCGGCCCGCTGGTGGACGCCGGATGGTCGCCAGCTGCCACCAAGCGGCTGCTGCCGTTACGCGGGCGCGGCTGCCTGGACTGGACCGAGCGCCGCCTGCACCTGGGTGGACCTTTGGGCGTGGCGATCACTGACACCATGCTCGATCTTGGTTGGCTGCGGCATGCACAACGCAACCGCGCTTTGCTGCCAACCCCCGACGGATTGCGACGGCTCGCGATGCTTGGCATCAGGTTGGAGTGATGCTGCGCGTGGTAGCGCAGGACCACTTCATTGAAAACTGATCACGCCAGCCCGCGTTAGCTATAACGCAACGATGGTCTTGAGACCGAACACGAAAACATGTTGGTTCTGCGTTGCTCCGCCGGGATGCATCACGTATTGGAGATTGGGGCGTAGTTGGACAGCTGCGATGGGAGACCAGTTATAGAACAGCTCGGTCGCGTATTCGTAGCCGGCTTGAATGAGCATGGGCGTCAAGGGATTGAATCTGTTGTACAGCCGTTGATAGGCAGTCAGTCTTCCGCTGCCATGGGTTGCGCCTATGGCAAAGCCGACCATGTCGTTTGCCCGATCGAACGGTCCTCGGTACTCGACCCCTAATGCAAATTGGCGGTCGGTAGGTGAGGTTCTTGAATCGGCTCTGGTCGCATTCAAGAACAGCGCTACACCCGGAGTGATCTCTTGCTGGACGCTGAGATAGCCACCGTAGTGCGATTTATCTTCCAAAGGCGGTTCGCCGGTCGCAGCGATGGGCTGGTTGTTGACGTCATAGAAGAGGTCGGAGCTTTTGGCATTGTCGTACCAGGCACCTACGACGTAATTCCCTGCCAGCCCGTTGATGGTCGGAGTCCAGCCGAGTTCCAGCGGTACAAGCACGCCGGTGGTGCCGCCGGGAAAGCTGAGTTTCCAGCCATTGGCGCGCGCCCAGTCACGATCAATGTAATTGGGGTTGAGCTGATAGGCGCCGAGCTTTAGGTAGGACTGGTGGCCGGCATTCCATTTCAGCCACGTCGCCCACTGACTTGCGGGCCAATTGATCCAGTAGTCCCCCGAGATATTGCCGGGAGCGGAGCCGCAGAAAGTGAGGTTCTGGAAGTCGCAGGAAAAGACGTCGAAATCCGAGCCGACAGGGAATCGGCCGATGCCCCATTGCAGCCGGTCATGAAAAAAAGACTGGCGTAATGCAAAGAGGGTCAGATACCAGGTCTGACCACGACCGTAGACTTCCTGCACCTGTTGATAGACGCCCAGGTTGGCATCGGCGGAAAGATCACGCCCGTTGCGGTTGGTCACGATCATCCCGAAATGGGCGCCATGCCATCCCCACAGCTTGTCCAGATCGAGACGTGTGCCAAATGCCCATTGGTCGGCATAGCGCGTAAGGGCTTTCTTGCCGCCCTGGAAGTTATGTGCGATTTCGCTGGTATATCCGAAATCGAATCGGATGCCTTCGTCGGCGAGTCGCTCGCGTTCACCGTGCCAATCGCCAAGCAAATAAGCTTGGCTACTGGCGTGAGCAGGTCCGGCGACCAATAAGGCCAGCACGAAAACATTCATCAGGCTGCGTATGCAGCTTCCTTGCAGCATCTTCATCGGCAACAACTCCGGCACAAACCGGCGCGAACAACAGATAAACCGCCAGAGCGCAGGCACGATCATCGGCAACAGAGGTGCTACCGCAACGATCCGGTGCTCTTGACGCTTTGGCCGACAGTCGTCGGGCGCGGGTCTTGTGAGTCAGGACGGGGGACTTACGCCTCGGGAGAGTAGTGCGACTGCGTGCCGTGCGATGTCGGAAGATGCCAACGCTTTGCGTAGGGGATCGTTGTTCCATGCTTTGGAAGCCACCCACGGCAGGATAGTGAGGCCGAAGATGGAAACGAATAGCAGGGAAGGTTCGAGATCAGGATTGAGCTTTCCTTCGGCTTGCCATCGTGTGATGCATGCGATGACGGATTGCTGATGCAAGCTTCCATAACGTTGCTGGATACGCTGACGAAGCATGCCGTTGTCGCTGAACACTTCGCGCATCCAGAGCGGAGCAAACCAGGGGTGGCGAGTAGCACTTTCGACCACTTCTTCGGCTAGCCGGGTAATTACGGTGACCGGATCGCCGGCGTTGGCGTCGAATGCTTTGCTGATCGCGTCGCGTCGGGGTTGGATGCGCTCGTCGATCAATACATCCAGCAACTGGTCGCGTGTCTTGAAGTAATAGTGGAGCATGGCTGGCGTCACGCCGGCTTCGTGCGCAATGGCCGACAGCGACGTTTCGGCAATGCCTTGACGCGCAAATAGCATGAGCGCGGTGTCCAGCAGACGACTCCGTTGCTCTTGCTTGTTGACGGAGCCGGAGGGACGTCGAGGGTCGGCAGGGATTCGTACAAAAACCGGCAATCCCGCTTCTATGATTTGTAAAGGGATTTTGTCACGAACAGTTTGGGCTATAAGCCAGTGCTAATCACCCTCTCGGTGATGCCCAACTGGTTCAAGTGGCTGCGACGTCAGCTCCGATGCGCTTCCTTGCCCTTACGCTGGCAGTTCGCCAGTGTGGATGAAGTCTTCTAACTGTTCTCGGCTGACAATGCGCGCGCCCTGAGCGGTAGCCTGGTTGATCTTGGCGGGGCCAGGTGTGGCGCCTGCGCACAACATAAAGAGGCCCACCGTCACCTTCGTTACCACTGACATGTCGGTTTTCTCGGTAAGGGCCATAAGCTCGGTTTTCTCCGCATCGGTAAAGCCCGTGAAACAGATCTCCAGCCTCTTCTCGCGCTTCGGCGGAGCCGTAGCATAGACGTAATCCCAGGCTGCAGTTTCGGACATCGCGGTGATCTCCGATTCCGATAGCCCGCGTTTCACCAGGATCTTCGTAACCCTTTCGGATGGCATGAGCTTCCCCTGCGGATTCCGGTCAAGTTGAACATCGATTTCAGAAAGGCGTCACCACCCTGCATGTACTTACCGGCCAAATCAACATGGTCGTTCCATTACGTTAATCAAGTCATTAATTAATTTCAACGACCAAGCATGAACGTCGAAGTTTCCGTCCGTCCCAACCACGCTTTGCCGGCCACGGAGCCGCCGATGACGCGGACTGTGGAGCACGATCATCCGCCGATTCGCCTGCTGTTTTCCGCGCTGATGCTGGTGATGCTGCTGGCGGCGCTCGACCAGACCATCGTGTCCACTGCGCTGCCGACCATCGTGGGAGATCTGGGCGGCTTGGAAAGTCTTTCCTGGGTGGTCACCGCCTATTTGCTCACCTCGACCATCGTCGTGCCCTTGTACGGAAAATTCGGCGATCTGTTCGGCAGAAAGATCGTGCTGCAGGCGGCCATCGTGGTGTTTCTGGTTGGTTCGGCGCTCTGCGGCGTGGCGCAGAACATGACGCAGCTGATCTTGATGCGCGCGTTGCAGGGCTTGGGCGGCGGTGGCCTGCTGGTCATAACTATGGCAGCGATCGGCGATGTGATTCCCCCGGCGGAACGCGGCCGGTACCAAGGTATGTTCGGCGGTATCTATGGACTGGCTACGGTAGTGGGGCCGCTGCTCGGCGGTTTTCTGGTCGAGCATCTATCATGGCGCTGGATTTTCTACATCAATCTGCCGCTGGGCGTGCTGGCTTTGTCGGTTATCGGCGCGGTATTCAAGCCGCATACGGCCCATGTGAAGCACCGGATCGATTACATGGGAGCCGGATTCCTGGCGACCACGTTGACATGCATCGTGCTGTTTACGACGCAAGGTGGCGTGATCCTGCCTTGGTCATCAGCCCAACTCTGGTTCACCTTGATTTTCGGCCTGGTGGCGCTGGCGGGGTTCATCTATGAAGAGCGTCACGCCGCAGAACCGATCATTCCTTTGCCGTTGTTCCAGGAGCGCACGTTCCTGCTGAGTTGCCTGATCGGATTCATCATCGGTATGTCGCTGTTTGGCTCGATGACGTTCTTGCCGCTCTATCTGCAAGTGGTGAAAAACTCCACGCCCTCCGAGGCCGGCATGCAGCTGCTTCCGATGATGTGCGGGATCACGGTCAGTTCCATTACGAGTGGACGCATCATCACCCGCCTGGGACGCTATCGCGTATTTCCCATCATGGGTACGCTCTTGTCGTTCGCGGCGATGGGGTTGCTCGGCACGTTGAAGAACGACACGCCGGTCGAATATCTCTATCTCTACATCTGCCTGCTTGGCATCGGGCTTGGCATGGTGATGCAGGTGCTGATCCTGGCCGTGCAGAACAGTGTGCACTTCAAATACATCGGCGTGGCGACGTCGGGGGCCACCTTGTTCCGCTCCATTGGTGGATCGATCGGCGTGGCGGCCTTTGGCGCGCTGTTCACAAACGGCTTGCACACGCGATTGGCAGCGACCTTGCCGCGTGGCACCGTGCTGCCTCATTCACTGGGACCGCAAAGCGTGCATCAGTTGCCTGCTGCAGTGCGCGAGATCTATTTGCAGGCCTTCGGTGGCGCCTTGCACACGGTCTATACGATAGCCGCATGCGTGATCGTGCTGGCTTTCCTGTTGGCGTGGCTGCTGGAAGACGTGCCGCTACGCAAGCGGCATTGAGGGGTGTTCGCGCGGCGCAAACGGCACCCTTGTGGAAAATAACTCCCTCCCTTGCTTATGGCAGGGGAGGGGTTGGTTTGAGATCGAGCGAGCTTGTCAGCAGCTTGAATTCACCATGCGCTTCTATTGCCCATCCCGTGCTCAATAAGCGAGTGAAGCGAGCACATTACGAACGCAGGCCAACCCCTCGTTGCAACAGACTGAGTGCCAGCCAGCTGAGCACGATCACGAACAGCAGCATCACGCCGAACGCCACGCCGATGTGTACGTCGCTGATACCCAGCACACCGAAGCGGAAAGCGTTCACCATGTACAGGATGGGATTGATGCGCGAGAGCGCCTGCCAGGGTTCGCTGAGCATGTTCACCGAGTAAAACACGCCGCCCAGATAGGTGAGTGGGGTGAGTACGAAAGTGGGAACCAGTGCGATGTCGTCGAACTTCTTCGCATAGATGGCGTTGACGAAACCGGCCAGCGAAAAAATCGTGGCGCCGAACAGTACCGACAGCAGTGTGATCAGCACATGCGCGACGTGCAGCTTGGTAAAGAACAGCGCAATCAGCAGCACCAGCAGGCCGACCACCAGGCCGCGCGCCACGGCTCCCACGACATAGCCGAGCAGGATCACCCAATTCGACATTGGCGACACCAGCATTTCTTCCACCGAGCGCTGGAACTTGGCGCCGAAGAAGGAGCTGGAGATATTGCCGTAACTGTTGGTGATGATGCTCATCATCACCAGGCCCGGCACGATGTACTGCATATAGCTGAATTCGCCCTGGATGCTACCGATGCGGCTGCCGATCAGCTTGCCGAAGATGACGAAATAAAGCGTCATCGTGATGGCGGGTGGAATCAGGGTTTGCGTCCAGATGCGCATGATGCGCACGATTTCGCGGCGTACGATGGTTTGCAGCGCGACGAGATTGCCAGACATGTTGCTGGTCATGCTGCTTTCTCCTTGGGATCCTGGCGACCGTTTTCCACGAGGCGCACGAACAGTTCTTCCAGGCGGTTGGTCTTGTTGCGCATGGAGATCACGGTGATGCCATGCGTGGTAAGTGCGTCGAACAGGGCGTTCATGGGCTGGGTGCGCGGCATTTCGGCTTCGAGCGTGTGTGCATCGACGCGACGGAAGATAATGCCGGGCAGACTCGGTAGCTGTTCCGGGAGATTGTCTACGTCGAACACGAACGTTTCCACGTCGAGCTTCGACAGCAACAGCTTCATCGACGTGTTTTCCACGATGGTGCCGTGATCGATGATCGCGATGTTGCGGCAAAGCTGCTCGGCTTCTTCGAGGTAATGCGTGGTAAGGATGACGGTGGTGCCCGCCGCGTTGATGCCGCTGACGAATTGCCACATCGAGCGGCGGATTTCGATGTCCACGCCGGCAGTGGGTTCGTCCAGGATCAGCAGGCGTGGCTCGTTCATCATCGCGCGGGCGATCATCAGCCGGCGCTTCATGCCGCCGGACAGCATGCGCGCCTGATCTTGCGCCTTGTCCCAGAGGCGCAACTCCTTGAGGTACTTTTCGGCACGCTCGGCTGCGATCTTGCGGGGGATGCCGTAGAAGCCGGCTTCATTGACGCAAATGTCGAAGGGCTTCTCGAATTGATTGAAGTTGATCTCCTGGGGAACCAGGCCGATCAGCTTCATGGCTTCGTTGCGCTGCTTGTTCACGGAGACGCCGAAGATACGCGCATCGCCTTCGCTAGAGTTCACCAGGGACGAAAGAATGCCGATCAGCGTGGACTTGCCGGCGCCATTGGGTCCGAGCAGGGCAAAGAAATCACCCGGTTCTACCGTGAGATGGATGCCCTTGAGGGCCTGGACACCGTTGCTGTAGGTCTTGCGCAGGTTTTCGACGACGAGCGCTGGGGTAGAGGACATGGGCTGCACCAGTAGGTTTAGCCCCTTATTATAGCGGGCCTTGTCCCGACGACCCGTTCGGCCGGGCGTACTCACTGTTTCTTTTCGGATACCCGCATGGCCGAACACTTCACCCTTCGCCTCGTCGACAGCCGCATGCTTGCGCCGAGCGTGCGCCACCTGGCTTTCGAACGGGTGGATGGACAGCCGCTTGCCTTCATTCCCGGCCAGTTTCTGCAGATCCATTTCCACTATGACGATGGCACGGCGACCAAGCGCAGCTACTCCATCGCTACCGTGGGGGATGGCGTATCGCCGGTACAACGGATTGAAATTGCAGTCAGCTACGTTGAAGGCGGGGCTGCCACCCGGCTTCTCGGCGGCTTGCAGATGGGCGGCACCATCGAGGCGAGCGGCCCTTATGGGCGTTTCTGCCTGCAAGACAGCGACACACATCCGCGCTATTTGCTGCTGGCCACAGGCACCGGCGTGACGCCTTATCGCGCCATGCTGCCCGTATTCGAAAAGTTGCTGGCGAAAGGCGAGCGTGAAGTCGTGTTGCTCTATGGTGCGCGCAACGAGACGGAGTTGCTGTACGGCGAGGAATTCGAGGTGTTCGCGCAGACGCATCCGGGTTTTTCGTTTTACGGATGCCTCAGTCGCCAACCGCGCGCGGTGCCGCGCGTCAATGATCGGCCGGGGCATGTGCAAAGCGTGCTGGCGGAGCTGCAGCCTTCCGCTGGCAGAGATATCGCCTATTTGTGCGGTAATCCCAACATGGTCGATGCTGCGTTCAATGCTCTGAAGGAATCCGGCTTGCCGATTCCACAGATT
Source organism: Dyella sp. SYSU CM1112 (assembly GCF_058216415.1). Lineage (NCBI taxonomy): Bacteria > Pseudomonadati > Pseudomonadota > Gammaproteobacteria > Lysobacterales > Rhodanobacteraceae > Dyella > Dyella sp. SYSU CM1112. The sequence goes on along the minus strand of NZ_JBZEGI010000002.1, from coordinate 509,228 downwards.
CGCCGTGAGAAATACATATCTTCGCGCTGATCATGCGCAGATCGAATAAGGCCTAAAGCGTGTCGGCTTTTTGCCGATAAAGCCTATGTCGGAAGTGCGATGTCCCATGAAGTGTCATGGGCATGACGCCTTTTCGTGCCAGAACGCGATCGTGACAAGCCCGCTGCCCTCGGGCTTCGAGCGATTGCGCCTTGCGACAGTCTTCGATCGACCGTTCCCGCCCATAGAAGAAGAAAGGAACCCCCTTCACGCATTGTTTCACTGCAATTTCACGTAACGCCTACAGCCACTCCACGAACGATCCTTTCAGGGCTCGCATTACCTAATTTATGTGATGGGGTTGGCAATTTCTTAAGGTGCTTCGGCGGAGGCTCTAAAGGCCGGTACGCCGTGGCCGATGTGCCCTCAAGGCAATCGCGATTTGGGCGAGCGCCGGTGGAGGGCAGTGCTATGCGTAGTCCGCGTTACGTCATATTGGCTGGCTGTTTTTTGGGCCTGGTGCTCGGTTCGCCCGCCGCAAGGGCAGGCGGTGATATAGCAGCAGGCGGCACGATCACGTTCGTCGGAGCCGTCGTTGAGCCGACATGCAGCATTGCCAATGAGCCCGACTCTTTGCATCTGGTGACCAGCCCGGCCGCCAGCGAACAATCCACGCGGCATATTTGCTCTGGGCCGTCGGGAAGTCAGGTCGAGGCGTCGCGTATCTACGAGGCAAACGTTACTCATCTGTCTGCCACGACACCCGACCGGGTGCTGAGCTATTTCGATCACTACGTACGCGCGGCGAATCCTGGCGGTGCCGATCCCGAGTTGGTCACGCAGACTTACGAATAGCGTTCCTGCATTCGATCTGCGCGATTACTGATAGGTCATCGTGAACGTGGCGGTGGCGCTGACATTGCCAGCTGTTACCGGCGTGCCGGTATCGAAGTACTGCGCATAGTATTGGACAGACATGGTGCCGCCGGGCGAAGCACCGAGATTTTGCGCCGACCCAAACGTGACGGCGGTCGGTGTGACATAGCCGTTGGCGTTGGTGCCCGCATAAAGCAATTGCACGCCGATATTCTTCGCGAAGTTGGTGCCGGTGGTTGGATTTATCACTCCCGTGTATGTGGCATTCGCGTTCGAGGTACTCATGGTGATGAATACCGTGGTGCCTGTCTGGCAGCTCAGGTTGATATTGAAAGGCGTCATGCCGGCACCGAAGCCGGCTCCCGGGAAGGCGTTGCTAGCCATCGTGGGTAGCGTGACCGTCAGGCCGGTGGAATCCGAGTTCACGGTGCATCCTTGCAGGGAGACGGTGGCGCCGCCGTTGATCGTCAGGTTGGTGCCCAGGCTCGCGCTGGTGCTCGCATTGCAGCCGCAACCGTAGATGTACCACTCGAAATTAGGCAGCAGCGCCTTGGAAGTGAGCGTGCCCGGCGTGACGGTACCCGTGACGATGAATTGAGCGGTGTAGTTGACGGCCAGCGTGCCGCTGGGAGCGGAAATGCTGCCGACCACGTATGCATTCGTCTGTTGGTCGCCGGGATTCTGGTCATAGCCGCTCATCGCGGGATTCATCGTCAGCTGGATGCCGATGCCAGGAATATTAGTGCTGAAAATGAGCGAGTTGATGTTCGCATCGCTGGAACTGGGCGGTTGCCCGACCAGCAGGCTGGGGGTCAGGTTGAAGACCTGGATGCTGGCGCGATCCAGCGGATTTTCGCTTCTGCTGGTGGGAATGTTTTTACAGTTAAAGGTAGCGGTCCCTGGCTGAGCTGCGCCTAGCAGGGAGCCTACCGGTGTGTCATGCGTGACAGTGACATCCGGCATGCTGATGCTGACGCTACCGCCTGTGCATGATGGATTGGCCGCCCGCGCTGCATGGGCCACGCCGATGCAGATAAGAAAAACCGCCAAGATGGCGATGAGTCGCCGGCTGCGGAAAGCAGGTCCCAATCGAAGCGTCATAAGCCGTTCCCCGCGACCTGCGCAACCGTTCTCGGTTTGGCGCACGTCACATTGATTTCTTCATAGCGCTTGCTGCGTTTTTCACCCTTGCTCGGAGCGAGCTTGTAGGGGAAAGAACAGGATTGCGCAGTGCCTTGGTCATCGGTCCAGTGCACATCGAGCAAGCCTTGCAGTTTTACGCCGCGTAGGAGTACCTGGCCGGCCTGGCCGACGATGCCGAGGGTGCGACCTTTTTCGTCGTCGACCTCGGCCCCGAAGGGGAGTGCGTTGCCGTCTTCGGAGTGGGCGCGGACCACAATGGTCCGTCCGCTCTCGGTCTTGAATTTCATCAACACGATAGCGCCGGCATACGGAGCGACCCGTGCACTGGTTGCATCCAGCTGCACATCCAGCGGCAAGCCCTTGGGATCGATCTGCACGACATTGAGGTTGTACGGGTTGAGATAAGGAATCAGGGCGTAGCCGCCGCGGTCGACCGTTGCTCCCGCGGAACTGTTGATGTGCGCGCCTGCCGCGCCAGGTACGTAGACGATGCCGACCGTGTCGCCGGTCGGTTGGCCGAAGGTGACGCCGCCGGCATGTGCCACGATCGCACCGCTTACACCCAGAGAGGTTTGCGAATAGCCGTTGCCGTTACCGTAGCTTGCATCGAATACCGCATACGGACTGCGATAGGCGCCGTTGACGCTACCGGCATTTCCACCGCCGCTGCTGCTGTGCGTGGCGGTGGCACCGTAGCTGAATTGGCTTTCGCTGCCCAGCGTGCCGTTGATCATGGCCTGGTCTTGCGAACCCGTGCTTTGGTCGTGCGACACATTCAACGTGAAGTTCGGCGCATGCGGACCGCTGCCGAGAGGGATGCTGATGTTGATGAAGTATTGATTGTCGTAATGGCCGAGTACATCCACTGCGCGAGTGGCAGAAATACCGTAGTTCACGCGATGGAAGGTGTTGTTGTAGCCGACCTGGAATTGGGTGTCCGTACCGTTGCGGTTCCAGTAATCACTGGCGGTGACGTTCGCGTAGATGGAGCCTCCGCTTTCACCCAGTCGCTGGTTTAGCGACATCGTGAAGTTGTTGCGGCGAAGTTGCAGGCCGGTAGCGGCGATTGGGTTGCCGCCGAGTGTCGTGCCGGAAAGCGCCGCCTGCTGCGCGGGCGTCAGGATGCTTTGACTGGGCACGCCGTCGATGGTGGAGGTAATCGTAGGCGGTACATAGTTGAATGCGTTGATGCCACGGCGCGCGTAATCGCGCGCTTCGGCAGCGTCGGCAAGATCCAGATAACCGCCGGTGGAATAGCGGTAGGCGGCAACGGACAGGGTCGTCTGTGTCGATGGAATGATTTTGCTATAGGACAGTCGCACGCTTTGACCCGATTGCGCGGCATAGCCTGGAATATGTGCGTGCGACTCGGTGACGTCCAAAGCAAAAGCGCCGTAGCGGGTGTTCACGGCGCTACCGATCAGGGCTTCGGCATAACTCTGGGAAGCGGCAATACCTGCGTAAGCGGTCAGCAGATTATTGATGCCGCGCTGGATCGTTGCCTGCACGACGGCGGGTTTGTCGTGAATGGAGGTATCGCGCAGTTGGCCCACGGCGAGGTCGAAACGTGTGATGCCGGGACGAAGCAATTGCGCAACGGATGCGTAGGGCACCGTAAAGGTGCTGACGTGCCCATCCGCTTCGGTGACGGTGACGTCCAGGCTGCCGCCGTAGCCGGTCGGATACAGATCGTTGATCGTAAAGGGGCCCGGCGCGACCGTGGTTTCATAGATCAATACACCGTTTTGGCGCACCGTTACCTTGGCGTTGGTGTTGGCGACACCGCGGATAATGGGTGCGTAGCCTTGCAGCGATTGCGGCAACATGCGGTCGTCTGTGGCCAGCTGCACGCCGCGCAAGCCATAGCTGTCGAACACCGTGCCGTCGGTGTAGCTGTCGCCGAGCGTCAGCAACGCGCGTATGGAAGGTAGATCGCGCTGGATATAGGCGTCGATGTTCTGCCACTGACGACGAGCCGGTGTCGTGCCGCTCGCCGACTGCCAATTGACGGTTGCGTCTTCACGCAAGTGCCATGGCCCGAGATTCAAGCCGGCGTTGAGGCCGAGGTACGACGTGGTTTGCGTTTGCCCCTGGCTGCTGGTCCGGTAGCCATTGAAGTTGTAATTCAACATCGCAGCGGGAATGCCTTCGTCCCAGTATTCGGGACTGACATAACCGCGCGGCATCTTGCCGAGATAGGCCTGCGGCACGCTGGCATCCAGGCGCAACTGCGTCATGTCGAAGCTCAGCGTTGCATGCGGAATCAAGCTGTCGAGACTCACGCAGGCCTTGGGGTCGTCTAGTTGCGCAAGCGTCGCGGGGGACAATTTCGCCGGGTGCAAGTTGAGCGTGTCGAGTAATTTGCGATCGACGCACGGCGTGGCATTGGCCTGGGGCGTGGTGATGGCAAAGCGCACATTGTCGCGTGCCATCCAGGTGTTATTGAGAAAAATATCGGCGTTGTAGATACCAGGGGTGACGGGGTTGCCATGCTCGAAGCGCGACAGGTCGGTCGTATTCTGGCCTGCTCCGGCGAGCAAGCTACGATCGAAATCCGCATCTCCGCCATTGGCATCCGCACCATTCGATGAAGCCGACGCGCCACCATTCGCGGCGGGAAACGCATGTGCGGGAAGCTGCCAGCCGCCGAGTACACCTGCGATCACCGCGCACAGCGCGGCACGCTTGCACGCCACGGACCAGCGCGGGCGTCCTGCCTGCTGCTGAGTGGCGTGCGATGCGTTCACGGCGCGACCGTTCCCTTCAAGCTGACCGTGGCGCCGTAGTCGTTAATGCAGTTGTACTGAACGGCACTGCCGGGCACGGCAGCCGATTTCATGGTCGGCACTGACAACTGCAGATCGGAAAACGGCGCCACCATGCCGGGCTTGGCCGCATACGACGTGCCGCCGATGTTGACGGAGGCGCTGCTGAGGGTGACGTAGTACGGCGTTGGGTTGTGTACCAGCAAAGTGCCAGTGCCGGCTGCCTTGAAACGGATCGCATCCGGCGCCTTGATCGGATTGCCGGCCAGGCCGGCCGGCCGATAAAACAGCTTCAGGCGCGAACGGATCGCCAGCTGCAGATAATTCTTGCCCTGGTATTGCGCGCCCGATGGCTTGGGCGGCACTTCCAGGACATTGAGCCAGAACAACGTCTCATGGTCGGTAGGCAGCGGCTGTTGGCTCTGCGTAAACAAAATACGCAGGTCTTGATCCCGCTTGGGCTCCATGCGGAAGAGCGGCGGCGTGATCAGAAAAGGGGTATTGGCTTTATCCGGCGTGGAATCCGGGTTGCCGCTATCGATCCATGCCTCGATCAGCGCCGGAGCAATGCCCTGATTGCTGAGGCGGACCGTTACCTCGCCATCACTCGCCGGGAAAATTACCCGGGTACCGGCGATAACGACATTGGCATCGGCTGCCGACGCGGATAACGCGCACATAACGGCCAGCGACGCCACTGCCAGGGCGTGGATGAGTCTGTTCATGGGGATCTCGAAAGGCGGCTGAAGGCGCGCTGCGACCGGGTTACGGTCGCAGCGCCACTGCATGGACTACTTATTGGTAGACCAGGTCGTACTGGACCGAGGTGCTGACGGCACCGGCCGTTGCACCGCCGGCCGGTGAAACATAGGCCGCGTAATAGGTGTAGGTTGGGTTGCTGCCCGTGCCGGTCAGCGGAGCAGCGGTACCCGCATTCTGGCTGCCTGAAGCCTGATTCAGCTTGACCGAATTCGTCAGGGTCTGGTCATTCGAGAGCACGATCTCGACGTTGGTGGCACCACCGGAGGCGGCATTCTTGAGGTAGCCGTTGGTGGCGTCCGTGTTAGCGCCCAGTTCGAAGTTCGGCAGCACGGTGTTCTTGGTCAGGCCGGTCACGGCCGAGCAGCCCGTGAGGGCAATCTTCAGCGCAGTCCAGCCAGCGGTGGAGTTGGCGGCGTTAAGCGTGCCGGTATCGACGGTTGGCAGCGTAATGGTGGTGCTGGCGCCGCTACCGTTCACGCTGACCTGGCAGGTCGAGGTGACGATCTGGCCATTGATGGTGATGGTGCCGCTGCTGGTGTTGGTGGCAGCAAATGCAGCTAGCGGGGCAATCGCCACGGCACTGGTCAGCAGCGCAGCGGTGATGAGGGTCTTTTTCATCGCGTTTTCCTTAGGTTACGTGTGTGTAAGGGTGCAGCGTTTCAGTTAAAGCGCTTGCAGTGGGCCGGGCGTTTTCCCGCCCCCTCACGGGCAGGCCCACGCCTTGCATGGGTGGCTCAGCAACATTCGGGCCAAAAATGTGATCCCCATCACATTGTTTGCGATGACTGACCGATTTCCAAGACATTTCCTTGCCGAAACTGAACCAAATCCCGTTGTAACGTCAGAAAAAGTGTGAACTAGTCGTACAAATTGCCGAATCTTCCCGTCAAGAAGTGACGCCGAACGGCAGAAATCGGCCGTACATCGGGAGTGATTTCTCCTCTTTGTAAAGCAAACTTGACATGGACAAGGGGGCCGCCTAGGCTTATGTCAAGCATGCTTTACATGCTTGCTTAAGAGCCGAGGGCGATGCGTGCGGATCGTCGTGCCAGTCACGGGTGACGCGAAGGGAGCGTTGCCTCGGCTGCAACCGTCGAGGGGTTGGGGGAGGGGCTATGTCACGTCTTTCGAAGCAGCAATACGAGCGGAGGACCTTAGTGGTCGTCGTGCTCTACACCGTGTTTATGTTGCTTGCGTGGCCGGCGGTGCATACGGTCGGCAACGTATTCGGCAAGGCGGCATTGGCGTTGATGCCGGCCGCAGCCATGGTTTATCTCATCGCCCTGATGGCGCGACGTGTTCTTGCCAGCGACGAGCTTGAACAGCGCACGCACTTGATGGCACTGGGTATCGCCACAGCGGTCATCGGAGCGCTCAGTCTGGCCGGTGGCTTTCTCTCCATCGCCGGCGTCTGGAAGTTGGATGGCTCCATTCTTATCTGGGTGTTCCCTACATTGATGTTGACGTATAGCGCTGCACGCTGGGGCATACAGCGACGCTACGGTGTGACCGGTTTTTGTGAAGAAGCAGGTCGCCCATGGCTTCCTCTGCGCTTCATGGCGGCCGGTTTGGCATTCCTGCTGGTTGCAGCGCTGCATCCGCGTGGCTTGGACAGTTACCAGCTTGGATTTCTTTACGGCACCGGCGCGGCTTTTGCGGGGATGGGATGCCTGTTTGCTGTCGTGCGTTTCTATCGACGCAGGCGCCGGCATGACTGATCGCAGCGGGCGTGCGATGTATGGATGCAAACACCAAATGTCATGAATAACCATGTCCGAGAGTTGCGCGGAGAGCGTGGCTGGTCGCAAGCCGACCTTGCGCAAAAACTGGATGTATCACGGCAAACCATCAACGCCATCGAGACAGGAAAGTACGATCCCAGCCTGCCGCTGGCGTTCAAGATCGCGCGCCTGTTCGGCATGGCGATTGAATTGATCTTTGTGCCCGAAGAGGAGTGAAGCCGGCATGGCCTTGAAGGCAAGAACAGCATGGCGCGTCATCGTTGCCCTCGCCGTTATCGGCGCCCTGGTCTATCAACATTGGCGAGCCAGGGAAAAGCCCGCTACTGCCAGGACCGACGTCACGTCCCTCGCCGCACCTATCGAAACCAAGCAGCTACCCAAAACGGTACGTACCTGGCACCGCGGATCGCTTACCTTCAAATCGTGCGAGCTTGGGCGACCGGGCAGCGGCGCGACGACCGAGGCATGGTGCACGAGCTTCGAGGTGCCAGAAAACCGCGACGACCCGCATAGCCGACGCATTGCCTTGAAGCTGGCGATCGCACGCAGCGATGCACAGGTGCCCAAATCCGACATGGCCGTATTGCTCGCAGGCGGTCCCGGCGAAGCGGCCACCGAATCGTGGGTGCTTGAAGCACCGGCCTTTGCCGACGTGCTCAAGCATCGCGACGTGTTGCTGCTCGATCAGCGCGGTACCGGCGGCTCCCATCCGTTGAGCTGCAAGAACGCAGAGGAGCATGCCGACGAGAATGCCTTGACGTTCGACCTGGACAAGGTTCGCAAGGACGTGGCGGCATGTCTTGCCGAAGTGGAACAAAAGGCCGATCCGCGTTTTTACACCACCACCATTGCGGTGCAGGATCTGGAGGATGTGCGCAAAGCACTCGGCTCGCCGATGCTGGATCTGGTCGGGGTCTCCTACGGCACCCGCATGGCACAGCAATATGTCAGGCGTTATCCCGGCAGTGTACGGAGCGTCGTGCTCGATTCCGTCGTGCCCAACCAGGTGGTGCTGGGTGAAGATTTTGCACAGAACCTGGATAACGCGCTCAAGCTGGATTTCGCACAATGCACGGCGGTGGCCGACTGCAAGCAACACTTCGGCGATTCGATGCAGACGCTCTATCAACTGCGCGATGCATTGCGAGCGAATCCCCACACGGTAAGTTTTCGTGATCCAGAGACGTACCAGACCGTAGTCCGTCCATTGACGGAGTTCTCCCTCGCCAGCGTGGTGCGCATGTTTGCGTATCAGCCAGAAACGGCTGCCTTGCTGCCCTTGTCGATCAACGCTGCGGCGCACGGCGATGTGGGTCCTCTGCTTGGGCAGGCCAAACTGCTCAATGGCGACTTGAGCGGCGATATGAACAACGGCATGTCGATGAGTGTGATTTGCAGCGAGGATGCGGACCTGTTGCATCCTCGTCCGCAAGACCAGAACACGATTCTTGGCAATCACCTGATTGATGCCATCAAGGCGCAATGCGATGTATGGCCGCACGGCGCGCGCCCTGCAGATTTTCATGCACCGCTGAAGAGCGACAAGCCCATGCTTCTTCTGTCAGGTGAATTCGATCCGGTCACGCCGCCATCCTATGGCAAGCAGATTCTTCCCGGGCTGACGGATGCGCGGCAGCTGATTTTCAAGGGGCAGGGGCATTCGCTCCTTGGTCGCGGCTGCATGCCGCAATTGCTCGGCAAATTCATCGATCACCCCGATCCCAAACAGCTGGACGCAACGTGCCTGGACAAGCTGGGTGACACGCCTGCGTTCATCGACTTCAACGGAGCTTCGCCATGATCGAAGTGAAGAATCTGCACAAGCATTTCGGTGAGCTGAAAGCCGTGGATGGAGTGAGCTTTACGGCCAGGGACGGGCAGATCACAGGATTGCTGGGACCGAATGGTGCCGGCAAGACCACCACGCTTCGCATGCTCTATACGCTGATGGCACCTGATCAAGGGCAAGTGCTGGTCGATGGCATGGATGCCGCGACCGATGCGCAAGCCGTGCGCCGGCAGTTGGGCGTGTTGCCCGATGCACGTGGCCTATACAAGCGCCTGACCGCACGCGAGAACATTGACTACTTCGCGAAACTGCAAGGCTTGGATGAAGCGACGATGCGTGCACGCCGAGAGCAGCTCATCGATGCGCTCGATATGGCTGACATTGCCGATCGCCGCACCGAAGGCTTCTCACAAGGACAACGCGTTAAGACGGCGATTGCGCGAGCGCTGGTGCACGATCCCAGGAACGTGATTCTCGACGAACCGACCAATGGCCTGGACGTCATGGCGACGCGTGGGCTGCGGCAGTTCATGCGCCAGTTGCGGAACGAGGGCCGTTGCGTGCTGTTCTCCAGCCACATCATGCAAGAAGTGGCGGCATTGTGCGATCGCATCGTGGTGATTGCACATGGACGGGTGGTTGCCGATGAGACACCGGATGCCTTGCGCGCGCAGACCGGCGAAGCAAACCTGGAGGATGCCTTCGTGAAGATCATCGGCAGCGACGAGGGGTTGGCGGCATGAACACAACCTTGACCGTCTTCCTCAAGGAAGTGAAAGAAAATTTGCGCGACCGGCGCACGTTGACCAGTGCCTTGATCTTCGGTCCCTTGATTGGGCCGATCATCTTCGTGTTGATCATGAATACCGTGCTCACGCGCGAATTGAACAAAGCCGATCAACCTATCCAGGTACCGGTGATCGGTGCGCAGTACGCGCCCAACATGATCGACGCGCTCAAGCAGCAAGGGCTCGATCCGCAGCCGGCCATTGCCGATGCGGAAGCGGCGGTGCGTGATCGCGATACGGACGTGGTGTTGCGTATTCCGAAAGACTTCGGCAAATCCTGGCGCAACGGCCAGACTGCCCAGGTCGAGTTGATCTATGACTCATCCGTGCGGGACGCGGGCAGCTCCGTCGATCGCGTACGGCGCATGCTCGCAACCTATAGCCGCCATGAAGGGGCCATGCGCCTGGTGGCGCGTGGTCTTGCGCCAACCATGATGGCTCCGGTTTCCGTGGACGACCGTGATCAATCGACACCGCAATCGCGCGCGGGACAATTGTTTTCGATCATGCCGTATTTCTTCGTGCTCACGATCTTCATGGGCGGCATGTATCTGGCTATCGACCTCACCGCGGGTGAACGCGAGCGGCAGTCGCTGGAGCCGCTTTTTGCCAATCCGGTGCCGCGCTGGACCATTTTGCTGGGCAAGCTGGGTGCGATCTGCGTTTTCTCGCTGACCAGCCTGCTGATCAGCGTGGTGGCGTTTGGCGTGTGCGGCCGGCTTATTCCCGCCGATCGCATGGGCATGACGCTCGACCTGGGTATGTCGTTTGCCTTGCAGGTGCTGTTGATCATGCTGCCTTTGATCATGCTCCTGGCATCCCTGCAGACGCTGGTGGCAGCCTTTGCGAAGAGTTATCGCGAAGCACAGACCTATCTGTCGGTGTTGATGCTGGTACCCGCGTTGCCTTCCATCCTGTTGAGCGTGGCACCTGTCAAAGTCGCCGCCTGGATGTACGACATTCCGCTGCTGGGTCAGCAGGTGGGCATTACGGAACTCTTGCGCGGCAATGCGCTGAGCATGGTGCAGATCGCGAACTGCGTCGTGTCGGGCCTGGTGGTTGCTATCTTGGTGACGTTGATTACCGCTTGGGTGTATCGCTCGGAGCGCCTGGCTATTTCAGTCTGAGCCACGCCGTTTCTAAACGCATGTATGGGTGCATTTCATGAAGCGGAGGTTGCATGCGCGACAAGCCATGCAGCTACCGCGTCGGGGTGTTCCAGATGAAGATGATGTCCGCCTCGCATGGACGTGACCGCTATGCGGGGTACAAGCGCAGCACGCGCGCTCATCAGGGTATCGGGCAGATACGGCGTGGTGGGCTGAGCCAGTAATAACGCCGTGGGTGCGTCAATGCCGCTGAGCAATGCACGGATCTGACCTTCGGCCAGACGTACGGCACTCGGACGCGTCAAGCGTGGATCGCTGCGCCAGCGGTATCCGCCGTCTACTGCCTTGAGTCCCCGCTCGACAATGGGGTGGGCCAAGTCCGCACGCAATCCACTGGCCATGGTGCGCGCACTGATCGCTTGTTCAATGCTTTCAAAAATACGCATCGATTTGCCGCTACCCGAATTCCCGGCAAACGCCTTGCGAAACCGTTGCAAGGTCTCCGATCCATCATCGCCGAGCGGCCCCAGCCCTTCGATAAGGTAGAGCCGATCCATGCGTTGCGGTGTAGCGGCTGCGGCCAGCGAAGCAATGCCCGCGCCGAGTGAGTGGCCAAGCAGGCTGTAGCGTTCCAGTTCCAGTGCGTCGGCGGCGCTCAGCACGGCGCTGACGTAGTCGACATAGTGGTAGCTGATGCCGGCCGGCAAATGGCTGGAATGCCCGTGGCCAGGCAGTTCCAGTGCAATCAGCCGAAAATGTTCGGCCAGTCTCGGCGCCAGAAAGGCGAAGCTGCCGGCATTGTCCAGCCAACCATGCAGGGCCAGCAGTGGCGGGGCGTCCGGTTCACCCCAGATCAGGGCGGTAAGCGAGAGGTGCGGAGAAAGCGCGATACGTTGTTCGCTTGGCGCCCTCGAATGGGTCGGCGCGTTCATCGTGCCTGACTCGTAGAAAACTCCGGCCAGCCCTGTGTATGGCGAAAGATCAATGCGGAAAGACTCGCAACCTGGTCTTCACTGTCATTGAGTGCAGGGATGTAGCGCAGGGACTCGCCACCGGATTCCAAGAAAAAATCACGGTTCTGCATGGCGATTTCTTCCAGGGTTTCCAGGCAATCCACGGCAAAGCCGGGGCAGGCGACATCGAGCCGTTTGATGCCTTCGCTTGCCAGGCGTTTTACCGTCTCGTCGGTGTAGGGCAGCAGCCAGGGTTCGCGTCCCACGCGTGACTGGAAACTCACTGCGAGCCGCGATTCATCCAGACCCAACCGCGTGCGTAGCAAGCGTGCGGTGGCGTGGCATTGATGAAAATACGGATCTCCCGCAGCCACGTAACGTTGCGGAATGCCGTGGAACGACAGCAGCAATTTGTCGCCCCGCCCGTTTGTGGCCCACCAGCGTTCGATCGAGACAGCCAGCGCTTCGATATGGGCAGGGTCGTCGTGGTAATCGTTGACGATGCGCAGTTCCGGCGGCCAGCGCAGCTGTTTAAGCGTGTCCGCGACAGCGTCGATCACCGAACCCGATGAGGTGGCCGAGTATTGCGGATACAACGGCAGAATCAACAGTCGCCGTACGCCTTCGCGCTGCATCTGCTGGATTTGCGCGCGCACGGAAGGTTCGCCGTAACGCATGGCCAAAGCGACTTGCACGGGGCCGCGCGCCATGTTGCCCAGGCGAGTCTGCAGCTTGCTGGCGAGTTTTTCCGAGCCGCTGCGCAGCGGTGAGCCCTCGGCTGTCCAGACGCGCGCATAGGCATGCGCCGACCTGGCCGGTCGGATGCGCAGGATGACGCCATGCAGGATCAGCCACCACAGCCAGCGGGGATACTCGATCACCCGTGGGTCGCCCAGGAACTCGGCCAGATAGGGGCGCAGGGCACGTGCGGTCGGCGCATCCGGGGTGCCGAGATTCACCAGCAATACGCCGGCGCGTCCCGGTTGCTCATAAGATTGGCCGCCTAGGCCGATATAGGGGCTGTGAGGCATGGTGGCTCAGAACTCGTTTGTCTGAATAGCAGGCGCAGTCTGCCATATGGCATTGCGCATCGCGCCGGTATGATTAGCCAGGGTGCATGATCGACTTTCAGAATCAACTGGAGCTACCTATGTTCAAAGCATTGCGTCGCCTTTCGCTGATCGCCTTTGCGCTGTTGCTGCCCATCGCCGCTGCGCATGCCGATGACGATTCCCCGCTGGCGCGCGCGCAGAACGCGGTGCGTGTGCTCAATGAAATCGAGCAGGCGCCGGACAAGTCCATTCCCACGGATCTGTTGCGGGACGCCAGGGCCATCGCCGTGATCCCGGACGTGCTCAAGGTGGGCTTTGTGTTTGGTGGCCGCCGCGGCGAGGGCCTGATTTCGGTGAAGATGCCGAACGGTAGCTGGTCCAATCCCAGCTTCATCAGCTTCGGGGGCGGCAGTGTAGGTTTTCAGATCGGCGTGTCCAAGACCGATGTGATCCTGGTCTTTCGCACGCAGCGCGGCGTGGACTCCATTGTCAACGGCAAGTTCACGATCGGCGCGGACGCCTCTGCGGCGGCTGGCCCGGTGGGCCGTACCGCATCGGCAGCGACCGATCAGCAGCTGAAGGCGGAAATCTATTCGTATTCGCGCGCCAGGGGGCTATTCGCCGGGGTGGCGCTGGATGGCTCGGTGCTGAAGATCGATTACGACGCCAACGCCCAGGTCTACGGGGCGGGTATCACGCCACGGCGCATTTTCGAAGGCGGCGTAAGCAACGTTCCGGCACCGGTCGTGCGCTTTCGCGATGCGCTTGAGGAGTACACTGCACGCTGATACGGAATGCCGGCGCCTGCATCTGCGCGGGCGCAGACGGCGAACTCCGCCACGAGGTTCTCATGGGTTTGGACAGTATTTGGCATTGGGCGATCCTGCTCGTCATCATCCTGTTGGTATTCGGTACCGGTAAATTGACACGGGTCGGCTCCGACCTCGGCAATGCCGTGCGCGGCTTCAAGAAAGCCATGCATGGCGATGAAGAGGAAGAAAAGCGCAAGGCGCAGGAAAAGCTGCAGGCCGATCCGGAGGCACCGGTCACCGGCAACACGACCAGCCAGCAGCGCGACGCCAACGAATCGAAGTAAGCCATGATCGAGATCAGCCTCGGCAAGTTGGTGTTGCTGGCGCTGGTCGCCCTGATCGTGCTGGGCCCCGAAAAGCTGCCACACGCCGCACGCACCGCCGGCGCCCTGGTGCGCCGCTTGCGCATGGGATGGGAAAGCGTCCGCGCGGAAGTCGAGCGTGAGCTGGAAATCGAGGAGCTCAAGCGCACTGCGCGTGAAGCGGCGGCGCGTGCCGAGGCCCTGCAAGCGGATATGAACAAGGCGGCGCGCGAGACACGCGAGCACGTGGCGGCGACCACCACCGAAATACACGACAGCGTGACGGACCTGCAACACACATCCGGCCAGATCACCACGCCGGAGGAAGCACCCCATGGCGGCTCCTGAGCCTGAACCCGATTTCGACCTGCAGCAGGGTCTGTTTTCGCATCTGATTGAACTGCGTTCGCGACTGATCAAGGCGGTCCTGGCACTGGCTGTCGTCCTGGCCGTGCTGGTTCCTTTCGCGAACCGTTTGTATGCGTGGCTCGCGGCGCCGCTGGTATCGCGTCTTCCGCACGGCGCTCACCTCATCGCGACGGAAGTCGCCAGCCCTTTCATCACGCCGCTGAAGTTGGCGTTCTACGCCGCGTTGTTCATCAGCATGCCGGTAATCCTTTATCAGCTGTGGGCGTTTGTCAGCCCCGGCTTGTACAAGCACGAAAAGCGGCTGGCGCGGCCTCTGCTGATCGCCGCGCTCGCGTTGTTCTATACCGGCTGTGCGTTTGCCTATTTCCTGGTCTTGCCAGCGGCCTTCCGCTTCCTCACCGCCGTCACGCCGCAAGGCGTGGAAATGATGACGGACATCACGCACTACCTCGATTTCGTGATGCTGATGTTCTTCGCCTTCGGCCTGTGTTTCGAAGTACCGGTTGCGGTCGTGATACTGGCGGCAGTCGGCATCGTCGATCTCGACAAGCTGCGCAAGGGGCGTCGCTATGCCATGGTTGGTGCGTTCGCCATCGCGGCGGTGGTGACGCCGCCTGATATCACATCGATGATCATGCTTGCTGTTCCGATGTGCCTGCTTTACGAATTGGGTGTGTTCGCGGTGCGTTGGTTGCTCAAGCCGAATGTATCTGAAGCCCCTTCGCACTGATGATGAATCCGCTTAAATCTTCCCGTCTTCCCGAGCCTGCTGCCGATGAGCTCGCCCATTCGGAGCGCTTGCTGCAGCACCTGCGCGACATGATCGCTACGCAAGGGCCGCTGCCGTTTTCGCAATACATGGAACGCTGCCTGTACGCGCCTGGCCTGGGCTATTACAGCGCCGGGAAAACCAAGTTCGGCGAGGCGGGCGACTTCGTCACTGCGCCGGAGTTGGGTGATCTGTTTGCGCGCTGCGTGGTACGCGCGGTCGAACCGGTCATGCGAATGCTGGGTGAGGAGGCGGAGTTCCTCGAATTGGGCGGTGGCAGTGGTGCCTTTGCCGAAGCTGCCATCACGGCGTTTTCGAAAGCCAATCGATTGCCGCGCCGTTATTTGATCCTCGAGCCCAGTGCCGATTTGCGTGAGCGGCAGCGTCAGCGGTTGGCGGCGGTGCTCTCGCCGGATGTGATGCGCCGCGTGCAGTGGATCGATCGTCCGCCGGAGGAGCATTGGCGCGGCGTGTTGTTTGCCAACGAAGTGATCGATGCATTGCCCACCACGCGATTCGTGATTCGCCAAGGTGAGGTCTACGAAGAGCATGTCGCCTTGGATGGCGAAGGTCGTCTGCTGCGCGTGGACCGTCCGACGGATGTGCTCGTGACTGGCGCCGTGCGGCAGGTGGAACGGGATCTTGGCCGTTCCTTCGAAGAAGGGTATCGCTCGGAAATCCTGCCGCAGTTGCCGTACTGGATTCAGGCCATTGCCGCGACTCTCGATGCGGGGCTGATGCTCTTTATCGATTACGGTTACGTGCGGCGTGAGTTCTATCTACCGGAACGGCAGGACGGCACCTTGATGGCCCACTATCGCCATCGCGCGCACAACGATCCGCTGCATCTGCCTGGCTTGAACGACCTTACCGCATCGGTGGATTTCACTGCCCTGGCTGAAGCCGGCCATAGCGCCGGATTTGGCGTGGCGGCCTACCTTCCGCAGGCACAATTTCTGATTGCCGCCGGTTTGCAGGACGTTTTTGAGCACGCTTATGAGCAAGCTTCGGATGACGTGGCACGCCACCGTTTGGCGCAGCAGGTGAAAAAGCTCACGCTGCCGGACCAGATGGGCGAACGTTTCCAGGCCATGGTGTTGGCACGAGGGCTTTCGCCTTTGCCGTTGCCCGCGGAGCTGCTTGCGGCGGATCAAGGCAAACGTCTGTAATGAATCGTCCGGCTTTGTTCGTCATTCCCACGAAAGCGGGAAGCCGTTGTTGCCCACATTCTGCTAAGGATCAAGCAGGCTTTATGTTGGCTATGGCTTGCACGCGCGCTTTTTCCATCGCGGCCCCAATGGCCGGACCCTGCAGGCCTTGCGCCACGAAGGGCGCGGAGGTGATGGACGCAGCGGCCTCGCGTGCACGGCTTAGCCAGGCTGCTTGCGGATAGTCATCCTGCTCGTGACCGAGGCGCCCGCGTTTGTCGGCTGTGCAAGCGATAAGAAAAGTATGAAGCCGTTCGGGCCGGCGTAGTGCATCGAGTGCGATCAGCAGCTTCAGCACCGTGGCAGGTTTCAGTTCGAAGGCGCGATGGGCGTTGAGATGTTCGCGGCAAACCAGTTCCGCGAGTTCGGCATAGTCGGTGGGAACTTTCAGGCGTGCCGCTAAAGCACGCAGTGGCTTGACGCCGCGATGTTCATGTCCGACATGACGCGGCAGTTCGTCCTTCGGCGTGAGCGCTTTGCCCAGATCGTGAGTCAGCGCGCAGAATCCGACCAGATCGTTGCCAGGCGCCAACTTGGCAGCCATGTCCAGCACCATTTCCTGATGCACGCCGGTGTCGATCTCAGGGTGAAATTCCGCGCGTTGCGGCACGCCGTATAAAGCGTCGATTTCCGGGAACAGTACGGCCAGGGCATCTGCTTCGCGCAGGACATGCAGGAAGGCAGACGGCTGTGCTTCGCTCAGCGCTTTGCGGGTTTCTGCCCACACACGTTCGGGTACGAGATGATCGACTTCGCCCTCACGAACCATTTGCTGTAGCAATGCCATGGTCTCTTCGGCGACGGTGAAACCGAGCGGTGCAAAGCGTGCGGCGAAACGCGCCACGCGCAGCAAACGTACCGGGTCTTCCACGAAGGCGGGCGACACATGCCGCAGCACGCGCTGTTCCAGGTCGCGCACGCCGCCGTAAGGGTCGACCAGCGTGCCCTGTTCGTCTTCGGCGATGGCGTTGATGGTGAGGTCGCGCCGGGCGAGGTCTTGTTCCAGCGTCACCTCGGGGTCGGCCTGGAAAGCGAAACCGTGATAGCCGCGACCGGTTTTGCGTTCGGTGCGTGCCAGCGCATATTCCTCGCCGGTTTCAGGATGCAGGAAAACCGGAAAATCCCGGCCGACAGGGCGATAGCCCAGTGCAAGCATCTGTTCCGGTTGCGCACCGACCACTACGTGATCGCGGTCGATCACGGGGCGTCCCAATAATTTATCGCGGACCGCGCCGCCGACCAGAAATATGCGCATGGCATTCATTGTGCCATGCCGGCCGCTAAAGCTTGTTCAGTGCCCGCCGGAGCAAAGCGGATTCGTATAGCGCTTCAATGATGGCGAAAGGTCTGTCTCGCCACATTGAGCCGCCGTTGGCGTGGTAATCCTTGCACCAGTTGCGACAGCGAGGTGGTGAAGGAGTGCGGTGCGATGCCGAGCGTGGCGTAGCCGTCCACCTTGCCGACTGAATCCGTGCGCAAGGAAAGAAAGTTGTCCGTCGAAAAAGGCTTTCCAGGCAGTAGGCCGGCAATGTGAGCCTGCATGCGGCCAAGACTGTCGGGCAAGGCGAGGATACGTGTGTGCAGTTCGGCGGCATCGCGAATCGCGTGCACGATCTCGCCCAGCGTCAGTACTTCCGGGCCATACAGTTCAAACGAACGGTATGCAGACAGCTTGTCGTTGGCGACGCAACGCGCAATCGCTTCCGTGACATCGCCTACGTAGGTGGGCGCAAGCCGCGATGATGCGCGTGCCAGCGGCAACACCGGCGTGCGCCGGAGCAGGGCGGCGAAGCGCGTCACCAGCCCATCGCCGGGTCCGAAGATCACGCTGGGCTGGTAGATCGTCCAGGTCAACGACGATGCTTTCACCCGTGTTTCCGCTTCGCCCCGTGTCTTTAGATATTGCGACAGGCCCTGGCCTGCTTTCAGCGAACTCATCTGGTGCAGGCGCGTCACCCCGGTGGTTTTGCAGACGCCGATCAATCGCTGGGTCAGTTCCACATGTGCCCGCTGGAACGTGTGGCGCCCGCTGTTGTTGAGAATGCCGATGAGGTTGATGACGGTATCAGCACCCTCGCAGTGACGGCGCAATACAGCGTCGTCGTAGACGTCCGCGCTGCGGATCGCGACATTCGGCAAGACGGCCAGCGCGCGACGCTGCTCGCGGTTGCGGGAAAGCAGCGTGAGCTGATGTCCATCCGCGACCAGGCGAGGCACGAGATAGCTGCCGACGAAGCCGGTTCCTCCGAGTACGACGATGCGCTGGATGGTCATGACGAAACTCTCCGCTAGTGCGCCTTTTCCTTGATGCCTGTGGTGTGGGGCGACGATGCTTGGTGCGAAGAAACGGTGGAAGAGGCAGGTGCCGGCGTGGTGGCCGCCGTCTCGATCGGCGCAGGGCAGGTGAGGGTCTTGTGCGTGTTCGGTGGATCCACGGGACTATACGGCTGCCCGATGGGTGGCATGCGGGTCGACATCGGTGCAGCGGTGCCATGCAGGCGCCAGTCGTAGATGACGCTGTAATACATCGCACGCGCGACATATTCGCGCGTTTCCTTGAAGGGAATGGTTGCGACGAACAAGTCGGGCGGCAACGTTCCCCGTGCATCCAGCCATTGACGCACGCGGGCAGCGCCGGCGTTATAGGCGGCGCTGGTGAGCCACGGCGATCCATCGAAACGTTCTGCCATCTGTGCCAGGTAGCGGGTGCCGAGTTCGATGTTGACGTCAGGATCGTACAAGCTATTTCCGCCGTGCCAGGGCAGGCCGTTACGGCGTGCGACTTGCGCAGCGGTGTCGGGCAGCAATTGCATCAACCCGCGTGCATCGGCGCCCGATTGGGCATCTGTCATCCACGCGCTCTCGACCCGCAAAATGCCATATGCCCAGGAGGGATCGATGCCTGCCTGCCTGGCTTGCGCGGCGAGGCCATACGGGCGGGCAAGTGGAAAGCGAAGTGTGTAATAGCTCAACGCATCGCCGTGATTGAAAGCGAAGATGGCGCGGTCGTACCAGCCGCGTTGGTTGGCGAGGATGACAGCTTGCTGCATCGTCGTCGCGTCTGCATTGGCCAACGCCTGATTCCATTCGCGTCGCGCTTGCCTGAGCATGCCTACGGCAAAAAATTCGAAGGCGCGCTGGATGCCGGGTATCGCCAGCACCGCTTGCTGGTCTTGCGCATTGGCAGCGAGTGACGAGCTGCACAGCGCGTACGGCACATCCTGTTCATCGGCGGCGAGGTAACCGAAGTAGCTGGATTGGTCGGCAAGATTCGCATACGCGCGTTTCGCATCGTCGGAGCGCCCCAGCTCATTCAATGCGCGTGCGCGAAAATACTGCCATTCGTCTTCCTGCTGTTGTTGCGCCGGCATGGCATCGATGGCGGCGAGCACTTGGGACCAGTTTTCCTGAGCCAGCGCCACGCGCACGCGCCATTCGCGGCTTACCGGCGTTTGCGCGGCGGCGGGAAGGTCGATCAGCCTGGTCAATGCTTCGCTGTCGAAATCTGTCGCGTGGAAGACGGCTAACGCGTTCAGCACGCGATCGCGTTGTTCCGGCGTGAAGTGGAACTGGCTTTGCAGTGTTTGCCAGGCCGTGTCGGCCATATCCGATTGACGGCGCGCCAGGCGGACGAGCGCAAGCGTGGCCGCTTCGCGCGAAGGGGCGGTATCGGGCCATTGTTTCGCTGCCAGCACGGCCCCGGCGGGATCGCTGAGGGCCAGCGCCAGGTTCTGTGCGTCGGGCCGGTCGGCGGAAGGCAGCCATTGCACCATATCGCTGACGGTGTCCCCTTTGCCGGCATTCACAGCGGTGTTAATGCGCGCCCACACGCGCGCCGGTGTCAGCAGGCCCTGGTCGGAAGCGGCCTGCAGCACTGGATCGCAGGCGGAGGGAAGCGATGGCTGCGTCCACAGCGGGGCGAGGTCACGATCGAAATCCAGCCGGGCGCCACCGGCCAGCTGCGCCTGCAAGGCATCACAGGCGAGTGGGCTGCCCAGGCCCGGCTGATACATCGCCACGAAATCGGTCCAGTCCTGGCGTCGCGCCAGCTCCTGCAGGAAATGGCGGCGCAGGTCGTTGGCCGGGATCAGGTCCGGGTATTGCCGCAGATAAGCCTCGACCGTGGGTCGATTCACCTGCTGAATGTCGTGCTCCAGCGAAGCGGCCTGCAAGTAGGGATACAGCGGGTAATGCCGTAAACCCTGCGCCAGGGCGCGCCAGCGGTCACCACCCTGGCTGGCGGCGACATACGCCTGTTTGAAAGCGGCGCGCTGCGTCGCGAGGGTGGATGCATCTGTTTGCGCAGCGACTGTTCCCACCAGCATCCAGCCGGTGACGATCATCAACAGGCGGCGGCCGAAACGCGTTACGACGTGCGAGGCCATGGCAACTCCGAATCCAACAAGCGTGGTCTGCGAAGTTTAATTGAGGTTTTCAGCGGCTCTGTGCTGGTTGCTGAATTGATCATTCAGTGGATGAACGGAAGTGGGCTGGACGGGTTGCCGTCCGCAGTCCACGTTCCGCGACTAATTCCTACACGCAGTATCGGTCAAAGCCTGACAGACGACAGCGGGTATGGCATGGGATGTTCTGTACGTCGGGCGTGGCCTCTGCTGTGGGTATCGCAACACGCCCGACGTATGTAGTGAAGCGCGGACCGCATGGGCGTAGGACCCCACACGGTCCGCTAACCAAACCAACCTAAACAGGAAGTTGATATGGCTACGCCTGATCATACGGCACTCGCGCATCTGTGCGTCCCTCACGTGCCAACTCTGAAGCGCTTCACTGCCATGCTGCTTGCATGGCCTCAGGCTTTTGCGGGCACGTAGTCAGTTTCGTCATCAGCGAATTCTGACAACGATGCAGGGTTTCGGCCCTGTGCCCACCACGTCGCGTGCAAGGCGCGGCGTGGCCTGATGATGGAGTGATCAATGAGCACTTTTTCTCCTTTCCCTTTTGAGTCGTATCCCTACCGGTTGTCTGAAGACGGCCATGTGAAATTGCAGGACTTGCGCGAACAGCTGTTCTTTTTACGCGCGCTCACCCTGGTCGAAACAGAAGAGGAAGAGAGTCGCCTTCTGGAAATACGGCGCTCTCTGCTTGGCGATTGTTTCGAGCGGCTTGCGCTGCAGGTGGAAGGGGTGTTGGTGGAGGTGAGGTCGCAAGACACCGATTTCCAACCTCGTTGAAGGGTTGGCCAAGGGACGTTCACGGTGAACCGACGCGTGACGTCGTAGTCCCAACGCTGGGCGGTAAGAAACAGGGAGCGCCGTGGCGTTCGCTCACCTGCGCTTTTCGGGGCGGGTGAGCAAACCGGCGAAAGGCATTCCCACGGCCTGCTAAGCTTGCCCATTTCCGCCGTATCGCTTACGGGATCTGCAATGCCGTCACCGCCCAAACACGCCGCCCATTACGGACTTGCCTGGCTGGCGTTGATACTCGCGACGCTGGCCGGCTTGACCTGGTGGTGGAATATCGGGCGGCCGGTCAATCTGCCTGATGCGCCTTCTGCGCGCATCGCCTGCGTGTCCTACGCACCGTTCCGCAAACCTGGCGAAACACCGTACAACCCGCACTTCACCATCACGCCAGCGCAGATCGACGAAGACCTGCGTGCGCTGTCGCAGCGTGTCGATTGTGTGCGGACGTATTCGCAGGGCAATGGACTTGCCGCTGTGCCGGCGATTGCTGAGCGCTATCACATGCAGGTGTTGATGGGCATCTGGCTCGGCGTGGTCGCGAAAAGCAACGAGAAGGAGATCGAGCAGGGCATCGCGACGGCGAAGGCGCATCCTAAGGCGATCCGCGGCATCATCGTCGGCAATGAAGTATTGCTGCGCGGCGACTTGTCGCCCAAGCGCCTGGCCGAATACATCCGCCGCGTGCGCGCGGCGGTGCCGTCGACGATTCCGGTTTCCTATGCGGACGTGTGGGAGTACTGGCTGCGCTATCCGCAGATGGCGGATGTGGTGGATTTCGTGACCATCCACATTCTGCCGTATTGGGAAAACGATCCGGTTCCCGCTGCCGATGCGGTTCGTCATGTGGAGAGCGTCTACGCGCGGATGCAGCACGCGTTCCCTGGTAAGCAGATCATGATCGGGGAAACCGGCTGGCCCAGCGCGGGACGCTTGCGACGCGCGGCCGAGCCGAGCCTGGTGGACGAAGCCTTGTATCTGCGCTCTTTCCTGCGTTATGCGGCGTCCGTGCATATGCCGTACAACGTGATCGAAGCCTTCGATCAACCCTGGAAGCGCGCACAGGAGGGCACGGTCGGTGGCTACTGGGGCATCTTCGATTCCTGGGCGCGGCCAAAATTTCCCATGCTCGGCCCGGTGACCGAAGACCCGCACTGGTGGCTTGGATGGCTGGCGGGGGCGGCAGGCGCGGCGTTGTTTGCGGCAGTCGGCGGTTGGCGACGGCGCTGGCATCGCGTGAACGGTTGGCTCGCCCTGGTATCGGCGGGCATCGCAGCCGGTACATCGGCAGCCTGGCAGTTTCGGCAAATGACGTTTGCCTGTGCGTGGGTCTGGGAATGGACGCTGTCTTCAGCCTGCCTGGTCGGTGCGGTGGCTCTCGCCGCCGTGTTGGCGCGACGCATCGCCGCGTATCTGGCGCATGCTGAAGAGCACAGCGAGCCGAGGGCCTGGTGGTGTTTCGGGGCGCTCTTCGGGCTGGTGCTGTACGACATCCTGATGGCCTTCGATGGCCGCTATCTCGACTTTCCGATGGGGCTGTTCGCGTTGCCGTGTGTCGCCTATGGCGTGCTTGGCTTGCTGTGGCGCCATGCATCGATGCCATCGGCGGAACAGCGCTTTCTCGCCTGCGCCGGTCTCTTGCTTGGCGTCGTACCCGTCGTGCAGGAGATGGGCATGAACAAGGTAGCGTGGCTATGGCTGGCCATGAATGTAGCGATCGCGGCGCCCGTGCTAGCGAGTTGGCGTCGCCATGCGATTCGCTTGCAATCGCAGCAGGCGTAAGCAGCCAATGAGCAGCGCCGCGGCGCCTGCGTAATAGCAGTACAGCGTGACGGCGAACAGGCCAAGCGCCGCGGCAAGCCACGCTACTGCAGGCTTCTTGAGGAACAGCGCTAACACCGTGGCAGCGATGGCCGCCACACCGTAGCTGTAGCTGTTGAAGCCGATTACCAGCCAATGGCGCAGACCGCACCATGCGGGAATATTGCCGTCGTCGCAGCGATGCGCGAGGGCTGGCGGCTCGATGAAGCTATAGCGCAGCCATGCTGACAGCAATCCGACCACGATGATCAGCAACCATGGCAGAAGGACGGGAATCAGGCGCTTGACGGTCATGGGTGCTTTTTGACAGAAGTGGAGGGGAGCTGGATTTCGGCGGCGAGGGCAAGATGATCGGAGAATGCCTGTGGCAACGTCCAGATTTTCTCGATCTGCACATCCGATGAAACCAGGATGTGATCGAGCGCTCGCCGCGGCTTCCAGCTCGGAAACGTGGGCACCGGCTGTACCGGCGGTTGCAGGCTGCAGCGCGCGAAGAGATGGCGCATTTCGGGGCTGTGTGCATCGGTGTTGAGGTCGCCCATCAGTACCGCATGCGGATGATCCTGCAACACCTCGGCGATGAAACCGAGTTGTTTTGCGCGCGCCTGCGCGCTGAGTGATAGATGCGCAACCATCACTACCAGCCCGTCGGCGTCGTCACCGAAGCGCGCCATCAAGGCGCCGCGGCCGGGGATGCGGCTGGGCAACGGGTAATCGATCACGGCGCGTGGTTCAAGGCGACAGATCAGTCCATTGGCCGTGTGCGAAATCTGGGCGAGCGGCCGGTTGGGCTGGTGGCTCCAGAACGGCATGCCGGATGTTTCGGCGAGATAGCGGGTCTGATTGAGAAAGCCCGAACGCAGGCTCCCGGCATCTGCTTCCTGCAGGCCGATCACATCGAATTGCGGCAGCAACTCGGCGAGGCGGTCAAGATTATCGAGCTTGCTGCGTCCAGGCAGCATCGCGTTGATGCTGCGGGTGACGTATTGCCGATACTTCTGCACGCTGGCCCCCGCCAGGATGTTGCAGCTCAGAAGACGCAGCCGTTGATGCTTGGCAGGGGCACGGGTCATGAGACGGACGTTACACGCGTTGGGAGGGCTGACGGAGTCCGGAAGGCAGGCATGATGCCCGCAAAACTCGGGAAAAGTGTTGCGCTTGCGTTGTGCGCCTTATGTCGAGAACCCCGGCGCAAGCGCGAACCACACCCACAAAACCACGAAGACTTGGCCAACTTTCCTGCGTGTTCGGTGATGCGGCCGTCATCAGCCGCATCACCGGCTTGATTACTTGTTCTTTGCGTGCAGCTCTTGCTGCACCAGCCATTTCGTCAGGTCGACCAGCTGCGGGAACGTGCTGATGTTGGCGCTGCGGTATTTGCCATCGACGACGATGGTCGGCGTCCCGTCGACGCCCCAGCTCTGGATCAGGGCAAGATCTTTCTTGATCTGCGCGTCCACTTCCGGCGAGTTGGCGATCTTCAGGAATTCATCGCGGTTCGCGCCGTGTGCGGCATAGAAGTCCGCGATTTCACTCATGGAATTGATCGGGTACTGGTCGCGGAACTTGGCCTGGAAAAGCACATCGTGCGTCTGTTGCACCAGTCCCAGTTTCTTGGCGGCGTAGTAGGCGCGGGCGAACGGCACCCAGCTGTCATTGAACGGTGCCGGCACCAGCTTGAAATCCACGCCCGGCGGCAGCGACTTGCGCAACTCATCGGCGTAGGGCGCGAATTCCGCGCAATGAATGCAGGCGTAAGAGAACACTTCAACCACTTCGACCTTGCCGGCATTGCTGTCGCGGTGATACGGCGCGGGCAGGGTTATGTATTGGTTGCCGTTGGTAAACGGGGCCTTGGCGGATGCATCGGGACTGGCGGCACTGCATGCGGTGGTCAGCAGCAAACCACACAGCAGGGCGGTGAGACGGAATCGGGCGGTCTTGTACATGATCTTCCTACGTTCTGGCTTATTTGCCGGCGGCTTCCTTGGCGACGAGCCACTTGGTCAGCTCGATCGACTGGGCGTATCCGCCCGCGTCCCCCGGCGTGAAACGGTATTTGCCGTTGACGATGATCGTCGGCGTGGCGTCGACGCCATAGGCCTTCACCATATCGTCGGCGCGTTTCATTTGCGTGTTGACGCTGAAAGAGTTGGCCACGGCGACGAATTGCTTCGGATCCACGCCGTATTTAGCGTAGAACTTGGCGATGTCCTCGATCGTCGGCCATGCGGACTGCGGCTTCGGACGTCCCGTGGTGAGGTCATCGGAAGCGAGCTCGCCGCTCTTCCAGACCGCGTCGAACATGGCGTCATAGGTCTTGTCCGCCACGCCCATCGCCTTGGCGGCGAAATACGCGCGCTGGAACAGCGGGAAGTTTTCGTCGGGACGGAACGAGACCGGCAGATAGGTCATCTCGGCATTGGAGGGCAGGCTTTCCGCCAGTTGATCCGCCGTGGTGTGGAAGGCGTTACAAGCTGGGCAGGCGAAGGAGAACGCCTCGGTCACCACGATCTTGTCGGGATTGCTGGTGGGCTGCTGTGGCTGGATCAAGAAATAATTCTTGCCTTCGACCCATTTGCCGTTATCCACGAAGGGCTCAGCCGGAGCGGAAGGCTGCTTCTGTGCGGTCGTGGCGGCAGGGGCGGGCGTGGAGGTGCTGGATGTGGCGGCACTGGCCGGTGCGGTGGCGGTTGCCGCCGCTGCCGGTGTGGCGGCCGTGGCCGGTGTCGCTGGCGCGGATGTCGATGTCTGGGCCGGCGTGGGCTGCGGGGCAGTGCCGGGCGCGTTGTTGTGGCTACAGGCGGAAAGCGCGATCAACGCGGCACAGAGAAAGGACAAACGCTTCAGCATGGCTGGCCTCAGGATGGGGAAAACGGAAAAGCCTTGGACAACGTCGCCACGCAGAAGTTACGGGGCCGCCGAAGCGGTCGCGACTGGGTCGGCGGCGTGCAGCCCCTCAATATAGCTGGCCAGCGCCGCGATATCCTGCGGATCGAGGTTCTTGGCAATGAGCGGCATGATTTGCGCGTGCGGTGAACTTCCCCATGCCACGCCGTTGTGGAAGTCCTTCAATTTGGCTTCCACATATTGGGCATGCTGGCTGGTGAGCTCGGGGTACATCGCTCCTGGATTGCCGCGGCCGTCGATGCTATGGCAAGCCATGCAGGCAGGAATGCCGCGCTGCGGATCGCCTTCGCGATAGAGCTTCTGGCCTTGCTCGACCAACGCCTGATCGGCCACGCCGGGTAGCGGCTTCTTGCTGGCGAAGTAGGCTGCGATATCTCGCATGTCCTGGTCCGACAGCGGCGTAGCCATGCCCAGCATGATGGCGTTCTGGCGCGCGCCGGATTTGAAGTTGTGCAATTGATGCACGATGTATGAAGCCTGCTGGCCAGCCAGCTTCGGATATTGCGGATCGGTGGAATTGCCATCGATGCCGTGGCAGGCGCCGCAAGCGGCAGCCTTCGCCTGTCCGGCCGTGGCATCTCCCGGTTTGAGCATGGATGCCGTTTCGTCCTGGGGCGCTGCGGTTGGCGCGACGGTGGCCGGAGCGCTGGCCGCCGGTGCGGGCTTTGGCGCCGAGGCGGCGGCTGCGGGCTGAGCTGGGGTTTTCGCCGAGGCATGACTGCCAGCGTTCTGCGCAAAGACGGCGCCAGCAGAGAGAGCAAGAATCAAGGCTACTGCATTCACAACAGCGGGCCGGGAGCCGGCGAGCCGAAAACTCATACACTTGCCTCCAGGAATTACTGCTATTTGGATGTACGGTACGCACCCTCAGCGTACCGTGACTGGCAGAATCTCGAGATTATCCCTACGGCATACTAACCGGTCAAACCAAGCGCGACGCGTGTCGTGGAGCGGCGAGAGGGCGATGCGCGAGTCTGCTCGATGGCTTGTGCACATGCATCATGGGTTGGATCTTCTCGTCGAAGGTTGGTTATGTGGGTGCACGCGGCCTCTTTTCATCGTCGCGCCGTCCTGCTGTGGGGTGATCTTGCGCTTTACCTGATTGAGAACCGATGCCTTGAATAAATCTATGCCAGCCAATCCCTTGCAAGGTGCGCAGTTTGTGCTCGCCGCTCATCGCATCGATCAGTTGCCCGCCGACGAAGGCGCCGAGGTCGCGTTTGCCGGCCGTTCCAATGCAGGCAAGTCCAGCGCCTTGAATGCGTTGACCGGCCATAGAGGATTGGCGCGGACGTCGAAGACACCGGGGCGCACACAGCAGATGGTGGCATTCTCGCTACCCGCGATCGTGCGCGGTGAAACGTCGCACCAGGAGAAGACGCGCCTGATCGATCTGCCCGGCTACGGCTACGCCAAAGTGCCCGAAGCCCTGCGCGATCATTGGCGTCGTGAAATCGATGCCTATTTGCACGTGCGCCGCAGCTTGCGCGGTGTCGTGCTGATTGTCGACATCCGCCATCCTCTCAAGGAATTCGATCAGATGATGCTGGATTTCTGCGTGGCTACATCGCTGCCTTGCCACATGCTAATGACCAAGGCGGACAAGCTGTCGCGCAATCAGGCGAATCAGGCGTTGGCGGCGCTGCGCAGGCAATTCGAGGCGAACGTTCCAATGACGGCCCAGGTGTTTTCGGCGGCGGATGGTACGGGCGTGGAGGAAGCACGCGTCGCAGTGATGCGCCTGTTGGACGCACCGACGCGATCGATGGGTGGATAGATAACGCGATGGCCTCAGGGCTGTGCGTTGACGGCATCCATGAACACGTCGCACAGCGCTTGCATGCCTGCGCGATCTTCTTCGTCGAAGCGGCTGATTGAAGGGCTGTCCACGTCCCATACGCCGAGCAAGGTGCCATCGGCCTTCACCAGCGGCACCACGATTTCGGACTGGGATGCAGCGTCGCACGCAATGTGGCCGTCGAAGCTGTTGACGTCGCGTATCACCTGAGTTTCGCGCGTTTGCGCCGCAGTACCGCATACGCCTCTGCCGAGGGCGATGCGAATGCAGGCAGGCTTGCCTTGGAACGGACCTACGACCAGTTCCTGGCCGTCATAGAAATAAAACCCCGCCCAGTTGAAATCAGGCAGCGTGTGATACACCAGTGCAGCAAAATTGGCGGCGTTGGCGATGAGACTGGGTTCGCTGGCGAGCATGCCGCGAGCCTGCTCGATCAGATCCTCGTACTGCTCGCGCTTGCTGGCGCTTTGGCCGCTTTTGATTTCAAACATGACGGACGGTCTCGATTGCTGCAGACTGGGCCAAAGATGGGTCGCCTGCTACCCGGGCACAAGGGGAACAGAGCATGAGCGAGACGCATGATACTGCGCATGGCGGGCGGATTGAGGCGCACCGGTTGGACGGTTTCATCGACGCGGCCTTTGCTTTTGCGGTAAGCGTGTTGGCCATCGCGGGCGCCGAAGTGCCGCATAGCTTGCATGATCTCTTGCTGGACCTGGACCGGATCCCGGCTTTTGCCTGCAGTTTCGCCACACTGCTGATCTTCTGGCACCGACATGTGCGTTGGCGTGACCGCTTCCGGCTGCACGATACGACCAGCATGATGCTCAGCCTGACCTTGGTGTTCTTCGCCCTGATCTTCGTTTATCCGCTCAACCTGTTGTTCCAGGCGATGTTCAGTTCATTCTACGAGGCCATTGCGCATAGAGAGTTGTCGGGTGCGCCCACCATCGACAGCGTGCACGAAGTGAAGTCGCTCTATCTTTGCTACGGGCTTGCGTATGCTTGCCTGGCGGGATGTCTTGCGTGCCTTTATCGGCATGGTTTGCGCAAGACACATTTGCTCCATGTGGATCGGATTGAGGCGCGCGAGGTGTTCTACACCCAATCGGGCTCCGTATGTGTGGCGATCCTATCGCTGCTCGCGACGTTGCTGATCCCCGAAACCCCAGCATGGGCCGCGCTGCCTGGATTAATCTATATCTTGCTGACTCCGCTGTATTGGATAGCGGGACGTTGGGCCAGACGGGCCAAGACAAACGCAGTATGAGCCAATCGATATTCATCGCCGGTACCGACACCGGCATCGGCAAGACGCACGCCGCTTGCACACTCATCCACGCCCTGCGCGCAAAGGGCAGACGGGTCTGCGGTATGAAACCTGTCGCTAGCGGTTGCGTCGATACCGGGCAAGGCTTGCGCAACGACGATGCACTGGCCTTGCTTGCGGCGAGCAGTGCACCAGCGCCCGCCTATGAGGACATCAACCCGGTGGCCTTGCGTGAACCGTTGTCGCCGCATCTGTCGGCCGCGCATGAGGGCGTGACAATTGCGTTGCCGTTGCTGCAGCCGGCTTTTCAAGCTTTATGTGGCCGTTACGATCATGTCGTGGTGGAAGGTGTGGGCGGTTGGCGCGTACCGCTGGCGCCGGGTTTGTTTGCATCGGATATCGCGAAGGCGTGGGCATTGCCTGTCGTGCTGGTAGTGGGGCTGCGACTGGGTTGCCTCAATCACGCCTTGCTCAGCGTCGAAGCCATCGAAGCGGACGGATGCCGATTGATTGGATGGATTGGGAACTGCATCGACCCTGAGATGGCGGCTATCGGGGAGAATATCGATACGCTGTGCACGCTCATCCGGGCGCCGTGTTTCGGCATCCTTCCGCATGGCACGCCGCCGGAACAGGCCTTTGGCGTTCTCGATCAGGCGACATTGGCTTTTTAAAGGAACGGGGCGGACGGCCTTGGCGAGAACGGTCAGCAAAAAAGGGAGAACTCATGACCAAACGCACCCACTATTATCTGCAGGTCAAGGACCTCGCTCATGCGCGCGGATCCGAGCCTGTCTTGAGCTATGACGGCGCCGGCCCAAACGATTTCGCGGCGGCGTTGCAAGAAGCCCTGCGCAGCCCGCTGCTGTTCCAGCGTTGGCGTGGAATGCAGCCCGAGCCAGATGATGTGGACGAACGGCTGGGCATGACGGATCAACTCGCGCAAGTCACCGCTAAAGTCGTGGATCTGGATACCGACGTGGAAGTAATCAGCGATTTGCCAATGAACATTCTGCGGCAACGTTTGAATTGGCTGATCGGTGCATCGTGGCAGTTGCATGACGTGCGGCCGGCTTGATGGCTTCGTGGGATTTGCGAAGCGCTGCATCGAGCTTATGGCTGTTCAATAAAAAGGACGAGGGTGTATTCACCGCTCGTCCTTTTTTGTGGCACTCGCGGTGGGTGTCAGTGATTACGTTGCTGGATGTGGTCGGCAAGCCATACCAGCGCCTCCGCCGATTTTGATACGTCGCGCGCGGCATTGCGCGCTTCGTCAAACAACGCGTCGGCACGTTGCCTGGCGTGATCCAGTCCGAGCAAGGAAGGGAAGGTGGACTTGTGCTGTGCCAAGTCCTTGCCGGCGGTTTTGCCCAGCGTGGCGGTATCGGCAATCTGGTCCAGCACGTCGTCCTGAATCTGGAAAGCAAGACCGATGCGCTTGCCGTAACGCTCGAGTGAGTGCGTCGCCGATTCAGTGGCGTTTGCGGCAATGCCGGCGAGTTGGCAGCTGGCAAGAATCAGTGCGCCGGTCTTGCGTGCGTGCAAGGATTCCAGCTGTTCGATCGTCAAGCTGCGATTTTCCGACGCCATATCCACCGCCTGTCCGCCGACCATGCCGAGCGATCCCGATGCATGCGTGAGGCAGCGGATCATGCGTACTTTCTGTTCGGCGTTCAGTGCGTCGGTGTTCGCTAGCGCTTCAAAGGCAAGTGTCTGCAATGCGTCACCGACCAGGATGGCGGTAGCCTCGTCAAAAGCTTTGTGCACGGTCGGCCGGCCGCGGCGCAGGTCGTCGTTATCCATGCCGGGTAGATCGTCGTGTACCAGTGAATAGGCGTGAATCAATTCGACGGCGCAGGCAGCCGGGTCGAGTTGTGCGGGGGCAACCCCTAGCGCTTCGCCGGTGGCGTAGACCATCAGGGCGCGTAGGTGTTTGCCGCCCTCGCAGGCATAGCGCAAAGCACGATGAAGTTGCTCGGGGTCGGTGGATGCAGGTGGGAGAAGAGCGTCTATGGCGCGCTCCAGCCTTTGCAGGTAGGCCGGTACGCGGGTCGCGAACGACTCGGGGGAAGTGAGGC
This sequence comes from Dyella sp. SYSU CM1112, assembly GCF_058216415.1. Lineage (NCBI taxonomy): Bacteria > Pseudomonadati > Pseudomonadota > Gammaproteobacteria > Lysobacterales > Rhodanobacteraceae > Dyella > Dyella sp. SYSU CM1112. Next base: position 477,732 of record NZ_JBZEGI010000002.1, on the reverse strand, counting down.
TCATGCGATATCCGGGCAGGGAAGACAGGTGTTGACCCGGCTAGGCCGGGGAGCCGTAACTTTAACATTGACGACCTGGAGGCGGTTCATCGCGGGTACGTACTGCCAGCCCTGGTTGCTACGCTTCGCGATACCAGAGCAGGATCACACCGACCAGCATGAAGCACACCGGCCAAACCCAGCCGGCGATGCGTCCGCCACGCTCGGGCAGGCGCAGTTCGAGCCAGCGCGACCAGCCCGCAGCAACGCCGGCCAGCGCCAACGGCGTATGCGTCAGCTCGATCAACAGCTGATCCTTGACGTTGGAAATCTGATGGTTGTGTGTCAGCAGCATGGCGCCGCCTATCGATACCAGCAATGGAAACACCAACGCTGCTTTGGGACTGCGCAGCCGATTCGTGCGTACCGCCCACTCAAACAAGCCGAATAGAATGATCAGGAGTACGAAGAAGCGGTGTTGGGCGACTTCCACGTCACGCCACGCTACCCAGAATCCTTCCCGTCCCAACGGCCATACTTCCGGATCCGAGCGGACCAGCAGGAATCCTGCCATCAACAAGAACAATAGCGGCCAATGCCTGAGCCACCGCACGCCAGCCCGATTGATCAGTGCGAGCATGCCGATGAGCACTACGAAGATGCCGGCCCAGTGATGGTTGTATTCCGACCATGCGATGTCTTCAGCGTTGCGTGGAGGCAGCGCGTCCGAACCGGGTACGTTGGCCTGTGCAGAGGCTTGATGACGCTGCGCTGCTTCGCGATCCAGCTGCGATTGCAGTTGCGAGATGGCTAGTTGATGGTGATCGGGTGAGGTAAGACGTGGCCACGCGGGTGCATTGCGCGCGGCGATTTCGTGCAAGGTGACCCGGTCGGTGGTGAGGTCGATGGCGGGCGGTACCGAAGTCAGGGATGCCGCGGCAAAAAAAATCGTAAAGCCGATCCCGATTTCGACTTCCGCAAAACGGCGCAGGCGAATCACCGGCGCATCCTGGTTCTTACGCAGGCGTTCGGTAACGAGCAAGTTGCCCAAGCCTAACAAGAGCAGCGCGATGAACATGGCGATCTTGGCGCTCACCATCACGCCGTAGGCCGTGCCGTAAAAACCTTGCAGACTGCCGATGTAAAACACCGACATGATCGCGCCGGAGATGACGATGCTGGCAACGCCGATCATCGACATGCGCGAGAAACGCGCGCCGACGACGCGCCAGCCATTGGCCTCATGCAGTCGACCCAATACGAGCACAAAACAGGGAATCGCACCGATCCAGATCGCAGCGCCGAACTGATGCAAGCCTTCGACAAACAAGAGCAGCGTGTTATCGCTGAGTCGTGCATACGCATGTGTGGTGAAGGTGGCGGCAGTGAGTTCGGCGGCGCCGAGCAACAGTGGCAGTGCAGCGGACAACCGGCTGGATGCCGCGCGTTTGCCAAGGGCTGGAATTAATGCCAGTGCGCAAAGCATCTTGATCGTGCCGGCCATGGCGAAGGGCGCTTGCATGACATCGGAAAAGCTAAGACCTACCGTAGACATCAGTACGGCTACTTGTAATCCGACGCCTGCGAACTCCACGAGAATGAGAGCTATCGCGCTATAGATGGTAAGTCGAGTGACTCGCCGAACCAGGTCCGCTCCTTGCACGAGCAGAGGTGCGAACGGGCGCAAAAGAAAAATCAGAAACAGGACGCCGCCAAGCGTCATCGACTGCGCGACGATAGTGAAGCCGTGCAGGATGATGCTGAGATAGCCGAAGAGGTTGACGAGAAGTTCCATGAGAGGCACTCAGGGAAAAGGCATCTGGTTTCAGGCCCGGGCATTCATTCCAATGAGCATTGCGCACCGGTCATCCATCGCTTGATCGCTTTGCTCCCACTGGGAAAACGCCCGTGGAGACAGCAATGACGGCACGCCGATAGAGATATCGCAGCGACCGTATGAAACGAATCCTAAAGAATCGATTACTTCGTAGGGAGCACGGTAAATGTCAGGTCACCGCGCGTGATGTGACCGTCGAGCGCTAGGGCTTGCCAACGCAGCGTATAAGCGCCAGGCGAGAGATCGGCGCTGGTGTCCAGTTCGTTGCTCTTGCTGCGCGGTGCGATAGCGAGCACCGTCTCGCTCTTGTCGGGCTTGACCAAGCTCAGACGGGAACGATGCTGATCGACCTTGCTGTTATAGGTAAGAACGATTGCTACGTGACCGGCTATCACCGTTCCGTTTGGGCTCGGCGAGCTATGGATGAGGATGGCATGGGCCGCTGCGCCTACGCTGACCAGAGCGCAGGTTGCGGCAATCAGCAGGATTCCGAAACGACGACGCAGGGACATTGCGATGTTCTCCGAGACGAAAGCGCAGCCGCGGTTACGGCAATTCGATCACTAACGATGCCAACCCAGGGTCGGCCCTGTCGCTTTGGCGACAGCTCGTAAAGCCTGCGTGGCGCGTTGCATGCGTGAGTATAGTCGGGGTAGCTCACCGAGTAGTGATGGATGACGGCAAAGTGCGGCCATCAGGTTGAGCGGGCGAGGACTGCCCCATGCGTCGACACTGTCATTCAATGCCGTCGGAATAGCATCTTCGGTTTCATCGACGATCGTGCGCAGCACGACAAACGGCAGCTTGTATTCGGCAGCGACAGAGGCGACGGCAGCACTTTCCATATCGACGGCCAGTGCTGCATGCCGTGCATGGGCGGACCGTTTGGCGGTCGGTGTAAGGAGCGGTTCTGTAACGCTCAATAAGGCACCCGTCCAAACGATCGGTATTGCGGACGCTGCCAAAGTGTCCTGTAGCCGTGAGCGCCATAGGACATCGGTGGCGTGCTGGGCGCCATGTTCATCAACGACGTATTCCGGGCAGAACAGAACGCCACTGCGCAGCGTCTCGCTCAGTGCTCCTGCGACGCCGAATACAGCTAAGGCCGAAGCGCCACTGGCAACCAATGCCTCGGCGGCACGGCAGGCAGCAGCAGGCCCCATGCCGCTTAGCCAGAGTGCTGCACCATCGTCGAGCGTGGTCATGCATCCCGGTTTTGCGCGCTGGCGGGTAAGCGTGCGTGCTTCAGATGCCAGCGCCACGACGATCCCGGTCGTGCGAATGGCGGCTGGTGTGCTCAAGCGGTGGCCGTTTGCCGCAATTGCCGGTAGCGAGCCAATGCCCATAGCGGGAAATACGCGGTGTAACCGTGATACTTCAGGTAATACACGCGTGGAAAGCCGGGCGCGTTATGCGAGGGGTGGTACCACAAGCCGCCGCACTCTTGCTGGGCGAGCAGAAAAGCGATGCCGCGCCGAACCGAATCCGAATGCACCTCGCCAACGGCTAATTGCGCCAGCACGGCCCAGGCGGTGGATTGGGGGGTGCTGACCCCATGGTTGGCGCCACGCAAGCCCGGATCGATATAGCTATCGTTGGTTTCACCCCAGCCACCATCGGCGTTCTGGCGCGAGCGCAGCCATTCGACAGCTTTGCGAGTGGTCGGCTGTCGGGGATCCTCGCCGGCTAGCGCCAGCCCCGAGAGCACGCTCCAGGTGCCATAGATGTAGTTGCTGCCCCAGCGGCCCCACCAGCTTCCGTCTTCCAGCTGAGTGGCGCGCAGATAGTCGATGCAACGCTGCAGCGCTTCGCGATCTTGCGGGCGAGCCAGCACACCCAGGCAGGCGGCAACGCGACCGGAGACGTCTTCGGTCGGCGGATCGAGCAAGGCGCCATGGTCGGCAAAGGGAATGGCGTTGAGATAGTAGTAGGTGTTGTCCGCATCGAAGGCGGCGAAACCGCCGTTCTTCGACTGCAGTCCGATCATCCAGTCAGTCGCGCGATCGGTGTTGATGCGATGGCGACCGGATTCCCCGCGGCGGCGGTCCTGAATATGCAGCAGCGCAGCGACGACAGCGGTGTCGTCGATGTCCGGGTAGTACGCATTGTTGTACTGGAAGGCCCAGCCGCCTGGCGCCGTGTCCGGTGCGCGCACGGCCCAGTCGCCTTTGAAGTCCAGTTCCTGTTTCGAGGTAAGCCAGTCGACAGACTTCGCAATGGCTTCTTGCGTGTCATGGTCGTCGCTGGTGTGCATCAGGGTCAGAGCACTCCAGACGGTATCCCAGATAGGCGAGACACAGGGCTGACAATAAGCCGAGCCATCGTCGCGATGCACCACCAGCTTCTGGATCGAACGCAGGCAGGTCTGTCGTGCAGGATGGTCCTTGGGATAACCCAGCAGGGCCATCGCCTCGTAGCTGTTGACCATCGGCGGGAAAATCGCGCCGATGCCGTCTTCACCATTGAGGCGCGGGAGGAACCACGCTTCGGCTTTTTTCACCGCGCGTTGCCGCACTGACTTTGGAATGAAGCGATCGATCACCCGGCCCATCTTGTCCAAGGCCAGGAAGGTGCGATTCAGCAAGCCGCCGCGAATGAAGTAGTGGCGTTCCTGCTCGGGAGGCGTGACGAACAATTCGCGGATATGCACCTTGCGCGGATTGGCCGCCTTGGCCTTCAGCGAACACAGGATTGTCAGCGGTACCAGCGTGGTGCGCGCCCAATAAGAAATCTTGTCGATGTGGAATGGAAACCAGCGCGGAAGCAGCATGATTTCCACCGGCACATAAGGTGTCGCGCGCCATGGCACCTGCTCGAACAGGGCAAGCAGAATGCGTGTGAACACGTTGGCCTTCGCTGCACCGCCGAGCGCAAGAATGGCCTTGCGTGCCAGGCGCATGTGCTCAGCTTCCGGATCGTCGCCGGCTGCCTTGAGCGCGAAATACGCCTTTATCGTGCATGACAAGTCGATGGCGCCGCCGTAGTACTGTGGCCAGCCGCCATGCGTATCCCTGACCTGTGTGGCGCGCAGGTAACGCGCCATTTTTTCCTGCAGCTCGTCGTCGATTTCATCCATGTAATGCATCATCAGGATGTATTCGGCGGTGATCGTGCAGTCGGATTCCAGTTCGAAGCACCAGTGCCCGTCCTGATGCTGGCGCTCCAGCAAAGCAACGCGGCCACGCTCGATCGCTTCGTCCAGTTCGCTAGCTTGCCTGGGCTTGGCCTGGAAAAGATCGTCGGTGGTAGGAGCGGTGGCCAGATGTGGCGCTGACGGATTCATCGGTGCCGTGCTTCCTGTACGTCCGCTGTTTCGCGCCACGAAACGTCGGTGATGTGGGGCATGGAACGTTTTGGCCAGGTCCGTGCGGGTGTGGATGGCTCGCTCCACTCGGCCGTCAGCGGCGTAAGCGGCAAGCCGCGGGCGGTCATGGCGAACAACCAGCGCAGGCCGGTATCCGATTTGCCCAGCAGACGTGTCATCAGAATGGTGCGCGCAACGGCCTTGCGTGAAATCTTGACCTGCGTGCCGGCCGAAAAATCGAGGTTCTGCTGCAGATTGCGCAGGGTGAGCAGAGCCATGCCGATCGCCCATAAACAGAAACGGCGAAGGCCTGCATGCTTGGTGGGAATCAGCAGCGTGTAATCGAGCGCCTGGCGCAAATGTGCATGGGCGATGCCGACAAGTTCGGACATCGTTGCTGCATATCCGGCGCTTTGCTTGCCCGATTGCAAGGTGGCGAGTTTGATTCCGTGACGCGCGAACATATCCTGTGGCAACCAGCAGGCACCGCGCGTGCGGTCTTCCCATTGGTCCTTGAGGATGTTGACCATCTGCAGCCCCTGGCCGAACGAGACGGCAAGACGCAGCATGGTGTTGCGGTGTGGGGTGAGCAGCGGTTCGAAGTCGACGAACAGCTCGGTGAGCATTTCACCTACGACACCCGCAACGCAGTAACAGTAGCGATCCAGGTCATGCAGCGTCGCCAAGCCATGCACGCCGGCCTTGCGCTGGAATTCGTGCATGCCGTGCGACATGATCTGCAGGCATTTCACGATGGACGCTTGCTGGGATGACGACAGGCTGCGCGTGACTTGCAGCACCAATGGCAATTGCTGCATCAGATCCCGCTCGGCTTCCAGCGTTTCGTTGGAAAGCAGCGGTGCGACTTCATCGGCCACTTCCTGGGGATCGGCGTCACCCGTGACGGCATCGACAAACGCGTTCTCGAAGGATCGCTTTTGCTCGGCCGACAGTGCTGGCTCGTCTTCGATGGTGTCCGCGATACGGCACAGCAGATACGCATTCGCAACGGCGCGACGCAGCTCCTCGGGAAGCTGGGGAATGGTCAGCGCAAAAGTCCGGGACACCTGGGGCAGGATCGCGTCCTGGTAGGTATCGGCCTCCCCGCTGCCGATGCTGGCGGTGGCATTATTTAATTCGATCATTGGTATGCCTCAACCGCCGGAATTATGACACACCCATAGGGGTACGAATCCGGAACGCGGTGACGGTGTGGACCTTTCTTTGGGGAAAAAGGCTCGTCCGGTGCGCGTATGTCGGCTGGCTTGGGGCGGGCAGGGAGACGTAGGCATTCCAATATGCTGAAGCAGCATTCCATTTTCGTCCATAATCGCACGATGACAATCCCAGCTTTTTCGAATGCGCAGGCCACCGCCGCAGGTGTAACGGGCATGATTCAGGTGTTTTCGCTGTGAGGGCATTGGTGACCGGTGCCACCGGCTTTGTGGGTTCGGCCATGGCACGCCGTCTGCTGCGCGATGGCCATAGCGTTCGTGTGTTGGCCCGGCCTGGCTCGGACCGTCGGAATTTGCAAGACCTGGATGTCGAGATTGTCGAAGGAGATCTCACTCGTCCAGCCAGCCTGCTGCCGGCATGCGAGGGTTGTGATGCCTTGTTTCATATCGCTGCTGATTATCGTCTATGGGTGCGCGACCCGGCTGAGCTTTACCGGTCCAACGTGGAGGGTACCCGGGCCATCCTGGATGCCGCGCGGCGTGTCGGTGTACCGCGCATCGTTTACACCAGCAGTGTGGCGACACTGGGCATTCCCAAGGACGGTACACCGGGCAGCGAGACGACGCCGGTGACAGTCGGCGATATGATCGGCCATTACAAGCGCTCCAAATTCCTCGCCGAGGAAGTGGCCAAGGCATTTGCGGCGGAGGGGCTTCCGGTCGTCATCGTCAATCCTTCGACGCCGATCGGCCCGTATGACATCAAGCCCACGCCGACGGGACGAATCGTGCGCGATGCCATGGCTGGCCGTCTTCCGGCTTATGTTGATACCGGGCTCAATATCGTGCACGTGGATGATGTGGCGGAAGGTCATTGGCTGGCCTATGAGCGCGGAGTGATCGGCGAGCGCTACATTCTCGGTGGCTTCAACATGAGCCTGCGAGACGTATTGACCGACATCGCCGACATTGCAGGGCGTTCGCCACCCAAGGTGCGATTGCCGCATGCCGTGGTAATGCCGATTGCCTATGCAGCGGAGGCATGGGCACGGCTCACCGGCATGAATCCCATCGCCACGGTGGAAGAAGTGCGCATGTCGAAAAAGCGCATGTTCTTTACCAGCGCCAAGGCAGAGCGTGAATTGGGATATACGGCGCGCCCCGCAAGGTTGGCGCTGGAAGATGCCGTGCGATGGTTCAACTCCTTGCAGCATCATTGAGGTGATGCTGCAGAGTGCATGAGCAGAGAGCAATGAGAGAAGGGTGGGATATGCGCCGACTCCTCTCTTCATCCCCCAATACCTGCTCTTAGTGCTTGGCTTTTTTCCGGCGCTCGAAAAACTTCAGCATCGGCAAAGCGCATTTCACCAGGAAAGGCATGGTAGTCGGACGCAGCAAGCGTTGATCGTAGCCGGAGAAACGGCGATCGTTTTCGCGCAGGCAGCATGCCATCAGTTCGGCGACACTCAGATCTTTCTCCGTCACGGACTGAGCGCCGGTGACCGTGAAGTTGTTGTCCTGTGTGTGCTCGTTGCCGTCCGCATCCAGGCTCTTGGCCAGCTCCATGCGTTCCATGCCCAGGAACCACCACACGCGGAATACCTTCCATTCGAAGGCAATGCGCTTGAACAACCCGAGGTTGGCGCGATGCCAAGCCACCCAATTGGCGAAGAGCAGGATATGCCGACATTCCTCCTGCATCACCGGCTCGAAGGTATCGATCAGCTCGGGCGGGAAAAGCCCCGAATCATGCGCCACCTTGAACAGGCCGAAAGCAAAGAAGCTGTCGATGCATTCACTGTAGCCCGTTACCAGATAGGCCCATTCCGGGTCCTTCGGATATTCATAGGGCGGCTCGGGCACCAGCGGAATGCCGTAGTGCTGTACCATCTTGGACAGCACTTCCTTATGCCGGTTTTCCTCCCAGGCATTTTGCGCAAGCGCGTTGCGCATCTCCGGATCGACGATCGTGCGCGCATAGGCGGCCATGCGCAGGCGCGCCTTGCCTTCCGTCTGTACGGCGATGTCCCAGATCGGCAGCGAGGTAATGCGGCGCAGGGAACCCTCATCCAGGGTCGGCCATTTCAATACGGATGGCCGGTAGGGGTTGAAGGTGTCCCCAAACATCCGGCACATCATCTGTTTGTGCATGTCCGAGCCGTATTTGATGCGCTTGCCATGCTGGTCGCTCGACCAATGCCGGGTACGCGCTTCAGACGCTGCGATAGTGGCTGCGTCCGGCTCACCTTGCGGCAGCACTGGCTCGCGATAACCAGGCACCAGGGCTTCGGGATCAAAGGCGTCGTGTTCGAACGTCATCACTCGATTCTCTTCAAGTAGGCGGCTGGCTGGAGCTGACACGTGCGGAAGAACCTGCATACAGCTTGCGTGTTTCGGCCCATTGCCATGAAATCAATGCCGGCACGCCGAAGGCTATTTCGCGCATGCGCTTTACCAGCGACAGCGCAACGCTGACTTCCGGAGGCAGTCCCAAGATGTCGCCAAACAACACCAGGCCTCCTTCTTGCACACCGAGGCCAGCCGGCACGACAAAAATGATGTGTCGCAAGGCCTGGGTCACGGCTTCGATCGCGATCGCGTCGCCCACGCCGATCGGGTAGCCCAGCAGGCGTAACGCCAGCCATGTCTCAAAACTGCCGACCAGGTAACCGAGGAACTGCCAGCACAGGCTAGCGATCAGGCGCAATGGACGCGAGTATTGCGCCCGGATTTCAAGGTCCAGATTCGAGCCGTCGATAAGCCCGGTGAATTTCGAGCGGCCGCCGAGCAGCTTTTCCGCAAAGCTTTCCAGTCGGGAAAACACTTTGCCGTGCCGCAGGATGACGATCAGGAAAACCGGCAGCGGCAGGCTGGCGGCGAGCGCAAAAATCACCGTGCTGAACGCACCGACATCGCGCGTCAGTTCGATCAAGAGAATGATGCCCAGTGCCGTGAACAGGTATTGGTTCACGAGTGTGAGCAAGACCTCCATGATGATGCTCGCTGCGACGGCGGCGCCAGGAATGCCCCGCCATTTCACCAAGCGGATACCGATGATCTCGCCGCCGATATTTGCGACTGGGAGCAGGCGGTTGCTCGCTTCGCGGATGGCGGCGACCCAGAACAGAAAGGGAAGCGTCGCCCGGTGATCGTGGTCGCGCGGCGCGAGCAGCACGCGCCATCCGGCGACGTCGAGCAGTAGCGGCAGCGCATGGAACGGTAGCAGCCATAGCAACGGCCAACCGGCGCGGTCAATCGCGGTGGCGATTTCCGCCCAGCCCTGGTGCGCCACCAGGGCGATGGCGACAGCCAGGCCCAGCAGACCGGCGATGTAGCTGAACAGCTTCATCTTCATGCCGCGGCCACGCTCGCATCGGAGAAGCCGCTGCATAAGTGGCAATGTTCGACGATCATGTCGCGCACACGGGGCGACAGCAGGGCCGCAAGCTCGTCCGCGTGCCGATAATCAACCATGCTTGCGGTCAGATGCCCATGCGCAGCCGGATGCAGATAGATCTCCGACAGCCCATCCGGCAGCTTGTGCAGAATATCCAACAGGACCGACTCGTCCATGCCGCCGCTATGGCGAATGCCGAAAACATGATCGTTGTAGGCGATGCCCTCGTTATCCATGCGCCATCGCATCAAGGCCAGCCAAGGGCGAAGCCATGGCCCCATGCCGGGTTCCAGCGGAAGACGGATGGCGTGCAGGCCGTATTCCTTTCCGATGGAAAGGATCAGCGACAGGATGGTGGGATGCAGGTGGAAATGCTTGTGCGCGTTGACGTGGTCGAGCCTGAGCCCAGTCGCTGCAAACGCTTCGAATTGCGCGCGGATTTCAGCGGCCAATTGCCGGCGTACGTGAGGTAGGAAAAAGAAGCGGAAGCCATTACGAACCATGTTCGAATCGAATATGCCTTGTCCGTCGACCAAGTCGGGGATCTGACCGGGTGGCAGCATCGCGCGGCCGTCGGCGAGTACCACATGCAACCCAACCGCGAGGTTAGGATTTTGCTTTGCGCGTGCCACGGCATCGGCTACTGCTGGCGCGGCGACCATCAGGCTGGCGGCACGCAATACTCCTTCGCGATAGCCGCGTTCAACGGCTTCGTTGACAGCCTCGTGCAAGCCGAAATCATCGGCGGTGACGATCAGCCGCCGGCGCGTTTGCGCCGTGGCTCGTCTAAGAGGGGCATTCATCGGAGTATTCATGGGCATCTACGCGGCGCTCAATCTTGCCCGGCCGTCATTTTCGCGAAAGCAGGGAGCCATCTAGCTCTGATGCAAAAGCGAAAATGGATTCCCGCTTTCGCGGGAATGACGGCCGGGAAAATGGGGCACTTCGAAATGTCGCGTGCGGACTCATGCCCAAGAGAGGAAGCGAGTTACGCTTCGTGCGCACGCAGGAAGCGGAAGAACTCCACGCCTTCGCGCAGACGGCGCTTCATCATTTCCCAGCTGGTCAGCATTTCCTTGACGATTTCCCAGATCTTCGATGGGCGGAAGTAGAAAGCTCTGTAGAACTTCTCCACGCCGTGGAAGATTTCTTCCTTCGAGAGATGCGGATAGCTGATCAGGGCGAGCTGCACACCCTTGTCGTTGACCAGGTTGACGGCTTCGTTCTCTTTCAGCCAACCGTTTTCCACCGCCTGCTTGTACAGCGAAGTGCCCGGATAGGGCGCCGCCAACGACACCTGGACGGTGTGGGGGTTGATTTCCTTGGCGTATTGAATCGTCTTTTCGATCGTTTCCTTGGTCTCGCCCGGCAGGCCGAGGATGAAGGTGCCATGTACGGTGATGCCGAGCTTGCGGCAGTCTTCAGTGAAACGGCGGGCGATGTCGGTACGCAGACCCTTCTTGATGTTGTGCAGGATCTGGTCGTCACCCGATTCATAGCCGACGAGCAGCAGGCGCAGGCCGTTTTCCTTCATGATCTTCAGCGACTCGTACGGCACGTTGGCCTTCGCGTTGCAGGACCAGGTCCAGCCCATTGCGCCGAGGCCGCGTGCGATTTCATGCACGCGCTCCATGTTGGAGCTGTCGGTGAAAGTGTCGTCGTCGAACATCAGCTCGCGCACTTCGGGCATGTTCTCTTTGATCCACTTCGCCTCGGCGAGCACGTTCGCCGCCGAACGCGTGCGGTAGCGATGACCGCCCACGGTCTGCGGCCACAGGCAGAAGGTGCACTTGGAGCGGCAGCCACGACCCGTGTAGATGGAGACGTACGGGTGCTTGAGGTAACCGATGAAGTAGTTGTTGATGGTGAGGTCGCGCTTGTAGATCGGTGCGACGAACGGCAGATCGTCCATGTTTTCGATCATCGCGCGCGGCGGATTGTGCTGCACGGTGCCGTCGGCCAGCTTATAGCTGATGCCGGTGATGCTTTCAAACGGACGGCCTTCGGCCACTTCCTTGCAGGTGTAGTCGAATTCTTCGCGGGCCACGAAATCGATCGCCGACGAAGCCGTCAATGAGCCGGAGGGATCCACGGCAACCTTTGCGCCGACAAGTCCGACCAGTACGTTCGGCTTGCGCGCTTTCAGCAACTCCGCGAACTTGGCGTCGGTGGGGAACGAAGGTGTACTGGTGTGGATGATCACCAGCTCGTATTGCTCGGCGATACGCAAGCTGTCTTCCACCGAGATCTCGTCGGCCGGTGCATCCAGCACGCGCGAATCGGGGACCATCGCGGCCGGCTGGGCCAGCCAGGTGGGATACCAGAAGCTCTTGATCTCGCGCTTGGCCTGGTAGCGCGAGCCCGCGCCGCCATCAAAGCCATCGAAGGAAGGAGCTTGCAGAAAAAGCGTTTTCATTACGGGTGACTCCTGCGGGGGCTTCATCTATGCCCAGGGACAGCAGATCGTTCAGAAATATGACCTACTAAGCTAGGTCTACGGCGCTGAACCGTCGCCTCGTGCGTGCAGTACCTGCCCGCGCCATCTTACCTGCCAACCGGCCAGGGCAGTTGCCCATTCCATCAGCAATAAGGTGTCGCGGAGGGGAATCAACAGGACTTCGTGCCAGGCGAAGGCTTCATCGCTGATGCGCCGCTGTAAAAAGTGTAGCAAAACCCGCGCCCCGCCACCGAGCAAAACCAGGGCCGCGGTGACCGGCATCGGCGCCAGGCAAAGTCCGAGCAGCAATAAGGGTGATGTAAAACAGACAAAAGTCATGGCAAAACCCGCGGGGGCAATCGAGCGTATGGTGCGCAGCCAGCGCAATTCATGCGCCCACAAATCTTTCAGGGTGCTTTCGCCGACCTCGGTGCCGACCACGACATCCGAGAGCACGGTGCGCAAGCCGGCACGGCGGGTCAGTTCGCCCAGCCAGAAATCATCAGCGAGCACATCGCGCAGGACTTCGAGACCACCGATGGCCTGCAACGCGTCGCGACGGAGCGCGATGGTGGAGCCAAACGCAAAGCGGGTTGAGCCGAAAGCGTGGGAAAGCTTCACCGAGGGGGCGAACCAGTCGTCGATGAATAGACGTCCAAGCCGAGACCAGAACGAGGCCCCGGGAATGCCGTAATAAAGGCAGGTGACGATGCCTACGCCAGCGTCAGCCAGCGGCGCCGTGACGCGCGTGAGATAATCCGGCCTGACGTGAATATCGGCGTCAGCCAGCACCAACAGGTCATGTTGCGCATAGGGCAGCATGTTGATGAGGTTGCTGACTTTGAAATTGGCGCCGTGCACACGCGGGTTGACGGCTAGTGCGATGGACTGTTGTGGGAACTCCTTGCGCAGGCGCTCGACCACGGCAACGGTTGGATCATCCGGTTCGCGCACGCCGAACACCAACTGATATGCCGGATGCGTTTGCAGGCAGAAGCTGCGCAGGTTTTCGTACAGTCGCGGTTCGGCGCCATGCAGCGGCTTGAGTATGCTCGCGGGGCACGGTTCGCCGGTGGCGTCGGGCGCCGAGGTCTTTCGGGCCCCTGTCATCACAGCCCACAGCGCTACGCAGGCATAGCCTGCGGCAGCGAAAACAAGCGCGGTGCCCAGGATATGGATAAGGGTGTCGACCAGCCAGCTAGAGAACATAGGTGTTTATGCTACCGACAAATCGCCGACACGAAACGGACGGATATATGGCCCGGGTTGACGCTGCGCAAGAGGGCTTGCGATGAAAAATGTCCGCCGTTGGCGTGATGTGTGGCTATGTGCGTGGGTTCTTTTGATGCTGTATAGCGGGTACGCCATGGCGGGAGAGGCCTATGTGCCCCAGTCTTCGTCGATCGTGGGCGACTGGCTGGTCAAGAGTCGCGACGCGGTGATCCGTATCGAGAAGGTAGGGGGGGAGTACCAGGGCTATATTCTATGGCAGCTGCACGACACCTACGGTCCGGAGGACGGTCCGCAGCTCAATGGCAAAATCGTCACCGATCGCAACAATCCCAATCCAGCACTTCGCTCCCGGCCATTGACAGGCCTGCGCTTGCTGACCGGACTGAGGTTCGATCCCGAGAGCCATAAATGGAAAGATGGCCGTATCTACAACGCGGACAACGGACGCACCTATAATTGTTTGGTTCGGATGCTTGGCCCGAACCGGCTGCAACTGCGTGGTTATATCGGCATCAGCCTGTTTGGCGGCAATACTGTGTGGAGCCGGGTCACTATGAGAACACCGGCTCCTGGCGAGTTGCCTTTCGTGATGGACGCGCCCGCCAAGTAGATTCCGCCCGGCTGACCCAAGCGATACCCGTCGTTGAAATTTTCCTTTCCCAGCGAGACATCATGAATCTCGAACCACGCACCGAGCTGTCCGGTGAATTGCGTGCTGCTTCCCAGGCACAACCCAACATCGCCCTGATCAAGTATTGGGGCAAGCGCGATACGGCTTTGAACCTGCCTGTCGTTGGTTCCCTCTCCATTACGCTGGAAAGCCTATGGACGCGTACCGCTGTGCGATTCATGCCGGGGGCGAGGGAGGATCGCGTCAGTCTCAATGGTCGTAGCCATGACGCCGAATCCAAGCGCATCACTGCATGCCTGGATCTCCTGCGCAAACAGGCGGGCGTCGATTACGGTGCTGAGGTCGTCAGCCTGAATAATTTCCCTACTGCCGCCGGATTGGCATCGTCTGCCTCAGGTTTTGCCGCGCTGGTGCATGCCGGTGCGAGGGCACTCGGGCTGGATTTGAACCTCACGCAGCAGTCGGTGTTGGCGCGTCGTTGTTCGGGTTCTGCCGCGCGTTCCCTTTTTGGCGGTTACGTCGAATGGGCGCATGGCAAATTGGCCGATGGTACAGATTCCGTTGCACGCCCTTTGCTCGATGCGGACGCGTGGCCTTTGCGTGTTGCGGTGGCGATCACATCTACGGCTGCCAAGCAGGTAGGCTCCACGGAAGGCATGCGCCGCACAGCGGAAACGTCGCCCTATCAAACGGCTTGGATCGATACACAGGAAGCAGATTTGAGCGTGGCGCGCGCCGCGATTGAAACGCGTGACTTCGACGCGCTGGCGCGCATTTCCGAATACAGCTGTTTGAAGATGCATGCGCTGGCATTGGCGGCTCAGCCCGGGTTGCTCTATTGGAACGGTGCGACGGTGGAGTGCATGCATCGCGTGCGCGCTCTGCGTCAGCAAGGTGTGCCGGTGTTCTTCACGGTCGATGCGGGTCCGCAATTGAAGGCAGTGTGCGCGCCCTCGGCCATGGAAGAGGTAAAAGCAGCGTTGCGTGACGTGCCGGGCGTGCTTGAAGTGCTGGACACCGGATTAGGTGAAGGTGCCCGTTCCATCGCCGCTGACTTGGTGGAGGCGTAATGGAACGGGTTGCAAGTGCACCCGGCAAATTGGTTTTGCTGGGCGACTACGCCGTATTGGAGGGCGCGCCGGCCTTGGTGCTGGCAGTGGACCGGCGTGCGGAGGTGCACATCGTTCCCCGTCATGATGGCGTATGCATGGTTTACGCTCCGGATTTGCATATCGACCGCGCGCGAGCGTTCGTCGATCGCGAGGGTCAATGGCATTGGCAGTGCGACAAGGCGGTCGAGGCCAAGCTGACGCTGGTCGATCACGTGTGGCGGGGGCTGGTGCGAGAAGGCTTGGCGCCGGAATCTGGCGAAGGCTTCGACCTCCATTTGGATACATCGGGCTTTTTTCACGTCGATGGTGATGTGCGGGCCAAATTGGGTCTGGGCTCCAGCGCGGCATTGACGGTGGCGCTTGCGTCTGCTTTCGCGAGCATGGCTGGCCATGCGGACGTTATGTCGGACCGTGGGCAATGGATGCGGCGCTTGCTGCGCATGCATGGTGACTGGCAAGGTGGCCGTGGCAGTGGCGTGGACGTGGCAGCCAGCGTGGCCGGAGGGTTGATCACTTATCAACTGGTCGGTGCCAATCGCTTGCCAGTGTATGAACCGCTCTCTGCGGAAGGCATGCCTTGCCTATTCGTCTGGTCGGGGCAGTCCGTATCCACGGGTGACGCACTTCAACGCCTGGCGCAATGGAGGGAGGCAAACCCGGTTGATTACATCGCGCTTATGGCCGAGCTCAGCGCCATTTCTTCTGCTGCCATCGATGCGCTCAAGCTGCGTCAGATGCAATCTTTCATTGAGCTTACGAGGGATTATGCTATGGGGCTGCAGCGATTTGGTGCTGCGTGTGGTCTGGAAATCTACTCTGCCGCACAAAAACAGCTCGCTGTGATGGCTTCGCGCGAAGATGTCAGTTATAAGCCCTGCGGCGCGGGCGGCGACTTCGGCGTAGTTTTCGCCGAGGATGCGGAAAGGTTGGCGACATTTGAACGCGCCATTGTTTCGGCCGGCATGCATGTCGTGCCCTTGAGGCTTGATTCTCAGGGTGTCAGCTGCCATATGCGCCAGACGCGAAATCTCCCCCGCTAAGGATTTTGACGTGATCGCAAACCTTCTTGAATGTCATGGCCAGCATGCCGTTATCCGGCTCATGGCGCCGGGGTGCGTGACAAATGACCCATCACGGAGTGCTTAAGGCTATGAGTGCCGATTCATCGAGTGCCGAACGGTCCCGATTCCCTGCTTTCTACAAACTCTCAGTGTCCGACCGCGTACGCGTGATGCATGAGCGCGGCTGGCTCTCGTCTGAGGACTACCAGGCGCTTGTCTCCGGCGAACATACGCTGAAGATCCACAAAGCCGACAAGATGATCGAAAACGTCGTCGGCGTCATGGGCTTGCCGGTCGGCCTCGGACTCAACTTCCTGGTCAACGGGCGGGATTACATCGTGCCGCTGGTAGTGGAAGAGCCGTCCATCGTTGCGGCGCTTTCGTCGGCCGCCAAGCTGGTCCGTGGTACGGGTGGCTTTACGGTAGAGAGCACCGAACCCGTGCTGATCGGACAGGTGCAAGTGGTGGACGTACCTCATCTGGCGCACGCCAAAGCCACTTTGCTGCAGCGCAAGGATGAATTGCTCAATCTCGCCAACAGCCTCCATCCGCAGATGGTGGCGCGCGGCGGTGGCGCGCAGGATCTGGAAGTGCACGTGCATCCTCGCCCCGAAGGCGGAGACATGCTCGTTGTCCACTTGCTGGTCGACACGCGTGATGCAATGGGCGCCAACCTGGTCAACACCATGTGCGAGGGCATCGCTTCGCTGGTCGAGACGATGACCGGTGGCCGGGTGTTCCTGCGCATCCTGTCCAATCTCACTGATCGCTCGATGGTGCGTGCACGCTGCGTGATCCCTGCCGAGCACCTCACCGGCAAGGGGTTCGAAGGGGAGGAGGTGCGTGATGGCATCGTGCTCGCGAACGAATTCGCCAGCATTGATCCGTACCGGGCGGCAACGCACAACAAAGGCATCATGAACGGTGTCGACGCCGTCGCTCTGGCGACCGGCAACGACTGGCGCGCCATCGAAGCGGCCGCGCATGCGTATGCGGCGCGCGGCGGCCGTTATACGTCGCTTACGCGCTGGTACAAGGGTGAGAAGGGTGAGTTGATCGGCGAACTCGATATTCCCATGAAGGTCGGCATTGTCGGCGGTCCGTTGCAATCGAACGCTACCGTGGCATTGGATCTTCGCCTGCTTGGCGTAAAGACGGCACGCGAACTCGCAGAGGTGATGGGCGCGGTCGGTCTTGCGCAGAATTTCTCCGCGCTACGAGCGCTGGTGACGGAAGGCATCCAGCAGGGGCATATGACGCTGCATGCGCGCAGCGTTGCCGTTGCCGCAGGTGCCACCGCGGAAATCTTCGATACTGTGGTGGAACGCCTGGTCGAAAGCGGTGAAATCAAGATATGGAAAGCGCAGGAGATCGTTGAACAAGTGCGCAAGGAATCGCATGGCGCCCCCGAGGTGCCTGAGCATCCGGCCATCGATCATCGTGCGTGTGGGCATGGCAAGATCATCCTGCTAGGCGAACATGCTGTGGTGTACGGCAGCCACGCCATTGCCGCCCCAGTACCGCTTGCCGTACGTGCGATTGCACAGGATACGAAGTCCGGCGGCGTCGATATGTTCATTCCGCGGTGGGGCGTGGAATATCGCCTGCACCGCGATCCCGCACACCGCGATTCGTTCCAGCGTTCGCTTGGCATCATTTTCGATACGCTTGAACTTACCGAGCGTTCGATGCGCATCGAGGTCTTCCCGAATGTGCCGCGCGCCATGGGCCTGGGTGGCTCGGCGGCGATGGCGGTAGCGGTGATCCGTGCGCTTGATCAGCATTACAAGCTCGGTTTGAGCGACGAAGAGATCAATGCGCTGGCGTTCCGTTGCGAAGAAGTGGCACATGGTTCGGCGTCCGGCATCGATAATACCGTTGCGACTTACGGCAAAACGCTGCTGTACAAACGCTCAGGCAAGCAAGGCGAGGCACCTATGGTGCGCGAACTGCACATGCCCAAGCGTATTCCTCTGGTAATCGGCATCAGCGGCAAAGAAAGCCTCACTGCAGTCACGGTCGGAAAGGTTCGCACTGCATGGCAGCGCAACCCCGCACTGTACGATGGCATTTTCCAGCAGATCGATGGCCTGACCATGCAGGGCATGGAGGCC
The DNA here is from genome assembly GCF_058216415.1 of Dyella sp. SYSU CM1112. Lineage (NCBI taxonomy): Bacteria > Pseudomonadati > Pseudomonadota > Gammaproteobacteria > Lysobacterales > Rhodanobacteraceae > Dyella > Dyella sp. SYSU CM1112. Next base: position 459,452 of record NZ_JBZEGI010000002.1, on the reverse strand, counting down.
ATGCAGCAGTACGATCTGGAGCGTCTGGGTGATCTGATGAATATTTGCCACGGCCTGCTCAATGCGTTGCGCGTATCGAGTTGGGAAGTGGAAGAGCTGGTACAGATTGCACGCGAGCACGGTGCACTAGGGGCCAAACTCACCGGTGGCGGCGGTGGCGGTTCAATCGTGGCGTTGTGCCCGCAGAACCGCGACAAAGTGGTTGGCGCGATTCGCGACGCCGGCTATCAGGCGATGGAGGTCGACATTGGATAACGCAGAATTGGACCGCCAGGATTGGCGGGATTCGAACGAGGTGGTGTCCTTCGATGACGAGCCGCTGGTGCTGGTCGACCACGATGATCAGGAGGTCGGCTTCCTTGACAAGGCTTCCGCACACGTTGGCCAAGGGACCCTGCATCGCGCGTTCTCTTTGTTCGTGTTCAACACGAAGGGCGAGTTGCTGCTGCAGCAGCGTGCGCCGGGCAAGCGCCTGTGGCCCGGGTATTGGTCGAATACCTGCTGCAGTCATCCGCGTCGTGGCGAGACCATCGACAATGCCATCCATCGCCGCTTGAAAGAAGAGCTAGGACTGACCTGTCCGCTGGACTATCTGTTCAAGTTCGAATATCAGGCGCAATTCGATAAGGACGGTGCTGAGCACGAGCTGTGCTGGGTATACGCCGGGCGCAGCAATGATGCGCCGACCGTGAACGTGAACGAGATTTCGGGTCTGCGCTATATCGCTCCCGACACGCTTGAGGCGGAAATGACCGCCAAGCCCGACACGTTCACACCCTGGTTCAAGATCGAGTGGGCGCGGATTCGCCGCGACTATCCGCATGTACTTGAACCGCGGCCCAAAGATTAGGCCCAAAGATTAACGGTCAGGCGTGGCGGACATAACGGCCACGCTTGCAAGTGGCTTATACTGTACTGGCTAGGTAAGATTTTCACGCCGATGACGTTGTTGGCATCGGGCGTACCGACATTCTGGAGAATCCCTTGGGTATCCCTCTCATTCAGCAAACTACGATCGCGCGCTACATCGTCCAGAAGAAGTTGAGCGGTCAGAAGCGCTACCCGCTGGCCATGATGTTGGAGCCATTGTTCCAGTGCAATCTGGCTTGTGCAGGGTGCGGCAAGATCGACCAGCCGAAGGAAATCCTGCAAAAGCGCATGAGTGTCGAGCAGGCACTGGCCGCGGTGGACGAGTGCGATGCGCCTGTCGTCTCCATTCCTGGTGGCGAGCCGCTGATCCATAAGGATCTGCCGAAGATCGTCGAAGGTATTGTCGCGCGCAAGAAGTTCGTGTACCTGTGCACCAATGCGATTCTGTTGCCGAAGCACATCGACGAGTACAAGCCGTCGCCGTACTTCACCTGGTCTGTGCACCTCGATGGTCTGGAGAAGCAGCACGACAAATCCGTATGCATGGACGGCGTGTTCGAGAAGGCCGTGACGGCGATCAAGCTGGCGCTGTCGAAGGGCTTTCGCGTGACGGTGAACTGCACGTTGTTCAACAGCGAGCCGCCGGAAGAAGTTGCCGACTTTTTCGACTACGCGATGGAGTTGGGCGTCGAGGGCATTACGGTATCGCCGGGTTATAGCTATCAGCATGCGCCGCGCCAGGATGTGTTCCTCGGCCGTACCGAGAGCAAGCAGCTGTTCCGCGACATCTTCAAGATTGGCAAGCAACGCAAGCGCAAGTGGGCGTTCAACCAGTCGGCCATGTTCATGGATTTCATCGCGGGCAACCAGGCGTATCAATGCACGCCGTGGTCCAATCCCACCTACAACATCTTTGGCTGGCAGAAGCCGTGCTATCTGCTGGTGGATGAGGGCTATGCCAAGACGTACAAGGAATTGATGGAAACCACCGAGTGGGAGAAGTACGGCGTGGGCATCAATCCGAAGTGCGACAACTGCATGGCGCACTGCGGTTTTGAGGGCACGGCGGTAGACGACATGTTCGCGCATCCGCTGAAAGCGCTGAAGGTGTCGATGTTCGGTCCGCGCACTGATGGTCCGATGGCGCCGGATCTGCCGGTGCAATACGGTAATCGTGCCGATGCCACCGCAATCCATATTCCGATCAGCTCGATCCAGCGTCGCAGTGCTGAAACCGGTACTGACGCGAATCATTGACATCAGTCGTGGCCAGCGTCGGGGTTAAAATCCACCGCTGGCCACCGCGTTGCGCCCGAGCGGTCGCCATGCGGCAACACATTGCTTGAGCGGATGGCAGTCCAGGTTGGCCAACGCGCCTACTGACCACCGCTCAGACACAACGCACGTCACGTGGGGATCATGAGCGGGCTTTTGGGATGGATTGCCGCATTGCTGCCGGCATTAATGTGGGTAGGATTGCTGGCTGTGCCGTGGCGACCCTGGGGCACGCGTGAACGCATCGAAGCCGATCCGCATGCCGAGTCGGCCGATCTCAGCCAGGTCACGGTACTGATACCTGCGCGCAACGAAGCCGATGTCATCGGCCTCACGCTTGCGGGGTTGCAGTCTCAAGGGCGCGGACTACAGGTGATCGTCGTCGACGATCAGTCCAGCGACGACACCGCGAAAATTGCCGCATCCTTTCCGAATACCCAAGTGATCAGTGGTTTGCCTCTGCCGGAAGGCTGGGCCGGAAAACTGTGGGCATTGGAACAGGGTAGGGCGCATGTGCAAACGTCGATGACGTTGCTGCTGGATGCGGACATTCAGTTGCAGCCAGCCCTGCTCCCTGCATTGCTGGCGTACAAACAGCGTGAAAATCGCCAGTTCGTTTCATTGATGGCGGACCTGCGGCGAACCAGCTTTTGGGATCGGCTGCTGCTTCCGGCCTTCGTCTATTATTTCAAGCTGCTGTATCCCTTCGCACTGTCCAATTCGAACTTCCGTTATGTGGCAGCCGCTGCCGGTGGGTGCATCCTGGTCGACACCGAGGCACTGCAGCGCGCGGGCGCGTTTGCCAGTCTTCGCAATGCGTTGATCGATGACTGCACGTTGGCAAGGCAAATCAAGAACGAGGGCTATCGCATCTGGCTCGGCCTGAGTCGCGGTGTAGTAAGCCTCAGACCCTACGGCAATTTGCGCTCGATCCACGACATGGTGGCGCGTTCCGCCTTCACCCAGCTCGGCTATTCCACGCCGTTGCTTCTGGTTGTCACGCTACTGTTTGTCTGGGCTTATGGGGTTCCCTTCGTCCTGCTCGGTTCCACTTCAGCCTGGGGACTGGGCGTGATCGCCCTGGGAGCCATGATGCTGAGCTACGTGCCGATGCTGCACTATTACCACATGCGTCTGGCCTGGGCCTTGTTGCTGCCGTTGAGTGCTCTGCTGTACCTCGGCATGACCTGGAGTTCGGCGATTCGTTATTGGCGCGGTGTACGTTCGCGTTGGAAGGACCGTACCTACAGCACCTGAGGAGGCCCGGGACCTCTCTCCCCATGTCGTCAGGCAGGCTTGGAAGATAGCATAGCTGTGGCTACAGTCGGAGGCTGATTTTCACGCCTATCACCTGGGGAGTCTCCATGCCTCGTCTTCGTCTTCTTGCGATTGCCACGTCCGTGGCATTGGCCGCCTGTTCCCAGCATCCCGGGAGCAACAGTAATGCCCCGGCGCCTTCCAGCAGTACACCTGCCAAGGCTACCTCCACGGCAGCGGTGGAACCGCAGGCGCCCAATCCTTTCTTTACGGCCAGCACGCTGCCGTATCAGGCGCCGCCGTTCGACAAGATCAAAGACAACGATTACCAGCCCGCGATCGAAGAGGGCATGAAGCAGCATCTGGCTGAGGTCGAAAAGATCGCCGACAACCCCGAGCCGCCGACCTTCGAGAACACTTATGTGGCCCTGGAGAAGTCCGGTGTGCTGCTTGATCGGGTGCTGGCCGTATTCAATGGCGTCACCTCGGCCAACACTGATGACACCCTGCAAAAAGTCCAGGAAGAAGAAGCACCCAAGCTCGCCGCGCATCAGGATGCGATCTATCTCAACACCAAGCTGTTTCAGCGCATCCAGGCGGTGTATGACCAGCGCGACTCGCTCAAACTCGATCCGGAATCGCGCCGGCTGGTCGATGTGGTCTATCGCAACTTCGTGATGGCAGGCGCCAAGCTTTCGGATGCAGACAAGGCCAAGCTCAAGGAATACAACAAGGAAGAAGCCGGGCTCGAAGCTCAATTCAACAACAAGCTGCTCGCTGCAAGCAGAGACGGCGCCTTGGTGGTGGATGACAAATCCAAGCTGGCTGGCCTCTCCGATGAGGACATTGCTGTCGCTGCCCAAGCTGCCAAGGATCGCCATCTTGATGGAAAATGGGTGCTGGCACTGCAGAACACTACGCAACAACCGTTGCTGCAGGACCTGACCGATCGTGCAACGCGCAAGGCGCTATTCGAGGCGTCATGGACACGGGCGGAAAAGGGTGATGCTGACGATACGCGTGACATTATTTCGCGCATTGCCCAGTTACGTGCGCAAGAAGCGAAGCTGCTGGGCTTTCCCAATTACGCAGCTTGGGCACTGCAGAACCAGATGGCCAAGACGCCGGAAGCGGTGCTGGCATTCATGGGCAAGCTCGCACCTGCGGCAGTAGCCCGCGCGAAAGTCGAAGCGGCGGATATCCAGAAGCAGATCGATAAGGACCAGGCTGCCCTCAAGCAGCCTACCTTCAAGCTGGAACCCTGGGACTGGGAGCACTACGCCGAAGAAGTGCGCAAGGCGAAATACGACCTCGATGACGCACAGATCAGGCCATACTTCGAGTTGAACAATGTGCTCGAGAACGGTGTTTTCTACGCGGCCAATCAGCTTTATGGGCTGACCTTCAAGGAGCGCAAGGATATTCCGGTCTACAACCCTGATGTCCGCGTGTTCGAGGTGTTCGACAAGGACGGCAAATCGCTGGCACTGTTCTATTTCGATTACTTCAAGCGCGATAACAAGAACGGCGGCGCCTGGATGGACAACTTCGTCCAGCAATCCAAGCTGCTCGGCACCAAGCCTGTGATTTACAACGTCGCTAACTTTACCAAGCCTGCTCCGGGGCAGCCGGCGTTGCTGTCGATGGATGACGTCATCACCATGTTCCATGAATTCGGACATGGTCTGCATGGCCTGTTCGCAGATGAGGAGTATCCCACTCTGTCGGGCACGCAGACGGCGCGTGACTTTGTCGAATTCCCCTCCCAATTCAACGAACACTGGGCGACCGATCCGAAGGTGTTCGCGCACTATGCCAAGAACTACAAGACTGGTGCGCCGATGCCGCAGGAGCTGGTTGACAAGATCCAGAAAGCTCGCCTCTTCAACAAAGGCTACGACATGACCGAGTTGGTTGCTGCGGCCATGTTGGACATGAATTGGCATACCTTGGGTGCCGACACTCCCAAGGAAAATGTCGATGAGTTCGAAGCCGCTTCCTTGAAGAAAGACGGGGTGGATCTCTCATACGTGCCGCCACGTTATCGCTCCAGCTACTTCCTGCATATCTGGAGCAATGGTTATGCAGCCGGCTATTACGCCTATCTGTGGACGCAAATGCTGGCTGACGATGCCTTCGAGGACTTCAAGGAGCACGGTGGGCTGACGCGCGAAAACGGTGATCGCTTCCGTGCCATGATTCTCTCGCGCGGCAATACCGAAGAGCTGGACAAGCTCTACAGGGACTGGCGCGGCAAAGATCCAAGCATCGAGCCGATGTTGATTAACCGCGGCCTTGAGCAGACGTCAAAAAAATAAGCGCTTACGTTTGTACCAGGATAAAAAGGCCGGCATTATGCCGGCCTTTTTGCATTGTGGCTATGGTGTGTTGGATAACTTCAAGACAATTCCTTGATTATCTTCTTTGACAAAGCTGGCATGGTCATATCTGTTTGCGAAAACAAAATAAGCATGACACCACTTCAGGATGTGGAAATGTCTTAATAAAGAATTCAACCAATTGTTGGCCGGCATGGAGTGTGATAACTATCTATTTGCTGCATCACCTCGCAGCAGATGGATATCAAGGAGATCAACATGCAAAACGAAGAAAACGTACTGCCAAAGCTTGATTTTGATGTTGAGGTTTATGCCTCGGATACACTCGTGGAGGTTGCGCTGGTTAGTTTGCCCTACTAGCTCTTCTTTCCTGGCATGCGTCGTCATTATCCGGCGCATGCCATCCAAGGCGGATTACTATATATGCTTGACTATAACGATGCATTGAGTAGCGTCGAGAATAATCTCGAAATTTATCTTCTCAATCAATTAAGAGAGGAGAATAACGCCGTCCAAAGAAAATTGGTGTCTTCCATAAAAGAGGTTCTAGTTCAGCCGATAGTGTCAGGTCATCAATCGGACGAAGAAGGATGTATGACTGATGTTGCTGCAAAGATAAGCAAAGAACAAATTTTGGGCGTATTGAGATACGAGGCACGAGCGTACTTGGCAAGCTCGCTCTACGAGATGCCGTTCCCCACAAGTGGCGATTACAGTTCAGATGACAATGTCATCCGTCTTTTCAACGACGATGACATTAGCCTGAACCTATTTTGCAAAAGTGGTTTGGATAACAAGATAGGTAAACCTGGCATCCGGCATTCAGATACCGTGATGGTTTCCGCCAAGGATACTTTGCTCTGCTTTTACCACGGGAAAGGAAGCAAGATAAGAAAGTGGCAGGCGGAGCCGATCGGGTTTGATACGGCGGTACGTCCGGATATGAAGTGCCAGTCCGACGATTTGGTTACCGTCGAGGAGGGGCTGCGATTGTTCCTTCCTGGCGGGAAGTCTGCTTTCTCGATCGAGAGCATAGAAGATCCCATTGTCGGTCTCTCCATCGAGCTGAATACGCTAAGGTCCCCCGTCAACGCTCGCTACAATATGGTGAGTGGCCTTCTTTCCTCGGTATCGGCAGCGGATAAGGAATCCTCCAAACTACAGCTTCTGGCGCCACTGCTTAGAAAACTGGCTCATCGTGACATTGATGTCGAGGGTGCTCTTTCTCCACTGCTGCACCATCGTGACTACTTCGTGCGTTGGACTGCTATGCGCGAAATCCTCGATTATGACCCATCGAAAGCCCATGACCATTTGGATGCCTTACTCCAGAGAGAAACGCATCCGCAGGTCATCAAGGCAGCCGAAGCCACAAAGAAAATGCTGGGTTGAATATGGCACTGACATTACTCGCTAGCAATGAAAACATGGCAAGCCTCGACGAAGTCGTCGACTTTCTTCAGGCAAATAATATTGACCCTCGCGACGAGGAGGCGCTAGCCAGCACGGCATCTATGCTCAAAGCGTTGCACAATAACCGCCGCTTTCTGGCGGACCGGCTCGCGGGCTATCTGAAGGATTACAAGTGCTTTCCTGACGACAGCGATTATGGGTCGCAAGTTATCGTGTTGCATTCAAAGAGCAATGAGCCGTTCTTCATACGTGCATGTCTATGGTTTTCCGCGCAGGAACATATGTCCAGCAAAGCCAACCTCGATACCTATTATCAGCCGCACGATCATAACTTCAATTTCATCACCCTAGGGTATTTTGGGCCGGGCTATCGAAGCCGGTACTTTGAATACGATTACGAAAAGGTCGTCGGTTATCCCGGCGAGCACGTGCCGCTCAAATTCGTGGAAGAAACCGACCTAAGCTACGGAAAAATTATGCTGTATCGCGCGCTTCACGATGTGCATGACCAGTCGCCGCCGCAGTCACTTTCCGTATCCATAAACATTATGGAACGCTCGTTGAGGACAAGAGTTGCAGACCAGTATGCGTTCGAACTGCCGTCATCAACCGTGAGTAGGTACGTTAATCGAACCGGCGCGGCCCCATTGTTTTTGGCGTTGGCTTATTGTGGAGCGGAAGAAGACAGGGCGTTGATTCGCGATGTTTCGCGTAGGCATCCGTCGCCGCGCACGCGGTTTTATGCCTTGAAATCTCTGGCGCATGCGACCAAGACCCCGGAGGAAGCCATCGAGGTGCTGTCATCGGTTGCGCCGGGAGATCCACCACTACTTCGACAATGGGCGAAGGTGCATCTCTCACACATAGAAAAACTTGTATAGATGTGCTCGGACACTTCGAAGTGTGCTGCTATCGCTGGACTGTTTCAATTCACAAGCGTTTGAAGCCATCGGACAGCTCGACCTAAAAGTAATTCGCCTCAGTTTATTCACGTTCTCCTGACGGTAATAGGGTCACTTGCTTCATTGGGGCTCGTTCGAATTTCTTTGGAGACTCTAAATTCATCGGTTATGTCGGGGCCGTATTTAGGTTAAAAGCCCGTGCTTCGGCAAAACCGTCAAGCTACGTCTATGAATGATTAAAAGTACGGAGCACATGAACTAAAAGACGATTTTTCTCAAAAGAGATGCGTAACACCGTAATACTCGGAAAGTATGTTCCGCCCTATGACAGACTGCAGTCATCCATAAACAGGGTTGTTACCCGTCAATGAAGGAGATTCGCCATGAACTGCAAAGGCATATTGACGTTAATAGGGGCGCTTGTAGCTTCCTCCATGGCGTACGCACAAGCGGGCGGCATTTTTACACCCAATGATCTTGGCTGTGCAAACGCCGACGGCAATCCGCCTTGTAGACTGGACAGCGATGGGAGCGTCTCACCTTATAAGTTCGAAACCTTTGACGGAAACTGGGGCAAGTATCTTTTTGTCCCCACATTCCTCAACAAGGGGATGACACTAGATATCCTGTCCCAGGCAACCTTTACATCCTCCATCGCGGATGACGGTTCTAATCCGAAGTTTATGACCCTGCAGCTGAAGCTGCCTTTTGGCAAATTGCAGATGTTTACAGACATTACCTTGCATACCAACGACGAGTATGTGTTTTCGAAGAGTGGCGATTATTATTGGGTGCCGCAGTCAGGCAAAAGCATAAATTACGCATCGCCCAGCAGTGGTGGAACCTATATCGCCGGGTCACCGCGGTTTCTTGTTTACCAGATGCAGAACGGCAATTGGGGGCGAGATGTTTACCTTCCCGATCACCCTGTGGACGACCAGTTGATCATTATCCACTCAGATGCATCAGCATCATCGCAACTGCATAGCTCTTCCAATGGTCCGGTCATGGCAACCATCAGCAACGGCCAGACGCTTATCTACAAATATGTCAACCAGACATGGACAAGCGTCCAGTACGTGGATCGCTGACAGCATGCCCTGACGTTGGTGGCGTGCGTCATGGAAAAGACCCATCAATAGATGGTGGTAAGCGGTTGGGTGATGTGGCAGCGCTGGCGCAGGCTGACTCTCCTCTTCCTGACCACAACGGTGTTCTTGCCTGCAGGGCGGGTATATCTCCCTCCCCAACTCCATGTCGGGGAGGGAGATGATATGAAACTGATCCAGCCGGCCGAAGAAGAGGGCCGGCGCGATCGCCTCAATCCAGCAGCCACTGTTGCGGCGGAAGGCCGTTATCGGTCCAGATCTGCAACTGCGTTCCTTCCGTAGTCGAGCCGCCCGTGTCATCGAGCATCAGCGATCCAGAGGCTTGGTTCATCAGCTTGTAGGTGCCATTGCCAAGATCCATGAACAGCCACGCCTGATTGGCATTACCGACGCAGCCCCACAGCGTGACGAGATTGCCGGGCGACGTGCTGCCTCCCGTATTGTCCACGCAAAGGCCGGTTTGCTGATTCTGGATGCTGAACCAGCCACCGCCTTCTGCATGCACGATCCAGTTCTGCACTGGGGCGCTATTGCAATCCCAAAGCTCGGCGCTGGTACCGTTGGAAGTCGACCAGCCAGTATTGTCCAGGCATAGGGAGGTGTCTTGCATGTTATGGAACACATGCGTCGAGCCATCGGCGGGCAGGTTGTTCCATGATTCACTGCCAAAGTACGTAATACACCCACCGTTATTGTAATCCGAGGCCAGCTCAAGAATGTTTGAGCCATCCGTAGCCGGCAGCAGTGCAGACGAATAGTTCGGACAATAATTGTTGTAGGCAGTGGGAACCTGCACCGGCGCGTTGATGGTGTACCAATTTCCGGCGCCATCGACATTGGTGTTCACGAACAACACCTTACCGTTATAGGTCGACACACTGCCGTTGGACTCGTACATCACTTGTCCGACAAGCAGGATGGCACCATTGCTGGAAATGACAGATGGACTCCAGACGTTCAGCGGCGCGTGCTCGAGATATTGTCCGGTCGCAGTTGCTATCTTCGTACCCGTATTGCTGGGATCGCCGAAATTCCAGCCATCGGTAGATGTGCGGTAGAACACGGTACACGCCGCTGGGCCGCACAACTCATAACTCATGAAGAAGTGCCCATCAGGCAGTTTGCTGACAGTTGCCATGCCGGGTCGGTCCGATTGCACGGTACTGGCGACGGTGTTCGTTTCATCCTGCCAAGTTTGGCCGTCATACGTACGGATCTGCGCCAGCTTCTGGCTGCAGCACGGATCGGTCTCATCGGACCAGAACATGACGAGGGCACCGTCGTTGGCGACTTCGAATTCCGGTTCCCATAAACCGTGTGAGCTGTCGCCGCGTTCTACTGGCGTGCTGTGATAAGACCACGTCACGCCTTGGTTGGTGCTTGTATAGACCTCGATGGCCGGGGTGCCGCTAACCGTATAGGTCGCTGCGAATATCAGTGTGCCGGCGGCCAGCGAGCCGACCTGCTGCGGAAGCTCGTACAGGGTTGCACAACAGGATTCGGAGCTCCCGCTGATGGTCGGCACAGGACCGATCAGGTTCCAGCTGGCACCATTGTTTGTACTCTGGAAAATGATGCCGTTCGTGCTTGCTACCAGCATACCGTTGACGGACGGCGGCCCGTGTTCCAGACGAACGACGCGCGGATAAAGCGTGCTACCAGTCAATAACGTTCCGGTGGCTGCATGAGCCGGTCGCGTGCCGAACATAAGCCACGCGCTGACCACTAGCAGAACCAGGGAACTCCAAACCGACCAGCGTTTCGGGTATTTCATAAACCATCTCCTCTGCCGCATGACGCGACAACGTGATGTGTTGAAGACAATGCCGAATGGTTATTCTGGTTTTTGATGAAACGGCCAGCTTGGCGCTGGCCGGGAGTTCCCTCGAGTGAAGACGTGCGATTCAGTGGCCTATGCTGCGCAGCCGCTTGCCGCTCATCAGGTTCCGCTCAATCTGCTCCAGCGTGACGCCCTTGGTTTCCGGCACCAGCCATAACGTGAATGCGATGAACACCACGTTGAAGGCGGCGTAGAGCCAGAACGTTTCCGCATTGCCAATGCCACTGAGCAGGCTCAGGAAAGACACGCCTACCAGCCAATTGGCTGCCCAGTTGGTGAAGGTGGAGCAGCCAATGCCGAAGTCGCGGCCTTTGAGTGGCTGGATCTCCGAACACAATGTCCAGATCAGCGGGCCGGCGGACATCGCAAAGCCCACGATGAAGATCAACAGCATACCTACCGTGAAGATCTGCTCGCCGTGCGTGTGGATGCCGAGGTGCATCATCGTGCCGACCACGCCGAGACCCAGCGCCATCACCACGAAGCCGATGTAAAGGATTGGCTTGCGACCCAGTTTGTCCACCAGGCCGATCGCGATGAAGGTGGCCAGTACATTGACCAGGTCGACGACGACCGTGAACCACATCTGCGCTTCGGTGGCGTAACCCATGCTCTCAAAGATGCGCGGAGCGTAATACATCACCACGTTCATGCCGGTGAGCTGCTGCATGATCTGCAGCAATACGCCCAAGCCAACCGAGCGGCGGAAGTTCGCGTTCTGGAAGAACATGTGCACACCGCGCTGCGGTGTCTTCAGTTGCTCGCGGATTTCGCCGATCTCGCGGGCGATGGCTTCCTCACTGCCGAGAAGATGATGCAGTACCCGCTCAGCCTCGGGCTGGCGGTTGCGCATCATCAGCCAGCGCGGGCTTTCAGGCAGGAAGGCCACGCCAACCAGGAACAGTGCGCCAGGAATTGCAATGATGCCCAGCATCCAGCGCCAACTGCCGGTGTAGCTTAGCGCAGCATTGGAGAGAGCCGCAGCGAGGATGCCAATGGTAATCATCAGCTGGTATAGCGAGATCATCGCGCCGCGGATCGATTCTGGCGCGATCTCAGCCAAATACAGCGGCGCGGTGAAACTGGCAATACCGATCGCCAGACCGAGTACTAAGCGACCGACAATCAATACATCAGGTGCCCACGCCACGCCACACACCACAGAGCCTGCTACGAACAGCACGGCTCCGAGAATCAGTGAGCGCTTGCGGCCCAACTGGCTGGATAGCCAGCCGGCGCTCAGCGCGCCCAGCGCGGCGCCAGCCATCATGATCGAGACAATCCACTCGATGGTGCTGTCGCTGATCATGAAATCTTTCTGGATGAACTGCTGCGCGCCGGCAATGACGCCGATGTCCAAGCCGAACATCAGTCCGGCGAGGGCGGCAAGCACGCAGGTGAAGATGGCTGTCGCCCTGCCGTGTGCTGTTGTGTTGGTCGCGGATGTTGACATGACACTCATGAATGACTCCCCGGTCGGTCGCATCGGACGGATGCTTTCATCTTCTTCCCGATGCATAAAAAAGCCGGCTCACGTGGGCCGGCCGAGAAAACGTGGTTCAGGCATGCCGGTGAAAGGTACCTCGACGGCAAACAGACCGCCGGCATGCGGATCGTCGATCAGTGTTGCAGCAGAAAGGCCGTCGCGGGCGCTGGTGATGTAAAGCGTATTCAATCGCTCGCCGCCGAAGGCAACACGCGTCGGTTGCCGGGTTGGTAGGGTAATGACGAGGTCCTCTCTGCCGCGGGGGTCATAGCGTACGACGCGGCCCGATCCCCATTCGGCATTCCACAGGCCGCCTTCGTTATCGACCGTAGAACCATCGGGTTCACCTTCACGATGTGAAAGATCGATGTGGACGCGAGCATCCGACACGCTATCTCCGTAATTGCAGCGTTGCACGATGCGTTGCATCGAGTCGCAGTAGTACATCGTGGCGCCATCGGGACTGAAAGCGATGCTGTTGCTGATGGCGACTGGGCCCAGCGGCAATTGCTCTAGCCTGAGGTTTTTGTCCAGCCGGTAGAAACCGCCTGCGGCGTAGCGCGCTTCGCCCTGGGCAGGTTCGTGCAAGGTACCGAACACGAAGCGACCCTGGCGATCGCAGGTGCCATCGTTGAGACGCGTAGGCAGCTCGGGTTCGACATCGGCAATGCGAATCACACCGCCGCTTTCCTCGTGGAAGAAGGCGAGGCCGCTGGCCAATCCGAGCAACAACCAGCCATCGTCCTGACATAGTGCAAATGAAGCCAGTCGTTCCGGCATCGGCCAGCGCTGCGTATTGCCGTCAACGGGGCGATAACGCCAGAGCACGGAGGCGTGGATGTCGGTCCAGTACAGCGACTGGCTGCGCGGGCACCATGTCACGCCTTCTCCAAGGGTGTTGCGTGCATCGAGCACCAAAGCTGCCTGAAGACTCATGCCCAGCCGCCATCGACGATGAAATCGTGCCCCGTGCACATGCGGCTGTCGTCAGCAGCGAGGAAGAGGGCAGCACGGGCGATATCGTCTGCAGCCAGATAGCCAGGCATGCATTGTTTGCGCCGGATTTCCTCTTCGCCGGCTTCATCCAGCCAGAGTTCCCGCTGCTTTTCGGTGATCACCCAGCCAGGGACCAATGCGTTGATGCGGATGCGATCGCTGCCCAGCTCGCGTGCCAGGCCATTGACGAGGCCGCGCACGGCGGACTTTGCCATGGCGTACATGGGATAGCCGGCGTTTTTGATCATCCAGCCAGTCGACCCCAGGCAGATCACCGAACCGCCACCAAGCTCGCGCATGCCGGGTACGACGGCTTGCGTGGCGAAGTAATGGTGTCGCAGGTTGACGCCGATGCTCTGCTCGAATTCCTCTGGCGTGGTGTCTTGCAAGCGATGGCGTCGATCGTTAGCTGCGTTGTTGATCAACACACTGATCGTTCCGATCAAGCTGCCAGCCTTGCCGATGGCATCTTTCAAGGCGTGCACGTCGGTGACATCGCATTGGATAAATAGGGGATCGTGTCGAACATCAGAGATGGAATGACGCAGAAGCGTGGCCCCATTTTCGTCGATGTCGAGGAATGCCACGCGCGCACCCTGCTGCGCAAAGTGCGCAACAAACGCGGCACCGATGCCGGTGGCCCCGCCAGTGATCAGTACGGCCCGGTCGACGAGGCTGGGATAAGTGGCAAACATGGGCATGTTGTATTCCGGGTGAAAGAAGGAACTTACCATTCAGCAACGCTGCCGTCGCTGTGACGCCAGATGGGATTACGCCAGCGATGGCCGACTGCCGCGCGTTCGGCGACATATGTTTCGTTGACTTCGATGCCCAGTCCCGGGCCGCCGGGCATGGAGACGTAGCCGTTTTCGTAAGCAAACACGTTGCGATCGGTGATGTAGTCGAGCAGATCGTTGGTGGCGTTGTAATGAATGCCCAGGCTCTGTTCCTGGATAAAGGCGTTATGGCAGATCGCATCGAGTTGTAGGTTTGCGGCCAGTGCGATCGGGCCCAGCGGACAATGCAAGGCGAGAGCGACGTCATACGCCTCGGCCATCGCAGCGATCTTGTGTGTTTCGGTAATGCCGCCTGCATGCGAAGGATCGGGCTGGATGATGTCGACACCGCCTGTTGCAAAAACGCGCTTGAAGTCGTAACGCGAATACAGGCGCTCCCCCAACGCAATGGGGGCGGGCGAAATGGAAGCCAATTCAGGAATGGCTTCCAGATGATCGGAGAGTACCGGTTCTTCGATAAACATCAGGTTGAAGGGCGCCAGCTCGCGCATCAGCACTTTGGCCATGGGCTTGTGCACGCGCCCATGGAAGTCCAGTCCAAGGCCAATATCCGGACCCACGGCATCGCGTACGGCCTGCACGTTCTCCAGCACGCGTTGCACCTTGGCGTGCGTATCGACGAAATGCATTTCCTCGGTGGCATTCATTTTCACGGCAGTAAAGCCGCGCGCAATCGCCTCCTTGGCGGCTTTAGCGGTATCTGCCGGGCGATCTCCACCGATCCACGAATAGACACGGATGCGATCGCGGACAGGGCCGCCCAGCAATGTGTGCACGGGCACCCCAAGATGCTTGCCTTTGATGTCCCACAGCGCTTGGTCGATGCCAGCAATGGCGCTCATGAGGATCGGGCCTCCGCGATAAAAGCCGCCGCGGTAGAGCACATTCCAATGATCTTCGATATGTCGCGGATCTTTGCCGACGAGATAATCGGAGAGTTCGTCAACGGCTGCGGCCACCGTATGCGCGCGTCCTTCTACGACCGGTTCCCCCCAGCCGCTGATGCCTTCATCAGTATCGATGCGCACGAACAGCCAACGCGGCGGGACCAGGAAGGTGGTGAGTCGGGTGATCTTCATGCGTGTTTTCCTTGGGTATTTGCTTTCCAGGCTTGGGCGAAGGCAACGGCGCGCTGTCTGACGTCGTCCTTATCGCGACCGGGAACATAAAGCGCGGAGCCAAGTCCGAACCCACTCGCGCCGGCAGTGACGTAGAGGCCCATTGTTTCGGGGGTAATGCCACCCACCGGCAGCATTGGCAGATCGCGGGGCATGACGGCGCGCCATGCTTTGAGCACGGCGGGTGCCAACTGTTCGGCAGGGAAAAGCTTGATGGCGTCAGCACCGGCCTGGATGGCGGCAAAGGCTTCCGTGGGTGTGGCCACACCTGGGACGCAATACATGCCTGCTGCTTTGGCCGTCCTGATCACGGCTGTATCGGCATGTGGCATCACGATCAGGCGCCCACCTGCGGCTGCAATATCCGGCACCTGTTCGGATTGCAGCACAGTGCCTGCACCGATCAGGCATTGCTGGCCCAGTGCAGACGAAAGCAGTCGAATACTTTCCAAGGGTTCCGGGGAGTTCATCGGCACTTCGATCACGCGAAAGCCTGCCTCGGCCAGGGCATGACCGATATCCAGTGCTTCGTCGGGACGTATGCCGCGAAGAATAGCGACCAAGGGAAGGTGATCGAGCCAGGCGCGGATCATGTATCGACTCCAGAATAAGGATGAAGCGCTGCCCGGGCGAGCAGGCCGGAGGAGGAAGCCAGCTGCCATAATCCGTAGACAGCAGCGTTGCCGAGGACATTTGGCGTGGCGTAGCCGAATTGTTCGGCTGCGCTGGCATAGCGTTCGCAGAGGAGCGGTTCGCCGATCAGGCAAAGTGGCGCGTCGTGGCCGATATCGCGCAAGCGCGCGATCCTGAATTCCTCACCGATCAGCAAGCCTGATAAAAAGTCCGGCACATCGGTTGGGTCGAGTTCGCCGGCAAGCATCCAGGCGCGCGTTGAAAATAGACGGCTAAATACACCGGCAGCGCCGCTTTCTCTCGCCACTTGCAGGCCGCGCGCGAATGCTTCACCTGCATCCGGCCCAGGCGCGTGAGGGGATACGCCGGCAGCAAGGATGGAATGCTTCATCAATAGCGCATACATCTCGCCCGTCATCACGGTATTGAAGGCAGTGATGCGGCCATCGATGACCGTCGCCCACTTGCTGTGCGTGCCGGGTAGCACGAAGCGCGCCCCGGTATGGTAAAGCGGTTGCTGAGTCAGCGCCCCGACGATCTGGGTTTCCTCGCCACGCATGACATCGGCGGGCGCATCGCAGAGCAGGCCGGGTGCGATCCACAACTCATGGGTGATGCATGCGTCGACGCGAAGCATGCCTTGCGCGATGCGGGCCGTATCGGCCGGGACTTCGACATAGGGAACTTCGCGCCAGCCTTGCCGGCTGCCGATCATGCCCGCAGCCACCGTGATGCATGGGGGCCACCCGGAGGTGATCGCGCGTAAGGCTTCCGCAAATCCACCCTCAGGCAACTGCCGAATACCCCAAGGTTGCTGGCGCGAAGTCACGACCCGCCCATTGGCATCGTAAAGAAAAGCGCGCAGGCTGGAAGTACCCCAGTCGAGGCCGATCAGTCTGGCCATCGTTGTCTGCTGCGTCATGCCGGCTTCCTCCGGCGACGTTTGCCGATCATGTTGGCGCGGGAGTCGAGAATCATCTGTTGCATGGCCTTGCGTGCGACCTCGGGGTGTCGACGGCGTATCGCCTCCAGCACCTGGCGGTGATAAGGCAGCGAATACTTGAAGTCACTGCTTTTCCGGGCCGACTGTACAAAATAAGAGCCTAGTGCTGTTTCCACCACCGAAAACAGAGAGATCATCAATTCATTGCCGGTAGCGATCAGTACGGCTTCGTGAAATTGCAGGTCTGCCTCGGCCCATTCCTCGCTTGTGCGCGCAGCCTCCATCGCCGCGTATGACGTTTCCAGCTGCCGGAATTGCTTGGCGTCGCAACGCCGCGCGGCGAATGCCGCTGCGGCGGGTTCGAAGATTTCGCGCATTTCCACCAGCTTCTGCACAAAGTCGTTAGTTGGCATTGAGGCGCAACGCCATGCCAGTACATCGGCATCAAGCTGATGCCAGTACCGTTCTTCGCGTACTCGCGTGCCGACCTTCGGCCGTGCTTCGACCAGGCCTTTGGCAGAAAGTACCCGCATGGCCTCGCGTAGCGCCGTCCGGCTTACTGCCATTTGCTCGGCCAACACTTCCTCGCGAGGCAAGACGTCGCCCGGCTTGAGGTTGCCGCTCACAATACGAACGCCCAGCTCCTGCGTGACATGGCCGTGGAGATTGCGGATGTTGGCGACTCTCATCTTCTATGGAATCAACTAAGGAAGGTTAGAAAATTTGTTGCGTTGCGAAAGTTCTGCGGCGAATGGCTGGCAGCGAGAAAGGCGGTTAACTGACACCAGCGAGATCGCCGGCTTGTCACAACATTCCCCTATAACGCCTGATTCCAAAAACCATTGTGTTTGACTCTCCAGCGGATGCGAATCCATGCCAACGTCCTTGTTTTTCTTGCTCTGCTCGAATGTTGCAGCGCGTAAAGCTCATCCCGGTGAGCATGTATATAATCATACAATATGCTCAGAAGCGACAGGGCATGTCACAGTCCTATTTCGTAGGGGGATTTGCTTGATGAAACGCACTTTCGTGCTTGGCTTTATCTTTACGATGACAGCGGCGCTGCCGTTTGCTGCCATGGCCGGTCAGGCAACGCGTTCTTCATTCGGGCATACGGCGGATGGCCGCAACGTCGACATCGTGACGTTGACGAATAGTCATGGCATGCGCGCGCGCGTGATGAGCTATGGCGCATCCTTGCAGTCGCTATGGGTGCCGGATCGAAACGGCAAGCTGGCGGATGTGGTGCTCGGTTATGACACGCTGCAGGGTTATCTCGGCCGGCGTCAGTATTTCGGTGCAACCGTTGGCCGCTACGCCAATCGCATCGCGCACGGCACATTCACGCTGGATGGCAAGACCTACCACCTGACTTTGAACGATGGCGCGAATTCATTGCATGGCGGAACGAAAGGCTTCGACATGCAAGTGTGGAAGGTGCTCGACGTCAAGTCAGGCTCGACACCAAGCGTGACGATGGAATACGTCAGCCCCGATGGCGATCAAGGCTACCCGGGCACGCTGACGGTCAAGGCGACCTATGCGCTCAGTGACGACAATCAGCTCAGGATCAGTTACATCGCTACGACCGATAAACCGACCATCGTCAATATATCCAATCACACCTATTGGAATCTTGGCGGTGAAGGTTCCGGTTCGGTCATGCGTCAAGAATTGATGATTCCGGGAGAGGCCATCACGCCGGTAAGCGATGCGGCCTCGATACCCACTGGCAAAATCGTTCCTGTCGCCGATACACCCTACGATTTCCGGGTGGCGAAACCGATCGGCCGCGATATTCGCGATGGTCGTTCGCAGCAGCTTCTGTTTGGTCACGGCTATGACATGAATTGGGTGATCAGCCGCAAGGAAGTCGAACCACGCGTAGTGGCACGGGTGGAAGATCCCCTTTCTGGCCGGGTCATGACGATTTGGTCGAGCAAGCCAGGGCTGCAGTTCTACTCGGGCAATTTCCTGGACGGCACTACGGCCGGGAAAGATCATCACATCTATCGGCAGGGCGATGCCTTTGTTCTGGAACCCCAAGTGTTTCCCGACACGCCGAACCATCCTGACTTTGGATCCGCGCGCCTGGCACCCGGGCAGGTCTATCGAAACATCATTGTCTATCGTTTCGGCATCGATAACGCCGGGATAAAGCAAGCGCAATAGGGATGCTTGGAGAAGCGCGCTGATCTCGGTTCAGCGCACTCACGTGCAACAAGCGCTGGATACAGAGCAAGCATAAAACAAGGGTGAGTGTTGATCATGAAGCGAGTGCAATGGGCAGGGTGTCTGGCTTTGGCGATAGTGCTAAGTATCTCGGTATCGCATGCCGCCGATACGCAGCGGTGGAGTACCGCCAAAGCGAATGCCTGGTATGCGAAGCAGCCATGGCCGGTAGGCAGCAACTACATTCCCTCCGATGCCATCAATGAGCTGGAGATGTGGCAGGCAGCCACGTTCGACCCGGCACGCCTCGACAAGGAATTGGGTTGGGCGCAAGGCCTCGGCATGACTACCATGCGCGTGTTTCTGCACAACCTTCTGTGGGACCAGGACCGGGAGGGATTCAAGAAGCGCATCAACACTTTCCTGACCATCGCGGCCAAACATCACATCAAGCCAATCTTCGTGCTGTTCGATTCATGCTGGGATCCCGATCCTGTATTGGGGCCGCAGCATCCACCGATTCCCGGTGTCCACAATTCGGGCTGGGTGCAAGCGCCGGGTACCAAGATCCTGGACGATCCTGCGCGTTACCCGCAGTTGGAAGCCTACGTGAAGGACATCGTCGGAAGCTTCGCACACGACAATCGTATTCTCGCCTGGGATGTGTGGAACGAGCCGGATAACGATGGCGGCGGCAATTACGCTGCGGAGGAACCCAAAGACAAATTCCAGCGTGTGGCGACATTGCTGCCGCAGGTGTTTGCCTGGGCCCGTAGCCAGGATCCAATCCAGCCTCTGACCAGCGGGGTGTGGCACGATCCGGATTGGTCGAATCTGAATAAGCTCAACGCGGTCGAGCGCACGCAGCTCACGCAGTCGGACATCATCACCTTTCATAACTACGAGTTTCCAGAAGACTTCTTGCGTCGCGTGCAGCAATTGCGTGGCTATGGGCGTCCGATGATTTGCACGGAATACATGGCGCGTAGTGCCGGATCGACGGTTGATGGTGTATTGCCGCTAGGCAAGAAGCTTAACGTCGGCATGATCAACTGGGGTTTTGTGTCGGGCAAGACACAGACGATTTTCCCGTGGGATTCGTGGCAGCGTCCTTACACGCTGCAACCGCCGGTGATCTGGTTCCACGATCTGCTCAGGCAGGATGGCACGCCCTATCGCGAGCGCGAGGCGGAGATCTTCCGTGCGCTGAGCGGTGCGCCCAAGGGGGTAGTGCCGATGACCGCCATGTTGCCTGTAACGGACGCGGCGCGATAAGCATCGTGCGCTGACGCATCGCCATCAATCAGAAGGCCGCATGGGAGGCGGCCTTTCGGTTTAAGTAAAAGCGTCTGCTCATATAGTAGTACTAATAGAAAAACGGCCTAACCAGACATTCATCATCACCGGACAGCTCGCATTGCAGGCAGGCAGTCCAAGCCGAAGGGGAGACATCCATGAAACGCCATCCATTCGTTAGCTGCACCATGACCGTGCTTGCCGCATCGATCGCATCGCTGCTGGCGCCAGCTTATGCCGGTACGACGGCCGGTGCCTCGAGCCAATCCGCCGCCAGCCAGTCGGCTACAGCTATGGGCCAGGCACAGACCAGTGATGCACAGACATCGAGCAGCAGCACAAGCAACAACGCGCAGAAAAAGAAGAAGTCGGTCGATGCGTCCACACTTTCCACGGTAGTGGTAACACCCTTGCGATCCAGCTTGGGTTCGGCGGCGGAAATGAAGCAGGATTCGGACAACATCGTCGATTCGATCGTTTCCGAAGACATCGGCAAAATGCCGGACAACAGCGTCGCCGATGCCATGCAGCGCATCACGGGCGTGCAGATCGCACAAGGCTTCCAGGGCGAGACCGATACCGTTGTGGTGCGCGGCCTCCCCAATGTGGTGACGACGTTGAACGGTCGCGAGATCTTCAGCAGCACCGGCCGTCAGTTCGCGTTCCAGGATCTGCCGGCTACCGCAGTGAAAGGGGTGCAGGTCTATAAGACCAGCGATGCCAGCCTGCCTGACGGCGGCATTGCTGGCCTGGTCAACATGCAGCTATACCGCCCGCTCGATTTCCAAGGGCCGGAATTGGCGGCGACCATCACCGGCACCAACAGTGCCGAAGCCGCGCGTACCGACGGCAACGCCAGTTTGCTGCTGAGCGATCGCTGGCATACCGATGCCGGCGATTTCGGCGCATTGCTCAACGCCAGCATGAATACCCAGCACTACGACTACAAGACGGTGTGGGGTGATTTCCCGACGCTGTTGAAGAACCCCGGTGGCACGCCGGTGCGCAGCTCCAACGGCAACCTGGTGGAAGTGCCCAATCAATTCGGTGCCGACTACAACACTGGTTATCGCCGTCGGCCGGAGATCAACTACGCACTGCAGTGGAAGCCGAACAATAACACCGAGATCTACGCCGAAGGATTGTTCGACTACGATTACGACAGCTATAACCAGCCGTTTTTCTTCGATGGTCCGAACGGCTCTTCGAAGCTGAACTCTTACACCGTGGGTAATAACTGTTACCCGGATGCGTTGCAGGGCGCGTATTACGGTCAGACCGTATGCGATGCCACCAGCGCCAGTTGGACCGGCAGCGGTTATGCCGCCACCAGTACGCAGACGCACCAGGAGCATGGCCACGATCTGCAGAATTCGATCGGCATGAAATGGCATAACGATGCCTGGAGCGTGTCGAGCGACCTGTCCGATACGGCCTCCTCGTTCGAGGAAAATACGCTGATCGTGGACACCTTCCTCAAGGGTCCGCTTACCACCGTGTGGAACGGCACCGCAGGTAACCAGCAGAACTGGTCGATAGTCGGCAGTCCGCAAAACTACGCGAAGAATTACTACCTCAACGGCCTGTTCCAGACTTGGGACGATCAACGCGGCAGCGAGCTGGCATGGCGTGCCGACGCCGTGTACACGTTTGACTCCGGTTTCTTCCAGAACCTGCAGTTCGGTGTGCGCGCGGCGGATCATAAGTCCAGTTATGACGGTAGCGTGCAGAACTCGATCGCACCGCCTGGGGGCACTGGCGATATCCCGCTCAATCCGAACCCGGCCAATCAAGTGCTGGCCCGTTTTCCGTCCAACTATTTCTGCGCGCAACCGAGCAGTCCGGCATTGGCTGGGGGTTGGCTGAGTGGCTGTTACAACTATCTCGTGGGCAATGCCAATGCGATCCGTGCCTTATATGGCACCAACCTCGGCTTGGCTCCGGTCGATCCTGGCCGGTACTTCAACATCGATGAGAAGACCTATGCGACCTACCTGCAAACCGCTTACGCCACCACCCTGTTCGGCTTGCCGCTGGACGGCCTGATCGGCGCGCGCATGGAGAGCGTGCATCGCGATCTGGATGCCTATTCGTTCAACACCACCACCGGCATCTATACACCACTGCAATTGTCTACCCATGCGCCGGTCTATCTGCCGAACATCAGCGCGGTATTGCATTTCACCGACAACCTGCAGGCGCGCTTCAATGCCGCCAAGACGGTTACCTATCCGGATTTCGGCGACCTCAATCCATCGATTTCGCTAAACCCGGGGACCATCAACCGCGCGGGCGCCGGTAGTTCCGGCAACGCCTATCTCAATCCGATCCGCTCTACCAACTACGATCTATCGCTGGAGTGGTATTTCGCTCCGGGTAGTTACACGAGCGCTGGCGCGTTCTACCGCAATATCAACGGTTACATCCAGAACTACCAGACCAATGAAGTGATTGGTGGCCAGCCGTATCAGATTAATTCACCGCAGAGCGCCGGCTCAGGTTACCTGGAAGGTGTGGAGCTGGCCTACCAGCAGTTCTTCGACTTTCTGCCGGGCATATGGAACGGCCTTGGTACGCAGCTCAACTTCACTTACATCAACGGTTCGACCAAGTCGCCGGAATACATAGGCGGCCCGATGGTCACCGCGCCGCTGCAGAATGTTTCCAAGGACAATTACAACGTTGTGCTGATGTACGAGAAGTACAACTGGTCGATTCGCCTGGCGTACGACTTCCGCAGCCGCTACATCGACGGCTTCAATGCGCAGAACGTAGCTAGCGTGAACGATGAGATCGTGCCGGCGAACCAGGTCGATCTGTCGATTGGCTACAACCTCAATAACCACAGCACGATCGTGCTGCAGGCCACCAACCTGCTCGGTGCGGACCTGCACCAATATTGGGGTGACGGCACTACGCGTCCGCGCGATATCCGCTTCCAGGACCGTACCGTCAGCCTGGGCTTCCGTTTCAAGCTTTGATTTCCCCTCTGGAGCATCCGATATATCCGCGATGCTCCTTTTTTTATTCTTGCAGTCGCCGTGTGCGGCTGTGTCTTGTGAAATGTAATGCCTGTCGAGGAATAACCATGCCGCGCCCTATCTCTCGTTTTACGGCACTTTCCGCAAGCTTTTTATTTGGAGCGTTGGGCACCACCGTCGCGCTTGCGCAGGATCGTTCGCCGGATGTAGCTAGTGGCCAGTTGCTGGCCAAGGGAACGGGCTACGCTTCGGTCGTGCGCCTAACGAATCAAGGCGATCCACAAAGCGATGGGCGCCTGTTGTTGGTATTCGAACAGAATGGCATGGCGGGCATTCCGCTTTATGCAAGCAATGATGCCGGAAAGAGCTGGCATTTCATGGAGAATGTGGTTGATCGGGCGCATGCCGGCAATCCGGCATGGCAACTGCGGTGGCAGCCTAATATCTCGGAAGTGACGCGCGACAGCGGTGGCCTCAAGCGCGGCACGCTTTTACTAGCCGCCAATGCGACGCGCAACGACGCGAAGGGTCACGTGATGGAAGAGGACCTTCAACTCTATGCATCGACGGATCAGGGGAAGACCTGGCACTACCGTGGCTCGATCGTGCAGGGTGGCGGTCATCCCGAGGACAAGGACAATCACGGCGTATGGGAGCCGAACGTCCATATTCTCGACGACGGGCGGATGATTGCGTATTACTCGAGCGAACAGCACAAGCGGGAAGGGTTCAATCAAATTCTCGCCCACAAACTGTCGACCGACGGCGGCAAGACCTGGGGCAAGGAAGTCATGGATGTGGCGATACCAGGTGGTGTGGAACGACCTGGCATGGCTGTTGTGGCGCGGCTGCCGGACGGACGCTACGTCATGAATTATGAAGATATCGATGGGCCGAACAATGGTCAGGTCCATGTGAAGTTCAGCGCGGATGGCATGAATTTCGGCGATCCTGCTGATCACGGTACGCCGGTGCAGACGGAGGGCGGCGCATGGCCGGCGGCGTGCCCTGTAGTTGGATGGTATCCAGTGGGTGGGCCGCAGGGCGTCATCATTGTTTCCAGCGAGCGGGCGGGCGGTAACGGAGACGCAGCGGGGCGCAGTTTTTACTGGAACAACCACGGTGGCCGTGGTCCATGGTGGGAAGTCCCCGCGCCGGTACAAAAGGTCACCGGCAATATCCATGCGGGTTGGACGCAAGCTTTGCTGTTGCAAAAGGATGGCAGTTTTCTGCACATCACATCCTCCTCTGCACCCGAACTGGAACATGCATGGCGGGCTGCCTACAACGTGATGCTCTACGCGGATGCACCGCTCAATTTCAATCGCTATGAGGCGGAGGATGCGGCGCGCACGCATTCGGCTGTCATTGAAAACGCGAACGCTTCCAACCGTCGCATGGTGCGTATCGCGGCAGCGCCTTACGGCAGTATTCGCTTTGACATCTATCGTGAGCACGGTGGCGCACACGTTCTGCGGTTGCGCTACAGCGATATGGGGTTCCCTGCTGTACCTGAGCTCAGCGTCAACGGGAAAGCGATTGCTGTCGCCGCGAGCAAGGCAGACGGCAGCACGGGGTGGAAGTTCATGGACGTCAAGGTCAACCTGCGCAGCGGCGACAATGCTATCGAGGTGAATGGCGCACAGTATGTATACGATCTGGATTACATCGAGTTCATCAAGTAAACGGACAAATGCCGTGCTTTCGCGTGGAGAGCCATTCCGGCTCACTTGATGGAAGACGACGTGGCCCTTACTTGGACTTGACGTTGCGCCGCATCAGGCCTTGCTGCTGCGGCGCTTGCTGCTCAAATTTTCCCGTGTATCGGCAATGACCTTGAGCATGGCCTTGTGGGCCACCTCGGGTTCCTTGTCGCGGATGGCATAGAGCACGGCGCGATGCTGTGGCAGCGAGTATTTGAAATTGGCGGTGGTACGTGCCGACATGGTGAAGTAGCTGCTGAGAGCTGTCTCGATCACTGAAAATAGCGATACCAGCAGTTCATTGCCGGTAGCTGCAAGAATTGCCTCGTGGAAATCGATATCGGCGCTGGTCCAGGCTTCCGGGTCCGGCGCGGCTTCCATGGCGTCGAATGCCACCTGCATGCGCTTCAGCTGGGTGAGCGTGCGATGACGTGCGGCGCTGGCAGCGGCAGCAGGTTCGATGATTTCACGCATCTCGGAAAGCTTTTGCACGAAATCCGCCGTCGGCATCGAGGTACAGCGCCAAGCCAGAATGTCAGCATCGAGCTGGTTCCAGAATCGCGCATCACGCACGCGCGTGCCGACTTTGGGACGTGCCTCGACCAATCCTTTGGCAGACAGCACTTTCATCGCCTCACGCAGCGATGTACGACTTACTTCCATTTCTTCGGCCATGACGGCTTCCGGCGGCAGAACCTCACCCTGCTTTAGCGCGCCGCTCACGATGCGTTGGCCAAGCTGTTGCACGACGTGCCCATGCAGGTTGCGCGCGGTCAGCGGACCCGTGCCATTCCGGCTGCGACGCGAAAGTGCGGAGTGGGCAGCTCCTTTGGCGGCGCCGCCATCCCTGCCGCTGCGAAAAGATGCCATTCGGTCAATCTCCTTCTATGCCACGCCATGGAGCGGCTCGCGGGACAGACAATCCTTTGTTCAATCGCTGGCGAGGCCGGCCTCGAGCAGATATCAACTCGCTTACGCATTTAATGATGCCATGTTTAGCGGTAACGCTATAGAACCGGAGATTTTTACGTGCGTGCCGCTCAGGAGGAAAGCATGGGCGCGGGGCCGCTTGCCCGGGCGGTTGAAGCGATGGTCCGCGACGTTTTAGCGCGAATCCGGCCCGGACAGATGCCGCTGACACGCTTGAAAAGACGTCTGAATGCGGCCTCGCTGTTGTATCCGAGCTGCTCGGCCACGGACGCTACGGAGCGTTCGCGATCTCGCAGCAGGCGTTCGGCAACACTGACCCGCCATTGGGTGACGTACTGCATGGGCGGCATGCTCACTACTTGTCCAAATCGCTCCGCAAAGGCAGAGCGCGACATGCAGGCCAGCGAGGCCATGGTGCGCATCGTCCATGGATGGCCAGGATTGTCATGTACAGCTTGCAGCACTTTGCAGATGCGTGTATCCGTCAGCGCGGCGAACAGACCGCGGCGATCGGCATGGCGCTGGGCGTAATCGCAGACCGCCAAGGTAAAGAGCGCATCGGCGAGTTTGTTCAGCAGTACCTGGCGCCCAGGTACGTCGGCACGTACAAGTGAGGTCATCATGGCCGATAGGTTGCGGAATATCGGATCGGCCTGCGCCGCGCGCACCACGAAATAGGCGGGCAGGGCGTGGTGGAGAGGGTGTTGGGTGTGACTGGAGAAATGCAGTTCGCCGCAGATCAGGCTGGTGGGTGTATCGCTCACTTTCGAGGCGCGCAGATTATGCGGCGTGCCGTGGGGAAAGACGATCAGATCGCCGGGCTCCAATGGCAGGTTTTCGGCCAGCACCGCGCTCTCCGCCTGGCAGTGGCCGGAACCGACCAGATGGAAGATCCCGCATTCGTACTGGGGTTCTTCCATGAACCAGGATCCGCATTGGTGCAACTCGGCCACCACCTCCACCTTCAGCATGGACTGGTTGAGCAGGGACTCCAGGGCAGGCTCGATCCGCACGTTGCGTGGCACGTCGGCAAATGCGGAAAGGTGCTCGATGTACATGGGGCAACACTTCCTTGACTGGGCTCTATGCCAGTTATTCGAAGGAAGCTTCGCCTTGGTTACACCATGTGGAGGTTTATAGGTGGTTGATGGATACCCCTATACCTGCCAGCCGCGAATGAGACCGGCCTGCAACCAGGTCTGTAGCAAGGTCACCATACGTGCCAGTGCCGTAGATTCACCGTGGAACCCAGCAAGAATCGCGCAAAGGGCGGCAAAAGGCTCGCCACGTTGCGCGGCAGTCAATACGGCATGTTCATCGCTAGCCACGCGGCGGTAATGGACGACCATGGCATGGCGCCAGACCATGAAGTGGCGTGGGTGCGCAAGTCGCCGTAGCCGTGGACGTTTCGTTCCCTTGTCAGAGGCGCGGCGAAATGCGTCGACGTTGTGGGTTTCGCTTAGCCACAGCAAGTTGTTTTGCAAGAAAAGCTGCAAATTTGCCCAGGATTCGGCTGGAATCGAGGAGAGTTCGGCGAGGCCAGGGCTTGGCTCGTCGGCCGCGTCGAAGGCCTTGGAAATCGCCCAGTCAAGTGCTGCCATTTCGGCGAGCTGCGGTTCGTCGGACCTTGTCTGTTTCAGAAAGTCTGCGAGACCAGTCCCGTGCCAGCGAATGTTGTAATGCTGCGATGGACAAGCGTCGATATAGGCATAGAGCAAGGGTTCGAACTGACGCCCTGCCAGGCAGCGCAGGCCCGCGAATTCATGACCAAGCGCTTCGCACAAACGAGCGTGATAGCCATGCTGGTAAATGGCCAGCCGGTCGCCAGCGTCGGCGATGGTGTCGCCGCGAACGTCCGGAGGCGGTGCGCTTTGGTTAATGACGGCCTGCAGCATCTGTCGCTGCATCGCTCGTAGCGTCGTCATGCGGCGTCCTGCAAAAGCGGCTCGGCCAGTGTGCGGGCCACTTGAAGTTCGGCGATCAAATCGGCCAGAGGAGGAAAATGGTCGTCCCGTTCGATCATGGTCGATACGCGACCGAAGCGGCGTACGGCCTCGACATAAAGCTCCCACACGGGTCCGGATACGGGCGCGTCGTGCGTATCGATGATCAGCTGCGAACCTTGTTCGTAGCCCGCCAGGTGAAACTGCTGGACGCGTGATACCGGAATGCCGCGAAGGTATTCCAACGGCGAAAAGCCGTGGTTCATCGCGCTGACATGTATGTTGTTGACGTCGAGCAAGATCAGGCAATCGGCACGTTCCGCCACTGCAGCCAGAAACTCCCACTCCGTAAGCTGGGATTGCGCAAAGCTCACGTAGCTGGAGACGTTTTCCAGCAAGATGCGACGTCCAAGCCGGTCTTGTACACGATGGACCCGGCTTACGACGTGGTTTAGCGCTTCCTCTGTGTACGGCAGCGGCATCAAGTCGTGGAGGTTGATGCCTTGCACGCCGGTCCAGCACAGGTGATCGGATACCCAGGCGGGTTCAATACGCTTCGCCAGTGCATCCAGACGCTGCAGGTAGTCTTCGTCCAAGGGGTCCGTGCTGCCGATCGACAGGGAAACACCGTGCATGACCAGCGGGAAGCGTTCGCGGAAGCGATCCAACCACGTCAACGGCAATCCGCCGTCGATCATGTAGTTTTCCGACACCACCTCCAGCCAATCGACGTGGCCAGGGTTGGTCAGCAGCGCTTCGTAATGTTCCGTGCGTAAGCCGAGTCCGTAACCCAGATAAGGGAGTGCATCGGAACGTGGATTCGCCATGGCTTATCTCGCTATACCTGATAAGCAGGCGGAGCGTGCAGGGCACGCTCCGCCAAACCTATTACTTCTTCACAGCGGCCTGGGCAGCGGCGCAGTCAGCCTGGGTCTTCTGCATCGTGAAACCCTGGCCTTTGCAGGAGTTCTGACCCTTGCAGGAGTTGGTGGCCTGCTTGCAGGCGCCCTGTCCCTTACAGGAAGAAGAGTTCACGCACTTGATCATGGCATGATCACCTGCGGGGGCGCCGACGGGCGCAGCAGATACCGCAGCGGCGGCGAACAGGCCGGCCACCATGATGGCCATGGCACTGGCATTGACGGTCTTGATGTTCATAACTCAGGCTCCAAGAGGTAGTGTTCGCCGCAAAGCGGCTTTGGGGATAGTCGTTCGATATCCAGACATCGCTGGCCTGGCGATTCGAACGGCTGCATTGTGCTGCTCCATTCCTTCACTGGCTGCGCCCATGCATCCCGGTTTTATGCCCGATCGTCCGTCCCATCGCGGTTCTCATCGCCACAGGACCTTGGGCAAGAAAGCCTGGACGTCCGGACATGGCGGGGTTGGATGAGCCCACGCATCATGCGCTCACTTCATTCAAAGGAATATGTGCGATGCGTCATTTCATAGCGGCGAAGGCCTCGCGCCTGCTCGAGATCCTTTACAACTGGCGTTGGCTGGGGCCGCTGGTATTACGACTGGTGTTCGGCTACTTCTGGCTGGAGACCGGCATCGCCAAGGTCCATAACCTGGATGGGTTCACCCAGCGCTTCATGGGGTGGGGCATTCCCTTTCCTGCATTCAGCGCTGCGCTCTCCGCGTGGACGGAATTGGTGGGCGGTTTGCTCTTGATGCTGGGTCTCTTCACGCGCCTGGTAACCATACCGATGATCATCAACATGATCGTGGCGGTGACCCTGGTGGTATCCAGCAATTTGATGGGACTGGACGATTTCGTCGAGGCTGACGAAGTGGTCTACATGCTGATTTTCTTCTGGTTGCTGATGGCCGGCCCGGGCAAGATCAGTCTGGATACGCTGGTAGCGCGTTGGTTGGGTATACGCACGCGCGATGGCGCAGAAGGCATCAGCGCACGATAAACGACAGCAATAGCTTGCTGGCAATACTCCACATTACGATCGCAATGACCACATCCAGCACTCGCCATGCCATGGGCCTGCGGAATAAGGGTGCAAGCAGGCGGGCACCGTAGGCGAGCGCAAAAAACCAGATGAAGGAAGCTGTTGCCGCGCCTGTTGCAAACAACAGGCGCGGCAACATGAGCGGCCATGCTGAGGCCAGGCTGCCGATCAGCAGTACGGTGTCCAGGTAGACGTGGGGATTAAGCCAGGTAAAGCCGGCACATGTCGCGATGACCTGCCACATGCTGCGGGTGTTGCCGTGCATATCCGGCGTCAGCACTGCTGGATGCAATGCGCGCCGCAGGGCTTTTACGCCGTACCAAAGCAATGCCAGGGCGCCAGCGCAGGCAATAAGGGCTAACAGGTGCGGATGGCGGCCGACGGCAATGCCCAAGCCTCCCACGCCTGCCGCGATGAGCACGGCGTCGGAAAGGGCGCAAAATAGCGCCACCGGAAGTCGATGCGCCTGCAACAACCCTTGTCGCAGTACGAACGCATTCTGCGCTCCGATGGCAACAATCAGCGATGCTCCCAGCAACAAACCTGCCAGGAACGGCGCGTGCGACGACGCAGCGGAGATCAATAGGCAAATTCCTTGAAGACCGGGTCCACGCTGCCTTTCCACGGACCGTGGAACAGCTCCAGCTTGCGCTCAGCGGGAGTCTGGTTGGCGTCCACGATCTCGATGAGCGGTGCAAGGAAGAGGCTTTCGTCGGCACCGAGACGGTTGAGTCGCTGGCGGCGCTTCAAGCCGTGGGCGGCGATCTGCAAGGTTTCGCGAGCAAGGTCGCGCACCGTGCCATGGCGGAAGGGCAGCGTGAGGGCGTGCTTTGGCACGCCATCACGCAGGGCGTGTCGTTCCTCACGCGTGAAGTTCTTGATCAGGTCCCACGCTGCCTGCAGGGCCTCGTCGTCGTAAAGCAGTCCGACCCACAATGCCGGCAACGCGCACAGGCGGTTCCATGGGCCACCGTCGGCTCCACGCATTTCCAGATATTGCTTTAAGCGCACTTCGGGAAAGGCAGTAGTGAGATGGTCGGCCCAGTCCTTCATCGTGGCATGTGTGCCGGGCAGCTCGGCAAGCGTACCGGCCATGAAGCGCTTGAAGTCCTTTCCGGCGAGATCGATGTAACGGCCATCCTGGTAACTGAAATACATCGGGACATCGAGCATGTAGTCCACGTACCGCTCATAGCCGAAGCCGTCTTCGAAGACGAAGTCGAGCATGCCGGTGCGATCGGGATCGGTGTCGGTCCATACCTGAGAGCGATACGACAGGTAGCCGTTGGGCTTGCCATCGGTGAATGGGGAGTCGGCGAACAGGGCAGTCGCAATGGGCTGCAAGGCGAGACTGGTGCGGAACTTCCGTACCATGTCGCCTTCGCTGCTGAAGTCCAGATTCACCTGAACCGTGCAGGTGCGCGTCATCATATCCAGGCCTAGTGTGCCGACCTTGGGCATGTACTCGCGCATGATTTTGTAGCGGCCCTTGGGCATCCATGGCATTTCTTCGCGGCGCCACTTCGGCTGGAAGCCCATGCCAAGAAAGCCCAAGCCCAGGCCATCGGCGACATCACGCACTTCATCCAGATGTTTGTTCACTTCACAACAGGTCTGGTGGATGGTTTCCAGGGGCGCGCCCGAGAGCTCCAACTGACCGGCTGGTTCCAGTGTGATGTTGGCCTTGTCGCGGACCAGTGCCACCGGGGTGTCCCCTTCGCGCACAATGTCCCAGCCATGGCGCGCGGCGATACCCTCCAAGAGTGCACGGATACCACGCTCGCCCTCAAATGCAGGGGGACGTAAGTCATCCGTGCGGAAACCGAACTTTTCATGCTCGGTACCGATGCGCCAGGCATCGCGCGGCTTCTCTCCCGCCGCAAGGTAGTCGATCAGCTGCTGGCGGCCGTAAATCGGGGTGCTTTTGACGGCACTAGGAATGGACACAGGGCAAGCCTCACGGGGATAGCCCCCGACTATGGAGGCTTCGCGTCGCTCCGAAAAGGGGGGAGATGAAAAAAAATGTACGTGACAGTACAGCTACAGGATTGGTCATTGCCGAGCGGTGCGAGAGCATGTACAGCGCTCGGTCCAGGAAAGCCGTAAGAGCAGGAAAGGAAGGCAACGGCTTGAGCGGGCCCGTGCGTTTTTCGCCCGCTATTCGTTCGTGTCTGTTGCGGGGAACTCTACGCGCATGCGCGCTCCCGTACCTTCGCGGGCGTCCAGAATCTGAAAGCGCGCGCGGTGGCTGCGGGCTATTTCTTCGACAATGGCCAAGCCCAGGCCACTCCCCTGGCTATCGCTTCCGGTTGCCTGGTAGAAGCGTTCACGCACGCGTTCGCGTTCGGTCACTGGGATGCCGGGGCCGCTATCTTCGACTTCCAGGTAGGGCACGTCATCGTGGACGCCACACCGCAGCGTGATCCAGCCGCCGTTGGGTGTGTGACGCACGGCGTTGTCGACCAGGTTGATCAGGAGCTCGTGCAGCAGCCAATGAACGCCGGGTACCTGCACCGGCGTGCACTCTGCCCCGAGGTCGATATCGCGAGCAAGAGCCCGATCAAGTAGGGCGTCGGCCACGATGCCGATCAGTGCGTCGAGCTGGATCGGTACGAAATCACCCGGGTTGTGCGTCGATGGTTCGGCGCGCGCAAGCGCAAGTAACTGGTTAGTGGTGTGAGCCAGGCGATCCACGCTTCCTTGCAGACGAGAAATGCGTTCTTGCTGAATGGCATCCTGGGTTTCATTGGCCAGCACCTCCAGCTGCGCTTTCAAACCGGTAAGCGGGGTGCGTAACTGATGCGCTGCATTCGTCAGAAAATGCTGCTGCGCCACGGCGGAATCGCGCACTGTCACGAGTAGCGTATTGAGCGACTCCACTAATGGACGCACTTCGCCAGGAACCGGTTCCAAGGGGAGTGGCTGCAGGGATTGGGGTTCGCGGTGGGCGATGCGCTCGCGTAAACGATTGATCGGCCGCAATGCCACGGTAATGCCGAACAGACACAACCCAAGTACCAGCAAGAGCTGGATGCCATCGCTCAGGCCGATGACGGTATCAAGCCGGTGCACCACTCTGTCACGGCGGTGCACCGTTTCGCCGACGGTTACGACTACCGGCAGATTGCCCACTTGAGTGTGGTAGCTGACGATGCGCAGCGGTAACTCTTTGTAGAGCGCATCGGCATAAGCCAGGTTGTCGATCACGGTTCCTTGCGCAATGGGCAAGCCGTCATCGCCGCCAAGCGTTCGGCCATCCGGGGTGCTGATACGGTATAAGAAACTGTCGCGGGCTCCCGGATATAACCGCATCCAGGACATCGGTTTGTTTCGATCGCCGAAATGCGCCGGAGGCCCTCGCCTGAAGGGCGCATCGGGGGGCGGAGGAGGGTGCGCGCCAGGACCATGGAAGGGAATGTTGGGTTCTTCCACATAGAGTTTGCCGTCAGGAGCGCGTTGGACATGCGCTGCGATGGCGACCGCCGTACGCGATAGCGCGCGGTCGAAAACTTCATACATGGGAGTGACGTAAGTCCGATGGTCAGCCCAGATACTTGCCACCAACAGGAGCACAAGTGGCAGGAGCAAATAGCCGAGTAATCCTGTGCGAATGCTCGGTGCGCGCTTGGATCTTGGAAGGGTGGGCATGCTTTAGTCCGGGCTTGAGCCTGTTCAGTGTTTCTGCGAGCTACGTGCAGCCACCAAGCGGATTCTTACGCGTCATCCAGGCGATAGCCGAGTCCGCGAATGCCACGTACTGTCGCCGCATCGCCTAGTTTCGCGCGTAGTCGCGACACATGTACTTCGATCGCGTTACCGGAAATTTCTTCATCCCAGCTCACGATGGCCTGAATCAGGCGTTCCTTGCTGACCACGCGACCGCTGTGATGTGCAAGACATTCCAGAATCGACCATTCGCGCCGGGTGAGCTCCAGTACGCGTCCGGTATCGTCCATGGCGCGGCGGCCGGCGAGGTCGATGCGCAGGCGTCCTACTGCCATCTCATTGGAGGTGGCGGCGGTAGCGCGTCGAATCAGTGCGCGGCAGCGGGCAGCGAGCTCAGGCAGGGCAAACGGCTTTACCAGGTAGTCATCGGCACCCAGGTCGAGTGCATTGACGCGATCGTCCAGCCCGTCGCGAGCCGTCACGATCAACAACGGCAATGGACTTCCTTCCTTGCGCAGGCGGCGCACCAGCGTGAAACCGTCCTCGCCAGGCAGCCCCAGGTCGACGATCGCCAGGTCATAGTGCGAAGTGTCCAGGCGTCCCTGAACAGATTCGGCATCGACAACGGCATCAACCACATATCCGGCTGTTGCCAGCCCGCGGACGATGGCGTCGGATACCAGGGGATCATCTTCAACTAGCAGGATGCGCATACGGATGAATAGGCAGGAAGTTGCAAAAGCGTATCAGCTAATAAGCCGCTAATCCCTCGTTTTTCCAGCGGATACGCAGCAGACGCGATTGGCGAAATGCTGCCGTAAGGTTCGGCATCTGCGGGACGCGTGAATGAGCTTTTCAGGAGACATGAAAAAACCGCCTTGCGGCGGCTTTCCCATGTCTGCAATCAGGAACTCAACGCTTCATTGAATTGAAGAACTCGTCGTTGGACTTGGTGTTCTTCATCTTATCGAGCATGAATTCCATCGCTGCGAGCTCATCCATCGGGTGCAAGAGCTTGCGAAGGATCCAGATCTTGGCGAGCAGATCCGGATCGATCAGCAGATCTTCACGGCGCGTACCGGAACGGTTGATATCGATGGCTGGATAAACACGCTTCTCGGAAATGCGGCGGGACAGGTGCACCTCCATGTTGCCGGTGCCCTTGAACTCTTCGTAGATCACCTCGTCCATCTTGCTGCCGGTATCGATCAGCGCGGTGGCGATGATGGTAAGCGAGCCGCCTTCTTCCACGTTGCGCGCAGCACCGAAGAAGCGCTTGGGACGCTGCAGCGCGTTGGCATCTACGCCGCCGGTGAGCACTTTGCCGGAGCTCGGCACCACGGTGTTATAGGCGCGCGCAAGACGCGTGATCGAATCGAGCAGGATGACTACGTCTTTTTTGTGTTCAACCAGGCGCTTGGCCCGTTCGATCACCATTTCGGCGACTTGCACGTGGCGCACGGCTGGCTCGTCGAAGGTGGAGCTGATCACTTCGGCGCGCACGGTGCGTGCGATTTCGGTCACTTCCTCCGGACGTTCGTCAATCAACAGCATGATCAGGTGAACGTCGGGATGGTTGTATTGGATCGCCTGTGCCACGTTCTGCAGCATCATCGTCTTACCGGACTTCGGCTGCGACACGATCAAGCCACGTTGGCCGCGGCCGATGGGGGCGACGAGATCCAGGATGCGTCCGGTGATGTCCTCGGTCGAGCCATTGCCGCGTTCGAGCTTGAAGGCCTTGCGCGGGAACAGCGGCGTCAGGTTTTCGAACAGCATCTTGTTCTTCGATGCTTCCGGCGGATCGCCGTTGATGTCGTCCACCTTGAGCAGCGCGAAATAGCGCTCGCCTTCCTTGGGGTGACGCACGCGTCCGGTGATGTAATCGCCGGTGCGCAGGTTGAAGCGGCGAATCTGACTGGGCGACACGTAGATATCGTCGGGGCCGGCCAGATAGGACTCATCGGCCGAACGCAGGAAGCCGAAACCATCCTGCAGGATTTCCAGGACACCTTCAGCCCAGATGCCGCCACCCGAACGGGCGTGGGCCTTGAGGATATTGAAGATCACGTCTTGGCGACGCTGGCGGGCGACGCCTTCCTGGATGCCGAGCGATTCGGCGAATTCCAGCAGCTGGACCGGGCTCTTGCGCTTCAGCTCGGTCAGGTTGATGACGCGATCATTACTGCCGATGTCAGCATTGTCGTCGTCTACTGGAAGGCCATGCGGATTGCGTGGCTGACCGCCCTGGCCCGGCGGCCGTTGACCCCGCTCGTGGCGGCGACGGCGATTGCGGTCATTACGATCATTGCGGTCATTACGCCGCTCATTGCTACCCTGGCCTTGCCCCTGGTGTTGCGGTTGGGGAGCACCGTTGCCATTGCCGTTGTTGGCGCTATAAGGATTTTCGCGCAGCTCCTGGCCTTCATTGCCATAGCGCAGTGGCTCCTGGGCCGGGACGGGAGGCGCGGGTGCCTCGGAACGCACCTCGGTCGAAGGAGCAGGACGCTCCGCGGGAGGCATAGCCGCCTCGGCGGATCGCTCGCTCGGCGGGCTGGCATGACTGGCTGCCGCCGCGGATCGTCGTGGCGAACGAGTGCGGGTAGGCGTTTCACTTACAGGTTTGGTTTCGGCGCGGATGGCGTCGGACTGATCTTTGCTTTCGATATCGGACACGGGCAAACCTCACGGGGCGCCGTTGATGACAGAAGGGAGGACGAGCGTTGCGCGGAAACGCGCCGAGGGGCAGGACAGCCCCAACTGAAGAGAATCTAGCACTCGTCGCGCAGCGCCGTAAAGGGCGGCTGCAGCGACGGTCGTATGGGAGGTGTCTCAGATTGTCTTATCGATCATCTGGACCAGTTGGCCTTTGCTCACGGCGCCGATTTGTGTGGCTTCCACCTTGCCGTTCTTGAAGACCATCAGTGTCGGAATGCCGCGCACGCCATAGGTGCGGGGGGTTTTCTGGTTGTGGTCGATGTTCAGCTTCACCACGCGCAGCTTGCCCTCATACTGCTTGGCCAGGTCGTCCAGCACCGGCGCGATGGCCTTGCACGGGCCACACCATTCGGCCCAGAAATCAAGCAGGACGGGGGTATCGGACTGCAGCACTTCCTGCTCAAAGGCATCGTCACTTACGTGGGTAATCAATTCGCTCACCGTAGTCTCCAGGGGCAAGTCGGGTAGGGGGTAAGACCGGGTGCGGTTCATCGGGTACACTAGTAAGTGCCCATGAGGCGCGGGTCGATCCGGGATTGGAAGCGGTGCCGTTGCGGCAGGGTTTCCATTCCAGCCTAAGTCGGGACGCGATTCAAGCGATTCAAGGGCATCTTACGATGCGTTCGGTTGGCATAGGTGAGGCTGCTTGCGAGCCGTTTCACCTATGCCGGCGTGAACGTGTTGCTTCCGGCGCTGCCGCTTGGCGCGTCGCATTCATCCACCTGTCCCAAGGTTGTCAGACTGGCCGCGGGACCGGATCGAGCACCTTGCTGCCGATCCCTATCAGACTCCCCTTCATGCCACAAACTGTACTTACCGAAATATTCTTCACGCAATTCGACTTGCATCCGCTGCTGCAGAAAGGGCTCGACGAGGCCGGCTTTGCGCGCTGCACTCCCATCCAGGCGTTGACGCTCCCGGTTGCTCTGACCGGTCGCGACGTGGCTGGGCAAGCGCAAACAGGCACCGGCAAGACGTGCGCCTTCCTGGTAGCCCTGATGAATCGCCTGCTCACCCAACCTGCGGTGGCCGAGCGCAAGGACGCAGATCCCCGCGCACTGGTGATCGCGCCGACGCGCGAGCTGGCCATCCAGATTGAAAAGGACGCCAGGAATATCGGGCGTTATACCGGGCTACGCACCGCGCTCATCTACGGCGGAGTGGACTACGACAAGCAACGGCAACTGCTCAAGGATGGGTGCGACATCATCATTGCCACCCCGGGGAGACTGCTCGATTACTACAAGCAGAACGTCTTCGGTTTCACCGGCGTCGAGGTCATGGTGATCGATGAAGCCGATCGCATGTTCGATCTCGGCTTCATCAAGGACGTTCGCTTTATCTTCCGCCGGCTGCCTGTGCGCGAACAGCGCCAGGTGCTGTTGTTCTCCGCGACACTTTCGCATCGCGTGCTCGAGCTCGCTTACGAGCATATGCACAATGCCGAAAAGCTGGTAGTGGAAACCGACAATGTCACCGCCGATCGCGTGCGGCAGCAGGTTTATTTCCCGGCCAAGGAAGAGAAGATGCCGCTGCTGCTGAACCTGCTGGAGCGTGCAGCAGCGTCGCGCAGCATCATATTTGTCAATACCAAGGCGGCGGCGGAGCGGATCACCGATCGTGTAAAAAGGCAGGGTTATCGGGTAGGTGCCTTGTCCGGCGACGTGCCGCAGCTCAAGCGCCAGAAGCTGCTGCAGCGGTTCCAGGATGGTCAGCTCGACGTGCTGGTATGCACGGATGTAGCCGCTCGCGGCCTGCACATTCCGGCGGTCAGCCATGTATTCAATTACGACCTGCCGCAGGATGCGGAAGATTATGTGCATCGCATCGGGCGCACGGCGCGTCTCGGTGCCGAAGGCGATGCCATCAGTTTTGCCTGTGACCTGTACGCGATGTCCTTGCCGGATATCGAGGAGTACATCGGTCAGAAGATTCCCGTGGCGACGATGGAGCCGGCATTGCTGGTGATGCCGGAACCGAAGCAGGTGGATGCACAATTCGCCGCCGATGCCGCAGCCGACAGTGCAGCCTTCGGCGACAAGGTCACGCCTCGCAATACTGAGGGCCCCAAATCCGGAGAGTCGCGTCGTCGCAATGCTGGTGGTGGACGTAGAGGCGAACGCCCGGGTGCGCAGGAACAGCGCCGCGACAGTCGTCCTCGCCATAGCACACCGCGTGCGGAATCCGCGGCGCCCAAGTCGGGCGGTGGTATTCAGGCCGCATCAAGCCCGGCACCTTCGCAGGAGGGTGTGTCGAACGGTCAAGGCAAGCGCCGTCGTCGGGGTGGCCGTGGCCGTCACCGTTCCGGCAGTGGGCCGGTGACCGACGTGGCTGTCAACGCTTCCGCTGCTGCCAGCAATAATCGGCCGTCACGGCAGGTTGTGGCGCAGTCGCCCTCCGGCGAACAAACAGCTCCCAAGAAGCAAGGTTTCTTCCAACGCTTGGCGCGGCTGTTTACCGGACGCTGAACCTCCGCACGCATTGCCGGGAAAATACGACGATGCATTCGGCGAGGATGCACATAACCCCGGTCGTTCCCTTATCCTTGCCGCCATATTCGGGTGAAATACGGGGAACGCGGTGATCCGCTTCGATCAGGTCGGCAAGCGTTATGAAGGGGGACATGAGGCCCTTTCGCAGCTTACGTTCGAGGTTGCCAAGGGAGAAATGGCCTTTGTGACGGGGCATTCGGGCGCCGGTAAAAGCACATTGCTCAAACTGCTGGCGCTGATCGAACGGCCTTCGCATGGATATATCGCCCTCGATGGGCAGAATCTTTCCAAGATCGGCCAGGGTGGTATTCCGAAGCTGCGCCGCAGCCTGGGAATGGTGTTCCAGGATCATCGCCTGCTCATGGACCGTACTGTTTTTGCCAATGTCGAATTGCCGCTGGTGATTGGTGGTATCACGCCGCAGGAGCGCGGGCGCCGGGTACGCGCTGCATTGGAGAAAGTGGGTCTGCTCGATTATGAGCGTCAATTGCCTGTTTCGTTGTCGACCGGTGAGCAGCAGCGCGTAGGCATCGCCCGCGCCATTGTCGCCAAGCCGAGTGTGCTGATTGCGGACGAGCCGACCGGTAATCTTGATCCGCAGCTGGCAGTGGAAATCATGGCCTTGTTTGCGGAGTTTCAGCAGGTAGGAACTACCGTGTTGATCGCCAGTCACGATCTGCCCTTGATCAAGCGCATGAAAAAACGGGTGATCGTGCTTGATCATGGTCGTCTCGTGGCCGACGTCGCGGCCGAGGAGGTGCTATGAGCGCCTCGACCGAGACTCAGCCGGCGCCGCCTCCTCGCAGCGAACGGAGCCATCGTAGACCTGTTTCCAGCTGGCGAGAGCATCATGGCTGGAGCGCTGCAGCGAGCTTGCGCCGGCTTGCGTCGAAGCCAGTGGGTAGTTTGCTCACCATCGCAGTCATGGGCTTGGCGCTGGCGTTGCCCTTGGCGTTTTTTCTGCTGCTTTCGAATGTGCAGTCGCTGGGCGACGCGCTGGGACGCAATCAGGTAATCAATGTCTTCCTCAAACCTGATCAAGTGATCAGCAATGCGCAACTGCTCGCCAAGCAGATCGGGCAACATGACGGAGTCAGCCACGTCACCATCAAGTCGCCTCAGCAAGGCATGGATGAGCTGAGCAAGATGCAAGGTTTCTCGGCGGCGTTGCATGCGCTCGACGACAATCCGCTGCCTTATGTACTCGAAGTGCAGCCGCAAGACGGCATTACTGCCGACGCTGCAGACCATCTCGTGGATGACCTTCGCGGCATGCAAGGCGTTGACATGGTGCAGGACAGCGGCACATGGCGGCAACGTCTGGATGCCTTGCTGGCGGTTGGTAATCGCGCCGTCATCATCTTGGGTGGATTGTTCGCGCTGGCGGTGCTGCTGGTAGTTGGCAACACCGTGCGAGTGGATATCACCAGCCGTGCCGAGGAAATCGGCGTATTGAAACTGATCGGTGCCAGTCGTGCCTTCGTGCGTCGCCCTTATCTTTATGCGGGAGTCTGGTACGGATTGTTTAGCGGTGTGCTAGCCGTTGCGCTCGCGTTGGCGATCGAAGCTGCATTGGCTGATCCTGTGGCGCGCCTCAGCCAGGTTTACGGAGGGAAGCTACATGTAGGGGGCTTGCCGCCGTGGCTGCTGCTGGCTGTGCCGGTAGCGGCGGCGCTCCTTGGCTGGTTGGGGGCGCGCCTGGTGAGTGCATGGCAGCTACGCCGAGCGGCGTAACAGGCTGCAACAGGCAGTGAAGCGGTTCGCAACCCTTTGCCGGTATCCTGAGGCACTATAAGCAAATGTGCTACGGGCGCAGGGGGCGCTTGCCGAAGCATGAGCACGGAAGCCACGCTTGATCGGGATGGTGGGGTTTTTGATGAATGCAAGCATCAGTAGCCGAGACCTCAACACAGCGCCGCGCGTGCTGGTGGTAGATGGTTCCAAGGTTGTTCGTCAGCTGATCGCGCGCGTGGTGCAAAAAGAGTGGCCGCAGGCTGAGGTAGTGGGATGCGGCACCGGTGCCGAGGCGCATCAACTGCTGGCTGGCGGTGTGTTCGATTTCATTACCGTCGCACTGCGTTTGCCTGACATGGATGGTTTGGAGCTGGCGCGCTATGTGCGCGAATCTGCACCGCAAATCTATGTCCCGATCGTCGTGGTGTCAGGCGATGTGGACGATCGCCTGCATCGTCGCTCGCTAGGCGAACATGTCACTGATTATTTCGATAAGTCGCTCGGCTTCCAGGCCTTGGCGGAGTTCATTCGAGGATATGTACGTCCCGAAAGTGCTGCTGACGGAGTGGTGCTCTATGTGGAGGACAGCCGAGTCGTTGCGCTTGCCACACGCCGCATGCTGGAGAAGATTGGGCTGACTGTCCGCCACGTTGTGAGCGTGGAGGACGCGTTGACGCTGCTTGAAACAGCGCGCGCGCAGGGTGGGGTAGGTGCAGACGTTGTATTGACTGATGTCAGCCTCAAGGGCGATCTCACCGGTGGTGACCTGTTGCGATTCATCCGTTCGGATTTCAACTATGGCAAGGGAAAATTGCCTGTGCTGGTCATGACGGGTGATGAGAATCCGGAGAACCAGGCTGCCCTGATTCGTGCAGGCGCCAATGACTTGGTGGAAAAACCCGTTGAGGAAAAATTGCTAGTCACCAAACTGTTATTCCAGCTGCGTGTAGCGCAGCATCTGCGCGCCCGCGAGAGTGTAGGCATGTCCTGATGGGCCTCTCGCTCTATCATTCGTGTTCGGGATGGAAGCGGACGGCATCGAACAACATGGATTTCATATTTTACCGATGAACGACGAAGAGCGGATCAAGCTGGAGCCCTCCTGGAAAAGCCGCATTGGCGATTATCTTCAGCGTCCGGAAATGCGCGCGCTATCTGAATTTCTCCGGGCCGAAAAGCATGCCGGCAAAGTGATCTATCCGCCGGGACCTGAAATTTTTAATGCGTTCAAGCACACGCCGTTCGAAGCGGTGCGTGTCGTGATCCTGGGCCAGGATCCATATCACGGCCCCGGCCAGGCCCACGGCCTGTGCTTTTCAGTGAGGCCGGGCGTGCCGCCGCCACCTTCGCTGGTGAACATCTTCAAGGAGATCGAGCGCGACCTTGGCATTCCTGCGCCGGACCATGGGTGTCTTACCCCTTGGGCAGATCGGGGCGTGCTCTTGCTCAACGCCGTGCTTACGGTCGAGCGCGGTCTGCCGGCCTCCCACCAGGGCAAGGGTTGGGAGGGTTTCACCGACGCAGCCATTGATGCGCTTAACCGGGAGCGGGAAGGTCTGGTGTTCATGCTGTGGGGTTCCTACGCCCAACGAAAGGGTCAGTTGATCGATACCCGCCGCCATGCCGTACTCAAGTCAGTGCATCCGTCGCCACTGTCGGCGCATCGTGGGTTTCTTGGCTGTGGGCACTTTTCGGCGGCCAACCGTTATTTGCAGGGCCAGGGGCAAGCTCCCATCGATTGGTCCTTACCGCCGCGAGCCCGGCTGGGTGAGTGTTGAGAGTCCGTGGGCGGCCGAAGCTGTGGTTCCGACCCAGCATTCACTCCCCAAAAGTCATGCTTGAAGCCCCTTGCCCTGGCACCCATGGACATGGACAAGGCCTGGCTATTCGTGTACTATTCGGTACATAAAAGGCGCCGGAACTTGCTGGCACCTTTAGCACTCTAATTACCAGAGTGCTAAGCTCACCCCACTTCAGGAGGTTCCAACATGTCCCAAGCCTTGGTGACGGCCAATTTGCCGGTTCCCAGCGTCGTTGGCAGTCTGGATGCCTACATCTCGGCCGTCCATCGCATCCCTGTGCTCAGCCAAGAGGAAGAGCAGGATCTGTCGCGCCGGTATCACCAAGAAAGCGATCTGGCATCTGCTCGCAAGCTAGTGATGTCGCATCTGCGTTTCGTGGTACACGTGGCGCGCGGGTACAGCGGCTACGGTTTGCAGCTCTCCGATCTCATTCAGGAAGGCAACATCGGCCTGATGAAGGCGGTCAAGCGTTTCGATCCCGACCAGGGCGTACGCCTCGTCAGTTTTGCCGTGCATTGGATTCGCGCCGAAATGCATGAATTCATCCTGCGCAATTGGCGCATCGTCAAGGTCGCGACCACCAAGGCGCAGCGCAAACTGTTCTTCAATCTGCGCAAGAGCAAGAAGCGCCTCGGCTGGATGAACGCCGAAGAAGTGCGCATGGTCGCCAAGGATCTTGGCGTGCCGGAGGCGACGGTGCGCGAGATGGAGTCGCGTCTGTCGGGCCGTGACATCGGCTTCGAAGCACCGGCGGACGCGGAAGAAGATGCCAAGCCGGCACCCGAAGCGTTCCTGGTTGATGAAGGTGCCGATCCTTACGAGAACGTGGCGGATGCCGACCAGTCCGACAATCAGCTCGAGACGCTCTCCGCCGCGCTGCAGAAGCTGGACGAACGTTCGCGCGACATCATCCAGCGCCGTTGGCTGAATGAGGAAAAGGCCACCCTGCAGGATCTGGCTGATGAGTACGGAGTGTCTGCCGAGCGTATCCGCCAGGTCGAGGCCAACGCGATGAAAAAGATGCGCGGTCTGTTCGCGGCCTGAAGCGATACTGACGAGCTTTCCTACGGCCTCCCTCGCGGAGGCCGTTTTGTGTTTAAGTCCCGCGTGGATTGCAACGCCCGGACGCCCATGCCTCACATCCTGGTCATCGAAGACGACGAAATCACCGCACGCGAGATCGTGCTGGAATTGGCTGCGCATGGTATCAGTGCCGATCGCGTGCATAACGGCGCGCAGGGTATGCAGCGCGCCCAAGAGCCGCACTATGACGCTATTACGCTCGACCTCATGCTGCCTGGCATGGATGGTTTGACGCTGGTAAAGCAGCTGCGCGAGTTAGGCATTGCGACGCCGGTCTTAATGATCAGCGCCCTCGGAGACGTGGACGAGCGCGTGCGTGGCCTGCGCGCCGGCGGGGACGATTACCTCACCAAGCCTTTCGCGCCAGACGAAATGGCGGCTCGTATCGAAGTGCTTCTGCGCCGCCATCGGCAGGAGCAGCCTGCGCA
Organism: Dyella sp. SYSU CM1112; assembly: GCF_058216415.1. Classification (NCBI taxonomy): domain Bacteria; kingdom Pseudomonadati; phylum Pseudomonadota; class Gammaproteobacteria; order Lysobacterales; family Rhodanobacteraceae; genus Dyella; species Dyella sp. SYSU CM1112. Next base: position 415,562 of record NZ_JBZEGI010000002.1, on the reverse strand, counting down.
GACCAAGCTACGCGTCGCCGAACTCGAACTGGACATGATCAGCCGGACAGCACGACGCGGCAGCCGCGAGTTGACGCTGTTACCCACCGAATACCGGCTGCTGGAATTTCTGATGCGCTATCCCGGACAGGTGCTGACCCGCGCGATGATTTTTGAAAGTGTATGGGGCTTGCGTTTTGATCCCGGTACCAACCTCATCGACGTGCACATTGCACGTCTGCGCCGCAAGGTCGACGGGGAGGGCGAGCCGTCGTTGATCCGTACCGTCCGCGGATCGGGATATCGCCTTGGCTAAGAACCTCTCGATTCACTGGCGTGCCACCACGTCGCGCCTTTTGCTCGGGTACGGGGTGTTTTTCGTTATATGGGGCATGGTCCTGTTGGGTTCTATTTATTGGGAGACCCTGCACTATCTCGAAACGCGTACCGATCTGCAGCTCAAACAGCAGATCAGCTATCTCCGTAGTCTGGATGAAGATCACATGCTTGTTGCGCTGAATGACTACGTCATTCTGGAACGCACGAACTACAACGCATGGGGCCTGTTCGATAAGCATGGCAAATGGCAATACGGCGACATCCAGCAAATGCCGGCAGGCCTGAAGGTGGATTCACCCTCATCGATACGGCTGCCAACTCAAGAAGTTGTTCCGGGGCCGTTTGCACCCCCCACCGCAAAACTTTCGGTCATTGCTGCCCACGTACAAGATGGTCAGGTGCTGGTGCTTGCACATACCACACGCATTGCTGCCCGGGTTGGAGGCATCATCCTGCATGCGTTGTGGTGGGGACTTTCATTCACGCTCGTGCCGGGCCTGATCGGTGGCCTGATCCTCAATCGCGCACCGCGCCGACGCATTCGCCAGATCGAATCGGCTACCCAACCCATCATGCAGGGGGATCTGCGCCAGCGCCTACCGGTCAGTCATCGCGGTGACGAGCTTGATCGGCTCGCGGCCATCGTCAACGACATGCTGGACCAGCTTGAGCGATTGATGGGCGAGGTCAAAGGTGTATGCGACAACATCGCCCATGATCTGCGCACTCCACTCACGCGCCTGCGTTCGCAGCTATATCGGGCCGAGCAGCAAATGAGCGAAGACGACCCTCGTGCTGCGCTGATTGGCCGGTGTGTCAGCGACGTTGATGAAGTGCTTGCGCGATTCCGCGCACTACTGCGCATCTCAGAGCTGGAAGACCGGCGGCGGCGCGAGGGTTTTGTTGCGGTCGATGTTGGGCAGACGCTGCAACACGTGTACGAGCTCTACGCCCCCCTGGCTGAAGATCAGCAGTTGCAGTTCACGTTGCAAGCAGAGCCTGGACTGGTGATACATGCCGATGCCGACTTGTTGTTCGAGGCGATCGGAAATCTGGTCAGCAATGCCATCAAATTCACGCCAAACGGTGGTCAGGTCGCGCTAAGCGCGGTGGGCGTAAGCCCAGAACTTGCGCATATCGAAGTCACGGACAGCGGCCCAGGCATTCCGGAGGAACAGCGCCATGCAGTCTGGCGGCGATTCTATCGAGGGGATAGCGGTCGCAATGGCACAACGGGACATGGTCTTGGCTTGAGCATTGTGGCCGCGATCGCAAAGCTCCATGACTTTGATTTGCGTATCGAAGGCGACCACACCGGCACACGGATGGTGATGACGTGCCGTCTGCTTAACGTCGCGCCATAGCGAATAGGGCTGCCTGCGTCGCCATGACCACGTAGTCAGCGCGCTGCCCTGTGGGGGGATTTGAGGCGTGGGGTGCAACCCTGGATTTTGCAAGCTCGGCCTCTGGTGCTTCAAGAGGACGGGCTTTTGTTTCATTAAAAATCTTTCATGAATTAAACAATCTTCATCGCAGTGAAAGGCGCTGCGATGCAGCGATAAAGAATAATAGCGGCCACTGTTCACGCTAGTTGGAAGCCCCGCATGCTGGGTCTGGTTCGCATCGCATCCGCCTGCCCCTACACCTTCGTTGTCCTAGCGCTATTCATCCCGGTAGTTGGCCTCTTGCGCGTCTTGCGGACGTCTGCCGATACCTTTCCGAACATCGGCGTGGGCGGTCTACGGTTTGCCGGCGCCAAACTGCTGTTCGCACCGGTAGTCTTCGGCGCCGCTCACGACCGCGCGCAGCACGTCACTGATTTGAACTCCATTGCGGGACTTCCCCATGTCGCATAATCCAGCCCCTGTGCAAGTTGCACAAAAACCGCAGCACCTCAAAGCCGTCGGCATAGGCGGCGCAGCGCTTGCGTTGTTCGCTGTTGCGCTTGGCTTGTTCATTCGCTACCACGAGCACCATGAGTTGGTGCAGTGGACCGATGCACAACTCATTCCAAGCGTGCGTCTGGCTCCTGAGATGGATCCCGCCAAGGAACATCTGATAACGCTGCCTGGTCATCTGGAAGCGTGGTACAGCGCGCCTATCCATGCGCGGGTGGGGGGGTATCTGAAAGCTTGGTACAAGGACATCGGTGACAAGGTAAAGGCCGGGGACGTGCTTGCCACCATCGATACCCCTGAACTCGATCAGCAATTGGAACAGGCCAAGGCAGTACTGGTTAAGGCACAGGCGGATGCCAATCTCGCCAATATTACGGCGAAGCGCTGGGAACATTTGCTTACATCCGATTCGGTTTCCAAGCAGGAAGCCGATGAAAAGAGCGGTGAAGCCGAGGCAGCGCAGGCCACCGTGCTAGCCGCCAAAGCTAACGTCGACCGGTTAAATGCTCTGGAAACGTTCAAGAAGATCGTGGCTCCGTTTGACGGCGTGGTCACTGCCCGCCGCACCGATGTGGGTGACTTGATTACCGCCAACAACGAAAGCGGACCGGAGCTTTTCAAGGTGGCCGATACCAGTCGCATGCGCTTGTATGTGCCGGTTCCGGAAGTCGAGGCGAATGGGATCAAGCCTGGAATGAAAGTGACACTTAGCATTCCTGAGCTGCCGGGACGCACATTCCAGGCGACTCTGCTCGGCAGTTCCGATGCGATCAACCAAAATTCCGGCAGTCTGCTGGCGCAATTTGTTGCCGATAATAGCGATGGCGAGCTCAAGCCCGGTGACTACGCCGATGTGCATCTTAGCCTGCCAGTCGATCCGCATATGGTCAGCGTGCCCGCAAGCTCGCTGATTTTCCGCTCCCATGGTCCGCAAGTAGCGGTGCTTGGTCCCGATGGGCGGGCTCATCTGCATGACGTGCACATCGCAGTAGACCTCGGGCAGACCTTGCAGATCGATCAAGGTCTCATTCCTTCCGATCGCGTGATTGAAAATCCGCCTGACTCGCTGATGGATGGAGACAAGGTGCAAGTGGAAACAGACACGAATCAGAATCTGGCCGCGCAAGATACGGAGAAGCACGGGTGAACCGGCATGCTGACCGATGGATTGCTGCACTGGCTGCCACGCTGATACTCGGCGGCTGCTCGCTGGCGCCGGCCTACCATGCGCCGACGTTGCCGCCGATGCCGGCAAGCTTCAAGGAAGGTGATACTGCGTGGAAAGTCGCTGCGCCATCGGATCAGAACGCGCGCGGCAACTGGTGGGCGGTTTACGGTGACAGCACGCTTAACCAGCTGGAGTCAGAGCTTGACGCACAAAATCCCAGTTTGGCCGCTGCGTTGGCCAGGTACGACGTGGCGCGTGCATTCGAGAGCCAGCTCAGCGCGGGATTGTTCCCCCAGCTTAATGCCTTGGCCAGTCCGCTACGTGCGCGTCAGTCGAACAATCGCCCGCTGCGTGGAGCCAATCAGCCAAACGAGTACGACAGCGATACGGTAGGTGTCGAAGCCGACTACGATCTGGATCTCTGGGGAAGAATCCGTAACGAAGTCAGTCAGGGAGGCGCGTTGGCACAGGCATCCCAGGCTGATCTTGCTTCAGCCAAGCTGAGCCTCGAAGCTTCGCTCGCCAATAATTACGTTCGATTGCGCGGCTACGATATTCAGGTGCGCATTCTCCAGGATGCTTTGAAAGCCTATCAGCGCGCGCTGATACTCACCGAGAACCGCCATAGCGGTGGCGTTGCTTCGGGTCTTGACGTGTCGCGTGCGCAAACACAGCTTGATAATGCGCAAGCGCAGGTGACGGATGTGTTGGCGCAGCGCGCACTTGCCGAGCACGCTATCGCTAGCCTGGTCGGCATGCCTGCCTCAAGCTTCTCGATCGCACCTGAGCTGGATCCATTGCAGGTTCCGCTCACACCGGTTGGCGTACCTTCTACCTTGCTGGAGCGCCGTCCGGATATCGCTGCTGCGGAACGGCGAGTCTTTGCGGCCAATGCGGGCATCGGTGTGGCACGCGCGGCGTTCTTTCCCGACGTGAGCTTGTCCGGCAGTTATGGTTTCCAGAATACCGGTTTGGACAATCTGCTAGGCATCGGCAATCGTTTTTGGGCATTAGGGCCTTTGGCGACACTGAATATTTTCGACGCTGGCCTGCGACGTGCCCAGTTGCGCGAAGCACACGCACAGTTTGCTGAAGCTTCGGCCAATTATAGGCAGGTGGTGCTCGATGCCTTCCGCGAAGTGGAAGATGACCTGGCGCTATTGCAGCAGCTCGGTGTCGAGGCGAGGCAGGAAGATTTGGCTTTTACTGCTGCACAGCAGACCTTGACCATCGCCACCAATCGCTATCGCGAAGGCATCGTAAATTACCTCGATGTGGTCACCGCTCAGACGGCTGCGCTTTCCGCGCAACGCAATGCGGAGGCCATTCGTACGCGAAGGCTGCAGGCTAGCGTGGATTTGATTCGTGCACTGGGCGGTGGCTGGTCACGCGACAGTGTAGGTATGGGTGCGACGACGGCTAAAGTCGCCATGCCTGAGAAGACCGGCACACGCTAAAAACGGCCGCGTCGGTCTTCGCCGCTCTCTTCAGCTGTTGTGGAGGAGAGAGAGTTTTGTTGCGTATCAAACTTTTCTTTTTCACATACAAACGGGAATAAAGAGCAGCGCAATTAACCTGAATTGTTGCGACCACTGAACGGATGCAACGCTTCGTTTGCGCGATACTGTTATTACCGCATTACGGGAATCATCGTTATGTTGGGTCTGGTCCGCATTGCGCTCGCGCGCCCTTACACCTTCATCGTGCTGGCGTTGTTCATCCTGATAGTCGGCCCCCTGGCCGCCTTGCGGACACCTACCGATATCTTTCCGAATATCGGCATCCCGGTCATCAGCGTAGTGTGGTCGTACAACGGCCTGTCGCCAGCCGCGATGTCCGGTCGCGTGGTCTATTACTACGAGCGTTCACTGACTTCGACGGTAAGCGATATCGAGCACATCGAATCGCAATCCTTGCCGGGCATCGGCGTGGTGAAGATTTTCTTCCAGCCCGGCGTAGACATTCGCACGGCAACGGCGCAGGTGACGTCGATTTCGCAGACGGTGTTAAAGCAGATGCCGCCTGGCATCACACCGCCGCAGATCATCAATTACAACGCTTCCACCGTGCCGATTTTGCAGATGGCCATGTCGAGCACGAAACTCAGCGAGCAGAAGATTCGAGATTACGCGCAGAACTTCTTGCGGCCCATGTTGATATCGGTAGCCGGCGTGGCGATTCCTACGCCTTATGGCGGTAAGCAGCGTCAGATCATGCTGGATCTTGATCCGCAGGCGCTGGCGGCAAAAGGACTTTCTGCCCAGGATGTCGGCAATGCGCTGGCGGCGCAGAACCAGATCTTGCCAGTCGGTACGATCAAGATCGGCGATTACGAATACACCGTCGAACTCAACGACAGCCCAAGGGCCATCGAGGCAATCAACAATTTGCCGATCAAGACCGTCGATGGTGCAACCATCACCATTGGCCAGGTGGCGCATGTGCGAGATGGTTCGCCACCCCAAAACAACGTGGTCCGGGTGGATGGTCATCGCGCCGTACTCATGCCGGCCCTCAAAGGTGGTGATGTTTCAACGTTGGCGGTGGTGGCAGGTATCAAGAAGCTTTTACCGCTGGCGAAGGAGACACTGCCGAAATCCATGAAGATCAAATTGCTCGGCGATCAGTCCATTTTCGTGCGGGGCGCGATTGCTTCCGTAGCCCGCGAAGGCATCATTGCCGCGCTGCTCACTTCCGTGATGATCCTGGTGTTTCTGGGTAGCTGGCGTTCGACCGTCATCATCGCTGTATCGATTCCACTTGCCGTGCTGTCGGCCATCGCGTTGCTGGCCGCCTTCGGGCAAACCCTCAATGTCATGACCTTGGGCGGTCTCGCCCTTGCGGTGGGTATCCTGGTCGACGACGCCACCGTCACTATCGAAAACATCAACTGGCATCTTGAGCAACGCAAGGATGTACATACCGCAATCATGGATGGTGCCAAGCAGATCGTGACGCCGGCCTTCGTGTCACTGCTTTGCATCTGCATCGTGTTCGTACCGATGTTCATGCTCAATGGCATTGCGGGATTCTTGTTCCGCCCGATGGCGTTGGCGGTCATCTTCGCGATGATTTCGTCCTTCATCCTGTCGCGTACGTTGGTGCCAACGATGGCGATGTATTTGCTCAAGCCGCACTTTGCGGAAGGTGGCGCGGGCGATCATCCGGAAGACGCCTACATCAACCATCATGAGGGCGATCAGCACCCGGCGATGCGGCGAGGTATGTTGCGTCGCATGCTGGTGTCATTCCAGCAAGGTTTCGAACATCGTTTCGCGAAGATCCGTGATGCGTACTACGGCACCCTTGCGTTGGCGCTGGAGGCGCGCGGGCGGTTTGTGCTGGGCTTTCTCGGCGTCGTGGTGGCATCCTTTGCGCTTGTCCCTTTTCTGGGACGCGACTTCTTTCCGACGACCGATGCCGGGGCGATTGCCATCCACGTACGTGCGCCGATAGGAACCCGCATCGAAGACACCGCGGCGGAATTCGATCACATCGAGAATGCCATTCGCCATGTCGTACCACCCAACGAATTGGATGGAATCATCGATAACATTGGCTTACCCTTGAGTGGCACCAACATGGTGTACAACAGCAGCGGCACGATCGGGCCACAGGATGGCGACATCCAGGTTTTGCTCAAGCCCGATCATGGCCCTAGCGATGCCTACGTCAAGACATTGCGGACCGTACTGCCACGCGAATTCCCGGGCACTACGTTTGCGTTCCTACCTGCGGACATGGCGAGCCAGATCCTGAACTTCGGTGCGCCTGCACCGTTGGACGTGAAGGTCTCTGGTCGTAACACTGCGGCCAATCAGGCCTATGCCATTCGCTTGTTGCGGGCGATGCGGATGATTCCCGGGATCGCCGATGTACGCTTGCAGCAGTCGACAGGCGCTCCGCAATTGGACGTTGACGTCAACCGTGTTCGCGCCGATGAACTGGGTATCACGGAGCATGACGTTACCAATAGCATGGTGGCATCGCTGGCCGGCAGCCTGCAGGTGGCGCCTACGTTCTGGTTGAATCATGCCAATGGCGTGTCCTATGCGGTGGTGGCGCAAACGCCGCAGTACCGCATGGATAGCTTGGCGGCTCTGCGAAGCTTGCCGATCACATCCGCGACGACCGGTGCGAAACAGATTCTTGGTGCCTTGGCGACGATCCGTCCTACTTCGAGTCCGGCAGTTGTTTCGCACTACAACATTGCCCCGTCATTCGACGTCTACGCATCGGTGCAAGGCCGTGACCTTGGCGCAGTATCGGATGATATCCAGCATGTGCTCGACCAGGCTGCGAAGGATCGACCGAAGGGCGCTGTCGTACGGTTGCTAGGTCAGGTCACAGCTATGAACACGGCGTTTTCCGGCTTGCTGTTCGGCTTGCTGGGCGCGATTGTGCTGATCTATATGCTGATCGTAGTGAACTTCCAATCGTGGCTGGATCCGTTTGTGATCATCACTGCATTGCCGGCGGCGCTGGCGGGAATCGTGTGGATATTGTTCATCACGCATACCACGCTGTCGGTACCGGCACTGACTGGCGCCATCATGTGCATGGGCGTGGCGACCGCAAACTCGATTCTGGTGGTGAGTTTTGCGCGCGAACGGCTGGCCGAGCACGGCGATGCGGTGAAAGCGGCGTTGGAAGCGGGTTTCACGCGTTTCCGTCCGGTCTGCATGACGGCACTGGCCATGATCATTGGCATGCTGCCGATGGCGCTGACGCAAGAGCAGAACTCGCCGTTAGGACGTGCCGTGATAGGTGGCCTACTGTTTGCCACCGCTGCCACGCTGTTGTTCGTGCCGGTGGTCTTCAGCATCGTTCACGGCCGCGAGCAGCCTGCTACGGCGGTTAGTGCGACTCATGCACGGGGTACGGCCTAGACATGTCTCTACATAAGGCGACTTGGCAAGATCAATAAAGATCGATGGGATCGACATCCAGCGACCAGCGCACTTTGCGTGCGCTGGGTAACCGGATGAGTTGCGCCGACCATGGGCGCATCGCCGCGTGCAAATCGCGACGGCTGACGGATTCGATCAATAACTGGCCACGTTGCTTGCCGGCACGCAGTGCCATCGGCGCCGGCATCGGTCCGGCGACCTGCAGATTCTCGATATCGGGCAACGCTGCGCGAGCCTCGGACAAAAAACTATCGACTGCGCTTCGTTGATGGGCTTCGCACCGCAGCAGCACTTGATGCCCGTAAGGCGGCAGTCTGGTTTGCCGCCGCTCCGTCAGCAGATCGGCGGCGGCTCTGGCATAACCTTGTGTAAGCAACGTGAGCAGGAGCGGATGATCGGGATAATGCGTCTGAAGTAGCACGCGTCCCGGCTTATGCGCACGCCCCGCGCGTCCGGCGACTTGCACGACCAGTTGAGCCAGCCGCTCTGCAGCACGGAAGTCGACGCTGAGCAAACCCTCATCCACCCCAACAATGGCCACCAAGGTCAGATTAGGCAGGTCGTGACCTTTGGCCAGCATCTGTGTACCGACAAGGATGGCCGGTGCATCAGGCTGCAGATTGTCCAGCAGCTTTTCGAACGCATCGCGGCGCCGCGTTGTTTCGCGGTCGATGCGCAATACGGGTGTTTGTGGAAAGCGTGCAGCCAGCGCCTCTTCCAACCGCTCCGTGCCCTGGCCTTGGGGTCTCAATGCCTTATCGCCGCAGGTCGGACAGGCAGATGGCACGGGAACCTGATCACCGCAATGATGGCAGACCAATTTTTGCCATGCGGCATGCACAGTGAGCGGACGCTCGCAACGCGGACATTCTGCATGCCAACCGCAGGCATGGCATAGCAGGACGGGTGCGTAGCCGCGCCGGTTGCGAAACACCAGCACGTGTTCCCCGCGTGCCACTGTTTCCTCGACGGCATGCAGCAACGCCGGTGACAATCCGTGTTCCAGCCGCTGCGCGCGCATGTCCACGATCTGCACGCGGGTTGGCTGTGTAGCGATGGGACGCGAGCGCAGATGAAGTGCCTCATAGCGCCCGGCCGCGGCGTTGGCAAGACTCTCCAGCGAAGGCGTGGCAGAGCCGAGCAGCACGGGCACCTGCAGTGCACGGCCACGCACCAGCGCAAGATCGCGTGCGTGATAGCGGAACCCTTCTTGCTGCTTGTAGGCGCTGTCATGCTCCTCGTCCACGATGATCAGGCCGGCCTGGGGCAATGGGGCGAATGCGGCGGAACGCGTTCCCAAGGCTACCTTGGACTCGCCTGAGCGCATTCTCAGCCAGGCCCGCGCACGCTCGCCTTCTGCGAGATTGGAATGCAGCACCTCAACCGGCACACCTAGTCGCTCACGTAAGCGTCGCACTGTCTGGGGCGCCAGACCGATCTCCGGTACCAGCAGCAGGGTTTGTCTGCCTTGCGCCAGCATGCGTTCGATCAATGCCAAGTAGACCTCGGTCTTGCCGCTGCCCGTGACGCCATCCAGTAAAAAGGCTTGGAAACGGCCGAACGCTTTGGCCACTTCCGCAACGGCATGGGCCTGTTCGTCATGCAGAGCGGGACTGTTTCCCGCCGGCAAATTTTCCGGTGAGGGTGTGAGGATTGCGCGCTCGATCAGGCTTGCTTCTGCCAGGCGGCGTGCTGCCGGCCGCCATTCGGAGAGCAATGTATCCAATTCGATCGCCGACAAAGGACTCTCGGCCAGGATTTGCAATAACGCGCGGCTGCTACCCCGTCGGCTGCCTGCATCGAGCGCACTGTGCCCGGCAGTGGTCAGGCGCCAGGCGGGCTCATGGGTGTCCGGCAACGGTTTGTCTTCACGCAATAGCAGTGGTAGCGCGTTGACATACGCCTCCCCTGGCGAGCCTAGCCAATAATCGGATGCCCACGCGACGGTTTGCATTAATTCGGCGTCGAGCAGAGGCGCATCGTCCAGGATCCGCAACACGCGCTTCAGCCGCGCGCTGCCGACCTGAGTGGGAACGTCCGTTTCGATGACCACGCCCACCGTCTTGCCACGGCCAAACGGAACCAGCACCCGGCAACCGGCCATCGCATGGCCATGGGTGGGAGGCAGGTAGTCGAATAGCGTGGGTAACGGCACCGGCAAGGCAATGCGGAGGACGGATGGCATGGCGATGTGCTGAAGCCGGTATCGAGTTGAGTGTATCTGCAGAGGGGGGTGGAAATGGGTGAAAGATGTTGCGATGGGATGTTGGAACCGATTGCTTCTCTGTCATCGAGGAAACACGGCTAAGTAGCTCATGGACCCACGATTTTTTCCTTATCCACAAGAGTTGTGGATAAGTCTGTGGATGCGCCGTTGAGAGGGGCCTTTTTCGCGCATCAGATCGGCCCTTGTGACAAGCTGTTCAAGTTTTGACCACTTTAAAATAGACAGAAATATCAATAACTTGAGACATCGCCGAGAGCCGCCCGCGTTTGGGATCACGCCCTCGATACGCTCATATGTCAATACCTTGACGCTGTGCAAAACCGTGCTTTTGGCCCTCAAAAATGACAATCAGTGGGCCAGCCCAAGTACAGCGGCGGTGATAAGCGCAAACACTAGCAGCCACAGATAGAGCCACCCTACGAACCAAAATTTCACGACGGTCATGACCCATCCCTGGCGATAAACACGCTTTTGCATGATCAGCAGATAGACCGGCATCCATATCAGCAGCGGGGCCTGCGCCATACCGACCCCGTAACCCACCCAGGCCGCGTGCGGCTTGAGCCAGGTGGACAGCATTCCGCTGATGACGACCAGCAGCAGGCTCAGGAACAGGAAAGCATGGCTGTGCAGCGAAACGATCAGGTGCTCCATGTATAGCCGCCGCTTGAAGACGTAGAAGATCTTCAAAAGCAGCGCGAAGACGGGCACCAGTACCAGCATCGTTTCCGGTAGCGCTCCATAGACACCGGCGGCGAAGCGTTCGCCCGCTTCCTGGCGCTCGCTTGCTGTGCCGTGGCGAAGTGCATGAAGGTTTTGCAACAAATGATTGCGCAGTTCCGTGAGGCGCTCATTGGCGAAACTCGGAAGCCAGCTCATGTTTACGGGGGGGCGGGCAATCCTGGATGCTTCTTCTCCCGGCACCTTGGTGGATGGCGCGGTGGTCGCTGAGCCTGCCGGCGATCCCAGTTCGCTCAATCGTTGTTTGGCCTGTTCGCGCAGCTGTTGCTCGGTCTGGTCTACCTGCGCAACGATGGCTGCATTGCCCAGCGCGCGGGTCGCTTCCAGGGCGTCCAGCCTGTACGTGAGCTGTTTGTTGACCTCGCTGGCTGTTTGCGCCCTGGTGAAATCGTCACCATTGTCGATCAACACCGCCTGCTGGTGGCGCTGGGCGATGCGCTGGGCGATCACATCTGTCGCCAGGTGCAGAGTAAAGAACGATAGCAGGCACAGCACGAACATCAGCCTGAAGGGGGCGATATAGCGCATACGGCGTCCGCTGAAATACTCCAGCGTGAGAAAGCCGGGCTTGAAGAAAAGTGGTGGCAGCGTGTGAAAAATGCGCCCGTCGATATGCAGGAGAGTTTCGAAGAACTCCTCGAACAAGCCGTGTACAGGCCGGAGCACGCTATGCACAGACTGACCGCAATGATGGCAGTACTCGCCCTCCAGCGCCGTACCACAATTAGCGCAGCGCACACCCTCGAATGACGTCACTTCCTTCATGTCGGCTCCCCTGCCATGCAGGGCCGCATCTTGGCAGGTTGAGCCGGAGGGGGAAACAGGTCGTGGAAGCGCGGGGGGTGTGTCGCACGGTACACTAGGCGGCCGCGGAGTATCTCACCCATGAAACCGTTATCTATCGACCGCGCGCGGGTGTTGCGGGAGATCGGCGCTACTGTGCGCCTGGCCCTGCCGCTCATGCTTGCCCAACTTGCCGCCGTCGGCAGCAATGTGATTGACGCCGTGCTATCCGGACACGTCAGCGCACACGTGCTGGGCGCTGTCGCGGTGGGCGCGAGCATTTGGTCACTGGCCATCGTCAGTGGCATTGGCATGATGATGGCAGTGCCGCCCTCCGTCTCGCAGCTGGATGGCGCCGGCCGCAGGCATGAAGCCGGCGAAGTATTCCATCAGGCGATCTGGCTGGCCTTGGCCATGGGCGCGTTGCTCTGGTTTGCCGTACGCCATGCAGAACCGCTTATCAAGCTGATCGGTGTCTCGCCCAGCCTGTATGTCGGCGTCGGCGAATTTCTGCATGCCATCAGCTGGGGTGCCCCTGCGCTGACCTGTTATTTCGCCCTGCGCGGCCTGTCCGAAGGGCTCTCGCTGACGCGTCCATCGATGTACTTCAGTTTTGGCGGTCTGGCCTTGCTGGTACCGCTGGGTTACGTCTTCATGTTCGGCAAGCTGGGTTTGCCGCCGCAAGGCGCGCGCGGCTGCGGTATCGCCACGGCTACGGTGCTCTGGCTGGAAATGCTTGCGTTCGGCACCTACGTGGCTTTGCATCCCAATTATCGGGGGCTGGGATTGTTCGATCGCTTCGAGCGACCGAACCCTCAGCGTATTGGCCGCTTGTTGCACATTGGCTTACCGATGACGATCTCGTTGCTGGCCGAAGCGGGGCTGTTCGTCGCCGCGGCGTTGCTGATCGGAACCATGGGAGAGGACATGGTGGCCAGCCATCAGGTCGCGCTCAATGTGGCGTCGTTGTTCTTCATGATTCCATTGGGGTTGGCGATGGCCATCACGGTACGCGTCGGCAATGCAGTGGGCCGTGGGGATACGTCCGGCGTCCGCTACGCCGGCTTCTGCGGCATCGGCCTCACCTTGGTAACGCAAACGTTGTCTGCCGGGCTCATGCTGGGATTTCCACGCCTCATCGCGTCCCTGTATACACATGACGACACGGTTATCGACCTGGCAGCGCAATTACTGGTGCTAGCCGGTTTGTTTCAGTTCTCGGACGGGATCCAGGTGGCTTCCAACGGTGCCTTGCGTGGTTTGAAGGACACGCGTGTGCCGATGGCGATTACCCTGTTTGCCTATTGGATGGTTGGCATGCCGGTAGGTTGGTGGCTGGCATTCCACGCCGGGCTGGGAGCCCGTGGCATCTGGATGGGCTTGATTGCTGGCCTGAGCATGGCAGCCTTGCTGCTGTTTGTGCGTTTCTGGCGCAGTTCGCATCGGCGCCGATCCGGTACGTTTGGCCCTGTTGCTGCGGCCATGGCGGATGCCACGATGCCTTGAAGCTTGTCCACGATCTCTACGCGGACTTCATGGCGATCGCAACAGGCTTTGAAAACGGACCGGATCTCGCGGGCAAGTCGACGAAACCGACTGTAATGACCGACGTTGCGCGACCGGCTACGCTGGCGCATCACTACGAGGAATCATGCCATTTATGACGACCCCACCGCCCTTGCGCCAGCCGCAACAACCGAATGGGTTCTGGGCCTTTTTGCGAGTGTTTGGCCGTGGTCTCAATGTAGTTCGCCTGATCGTTCTCAACGCCGTGTTTTTTGCCTTTCTGGCGGTCGTGGTGTTGCTGATGCTGGCGGTCGGTGCAACGCGGCACGCGAACGACATTCAGGACGATAGCGTGCTGGTGTTGAGGCCGGAGGGGAGGCTGGTCGAGCAGTACAGCATCAACCCCATGCAGCGGGCCTTGTCGAAGTTGTCCGGCAATGAGCCGAAAGAAGTCCAGCTGCGCGACCTGGTGGATGCCATCGATGCAGCCGCAAAGGATCCGCACATCACACGGATTGTGCTGGATCCCGGGCATCTGCAGAGCGGAGGTTTTGCTGGATTGACCGAAGTCGGCGCCGCGCTGGATCGTTTCCGGGCATCTGGCAAGCCAGTGATCGCGTGGGCTTCCGACCTTGATCAATTCCAGTACTACCTGGCCGCGCATGCTGACCGCATCCTGCTTGATCCGCAGGGCAGCTTGTTCATTATGGGCCTTTCGAACTACCGCCTCTTTTACAAAGATCTGCTCGACAAGCTGGGCGTGAGCGTCTACCTGTTCCGCCAAGGTCAATTCAAGAGTGCCGCTGAACCTTTCGTGCTCGATCACGCCTCACCGGAAGCGAAGGAAGCGGACAGTTACTGGATGGGCGGCCTTTGGGACGACTACATCACCCAGATAGCAAAGCTGCGCAAGCTCGATCCCGCGGTAGTGCGCGCAGATATCGATAACCTGCCTGATCGCATCACTGCCGCACAGGGCAATCTCGCCCAGCTTGCGCTGGATGAACACCTGATCGACGGACTGGCGACGCGCGACGAGTTGGTAGGGATGCTTCACTCGCAAGGAGTACCTGCCGGGAAAAACGGTCATGGCTTTCGAGGCGTGAGCCTGGATCGATATGTTGCAAGTCTGCCGAGCCGCAACACGCTGGGTGATCCTGCGGTAACGGTTGTGGTGGCAGAAGGCGATATCTCATCCGGCGAACAGCCGCCTGGTTCAATCGGCGGTGAGTCCACGGCAGCGCTGATCCGTAGCGCCAGGGAAAACAAGCGCACGAAGGCGCTGGTTTTGCGCGTGAATTCACCCGGCGGTGAAGTCTATGCGGCTGAAGAAATCCGGCGTGAAGTGGCGCTGACGCGTAAAGCCGGTATTCCGGTGGTCGTGTCGATGGGCGATGTTGCGGCTAGCGGCGGCTATTGGATCTCCATGAATGCCGACCAGATTTATGCGGAACCTGACACCATCACGGGCTCGATCGGCATCTTCGGCATGTATTACACGGTACCTAATGCGCTCAGCAAAATAGGCATCAATACGGACGGAGTAGGAACCACTCCTTTGGCAGGTGCGTTCAACATCACGCGTCCGCTGGATCCGAAGGTGGGCACCGTGATCCAGTCCATCATTGACAAGGGTTATCACGATTTCGTGGGCGGCGTTGCGCAGGCGCGCGGCAAATCCTACGACGCGATCAACGCCATAGCGCAGGGACGAGTATGGACCGGCGCACAGGCGCAGCAACGAGGACTTGTCGATCAATTGGGCGGACTTGGCGACGCCGTTCAGAAAGCCGCGGCCCTGGCCCATTTGGGCAAGCACTACGCCGTGCGTTATCAGGAGCCGCCGATGGGCTTCTTCCAGCGCTTCTTCGTCAGCCTCAATCAGGATGCGATGATTTCCGGGCTGCAGAGCTATGGCGTGACGCTGCCAAGCTGGTTCGCACAATTACCGGCCCTGGCACCCGAATGGGGGATGCTGCGTACGGCGCAGGCTGGGCGGCCAAACGTGTACGCCTATTGCTTCTGCTCACTGCATTGATGGAGACATTTCAGTGAGGGTGGACCCTCATCGGCCGAGCGTGCCAGCCGATGAAGGTGCAAGCATGGGCGCGATCAGGCCATGCAGGCCACCGCGCCATGATGGTGGAGGCCTATACGCTGGCACGATGGTGCCGCTCCTGGCGGGGCGACTACTGGGCGCGGTTTTTACTTACCCGATGGCGGCGCAGTAATACTCACCTTGCTGCGCGAGCTGCATGCGCATTCCGAATGCGGCGGTAAGCATCTCACTATTCAACACATGGGCTTTCGTTCCTTCACTTAATGTCTTGCCGTCCTTCAGCAAGAGAATGTGGTCGATCTCAGGCAGGATTTCCTCCACATGGTGGGTGACGAGCAAGAGAGTGACGCCGCGTTTCGCCAGTTGGCGCAGGCTTTCCAGAAAGCGTCGCCGGCTGGCGGGATCCAGGCCGGTACAGGGCTCATCAAGCAGTAAGGCCCGAGGCCGATGTACCAGCGCCCGTGCGATTAGCACGCGTCGCGCTTCGCCCGTGGACAAGGTGGCCATCTCGCGCCCGATCAACGCCGTTGCTTCCATTTGCGCCAGCGATTCCAGCGCACGCTCACGCATGGCATGAGTGACTTGGTGGTCGAGACCCAAGCCACGCGCGGCGAAGAAACCGGAGACCACGGTATCGAATACCTCCAGCGGGGAATCGCTGGTGTAATCCAGATGAACCGTGGGGGATACGATGCCGATCAAACTGCGCAACTCAGTTACATCCCACCGATCGCGTCCAAAAATTTTGACGGCCGACGATCCGTCGCGGCGGGCGAGCGGATAAAGCTGGCGTGAGATCAGGCGGATCAGCGTGGATTTACCCGAGCCGTTTGCACCGAGTATTGCGGTGTGCTGCCCGGTATCGATGCGAAGGTTGAGTCGGTCCAGGATCAACCGCTCGCCGCGCATGACGCTGGCTTCGCGGATGTCCAACAGAGGAGTTGATTCAGGGTGCAGGCTATCAGGGCTCATTTCCAAACCTTGCCTGCAACAGACATCTCTGGCAAGTCATGGACGTACAGACGTCCAAATCGTTATCTGCCTGGTCTGGCCTATTGTGTTTGCTGCTCGATCTGCTTGGCTTGAGCGGCAGCTTGCTTATCGACCATTTTCTGCACGTCTTTGGCGCGTTGTTCGTCCTGTTTCATGCCATCCCACGGTGCTGAGGGTTGCGTCGCCGCGGCCTTCGGGTCGGATTGCGGAGCCGGCGGCTTGTTGCTGCAAGCGGCGAGGGTGAGCAGGCACAGCAATGAAATGGCTACTTTCATGACATGACCTCCATAAGCAAGCTTGCAAGTGTCCCGCCATACGAGGCCATGGACAAGTCGTTCGTGTAAGCTTTATGCATGAACAGTCGAATCGATGCTTGGCAATTGCAAGGCCATACCGCGCTTATCACGGGGGCCAGCAAAGGCATTGGCTATGCGGCAGCCCGCGAGCTGGCGGGACTGGGCGCAAGCCTTCTGCTGGTTGCGCGGGAGGATGATTATCTCGAACAAGTACGCGTGGAATTGGCAGACGATTATCCTGACATCGACATATTGGCTTTCGCAGCCGACCTGAGCGATGAGGAAGATCGGCTGTCGGTATTCGACTGGGTGGCCGATCTCGATCTGGCTCCTTCGCTTCTAGTGAACAATGCTGGCGGGAATACGCCCAAGGCGACCCTCGACTATGACGAGGACGAATACCGCGCCATTTTCGAACACAACCTGTTCTCCGCATACGAAATGTGCCGGCTCGCGCATCCGTACCTGGCTCAGCATGGGAATGCGGCGATCGTCAATGTTGGATCGGTGTCGGGCATCACGCACGTGCGTACCGGTTCTCCTTACGGCATGACCAAGGCGGCCTTGCATCAGCTCACGCGCAACCTGGCTGCGGAATGGGCAGTGGATGGCATTCGGGTCAATGCTGTTGCGCCCTGGTACATCCGCACCCAGCGTTCCGAACCTGCCCTGGCCGATTCGGATTATCTTGACGAGGTATTGGATCGCACCCCCCTGCGGCGTATTGGCGAACCGGAAGAGGTCGCTGCGGCCATCGCTTTCCTCTGCCTGCCCGCGGCTAGCTATATCACTGGACAAGTGTTGGCGGTGGACGGCGGGTTTCTTAATTATGGCTTTTAAATCCGGCTCGCGCGGAAGATATGTCAACGAATCACTTCGTGTGACTTTTCCACAGTTGCTGGGGAAAGCTTGGTGGCAAACCTGTGGACAACGCCTGGCTGCACTTGCCTGACAGACACTTGCATCACCTTGCTTAGATCTTGCGCAGACGTGACGTGCTCAGCAATGACTGAGCTGGGCGAGTAATGCCTTCTCACGCTCAAGCAGGGGCGGCTGATCGCTTTTGAAAGCGCGCGATAGCTTCTGCTCGTTCTCGTTGTACTGGTCGCGTAACGCGGAGCAGGTGTCCTCCGGTGTCATGGGCACGCATTGATCCTGCACGAGCACATAGTGGCTGGCGATCATGGCCGCATTCGGCTGGACGCGGCCCGGAGCGATATGACCAAGGGGCGTGGGGATGATGCCGGTCATGGCGAGAGGGGCGTAGTAGGGCGGTGGATTGCCATGATTACTGAGATAGGAGGCGTGATCGGTGGCCCGGTAGCAGCGATACATCGTAGGTGGTGGTGTCGGAGGCGGCACCCGTGGCGGCGGAGCAACGGCGATATGAGGAGTAGAACTGCCCGGCTCCGGCGCCGGTACCGGCGATGACGGGAGTGTGCTGTCCTCAAGCTGCATGGTCTGCTGTTGCTGACCATAAGCACACGGGGTGCCCTGATAGACGACCTGGCCGTTGGTTGCGCTGCACTTATATACCGTGATGCTGTTGGCGTGCGCCGGTGCAAGCCACGCCCATGTCGGCAAAGCGACCGTCAGGATAAAGACTGTGGCAAGAAGAGACCTCACAAGAGGATTCTAGTTCTTCAGGCAGGCCTCGCCCATGCTGCCATCCGCACCTAGGCTTTCCGTCCTTCTCGATCAGAATTCCGCATGATGCTCTTCGGCGGCAAAGCCGACCGTTACAGCACCTTCGCCCACATTCACCATGCCGGTGATGCTCATCGGAGCTTGCATCAGCGTCACGCCGTTGGCTTCACAAGCTTCGGCAAGTTGCGCGTAGCCAGGCAGTTTTGGCAGTTCCGACAGGTCACCGCCGTAAGCAGTGCAGACCACCGGCACCAGTAATCCCGCACGTACCCTTTCGGAGGCATAGGTGAACAGGGTTTCGCAACCATGCTCCCAACCTCGCACCTTGCCGACGGGGCTCGTTTCTCCGCGATAGCCGCGCAAAAGAGGCTTGATGTCGAGCGTGGAACCCAGCACAGCACTGAACAGCCCAACGCTGCGGTCGCCTTTCTTCTTGGCACGGGCACGCAGGTAATAAAGATCCCGCGGCAACATATAGCCATAGGAGTTCTCGGCGATGTACGCCACGCGCTCACGAATCGCGGCAGGCGTTTCGTTGGCCTGGATCAGACGCACGGCCTCCACAACGCAAGGCGCAGATCCGGCGAACAGACTGCGTGTATCGATGACGCGCATCAGGAACGGACCGGTCAGACCCGCGGGCTCGCGAACCCGGCGATAGTTCTTCAGCACGGCAAAGCTGGCTTTCACGACATGGTCATAGATCGTGCTGCGTGTCGCGGTGATGGTGAGGCAGAACACGCAGTCCTTTTCCAGCACCAGTTGTTCCAGAAACAGTTTTTGCACGTCATCTACGGAGCAAGGTTCGGTCTCTGCAGAATGGCTGCGGCTGCCCAGTTTCAGCTTGAGAAAGCGCTCGATTTCAGCCGGATCACGATCATCCTTGAAGACGGATTCATCGACCCGCACGGCAATCGGCATGACGGCGACGTTGTGCCGCTGTAAAAAATCCCGCGGCAAGTCGCAGGATGCATCGATAGCCAAGCCCATTCGCATAGTTGCCAACTTCCTCACCTTCGATATGCGTGCCGAACATAGCATGTGGCCGTGACGCGTGATCATGGCCAGGACGCTGGGCAGTTTTCTTCTTCAACACATCAACGTAATGATCGATCAGGTGAGGGCTGGGCTTATTTGCAATTGCCAAGGTATGCCATGCAATTGCTGAGCGTGATCGAGCCACTTTTCCGCATTAAATCACGATTCAGATCATTAATTTCTTACGAGTAAGATATCCCCGCACCCACTGAGGGCGCTTTTTTTGTGTAAATTTTTACGAATTTCTTCAAAAAAGCACAAGATGAAGGGAAATGCATATGTATATCAATATCTTAATAAGAGTTTCGCGTGACCAATTCGAGCGCACCGTTTACGCAATTTATTACTAATTTTGCTAAGAAATTGTTGACACAAACGAAAGGCTTGCCGTAATTTCTTGCTGGAGGGTGCTTGCCGGGTCGTACGTGGTTCGAATCGCCTAACCGGGAGATTTGCAGGGTAGAGGGTTCTTGCGAGCAGGTTTTAGCGCCCCTTGCGATTGGGGCTGCACGGAGTGGGTCCGTGCAGTCGTTTGCTTAGCCCGTTGGGCTTTCTGGGGAGAACTTGAAGAATGAATAAGCGTCACATGACTAGCTTAGGGGCGCCCCGTCGCCATGCTCTTGCAGCGGCCCTAGCACTAAGTTTGGGCTTTACTGGTGTGGTTACGGCACAGTCCACCACCGGTTCGTTTTTCGGACAGGCACCCGTTGGCGACTCCGTAACGGTGACCAGCCAAACAGGCCTTAGCCGCGAAGTGGCAGTGGATAGCACGGGTCACTATCGCATCGGCAACATGCCGGTTGGCACCTATACGGTTCAGCTAAAGAAAGACGGCGCCGTAGTGGAGGCACGCAACAACGTGACATTGAATGTTGGCATCGGCACCGAAGTCGCCTTTGCGACCAAGACACTCAGCACCGTAACCGTGAGTGCCAATGAGGTACCGCAGATCGACGTGACTTCGGTAGATTCGCGCTCGGTGATTAGTGCCAAGGACCTGCAGCGTCTGCCGCTGGGTCGTACCGCTGAAGCTATCGCGTTACTGGCACCGGGCGTGGTGCAGGGTAGCGGTTTCTTCAACAACGCGCTCTCTTTCGGTGGCGGTAGCGCTACGGAGAACGCGTACTACATCAACGGTTTCAGCACTTCCGACCCGCTATCTAACTTGGGCGGCGTGGGTCTACCTTACGGCTCGATCGAGCAACAGGAGACCTACATCGGCGGTTATAGCGCAAAGTATGGTCGCTCCGACGGTGGTGTCATCAACCAGATTGGTAAGCGCGGCACCAACGAGTGGCATTTCGGCGGTCAGATGATCTGGGAGCCGCGTTTCTTGGAATCCGATCCAGTGAATCGCTACTACCCAAATAGGGCTATTCCGACCGGTTATAAATATGCACAGTCAGATCTGCCGGGCACGCTCTATCAATACCGCAAGGACGACAAACAATGGCGCACGGTGTATGACGCCTATGTCGGTGGCCCGCTGATCAAGGACAAGTTGTTCTTCTTCTTGTCAGCGGAAGCGGAAAAGGTGGAGGGCCAAAGCACAAATACTGTGGATGCATCGCAGGCGGCTTATTTGAAATACACCAACAAGTTACAGAAGTTCTACGGCAAGATCGACTGGAACATCACCGACAATAACTTGTTGGAACTCACCCATATCGTGAACAAGCAGCCGGCCGATGCCGGCAACAGCGATCCGGCAACCGCCAGCCCACCGGAGGTAAGTTCGGGGGAATACTACGCTTTCAACTATAACAAGCTTGGTACTGGCGGCGCGTTGGGGCTTTACCCCGTGTGGTCCAAGAACTCCACCACGCTCGACATCATCAAGTACACTGGTTACATCACGCAGGATCTGACAGTGAGCGCGACCTACGGTCGCAGTAAAGTCACGAATTTCACTCAGATTCCGGGGCAAAATGCTACCGATCCGTTCATCGTTAGCCCACTCAATGAGAACCCGGCCTACACGGGTGGTGGAGCGATTACCAATGACAACACGGTTCGCCTGATCAACTCGCCGAATGCTTTGAGCCGCACTCATGGATTGCGCGTAGATATCGATTACCACCTGGGTCGACACGATCTGGCCGCAGGTATCGACAACATGTACTACCACGCTGCTGATCAAGGTCAGATCACTAGCGGCCCTGGTTACGCGTGGTATTACTTCATCACGTCCACACCGAACGACCCGATCAACAGCTACTCCGCGGCACCTGGCTCTCCGTATTACGCGCGTCAACGCATTTTCAGTGATGCTACCAGCATGTCGGTGGCGCAGAAGGCGTACTACTTGGAAGACAAGTGGCAGATAACCGATCGCTGGCTTGCAGATATTGGCTTGCGTA
Source organism: Dyella sp. SYSU CM1112 (assembly GCF_058216415.1). Classification (NCBI taxonomy): domain Bacteria; kingdom Pseudomonadati; phylum Pseudomonadota; class Gammaproteobacteria; order Lysobacterales; family Rhodanobacteraceae; genus Dyella; species Dyella sp. SYSU CM1112. Next base: position 393,618 of record NZ_JBZEGI010000002.1, on the reverse strand, counting down.
ACGACAAGTTCACCAACTACAACAACTCCGAACAGCCGTATGTGCGCAGCGGCAATCAGTGGGCGCCACGTCTGGGCGTGAGTTGGGACGTATTCGGCGATTCCAGCCTGAGGCTATACGCCAATCTTGGTCGTTACTATCTTGCTTTACCGAGCAGCGTGGCGATCCGTGGCGCGTCCGCATCTACTTATACCGATCAGTACTTCACCTATACGGGTATAGCCGCGAACGGTGCGCCGACCGGCCTGACAGCATTGGGGCCGGCCCATTCGGCGGATAACGAATACGGCATCACGCCAGACCCCAAGACGTTCACCGCTACCAACTTGCGTTCGGAGTATCAGGACGAGCTCATCGTAGGTTTTGACAAGACCTTGGGTTCCACGTGGACTACTGGCGCGAAGTTTATGTTGCGCAGACTGGAGAGCGCTATCGATGACGTCTGCGACATGGATAAACTGGCTACGAAGATGCAGTCAATGGGCTTGAATCCGGATGATTACAATGTTTATCAGCCGGGTTGTCGCCTCATCAATCCAGGTAGCAGCAACAATTTTCTCGTATCGCGTCTTGATGGTAGTGGGTACTCCAACGTAACCATGACCAGCGGCGACTGGGGTTTCACCGACAAGGCAAAGCGAAAGTATTACGCCTTGAACATGTACTTGGAGCATCCGTTCGACGGCAAGTGGCAGGCGCGCTTGGATTACACTTTCTCGCGCAGCTACGGCAATACCGAAGGCCAGGTACGTTCGGATATTGGCCAGACTGACGTCAGCAAAACGGAAGATTGGGATGCCGCTGCGATCATGGCGAATGCTAATGGCGTGTTGTTCAACGACCACACACATCAGATCAAAGCTTATGGCGCCTACGCGATCACACCAGAGTGGATGGTTTCGGGCCGCATACTAGCAACCTCAGGCGTACCGAAGAGCTGTCTGGGTTATTACCCCCAACCGGATACCGATCCAATCAGTTACGGCTCGGCCTACCATTATTGCTTTGGTTTGCCTTCATCTCCTGGGGCAGCCGGACGCATGCCGTGGAACACGCGCCTGGATTTGGGAGTGATTTATCGGCCGATGTTCGCGGGGCAAAAATTGGCCTTTGGACTGGATGTATTCAATGTACTGAACCATCAGGTACCCACTCAGTGGAGTGCCACCAGCGAATCCGCTTCGCCTGGCACGGTACTCAACACGTATGGCTTAGGCATGTACTACACACAGCCTCGTTACATGCGACTGTCGGTGTCATACGACTATTAAGTCACGTAACGTTTCTTGAGAGGAGCTTCTTATATACGCCTCGGTCACCGAGGCGTTTTTTATGAAAGTTCAAATGAGCTCAGTCACTGACAATCGTAGTTCATGCGCAACGAGATTATTGGTGTTCGATCAGCGATTCTGTTGCTTGTCAACCGCTTTGTAACGATGCAAAGCAGGGCTCAATGCGACACAAGGCAAACTCCGATGATCAACGCATCATGCCAGCTGCACCGCGAGTAGGTACAACGATCATCAGGGGGCAGTGTAGGCGGGCATACGTTGAAGGGGGCGATGGGTGATTAGGCCGGATGACTCAGCCAGGATTCGTGAAGGGATGCAGTTAAATGAATGGCGCTCGTCATCAACATGGTGCGAGGCACCCACCGCCGTTGTTACGCAATTTATTGCGAATAAATCGTAAATATTTGCCGTTGACTTGATATCGTCCAAACCCTTATTTTCGGGATAACAAGTTGCTAACCAGTCGTTAAAGCGAAGGCTTCTCGCCGAGCAATTTGTAGGGGATGGGGAAGATAAAAATTTGCTATTTGCCGGTTTTGGTCGTGGGAGACCAAGCGAATCACGTAAGGCACTGGCGTTTTTATCTCTTTTGGAATTTTTGCCGCTGGGGGATTATTTTCAATGACGACTAAAAAGTTTGCGAATGCATCACGCATGCCAGTTCGCCATACCGCGCTGGCTATCGCAGTTGCGATGGGTTTTGGGTTTTCCGGGCAGGTATTGGCGCAGGCCACTACCGGTTCCGTGTTTGGTACCGCGCCGGTGGCGGCTGGTGAGACGGTTCGCATTGTCAATACCCAGACGGGCCTGACACGTGAAGTAGCGGTCGACAGTACTGGCCGCTACGGCGCCAACCAGTTGCCGACGGGCGACTACACCGTTTCGCTGGTGCAGAACGGTAACGTGGTGGCTACGCAAAACCATGTGCAGGTAAGTGTGTCTGGTGGAACGAACGTGCCGTTTGCCGTTGCTTCGGCGAAGAACGCGCAGAACCTCTCCACCGTCACGGTGACGGCCGCCTCGGTACCTGCGATCGACGTGTCCTCCACTCGCCAGACATCGGTGATCACCGCACAGCAATTGAAGACTCTGCCGATCGCTCACAGCGCTGAAGCCATTGCGCTGCTGGCTCCCGGGGTGAACACGGGGGGCGCTAGCCTCGGCACGGGTCCGACCGGTACGCCGTTGCTTTCCTTTGGTGGCAACAGCGTCGTAGAAAACGCCTATTACCTCAACGGTTTCAATACCACCGATCCGATCGGTGGCGCAGGTGGCATCGCGCTGCCGTACTTCGCCATTTCCGAGCAGCAGACCATCACCAGCGGTTATGGCCCCGAATACGGTCGTTCGACCGGTGGCGTGATCAGCCAGATCGGTCAGCGCGGTAGCAACCAGTGGCACGCCGGTATCTATGTGTCCTACAGTCCGGCTGGGGCTGAAAGCGGCTACGACAATATCAAGTACAGCAATCCGCTGACGCCAGTGGGTAGTTCTTATTTGGCTCCCAGCCAGGGCACAACCAACTATGCTCCCGGCTACGGACAGATCGAAAGAGGCAGAAAGCAGAACAGCGACTGGGAGACCGTGTACGACGCCTACCTCAGCGGCCCACTGATCAAGGACAAACTGTTCTTCTTCCTGACGGCCGAATGGCAGCACGACAGCAATGATGGCGGCTTGGCAACGTATGGCATCACATCGCCCCAGGGTTACTATCAAACGACAGCCACCGACAGCCCTAAGCTGTATGGCAAGTTGGACTGGAACATCAACGACAACAACGTGTTGGAGTTGACGGGCGTCAGAACCCAGAGCAATGAGACCAGCAGCAACTTCTACAACTACGACTACACGAACCAGACAGTCGGCAACTTCTACGGAGCGGGGGTTCTGACCAAGAACACCTTCAATGTCGGCATCCTTAAGTACACCTCCTACATCACCGACAACCTCACGCTCGAAGTACTGTACGGCCTGATGGGTGCGGATTACTACAGCAGCTTCGCGGGTGGCAATGCTGCCCCGGTGATTTTTGGAGCGGGGGCGACTCAGCCGGCGGGCGTCGTTGTCCCCAATCTGGTTGATACAACCATTGCCAATCCGGGCCACACCACCAAGACCCAGAACCTGCGTGTCGACCTTGATTGGAAGGTCACCGACAATCACGATCTGAAGTTCGGTATCGACAACGTGCAGTACCGTGACGATGATGACGGCACCCAGATCCTTGGTGGCGGCGCGTACACCTACTTTTATGGCACTCCCTCTAGCGTCGTCGGTGGTGCGCCGTTTATCGGTGGTGCTGGCAACGTTGCAGGCAACTACGTCCTCGAAAACCTCGTGCAGCAGAACGTCACGATTGCGTCTCGCGAAAAGGCGCAGTACGTGGAAGACCGCTGGCAGGTCACGCCCAACTTGTTACTTGACCTTGGCTTGCGCAACGACCAGTTTGAAAACACCGGCCCCGGCGGTGTTGCGTATGTGAAGGAAACCAGCCCGCAGTGGGCACCGCGCCTGGGCGCCAGCTGGGACGTGTTTGGCGACAGCACGTTCAAGGTCTTCGGTAACGCAGGGCGCTACTACCTAGCGTTGCCGGCGGGTCTGGCCGCACGCAACTCTGCATTTGGCTCCATTAACGGTACAGTCGTCTATACCTACTCGGGCATCTCTGCGAATGGCGTGCCGACCGGGCTGAAGCCGGTTCCTGTTGCCTTAGCTCCGGGTGTGACCATTCCAGGATACTTCTCGGCGGATGGTGAGAATGGCGTCCCTGGCAATATCAAGGACTATGCCTCAACGAACCTCAAGCCGCAGTACCAGGACGAATATGTGCTGGGCTTCCAAAAGACTCTCGGCGATACCGGTTTAGTGTGGGGCGAGCAGGCGACTTACGAGAAGGCAGGCAATCTCGTTGATGACACTGACGTCCTCTACCAGGGCAACATCATTGCGGGCTTGGTCAATCCTGGCAAGACCAACTACATTCCGCAGGCCGGCGGTTACGCCGTGTGGAATCCGAACACGGGTGAAGGTTCTGTCTGCAATCTTCCAGGCGTTACATCGACGAACTGCGGGTGGCCAGTGCCGTCGCGTAAGTACTACGCGCTGGATAACTACCTGGAGCACAGCTGGGACGGTAAGTGGTACGCCAAGGTCGACTACCTGTTCTCCAAGTCGTACGGTAGCACCGAAGGTCCGACCGACACTCCGATTGGGCAGATTACCAATCAGCGCAACGGCGGATTCTCCGGTTCGACCACAGCCCAGTGGGACTTCCCCGACCTGATGGCATACGCCAACGGTGAGCAGGCCAACAGCCATCGTCACACCTTCAAAGCGTTCGGCTCTTACGCCATTACGCCAGAGTGGATGATCAGCGGCACGTACATCATTTCGTCGGGTGCGCCGAACGTGTGCCTGAGCGGTTACGGTAGTGAGATTATTCCGGACCTTTACAGCGGCCCGTATCAGCACTTCTGCGGTGGTACACCGTCCGGCAATTCACCTACTGGCGTGGGTTTTGGCGGTCAACCGTCTCCTCCGGGAGACAGCGGCCATACGCCGTGGTTGCATCAGCTCAACCTGAGCTTGACGTACACGCCGGCATGGGCGAATAAGCACCTCACCTTGCAGTGGGAAATCCACAACGTGCTCAACGAGCAGGAAGCGACGCTGTACTACACCCAGTACGCCGTTGGTACAAACGGTGGTGCTGGTGGCGGCAACGGCGGAACAACTTATTGGAACCCTGTCTACCACACGGCGCTGACGACGGAAACGCCTCGCTATATGGATTTCTTCGTGAAGTACGACTGGTAATTCCCACCGAGGATTCAGCGATGCCAAGGAAGGCATCGGTAATGGGAGTAATAAAGAAGGCCGCCGGGCAACCGGTGGCCTTCTTTGTTTCAATGATCGAGAAGCTGGATCAACGGCGCCAGAAAGTTTCGATAGTATTGGCTGCGCACGGTATCACCTCTTATGGGTTGGCGTACTTGCGCCGCACTCGCCGTACTGTGCACATCGCGTTGTGTTTGATGTGGCGAGAGGCACGCTGCATCGAATAGCAATTGGCAGAAGGCAAGCATGAGCCGTATCTGCGCTTCGGGCTCCTGTACCAGCTTCTCGTAGGCAAGGTCGAACACTGTGTCCGGGTAATGCTCTTGCCAATGGTGACTGAGTTTATGGTAGCCGTTGTAATAACTGGCGAGATCTTTCAGGTCGTAACTGAAGTAGGTGCCCTCACTGAACAATTGGCGATAACAGGCAAAACAGGTTTCGACCGGATCTCGATGGCAGTTGATGATTTTGGCGCCAGGCAACATGGCGCGAATGGCTCCGATCCATTGCCAGTTCTGTAAGTTTTTGTCGGTGAAATAAGGGCGCTTGGCACGCCAGCGGGCGGTGCGGGCAAGATAGCTCTTGCCTAGGCGCGCCCAATCTTCCGCTGTGGCGTCGGCCACCCAATACGGAAAGTCTTTGCCGCGTCGCGCGGATTCATCTTCGAGGATCTGTGAGAGATCGTTAATCTCGTTTGCACCTTCCACCAGCGGGTGCGAGGCAAGGATGTGCTCAACAAGTGTCGATCCGGAACGAGGGAGGCTAGCTATGAAAATCACCTCATGCCCGAGGGTTGGATCGAGCGGCGCTGGTAACGGATAGCGAAAGGCTTCGGCGATAGCGTCAACATGAGCATGTTCGGCAGCCGCATCCCATTGGATCAGCTTGCGTTTGACTGCATTGGCCTCGCGCAACGCTTCAAACGCTTCGCGGTATTTGTGCTGGTCTTCCAGGGCTTTGTAGAGACTGAAGCCGAGCAATACGCGCTCGTCGGGCGCAAGCTGCGGGTTTTGCAGTGCGTGATGGATCTGCTTGGCATCCATCTGCGTCAGTGACACGGTTTTCAGATTGGCCAAGCCATGCCAGGCGAGAGCCTGATCGGGCTGCAAGGCCAGCACTTTGCGATACTCGATGACTGCATCGGCGATGTTCCCGCGTATCGTGAAAATATCGGCCAACGTGTTGCGTGCAGCGATATGCCGCTCCTCCAGCTCAAGCGCGCGTCGCAAAGCATCCGCGGCTGCGTCCAATTGCCAATGTAATTTCAGTGCTTTACCGAGGTTGTACCAGTTTGATGCTTGCAAGGGCGCCAGTTCTGTGGCGCGGCGCAGGTAGACGAAGGCCTCTTCGGTTGCGCCAGCATCATAAAGCGCGCCCCCAAGATTGGTGAGGATGTTCGGATCATTGGGGAGTTGCTGCGCGGCTTTGCGCATGTACTCGGCGGCGGTGTGGTGCTCGCCCCGCATCTGACAGGCTATGCCGTAGAGGAATTGCGCGTTGGCAAAGCCGGGCGCCTCGGCCAGCACACGTTTCAAAGGTTGCACGGCCAAATCCGGGCGTCCTTGTGATAACACTTTGCCGGCTTCGCTCAGCCACTGGCGTGCTGCGGGAGAGAGGGAAGGAGGCGACATGGACTACCTGATATGAATAGTTTCAGAACTGGCGCCTAGTCTTGCATGTTCTTCACAGTAAAGAACGGCTGATGGCGGCAGACGTTCCGCTTCATCGGGCGTGCGATTACCATGGATGGCGCCATGCAATCTCATGAAAGGGTTACTGCCTTGATCTACTGTGTCCCCGCCGTTCTAGGTCCTGATGAGCTGGCAGCCATCCAGTCCAAGCTGCAGAGTGCTTCTTTTGCGGACGGAGCCGTTACGGCCGGCTGGTCTGCGCGGGAGGTGAAGAAGAACCTGCAAGTGACGCCGGGTACGCCCGAATACGAGCAGATTGCGCGCATCGTGCGTGAATCCTTCATGCGCAGCGGCGAATTGCAGGCAGCGTTGCTGCCGGCGGCGGCAACGCCGGTATTGTTCAATCGCTATGGGCAAGGCATGGAATACGGTCCCCACGTGGATACGCCGATCATGGGCAGCATGAGCAACGCGGTACGTAGCGATATTGCTATCACCATTTTTCTCTGCGACCCACGAAGCTACGATGGTGGCGAGTTGACCGTATTCATGAATGGCATCGGCAGCCAGTTCAAGCTTGAGGCAGGTGCGGCGATCGCGTATCCGGCCAATACATTGCACCACGTAACACCGGTCACCCGCGGCGTGCGCGACGCGGCAATTCTATGGGTGCAAAGCCAGGTGCGTGATCCTGCGCAACGGGAGATTTTGTGGGATATGGAAAATGCCAAGCATTTGACTTTCAAGCGTGAAGGCAAGAGCCCGGCTTTCGACCTGATCAGCAAATCCCGCGCGAATCTGATTCGCATGTGGGCGGAGACCTGACCTAGGGCATGCGCAAAAAGTGCGGACTTTGCTGCATATACATTGCATAGAGCATCAAGCTGTGCAATGTACCCTTTCACAGGCTTATCAGAGCTTCTTTTGGTCTGTCATGCACATACGGGCAGATCAATAACGCGGCACGCTAGGATCAATCTCCGCAGCCCATGCATCCATGCCGCCATCGACGCTGAAGACGTTGCTGAAGCCATGAGCGATGAAGCGTTCTGCGGCGCTACGGCTGGAGATGCCGTGGTGGCAGATAAAGACCAGTGCGGTGTCTTTCGGCAGTGCGGCCAGCGCCGCATAATCCTCTTCTTCAAGTACGCGGGCCTGCGGTAGCGGAGCCGCAATCATGCGGCCCTGCGCGGGACGTACGTCGATCAGGGTGATGTCGCCCTTGGCCAGGCGCTGCTGCAGCTCCTGCACACTCATCGAGCGCAGTTCGACCGTACCAGGAAATTTCAAACTCAGCCCCTCGCCCTGCATGGTGGATACCCAGTCGATCACGATGCCCTTGGCGCGCTGTGCGCTGGCAGGATCGAAGTGCACTTCGATGCCATTGGCAGTGACCACGATATCGTGGTCGCTGGCGGGGGCTAGCTGGAAGCCAGCGCTGTGATCAGGGCCGATTTCGAGATGCAGGGCTACGCCTTGCGCATCAGCCGTGCCAGCGCGGATAGCTTCGGCAGCCTTGTCGGTAATGGTGATTTCCGGTGGGGTGCGATCCGGTGGGGTCGCACCGAACAGCTGATGCAATTCGCCGCTGCCATACATCTGCCGGATGATGTCGGCCCCGCCGATCAGCTCACCATCGACATACAGCTGCGGAATGGTCGGCCAGTTGCCGAATGCCTTGATGCCTTCCCGTATTTCCTGATCTTCCAGCACGTTGACAGTATGGTAATCAGGCAGCAGTTCGTTCAGCGTATTGGTGGCGGCGGCGGAGAAGCCGCACATGGGCTGGTTGCGCGTCCCCTTCATGAACAGCACCACGCGGTGGTCCTTGAGCAGGGTTTCGATACGGTCGCGGGTGGTGGTGTCGAGGGACATGAGAGGCTCCGGCAAAGGTGAGCAATGATACGCCGGTTATATTTGGCGTGCGGTCGGGACCTTCAAGGCTTGCCGGAAAATGGGCTGGCTGCGGACGATCGCCCTCCCAGGGTGCGAGCGGAGGGGCTGTCGTAGGGAATCAGGCGGCGGGCTGCAACTCCTCTAGTTCGTGCTTCTTGCGTCGTGCCAGCGGTGCCAAGGCCAGCGCCGCCATGGGCGAAGGCTGGACCAGATCGCGGGTAGCGTGCCCCAGGGCAGTGGGCTGCTCGCTCCAGTGGATCAGTTCCATGGCGCCCGTTTCGTCTTCGACCAGGGCGGTGCAATGTTCCACCCAGTCGCCATCGTTGAGGTACACGACGCCGTCGATCGTGCGCACCTGGCCGAAGTGGATATGACCGCAAATATGACCGTCCATGCCGCGCTCGCGCGCATCGGCGGCTACCCGTTCCTCGTAAGCGCGGATATAGGCGAGCGCCTTGCCGATGTGCGATTTCACGATGATCGAGAGCGGCAGGTATGGCAGCGCCATGCGGCGGCGCCAGGCGTTAATGCGACGGTTGCCCCAGCAGATGAAGCGGTGCATGGCCTCGCCGATATGCAGCATCCAGCTGCGTCCGATGTGTTCGGGATCGTACTCGTCGCCGTGGCTCACGCGATAACGGCGTCCATCCGCGCCTATGTGAATGGCGTCAAGCTCGATACGCACGCCGCAGATGGACTGGCCTACCAGGCCGCGCAGCGCACAGTCATGGTTGCCGGGGATGTAGGTTACTTCCACACCCCGGCGAGCCATGTCGAGTACCTCGGCGATCACGGTGCCGTGGTCCGGATGCCACCATCGTCGACGATTCAGCGACTCAAGGTCGATAATGTCGCCTACCAGATAGAGCTTCTGGCATTGCAAATGGCGCAAAAAATCCAGCAGGTAGGCTGCTTTGCAGTCTGGTGTTCCCAAATGGACGTCCGAAATGAACGCACTTCGGCAGCGAAGGATGGCCATGGCGTCACTCCCCGGTAGGTTGCCGGGACCACAGTATGGTGTGGCAACGTCACCGAGCGATGGCGAAATGGTTGCAAAGAGATTGCCGTGGCTTGGGTGGGACGATGGCAACGCAGCCTAATCAAACGTGATCCGGAGGGGCGGTCGTCCAGCCTGGCCGATGAGTATGGGCAGATTTTGCCTTTATTCCATGCGTGGGCAAATATCGTGCAAGGCGTCTCTTCGCCCCAACTCTCTCCTTGAGGAAAGCGAGCGCATGCGGAGGAAACGTCCATGAACACGGCGGCTATCGCGCAACTTGCTCAATGGCGGCAGGCGGCTCATGACTGCTTGCAGCGGGGTGATCTCCGGCAGGCTAGCGAGCTGTTCGGACGTGTCCTTGGGGAAGCGCCCGACGACGTGGAAGCTTTGCAGGTGGTGGGTACTGCGCAATTGGCGACCGGCGACTTTTCGGCTGCAGTCCAGACGCTCCGACACGCGCTGCTGCAGGCGCCAAATCTGTTCGTGGAGCGATTACGCCTCGGCATTGCCTTGGAGCGGCTTGGTCAGTCCCAAGGGGCTTTGAAAGCCTACTTCGGAGCCCTGCGTGCGGCGCAAAAGCAGGGACGCTGGCTCAGCGATGAAACCACCGCACCCGGCCTTCGCGACGCGGTAAAGCACGCCATGCGCTATGTCGACGAGGGACGGCCGGCATTGTTTCGAGAGGTGCTGGCGTCCTTGCAACAGCGTTATGGTGCAGCCGAGATGCGGAGGGTGGAACACTGCCTGGAAATCTACCTGGGTGAGCATTTGAGCGACGCATGCGATCCGCGGCAAAAGCCAAAATTTCTCTATTTTCCCGGTATTCCCAATCGGCCTTATTACCCGCGGCAACGTTTTCCCTGGCAGGAAGCATTGGAAGCTGCCACGAGTTGGATGCGCGATGAGCTGCGCGGCGTTCTAGCGCAAGAGCAAAGCCTGGAAGCGTTTCTTGGCGCTCCGCCGCCGGGCCAGACGCAGCAGCAGATGCTGCAATCTTGCGGTCTGCAGCCTGCGGCCTGGGATGCTTACTTTTTCTATCGGCATGGCAAGCGTTATGACGCGCATGCGGCGGCCTGTCCGCGTACCGCAGCATTATTAGGCATGCTGCCGCTCACACACATCCGTGATCATGCGCCGGAGGCTTTGTTTTCCGTATTGAGTCCCGGCACACACATCCTGCCGCACACCGGCGTGACCAATGTTCGCCTCGTCACGCATCTGCCGCTCATCGTGCCTGCTGATTGCGCTTTGCGTGTGGGAGGCGAAACGCACGTCTGGCAGGAAGGACGTTGTGTCACTTTCGACGATACCTTTGAACACGAGGCATGGAATCGCAGCGGCGAAACGCGCGTCGTGTTGATCCTCGACAGCTGGAATCCGGATCTCACCGACGTCGAACGCATAGCGATCACCGCTTTGATCGAAGCGATAGGAGACTTCAATACGGAGAGCGGTGAATGAGCAAACGGCCTACTCGTGGCTATAGCCAAGCCTTGTCATGATCGGACGCAATATTGGCAATACCGGCTCAAACATCTCCCGGTACGCATGCCAGCGGCGCACCGAGCGTGCGTAGATGCCTTGTGTGACCTGTGCGTAGCTAGGTGTGCTGATGTAACCCTTATTGCGTGCGTGGTCGGCGAAGCGGGTCATCGGTGCCGGATCCATGATGTCGAGAAAATCACCTAGCCGCTGCACCTGTTCCTCAAAGCGGGTCACTACCGATTCGTAGCGCCATTCCAGCACGCGCGGCGCAAATACTTCCACTTGATCGAACCAGTGCTCGAAAGCATGTACGTAGCCGTGTGCCAGACGTTCCAGTGAGCTGCATAGCACCATGAAGGCGGGCGAGCGGAAAGGCTGCATATAACAGCTCAGTAAAACGTCACAGGGATGGCGCAGGCACAAGATGATGCGCGCTTCAGGAAACAGTCGCGCGATCATGGGCAGGCACAGCATGTTGAGCGGATTTTTATCCACGAGCTGCCGTGCGCCGAGAGCGGGAACCACCTTGCGCACCATGGCAGCGTAGAGAGCTCGAAGCTGGCTGGCGTCTGTTTCCGTGAGATCGGCCAAGGCCGCAGGATAAGGCTGGTCAGCCAGGTTCATGCGCTCGGTTAATTCATGAATGAAGGCGCGTTCATCCATTGCACAAAAATCGGGGTGTGCATCCAGCATCTGTTCCAACAGCGTGGTGCCCGAGCGCGGAAAGCCCACTATGAAGACCGGGCTCTGTTTGCCATACGGAGCTGTCAGTGCCGCCCAGCGATCGCGTTCGCTGCGGCTGACGGATAGCGACGCCATCGCCAGTGGCTGGCTATCTTTGTCCATCAGCTCGGGCACAACGGCGCATGCCATGGCGAGCTGCGCTTCATGCGCGCGCTGCAGGGCCGACCAAGCATCACAAGGGCGTGATTGTTTGTCGCGTGCGGCAGCAAGACCGAATGCAGCCTGGGCGAGTACTTCGGCGTCCTCACTCGTTGCGATGACGTGTTCGTACAGCTCGCCTGCACGTTGAGTATCACCACCACGTGCAGCCACGGCGGCATGGGCCAGCCAAACGGCACAAGATAGTTGCGGTGGGTGTGCAGATAGATCGTCCAGCCGCAACGAGACCAACTCGGCTTCGGCCAGATCAAGCCGATTGGCACGCTCGTACAGCGCAGCACGCAGGGCCGCTATCCGTTGACGCATGACCGAGGCCGTATCGTCCTGTGGGAGCAGAGCATTTTGCAGTGAGCGAATGGCTGCATCTTGCTGACCCAAGGTGGAAAGCATGCTTGCTAGAGTAAGGGCCTGCTCGGCCGGTTGTGGCGGCCAGTTACCCGCGTTTTCCAGCATGGCTTCTTCGCCGGTATTGTCACCGCAAACGTGACAGGCATATGCGGCTTGCAGGCGAGCCTCAATAAGGTCGGGTGCAAGGCGAACCGCTTCCAACAGCGAATCGCGTGCATCCAGCCAACGTTTTTGTTGCAAGAGAAGAAGACCGAGGTTGTAGTGCACGTCGGCTTGTTGGGGGGCGAGCACGTGCGCGCGCTGTAAAGCTTGTAAGGCGGTTTGTGTGTCGCCAGTTTCGCGGGCGATCAGCCCCAGGTTATTCCAGTATTCGAAAGTGTCCGGTGCGATTTCGGTCAGGCGGATAAAAAGCTGCAGCGCTTCGTCCAATTGGCGTGTGGCGTGGAGCGCAAGTGCGCGTAGCAGTAAGGTGGTTTCACTATAGGCTAGAGCGGTTTCGCTCAGGGCAAGCACGCGACGCATGTCGCCTTGGTGAAACGCGGCGAGTATGGCGGCCGATTCATCGGCGGGAGATGTCGATCCGGATGGCGATGGATCCAAGTGCCTTATCTCCGTGTCATACGCTGCTCCCTCCCCGCCATGACGGGGAGGGAGCAAATCACTGCATGAAGTGAACCGACATGCAGATTCTGCTGTTTCGCTATGAACGTTAGAACTTCACCGTAGCACGTGCCCAGTAATAGCGTCCCAGCACATCGTAGGTTGAAGTGTCGACGTTGTAGTTCAAGCCATTCTGGTAGATCAGTGGCGGAGCCTTGTCCGTGATGTTGTCCACACCGAATTCGAAGCGTGTCTTGATCGCCGGCACGTTGTAAGCGATCTGTGCCGAGTGATACAGGATCGAAGCCATCGGGGCGCTCGCGCCGGTGATGTAGTCGGCGTTAACGTTGGTCAGATGATGGATATAGCGCGTCTGCCATTGCGCACTCCAATTGCCCAGCGACCAGTTGAGCGTGAGCGTGCCGCGCCAGCGGGCAATGTTGCCGAACTGCTGCGTATACGTGCCAGCGTAGTCGATCGTTTTGGCGCCTGGCTGGCCCGGCGTAGCGTCGTTGTAGAACGAGCTGGTGTAGGTGGTGTTTAGTCCCACCTTGAAATTGCCGGGATTGAAGCTGCCCAGGTCGAAGTGCGGAATCGCGTAGCTGGTGCTGAAATCCACGCCGCTGGTGCTGAGGTTGCCCAGGTTCACCTCTGGAGTGTTCATGAAGTAGATCGCGCCGGCTAGCGCGTTGTTGCTGGGATAGCGATGGATGAACGAGCAATATGGACTGCTGTTGTTGGCGTAGCAGGCGTTGAGCACGGTCTGCGCAGCCAGTGGCGTCAGCATGTCATGCAGGTTGATGCGCCACAGGTCCACAGTGGAGGAGAAGCCTTCCAGCCAGCTTGGCGAGTACACCATGCCGAAGTCGTAGGACATACCGTGCTCGGGTTTCAAATTGACGCCAGCCGGCTTGCCTCCCGAGTAATAGCCGGTGATTTGCGGAGTCGGGTTGCCTTGCCATTGCGTAGGTACATTTTGGCAAGCCGCTTGGTGAGCGGCCAAGGTGGCTGCGTTGAGGCCCACGCATGGATCATTGATGGTGGGGTTGGCAATGGTAATGCCGTCGAACAGCTCATCCAGGTTGGGCGCGCGAAATACCTGCGTGGCCGTGGCACGTATCAGGAGATCCGCGATGGGGCGATATTCCAGCGCGATCTTCTTGTTGGTTGTCGTGCCGGAGGTGCTGTAGTCGGAGCTGCGGATGCCGATGTCGAGATTGAGCCCATAGGCGAAAGGTTGTTCCGAAAGCAATGGGATCAGCGTTTCGGCATAGAGCTCCCGCACACTGAAACTGCCGCGGCCGGGGGAACCGCAGGCTTCGGCCAGCACACCGCACGTAGCCGTGCCCGGGTTGAGAATGGCATCCGGCGTCACGGTGTAGTTCATGGAATTCCAGCGGTATAACGCACCGGTGGAAAGCTGCATGGCGCCGGCAGGCAGGTCCCATAGTTCGCCAGAAGCATCGAACTGCACCTGCTTCATCGTGTTGGTGAGTACGTAGGTGGGCGAATCTACGCCATTCTGCAGTTGTGCGGTCACGGAAGGATCGGCCTGGTCGAAGATGTTGCCGCCTCCATTGATCACGGCTTGCAGATCGGCGATGTTCACTTCGTTGTAATCGACCTGCTTACGGTTGGTATAGCCGTAATCGAGGCTCGCATCCCAGATCCAACTGCTCTGGCCGAAATTGCCGCGCAGGCCCGTATTGAACTGCAGGTTGTCGGTATCGAACGTGTGTAGGCGCGTGCCCAGTCCGGTGAGGCGTGTGTTGATCACATAGCTGTTACCGGTGTAGCCCGGTGGCGTGCCGAAGGTAACGCCAAATGGATTGATCGGGTTGTTGGCTGCCACATACCAACCGTCGCCCGTACCGGTGGGTGCCGGGGCATCCTGGCCGGCAGAATTTGTACGGTTGTAGAACACATTGGCGAACACGGTGAGGTTCGGCAGGATGTGATAGTTGCCCAGCACAAAGAAATTCGCGCGCTTCTGCTCGGTCTGGATATAGTTGTAAGCGTTGTAGTTGAAGGTGTCATTGGGACCACCATAGCAGCGGTAATCACCGAGGCTGCTGCCGTTGCCACGCGCCAGCGTCACATAGGTATTGCCCGCGCCGTTGACGTTACAACCACCCGGCGAGAGTCCCGCCGGAATAAGGATGCGTCCGCTGGGAATCGTGCCAGAGCCCGCTGGCGTGATGACTCCGCTGGACAGATACAACGCGCGTTGTGAGAAGCCACGGCGTGTGGCCAGCACGGGGGTGTACTTGTTCCAGTCGATGCCGGCGACAATGTTACCGGCCTCGCCGCTGGCGCCAGTGGTGAAGTTGAAGCCGCGCCGCTGACCATCGCCGTGACTGGAGATACCGTCGTTGAGGCTGAACTCGGCACCCTGGAAGTCTTTGCGCAGATGGAAGTTCACCACGCCGCCGATGGCATCCGAACCATAGGCGGTAGAAGCACCTTCCGCGAGCACGTCCACGCTCTGGATCATGTTCTGCGGAATCATATTGAGATCCGCGTTGGATAGGCGCTGGCCGTCCACCAGCACCAGGGTACGGTTGGTGCCCAGGCCGCGTAGCGATACGCGAGAGGCGCCGTCGCCACCTTCCAGCGTGGGGCTGGCAACGCCGCCGCCATTGCTGTTGTTGGCGGGATTGGTGGCATAGCCGGAGACACTGGGCAGCTGCTGCAATACATTGCCGAGCGTGGGACTGCCGTTGTTGGTGATCGCGGCGCGGTCCAGTGTTACCACGGGGCTGGCGGTCTCCGTATCGACACGGCGGATCAATGAGCCGGTGACGGTAACGGCCTGTAGCGATTTGGCTTTGGACGCCTGTGGCTGTTCGTTGGTGTTCTGCTGCGAGGCGTTACTGCTGTTTTGCTGAGGTGTGGTGTCTTGCGCGTGAAGGATAAGAGACGACGAGGCGATGCCGACGGACAACGCCAGACGTACTGCGACGGACAAGCGATTGTAATGGGCTTGCATGGTGACCTCCCCGAATAAATGGCGAAGAGGATCACCGGATGCAACAAAAGGATGCCTGGCCGCTTCCCCTGCGTGGCAAGACGCGCAAACATCTAGACATCCGTCCTAGTAGTTTGCTGCACCGGCGTTCCTCCGTTGCAACTGTTTCAGGAATTTGACGGGGAGTAAACAGGTTCTTGCGAATAAAACGAGATTGAGTCGTTTTTTTTCACGTGACAGTGCGGCGGTTGTCGCCGATTGGGCCGTCAGGATTGACGTAGGGCGTGTGTTGCCACGGGGCGAATGGCCTCCGCCCACAGCGCGTATTGCGCGCCAGCGGGATGCAAACCGTCCGGGGCAACCCATTCGGCATGTTCGCGCGATAGTTCAGTAATATCCACGAAACCGGCGCCTGCACCCATCGCTTCGTCGCGCGCTATAGCATTGAAGGCATCCAACTCGCGCGCAATTTGCAAGAGATCGCGTCCGCTAGCACGGCCGAAAGGCGTTACGCCCCAATCCGGAATGGAAACCACTACGACGCGTCCGGGCTGATGGTCGGCGAGATGGATCGCACGGTGCAGCAGCGTGCGAAATTGCTCGCGGTATTCCTCGCCAGTTCGCCCGCGATACTGGTTGTTGACGCCAATGAGCAGGGTAACGAGGTTATATCCTGGCGTCAGCGTGGCCCGGTCCATGCCGGAGGAGAGCTCATCCGTGGTCCAGCCGGTCACGGCAACAATCTGCGGGTCTTCGATCGCTAGCCCCTGTTGGCGCAGCTTTGCCGAAAGCTGCGCCGGCCAGCGGTCGTCGGCGGAGACGTCTTCGCCGATGGTATAGGAATCGCCCAGGGCGAGATAACGTAATGACATCAATCAGCCTGATGCGGCGGCAGCTTGCGGTGACTCCTCTGCAGCCATGCGCTCCAGCACGCGCTCCATGCGGATGAATACCTCGCGCAATTGAGCCGGTTGCGGCAACAAGGTCAGGCGCATGTGACGGCTGTTCGGCACATTGAAGCTTGAGCCGGGCACGATCAGTACAGACTCTTCCTCCAGCAAGCGCAGGGCGAATGCGTTATCGTCAAAATCGTTTATGCGATCACTGCGAACGCGAGGAAAAGCGTAGAGCGCGCCGCCCGGTGTCACCACATCCAGATACTGGCTAGATGCAACACCGTCGAGGACAGCTCGCCGGGCTTCATGCAGGCGGCCGCCCGGCGAGGTAAGGGTGTTGATCGTGGGCGCATCCTGCAAGGCTGGCATCACGGCCCATTGTGCGGTGACATTCGCACAGAGCCGAAGTGCGGCCAACAATTGCAGAGCGTCACGGTATTCATGCGTGCGAGCCGCATCGCCGGACAGACTTAGCCAGCCCACGCGATAACCACAAGCGCGATGCACCTTGCTCAGGCCGCCGAAGCTGACGCATGGCGTCGCGCCTGCGACTTCGGCCAGTGGCTGGAATGGGGTGCCGTCGTAGAGAATCTCGTCGTAGATTTCATCGCAAAGCAAGAGCAAGCGATGTCGCGTTGCGATGTCGACGATGCGTTCCAGCAGTGCGCGCGGGTAAACCGCTCCGGTCGGATTGTTTGGGTTGATCAAGACCAGCGCGCGCGTGCGCGGTGTGATCAACGCTTCCATTTCCTCTGGATCCGGCATGTGCCGGTTTTCTGCAAGACAGCGGTAATAGCGCGGCACGCCGCCGTTGAGGATGGTGGCTGCGCTCCATAGTGGGTAATCGGGACTTGGCAGCAATACCTCATCGCCGGGTTGGAGCAGGGCACGCAGGCTCAGGTCGATCAGCTCACTGACGCCATTGCCGATGAAGATACGTTCGACGTGCACCTGATAGGCGCCACGTGTGCGCTGTTGTGCGGCAATCGTCTCGCGGGCTTCTTCCAGGCCCTGCTCATGGCCATAGGCTTCGCTTTCATGAAGATGCGCGGCAATGGACTCGCGTAAATGATCGGGCACAGAAAACCCGTAGCGGGCCGGATTGCCGATGTTGAGTTTGATGATCGGCAGGCCGGCAGCCTCCAGTTCGCGGGCACGACGGGTCAGCGCACCACGGATTTCGTAGCGCACCTCGGCGAGGTGCGAGCTGGGTTTGATCATGGCCAATGGGGCATCCCTTATTGTTCTCTCCGTGGACGATGCTAGCAGTGGAATAGGGCGGTGTGGTGGCGCAGCAAGGGAGCCAGGCGGGAGGACATGACGAGGACTTTTCCACGCCTTGCGACGGCTCGCCCCGCATGGCTGTCCAGCAGGCATAATCCTTCTTCATGAGTGACGTCCAAACCATCGAGCAATTACGGCACATCGGTTGGCGTGGCCAGGCTTTGCCCGAACATGGGTTGCGGCTGGCGCGGGTGGTGGCACAGCACCGGGCTGGTTATGAACTACACGATGGGCAGCAGGCATTCAGCGCCCAGCCGGCGGGTTATTTCTTGAAACGTGGCCTGGATCCCGCCGAGCGCCCCGCGGTCGGCGACTTTGTCGAAGTAGAGCCAGGCAAGCCCCCGCACATTTTGGCCGTGCAGCCGCGTCGCACTGTGCTGTCGCGGGCAGCGGCCGGTGAGCGCTACGAGCGGCAAGTCATTGCGACCAATATCGATTACGTGCTGGTACTGACCGGCCTGGATGGCGATTTCAACCCTGCCCGTATCGAGCGTTACCTGTCTCTTACCGAGGGATCGGGAGCGCAGCCGGTAGTGATTCTCAGCAAGTTCGACTTGCATGAGAACGTGGCGGACCGGGTCGCCGAGCTGCGTGCCCGGCTGCCGGAGGGGACGCCCATTCATGCGATCAACAGCAAGGACACGGCCAGCGCCGCCGTGCTCGGGACGTATCTGAAGCCAGGCGACAGTGCCGTCTTGGTGGGCTCTTCTGGCGCCGGCAAGTCCACCCTGACAAATACGCTGCTGGGCAGCGAACGCATGGCGACGGGAGCCGTACGGGACCACGACAGTCGGGGGCGTCATACCACGACGCATCGCGCCTTGTTGCAGCTTCCAAGTGGCGGTTGCTTGATTGACACGCCTGGCATGCGCGAACTCAAGCTCACCGGCGGGGAAAGCCTGGATTTATTTGCCGATATTGAAGCGCTCGCGGAACAGTGCCGTTTTGCCGATTGCGGCCATGGCAGCGAGCCGGGTTGCGCGGTACAGGAAGCCTTGCGGGATGGTGAACTGACGCCGGAGCGCTGGCGCAATTACCTCAAGCTTCGCGACGAGCGCGAAGAACAAGCTGCCATGCTGGAGTCGCGATTGCGTCGCCAGCGGGGTGGCCGGCCGGCGGTCAAAACCCATGGTCCGCGCGGGTCGCGCGAAAGGGAGTGATGGTCTCTTGAACGCATCTGTCGACAACGTTCCCATTGAACTGGAAGCCTACGCTGCGCTGGACAAGCGCCTGCTTGCGGCGGTCAAAGGCATCAACATTTTATCGACGGTCAGTTGGCCGGCTTCCTTGGAAGACCGGATGATCGAGGAGTACGGCAAGGGGCAGTACACCTTGCCGTACGTGACTTACAAAAAACCCGATTTCTCCGAAGTGCGGAGGGAGCTGGCCGATATCGAGAGCCGCACCGGCGATGGTGATCCGATCGGCGGATATCTGCGGCGGACAGCCGAGTCTTGGCGCATCGCTGCGGAGATGCTCGAAGCCGTTGGCACGGATGGAGTCACGGCACCATCCATCCAGCTTTATGGCAGGCCGGGCGATGCTATTCCCGGCAGCGACCGCAGCAATCTCGATGCGGCGCGTTATTTCGTCGAGTTATCCGACGAACTTGGCGCGGATCTGCATGACGACGACATTACCGCCAGCATTTCTTCTGACGTGCTGCGTGCGGATCTGTCCCGGGTACTCGATGATTTCTTCGGTCACGGGATGATCACAGTCGAGGTGGATAACGATCTCACCGCGAAGGCGGCAGCCGGTGCGACACGCATTCGCCTGCGTGGCGGCACGCGCTTCAGCCAGTACGACCGACATCAATTGCTCAATCACGAGGCTTTTGTCCATTCGCTCACGGCTCTGAACGGTCGCGCGCAGCCGCTGCTTGCCTCATTGGCGCGCACCTCGCCCCGCGTCACTGCGACACAAGAGGGGTTGGCCGTGTTCGCCGAACTGATGTCGGGCGCAATCGATATCGCACGGCTCAAGCGCATCAGCCTGCGCATCCTGGCCATCGACATGGCGCTCAACGGCGCTGATTTCGTTGAGGTCTATCGCTTCTTCAATCGTTGCGGGCAAACCGTGGCGGACAGCTTTCATTCCGCCCAACGCGTTTTCCGCGGCGTGCCGCTGACGGGCGGTTCCGCTTTCGCCAAGGACAATGTCTATTTGTCCGGGCTGCTGGATGTGCATACATTCTTTCGCTGGGCCTTGAAGGAACGGCGCATGGATCTATTGCGCTACCTTTTCGCAGGCAAGATGGCCCTGCATGACGTGATGAGCCTGGAGCCCTACTTCCAATCAGGCGCCATCGCCCCTCCACGCTGGTTGCCGCCGTGGATGCAGCATGTACATGGCCTGGCCGGCAAGCTGGCGTTTTCGCTCTTCATCAACCGAATCCGGATGTCGAAGGTGGAAGCCGGTTCACTTTCGTCAGGTGTTTAGGCCGACCAGGGCTTACCCATCATGTCCATGATCAGCGAGATCCTGGTCCGCTTGGTTGACGAAGATAAGCACCCCCAAGATGGTCATGTAGAACTTGAAGGCGGCATCCTGACCATTCCAGGTTTTGGATTGCCACATGGCGAACCATTCCCCGCCTACCACCATAAAACCGAAGAACCAGACTAGAAAACCCACGGTGCAGCCTAGTGTGACGAGTGCCTTGGCTGCATTGAACGCAGCGCCGCTTCCACGCCGTACGCGCCAAAGCTTGTACGCCCCAAAGAGCAGGAATAGGCAAGTCGCGCCTTCTGCGCCGATGATCAACCCATAGCTCGCATGCCAGGCTGCGGGCGCGGTGATCGCGCGCCATGACAAGGTGTTGCCCGGAAACGTCGTGTCCATGGACAACACATGTCGAACAAAAAGGAAATTGGTGCCGTAGTCGATGATGTTGTCGAGCGCTACTAAAAAGGTAAACGCGGCAAGCGCCAGGGGCAGGAGGATTTTTGCAAGACGAATGAGCATGGCGGTGTGCACAGAGCTGACGATACGTCACACATAACGGATCGGAGGGTTTATCGATAGCCGGCAGTTTTCTCTGTCGTTCCGGTAGGCAACGCAAGTTTTCCAACCGGCTGGTCGGACAGGAGTAAATCCCCGCTATACGCCGGATGCTGTGACGCACTGCAGCGCATGGGGGAAAGCAGGTGAGTGTTACCATGCACAGATACCGCCGAGGCGGTTCCTTTCTCTTTCTCCTATGTGTTTCAACACACCCGATGGCTCATTCCGACGACTTCCGCAAAGCCGCACTCGAGTATCACCGCTTGCCGCGCCCCGGCAAAATCAAAGTCACGCCGACCACGCCATTGGTCACGCAGCGGGATTTGTCGCTGGCCTATTCACCGGGTGTGGCCTATGCCTGCGAAGCCATTGTGGAGAATCCACATAGCGCCAGTGAGTACACCGCACGTTCGAACCTGGTAGCGGTGATCACCAACGGCACGGCAGTGCTCGGCCTGGGTGACATCGGTCCCCTGGCCGGCAAACCGGTGATGGAAGGCAAGGGCGTGCTGTTCCAGAAGTTTGCAGGCATCGATGTGTTCGATATCGAACTCAACGAGCGCGATCCGGACAAACTGGTCGACATCATCGCGGCCATGGAGCCGACGTTCGGCGGCATCAATCTGGAAGACATCAAGGCACCGGAATGCTTCATCGTTGAGCGCAAGTTGCGCGAAAGAATGAAGATACCGGTGTTTCACGACGACCAGCATGGCACCGCCATCATCGTTGGCGCCGCGGTGATCAATGCATTGAAAATCGTCGGCAAACGCATCGAGGATGTGAAGCTGGCGACGACCGGCGTGGGGGCCGCAGGCATCGCTTGCCTGGACATGCTGGTTGCATTGGGCCTGAAGCCGGAGAACATCCTGGCCTACGACCGTGACGGCGTACTGTATGTCGGCCGCGATCATATGGATCCGGACAAGCAGCGCTACGCCCGCGATACGAAGGCACGCACGCTGGCTGACATCGTGGAAGGTTCGGATATTTTCCTCGGGCTGTCGGCGGGGGGTATTTTGAAGCCGGAGATGGTGGCTTCCATGGCCAGGCGGCCGGTCATCCTGGCGCTGGCCAATCCGAATCCCGAAATTCTTCCCGAAGATGCGCAGCGTGTGCGTCCGGACTGCATCATTGCGACAGGCCGTTCGGACTATCCGAACCAGGTTAACAACGCGCTGTGCTTTCCCTATATTTTTCGCGGAGCATTGGATGTAGGCGCCACAGGCATCAACGAGGCGATGAAGCTCGCTTGTGTGCGCGCCATCGCCGAGCTGGCGCAGATGGAGTCCGGTGACCTCGCAGGTGCCTATGGCGGCGATTCGCCGACGTTTGGCCCGGATTATCTGATTCCGCGTCCTTTCGATCCGCGCCTGCTCGTCATGCTGGCGCCTGCCGTTGCACGGGCAGCGATGGAATCGGGTGTGGCCACCCGTCCGATCGAAGACATGGAGGCGTATCTCGAAAAGCTTAGTCAGTTCATTTATCGCACTGGCTTGATCATGAAGCCGGTGTATGAGCGTGCCCGTGCCGACCGCAAGCGAGTGGTTTACGCAGAAGGCGAGGAGGAAACTGTCCTTCGTGCCGTCCAAACGGTGATTGACGAGAAATTGGCTTATCCCATCCTGATCGGTCGCCCGGATGTCATCGAGACGCGCATCGAGCGCCTTGGCTTGCGCATGCGGACCGGCATCGATTTTGAACTGACGAATATCAACGACGATCCGCGCTTCAATGATTATTGGCAGCAATATCACGCCCTGACCGAGCGTCGCGGTGTCACCCCGGCTGCGGCAAAGAATCTGATGCGTTCGCGGCCAACGCTGATTGCCGCGATGATGGTCAAGCGTGGAGAGGCCGATGCACTGATCTGCGGCCTGGTCGGGCGTTATCACAAGAAGCTTGGCTATATCCGCAGCGTCTTCGGCCTGGATCCTGGGGTGCAGTGCACGTCGGCGATGACGGCAGTGATCAACGACAAAGGCACCTGGTTCTTTCTGGATACGCATGTCCAATGCGACCCTCCCGCCGAGCAGATTGCAGAGGCAACCTTGCAAGCCAGTTATCGCTTGAAACTATTCGGTATCGAGCCGAAGGTGGCGTTGCTCTCGCATTCCAACTATGGCAGCCATGAGAACGCCAGCGCGACCAAGATGCGGGAAGTCTGGAAGATACTGAAAGCGCGTGCGCCCAAACTGGAAATGGATGGCGAAATGCAGGGCGATACCGCGTGGGATGAGGAAATCCGGCTGCGCATGTTCCCCAACACCACGTTGAGTGGCCGCGCCAATTTGTATGTCATGCCCAATCTCGACGCGGCCAATATCGCCTACAACATGGTGCGCGTGATGACCGACGGCGTGGCGGTCGGTCCCATTTTGATGGGTGTGGACAAGCCGGCCCACATACTTACTCCAACGTCCACGGTAAGACGTGTCGTCAACATGACCGCGATCGCCGTAGTCGATGCGCAAATCCGAGCTGCCCAGAGCGAGCGCAGTTAAGTGAGAGTCCCTCCCTGGAAGGGGAGGGCGACGTAAGGCAGCTACCGCTGGCTCAGCACGGCTCTTCCGTGGCAGGGGAAGCTCCTTTAGGCGGAGCCAAGCGTCCGTTTTACAAAAAGGCGCCCGAATCCGCTTTCTCGACATCCCGGATGCCTTTCGATGTGTTTCGTCCTCGCTACCGGGAGTGCGCGGCATCATCATGATGCGGCGCACAAATCCATCGATGCATCATGTTTGTGCGTCTTGCTAATTGGCGTCGCATACGGTCGGCAGATAGAATCGGACGGTTAGCTCGTCCAGCGGCGAACACGCCACGCGGTTCTGTTCCGTGCCGGCTCCAGCCGCCGGACCGATGCTCCAGTTTCGTCGCTTCCCCAGCGACGCGCATCCACCGTAAGGCGGCGCCCGGCCGCGGAGACCTTCATGGATCAGCTCGACGATATCCTCCACCAGGACCTTGATCCCACCGAAACCCAGGAGTGGGTTGAATCGCTTAGTGCCGTCATCGATCGCGAAGGCACCGAGCGCGCCCATTTCCTGCTGGAGCGATTGGTCGACTCCACGCGCCGTTCCGGCGGATACCTGCCGTTCGACCCGACTACCGAATACGTCAACACCATTCCGCCGCACCTGGAAGCCAAGATGTCCGGCGACGCGGCCATGGAATGGCGTATTCGCACCCTGATTCGCTGGAATGCGATGGCGATGGTAGTGCGCGCCAACCGCAAGCCCGGCGAACTGGGTGGCCATATTGCAAGCTTTGCTTCATCTGCCACGCTTTACGACGTCGGCTTCAATCATTTCTGGCGCGCGGCGAGCGCGGATCATCCGGGCGATCTGGTGTTCCACCAGGGCCATTCCAGCCCGGGTATCTATGCGCGTTCCTTCCTCGAAGGCCGCATCAGCGAAGATCAGCTTGATCTGTTCCGCATGGAAGTGGCCGGCCACGGCCGCGGCCTTTCTTCGTACCCGCATCCGTGGTTGATGCCCGATTACTGGCAGGTGCCGACGGTGTCGATGGGCTTGGGCCCGATCCAGGCAATCTATCAGGCACAGTTCTGGAAATATCTGGAGCATCGCGGCCTGATGCCGAAGACCGATCGCAAGATCTGGTGCTTCATGGGCGACGGCGAGACGGACGAGCCCGAATCGCTCGGTGCGATCTCGTTGGCGGGTCGCGAGGGGCTGGACAACCTCATCTTCGTGATCAATTGCAATTTGCAGCGTCTGGATGGTCCAGTGCGCGGTAACGGCAAGATCATCCAGGAGCTGGAAGGCGTGTTCCGCGGCGCCGGCTGGAATGCCCTCAAGGTGATCTGGGGGAGCTATTGGGATCCGCTTCTGGCGCGCGACAAGAACGGCGTGCTGCGCAAGCTGATGATGGAAACCGTCGATGGCGAATATCAGGCATGCAAGGCCTTCGGTGGCGCCTATACGCGCGAGCACTTCTTCGGCAAATATCCCGAAACGCGCGAGATGGTTGCCAACCTCAGCGACGACGACATCTGGCGCTTGAACCGCGGCGGTCATGATCCGCACAAGGTGTATGCCGCCTATCACGCCGCGGTGAACACCCAGGGCATGCCCACGGTGATCCTCGCCAAGACAGTGAAAGGTTATGGCATGGGCGCAGCCGGCGAGTCGCAGAACCCGACGCATCAGCAGAAGAAGCTGGACGACGAGGCCGTGCGCCACTTCCGCGACCGCTTCAACATTCCGGTGTCGGACGACAAGCTCAAGGACGTGCCGTACTACCACCCCGGCAAGGACTCGCCGGAAGTGCAATACATGCTTGAACGCCGCAAGGCGCTCGGCGGCTCGCTGCCGCAGCGCCGTCGCCACACCGACGTGAAGCTCAAGGCGCCGGAACTGGCTTCGTTCGACCAGATTACCAAGGGCACCGGGGATCGCGAGATCTCCACGACGATGGCGCTCGTGCGCGGCATGAACCTGCTGTTGCGCGACAAGCAGATCGGTCCGCGCGTCGTGCCGATCGTTGCCGACGAAGCGCGCACTTTCGGTATGGAAGGCATGTTCCGCCAGATCGGCATCTACGCGCCGTTCGGCCAGAAATATCGCCCGCAGGATGCCGATCAGCTGCTGTATTACCGCGAAGACCAGAAGGGCCAGGTGCTGCAGGAGGGCATTTCCGAAGCTGGCGGCATGGCGGCATGGATGGCTGCAGCGACCAGCTACAGCATCAGCAACCAGCCAATGCTGCCGTTCTTCATTTATTACTCGATGTTCGGCTTCCAGCGCATCGGCGATCTGGCCTGGGCCGCAGGCGATATGCGCTCACGTGGCTTCCTGATCGGCGGTACCTCGGGACGCACCACGTTGAACGGCGAAGGCTTGCAGCACGAAGATGGTCACTCGCATCTGCTGGCCGGTGCGATTCCCAACGTACGCGCCTACGATCCCACCTTCTCCTACGAGGTTGCCGTGATCCTGCAGGACGGTACCCGTCGCATGCTGGAAGAGCAGGAGGACGTGTACTACTACCTCACCGTGATGAACGAGAACTATGCCCATCCGGATCTGCCGCAGGGCGTCGAGAAAGGCATCATCAAGGGCATGTATCTGTTCAAGGACGGCGGCAAGGCGAAGAAGAACGAGCCGCGCGTGCAACTGCTTGGTTCCGGCACCATCCTGCGCGAAGTGATTGCCGCGGCCGAATTGCTGGAGAAGGATTTCGGCGTCAGCGCCGACATCTGGTCCGTGCCTAGTTTCATCGAGCTGCGCCGCGATGGTTTCGACGCCGAGCGTTGGAACCGCCTGCATCCGGAAAGCGAGCAACGCGTACCGTATGTCACCGGTCTGCTGCAGGGTCGGCAAGGTCCGGCGATTGCCGCCACTGACTACGTGCGCGAATTCGCCGACCAGATTCGTGCCTTCATGCCGGACGACATGCGCTACACGGTGCTCGGTACGGATGGCTTCGGTCGTTCGGATACGCGCGAACACCTGCGCGGCTTCTTCGAAGTGGATCGCTACTGGATTGCCCATGCGGCACTGGCCGCGCTGGCAAAGGACGGCAAGGTCAACGCCAAGGATGTGGCGCGCGCGATCCGTGAGTACAAGCTCGATCCGGATAAGCCGAATCCGCTGACGGTGTAATGGAAAAGCCCGCCGGAAGGCGGGCTTTTTTTATGCTTGAACTGTATGGGTCCATGCCTCTGAACGTTGTCACTCCCCTACGCCGTCATTCCGGCTTTCGCGGGATGACGACACCTAGAGCGCACCTTGCGGTTGGAAAAACGATCAGTCTTCGTCGCGACGCAAGGTGCGATAGAGCAGGAAGAGTGCGCCAACGGTACCGGCAACGATGGCTGCCGTGGCAACCGGATGGCGACCCACCTGCCGGCGCAGGCGACGGTATTGATAGTTGGCCTCATCCCCGAAATCCTCAGCACGACGCGCCATGCGCTTGCGTGCGTCAGCCCGGTTGAAGCGGCCTACAGCACGGCGTCCGCGGGACAGCCAGCCGTCGGCGGTGTCAGCGGCACCATCGGCGTATTCGCGCACACGGTTGCCAAGATGGTCGAGTCGGCGTTCGATGTCGGCTTGCCTGCTCATGGCGATATTCCTCCAATGTCCGGGTTTCAAACTTGCCAGCGTACACGTGAGTGGGACGTTAACCTAGCGTAGACGTGCAGCCATTGATCTTCGTCACCCTAATTGGGCCTCGGCTCAGGGACGCAGCACCGTGAACCTGGATAGCTTGGATACCTCGTGTTCGTCAAAGGCTTGCGCGGCTCCACGTAGGCCCCCTTCGTTCAATGAGCGCAGCACCAACCGGCTAGGCTGATCGGCGAAACGCTGATAGATGGAATGCAGGCGATCAGGCGCCAGTTCGTAGCGCACGTTGTAGCCCACCCCTCCAGCAACCGGCTTCCATGCGATTTCGCATCGCGCCTGTTCGCCATGTGTTGGGCGGAAACCAGCACGGGCGCGGGCGGCGGTCCATCGGCGCGGCCGAATACACGCATAGGGACATATAACGCATGCGCGCAGATTGCTCGAGCTCCAGGTAGGTGTTTGGACGGTCCGGCGTTTTATGCGAAAGAGCGACCAACGTGTTCCAGGGTGCGCCGTCGGTCGATCCCTCCACGCGACACTGCGTGTAGATGCGCCATAACGGCCGGATGGGCAATCGGCAACATTCACCTGCACGACATCCCCGTGTGCGTGCTGCCAAGGTAGCAGGGCAGGCGATACGTCGTGTCTACGCGGATGATGCCCCCAGATGTAGCCGTTGCCTTCTACGTAGCGTCGGGAACAGGGTCATCCACAGCCCGACGACGATCAATGTACCGATGCCGCCGACTACCGTTGCACCGACTGCGCCGAGCCATGCGGCGACCATGCCGGACTCGAATTCACCGAGCTGGTTGGAGGTATTGATGAAAATCGCATTGACCGCACTGACTCGTCCGCGCATCGCATCGGGTGTGTCCAGTTGCACTAGCGAGCCGCGAATCACCACGCTGATCATGTCGAAGGCGCCCAGTGCAAAGAGTGCCAACAGCGAGACCCACATGATCTTGGAAAGCGCGAAGACCAAGGTAGCGACGCCAAAACCGGCCACGGATGCGAACATGATCTTGCCTACATTTCGTTCCATGCTGTGACGCGCCAACCAGAACGACATCAGCAGGGCGCCGATGGCCGGGGCGGCACGCAGCAAACCTAGCCCCCATGGGCCGGTATGCAGAATGTCCTTGGCGAAGATAGGCAAAAGTGCCGTGGCGCCGCCCAGCAACACGGCGAAGAGATCCAGCGAAATCACGCCCAATATGTCTTTGCGTTCGCGAATGAAATGCACACCCGCGAATAAAGTCTTCAGCGTCGCCGGCTCTCGCTTCGGCGGCGCGTGCTCGTAGCGAAGCTGCGCCATCATGGTCACGGAAACAAGATAGAGCAGAGCCGCCACGGCATACACGATCTGTGGTCCTGCCACGTAGAGAAAGCCGCCCACGGCAGGACCCATGATCATCGCCGCCTGCAAGGCGGAGCCGTTAACCGCCATTGCCCGCGGCAGCAGGTTGGGAGGCACCAGTGCCGGCACCATGGATTGCAGGGAAGGTGATTCGAATGCCTTGGCGACGCTGATTAGGAAGATAAGCAGCAGGATGCCTACCTCATTGACCGCATGCAGCCATGTCAGCATGGCCAGAAACACGATGGCAATCCATTCGACGATCTGCCCCATCAGCACGATGCGTCGCCGGTCAAATTGATCGGCCAGATGGCCGGCCGGAAGAGCCAGCAGCACCGAGGGGAAGAATTGTACGAGGCCGATCAAGCCGAGATCGAAGGCATGTCCGGTCATCGCATAGATCTGCCAGCCCACGGCCACCGACAACATCTGGAAACCGAAGCTCGAGGCGGTGCGTACACACCAGAAGGCGAGATAAGCGCGATGCTGGAACAACGAGTCCGATGACCCGGACAGAGGGGAGGATGACATGGAAGGTCCTTGCTCGATAGGCGGCATTATCGGTGCCCGGTACCACGCGGCAAAGCCGGCGGGTTCGTCGAGCTCGGTCGAGCCTCAGTAGAATGGCTATATGGGGATGCCTCGTGAATTTACGTTTGAAAGCTTCCAGCGCTGGCGGCGCTCGTTCGAGATCGCCTTCTGGCCGTTGTTCTTTGTCATCAATACGGCGCTCAATGGTGTGATTTCCGTGATGGATCACCCGGACTTTCCACCATGGCAACCATGGACGTGGGAAGCGAGCAGCGCGGTTGCGATGCTGGCGCTGATACCTTTCTTGGTGTGGGCCTCGCGGCGCTGGCCGATTCGCTTTGAAACCTGGCAGCAGAATTTGCCGAGACACCTCATTTACAGCGTGGTGTTTAGCCTGGTTCATGTCGGTGGGATGGTGGCGTTGCGAAAACTCGTCTACGCGCTTGCCGGGCACCACTACGATTTTGGTACATGGTGGACCGATTTCGGATACGAGTATCTGAAGGATGTGCGTACCTATTTCTGGATTCTTGCAGGCATTGGGCTTTACCGATTCTGGGTTGTGCGCTTTCAAGGCGAGGCGCGCTTGCTGGCCGAGCCTGACGTCGGACCGCCGGTAGAGCCCGTGGACCAGCCCGAGCGTTTCCTGGTGCGGAAGTTAGGCAAGGAATTCCTGCTTGCCGCTCGCGAAATCGAATGGCTGCAGGCTTCCGGCAACTATGTGAATCTGCATGTCCGTGGGCGGGATTACCCGCTGCGCGCAACCATGGCGAGCACGGAGGCACGACTGGACGCGCAACGCTTTTTGCGGGTGCATCGTAGCTACGTGGTCAACCTGGATTTTCTGGCCGAGATCGAGCCTTTGGAGACCGGCGATGCTCGCCTGCTGATGCGCGATGGTGTGAAAATTCCTTGCAGCAGGCGTTATCGAGCGGCCTTGCGTGAGCGATTCGGGCAAGCGGCGATGGTCTGAGCGGTTGCACTCAGGCGGTGCCTCGTTCCAAGCTAACGGCCTGTCCTTTGCAGGTGTGCTGCCGATGGCCCGCTCCTTTCCTTTTGTCCGTTGCCTTCTCCTTACCGTCGCCGCGTGCGGTTGGTTGACTCTCGCCGCCTGCTCGCAGCAGGACCAGAACACGCCGAGTCCGGCGGATGCTGCCAAAGCCCAGGCGCAGCGCGAGGCGGCCGAAGCAAACAGCGATCTGCAGACCTATCGCAAGATGCTGCAAATGAAGAACGACGAAATGGCCTCGCAACTAGGCGAGGAAATCGTCAAGCAGTTCCCCACTTCTGCGGCAGCGAAAGAAGTGGAGCAGACATTGCCCCAAGTGGAACAGCGTTGGAAAGAAACGAGCGAGAAGCGTCGTCTTGCTGCCATGTGGTCTTACCAGGTAGGGCCGATGGAAGGGGGAACGCAATCCACCGCCAGTCTCTACAGTACCCGTCCTTCCGGCGATCACGCGGTGCGCCTGGTGTTGCGGCGCCACACCAAATGGGGTCAGAGCGTATTCCTGTTCGGCACGGGCCACGGTTTTGTATGCAAGGGCAACTGCATCATCCCCGCCCGCTTCGATGACAAATCCCATCCGCTGCGTGCTTTCCTGCCCACCACGGGCAACGAGCCAGCCGTTTTCATTCGCGACGACAAAGCCTTTATCGAGGCGCTGGAAAAAACCAAGCGTATCGAGATGGATGTGGAAACGCGCGACGAAGGCAAGCGGACACTCTTGTTCGAAGTCGGTGGTTTTGACCCGTCCAAATGGGCGCCGCTGGGCAAGAAATAGATGGTGGCGAACGTGCACCGGGAAGACATTCGCGCGTTGTAGGGCCTATCCAGATCATAGAGACAGGTGCGATGGCTAAGCTGCGAATTCTGGTTCTTTTGCTCCTGGGAATGCTGCTTACTGCCTGCGAAACCGCACCTTACGCGCAACGCCTGCAGCAGCGTCAGCAGGCCTACAACGCTGCTGCGGGCGCGCCGGTACGCAGCTTCCGACTTGTACTGGGTGCACAGATCTACTCATGGGAGCCACTCAGTGACGCCCAGCTGGTGGTCTATACCTTGCCCAATCGTGCTTTTCTATTGGATGTATGGCCGTGCAACAACCTGACGTTCACCAACATCATCGGCTTGACCAGCTTTGCCAATGAAGTGCAGACCGGCTTTGACAAGGTGCTGACAGGACGTCCATACATCCCATGCCGTATCAAGCAGATTCGCCCCATCAACTTGGCCCGGTTCAAGCTGGAGAAGGAGGGGCAGCGCCATATGGATAGCGTGCCGCGCGGCAACACTGGTAACGCGCCGCCAGCACACGCTGGCGATCATTGAACTGCTATAGGTGTCGCGAAACGCCTGGTTTGCCGGAACTTAGTTCCTGCGCGATGCGATATCGCTGGCGGAAACCGAGGGAGCAGGGCGATGAGCCGCGCAAATTTCTTTGCGCAGCTGCATCAGTTCAGGAATAACTTCTCGCTGATCCGCGCCAGTGGCTTTTCCACCGCCTGCTGCAGACGGGGCGGCAGGTCGAGTGGCTTCAACAGCATTTTTACCGTCATCTCTGCCGGGATATGTCGGCGCAGCAATGCCTGGGCGGGACCGGCGACTTTCTGGAACGCTGCCTTGTCATCCTTGAACTGCGGATAGCATTGATTGAAAACGTGCCGTAGCGCGATGTCGCTGTCTTCGTTACGAATCTCATTCACGCGGCGCACGATGGCGCGAAACACTTTGTAGCGACCCAGCCGTTCTTGGTCGCGGTAGCGCTGGAAATGCTGATAGAAGTGCTTGAAGTGCCGCACTTCATCGCTTTTGATGTGGCTGGTGAGCTGCTTGAGGACGGGTTCGTCGACAATGTCGTTCAAGGCGCGATACAGGCTGGCGGTGCCCGTTTCCACGACACAACGCGCAGCCAGTTCCAGCCCGCGCGATGGTTCCAGCTGCTCATTCGTGCACAGTGCGCCATAGTCTTTCCAGAAAGCCTGGAACCCCGCATCCCAGTCGAATTCCGGCCAGACATGGCGAACATAGGCTGCCAGTGCCCGGCCGTGCTGCAATTCTTCATGTTCCCAGTGGTCGCGCAGCCAGCCCTGGAGTTCCAGGTCGCCATCGAAGTGCTCGATGAGATTGTGGGTGTATAGGTCCGAGCCGCTTTCAACGAAAGACGCGCTGCACAGCAGCAGGAAGAGATTTTCGTTATGTCGTACGCGCGCAAGGTCGATCTCGGAGAAATTCAGGCTTTCCAAAGTCCATGGCAAGACAGTGCTGTAGTCCACGTGGTGTTTCCCGTGCAAAAGACCGGCCGGTCTGTGACAGATCAGGGACAACAGCATAAACGGTGAACGCTGGCACGGATTAATGCAACCCGACCTGACCCTCAACGCACGACGGTGACCGGCACATGGGCACCGGCCAGAACATCCTCGGAAACCGAGCCCAACAGCCACCGGGCCAAGGCACCGCGTCCGGTATGGCCGATCACAATGTGGTCGATGGCAGGATGCTGCCCGATCTGGCCCAGCAACACATCTCCCGGGCTGCCGTGGGTGATCTCAAGATCGACCAGTTGCTCGACATCCGGAGCGAGCGAATGCAATTCTTCCAGCAATTCCTCGGTTCGCTGGCTGGCCGAATCCGTCATCATGAGAGCGCAGGCATCGGCTCCCCCTTGTGTTACCTGCAACACCGAAACAACGCGTACACGCCCTTTGCACGCCCTGGCCAGCTCCATGGCAAAGCGAAAGGCGCGCTGTGAGGTTTCTGAGCTGTCGTAGCCGACCAACGAATACTTGGGCATGTTTCCTCCGCGGCAATCGCGCCCGAGTCACGTCCAGTCTGCTCGGCGCATTGTTAGTTAAGCATCAAGCACCGCGGAACAACAGGTTGGCCATGCACGCTGGCATCACAGGCGATTACCGAACCTGAACGCCACAAACTGCCCTTGGCGGTTTATTCAGTTTGCAAAACCGACACTTTTCCTTACGGCTTTATGATGAGCCTCTGCAACTGGAAGGAGATCCCTATGAGCAAGCATATCGTTGGATTGACTGCCGCCATGCTGTTGTGCGCGGGTACCTTGGCTGCCCTGCCGGCTACTTCGGCCCGCGCAGGGGAAGCACCGGTGAAGTGCCACCTCACCTATAGCCTTTCCGGATGGTCGGCGATTTATCAGCATGCTGAAGGACACGGCACCGTGAGATGCGATAACGGACAACGATCGGCGGTCACCATCAGCATGCATGGTGGCGGGTTGACGGCTGGCAAGTTCCACGTCAGTGGCCATGGCGACATCAGTAATGTGTATAGCATCAAGGATGTCTACGGTAGCTATGCGCAGGCCGGCGCTTCGGCTGGCATTGTGCGCAGCGGTACGGCGCAGGTGCTGACCAAAGGCACTACCTCGATCGCCTTGAGTGGTACCGGTCAAGGCGTCAATCTCGGCGTAGCCGTCGATTCCTTCAAGATCGAACCGGCGCGCTGACACGCAGAAGCTTCATGCTTGGGATGACGAGAGGCGCCTTCGGGCGCCTTTCGCTTGCGCACCCCAGCGTATACTCGCTTTTAGTCGTAGTTGGGAGTTAACCATGCGCCGCATCCTGACGATGTTCGCGATGCTCGGTTTGATGAGTCTCGCGACTTTTTCCGCATTCGCCGCGATCCATGACGGGCATCCGCAAATAGGGCAGCCCGCGCCGGCTTTCCGCCTGCAGGACCAGAATGGGCACTGGCATAGCCCCGCAGATTATCGCGGGCATTGGCTGGTGCTTTATTTTTATCCGAAGGATTTCACGCCTGGTTGCACGACCGAAGTCTGCTCGTTTCGAGATGAAGTCAATCACTTGCGTCAAGCAGGAGCAGCCGTCGTAGGGATCAGCCTGGACGACGTGAAATCACATGCGGAATTTGCCGCGAAGTATCACGTGCCTTTTCCACTGCTCTCGGATGCGAGCAGAGCGGTAGCCATTCGTTATGGCGTGCTAACGTCTGCCATAGGATTCCACTTCGCCAAGCGGACTACCTTCCTGATCGATCCGAATGGCAAGATCGCCAAGATTTACCGGGATGTGGATCCCAAGAAAAATGCCGCTCAGGTACTGGGCGATCTCAACACATTGAAGAGGGCTGCAGCCTGATGCTGATATCTCGCTCTGATCTCGAGCCGCGAAGGACATCGCGTTTTGCGTGGTGGCGTATGCTCGTTTGGGTACTGCTGTTGCTGGCCGGTTTCGGAGGCGTGGAATACATCCATAACGCCCAACTGGTGTGGGGGGCGTTGCAGCGCGTGCCGCCGGGCGACCCAGGCAATACCGTGGAGCTTCGCGGCTTGCTGGGTTGGGATCTCGGTCATTTGGCCGCCGCATTTGTGGTTATCGTGGCCTGTGCGGGTTGCATACTTCGCCAGGCTTGGGCGCGCCCGGCACTGCGCATCATCGCATTGCTGCTGTGCGTATGGAGCGCCTATCGCGGCACCTTACTCTGGCACCAGTGGACTGCGTTCAGTCAAATGGCGAGCGCCTTGTCACCAGGGCAAGCGCTGCCGACCGATTTTCGGCGCCTGTTGTTGATCGGCCTGGTACTGCGGATATTGGCTGTGCCCTTGTTGCTTTGGCTGGCTTGGCAGCTCGGCCAACCCGCCGTTCGTCTTCAGTTCCGTGCGCGCCGCGGCTGATGTACCGAGATCGGCGGATTCAGCGTCGGTTCCCGCATCGCCATTTATCGCTGTCGGTCCCCGGGAAGCCGTCCAGAAACCGGTCGCCATAGGTTTCTGGACAGTTTCTGAGATCGCGTGATCGACGGAGTTTTCTATGTGCCACTCTAACCGCTGCATGGTCGCGTGGCTGCTGATGCTTGTCTGCGGCTGCCTGCATGCGCAGGATCTGGCGAAGGTGTGCCATGCCACCAGCAGCTACGACCTCACTGTGCAACCTAACCAGTTGACCTTCGATCGGTCGGAACCGGCGCCAATGCGTGTGGTGATTGGCGCCGGTACATTGCAGACGGATGGTGTGCGAGTCCCACTCAACGACGAAGACCAGGATCGCCTGGCGCTATTTCAGCGCACGCTGCGTGCCCTGGTTCCGCGTGTGAAGGCAGTGGTCCAGCGAGGTGTGGATGTCGCACTGCGAGCCATCCAGGACGAGGCGGATAGCCTGAATCTGGATGCTGCCACGCGCGCTGAACTGCAGCAGCGGCTGGCTAGCGAGGCAGCGGAACTGCATCAGCGTGTCGCCCATAGCGAGAGCACCCATGACTGGCATGGCGATGCCGCCAACCAATACGCCAACCAGGTCATCGGCGATATCGCTCCTTTGCTTGCCTCGGCCATAGGTCAGCAAGCCATCCATGCGGCCATGAGCGGCGATTTGCAGCAAGCGGCTACGCTGCGTGAGCAGGCCATGAACCTCGCCGCCCATTTTCAGCCCCGCCTGCAGCAACGGTTGCAGGTTCTCAAGCCGCAAATCGAAGCGCTATGCCCGGACATACGGCAGCTTTCTGAGCTGCAGCAAGGCATACGGGCCAGCAACGGCCGGGCCTTGAACCTCGTTCAGGTCGGCCAGTGAGCGGCGAAATGCGAGCTGAGCGGCTCATAGATACGACAAGTAAATTTAGCCGCCGCTAAGTGCTTGTCCTGCAAGATGTCGCCATTCGTAGATTCCGATCCTGGCAGGAGGCGACCCCGTGTCGCTCGATATTCAACGTCTATGCAATGGCTTGATACGCCGCAGCATCGAATTGCGGGCGTTGTATCGCTATGCGGCGTTACGGGTAAGTGAACCCGGTCTGCGTACCGTGTTGGAAGAAGAAGCTCAATCTTTGGGCCAGGTCATTGACGAACTGCAGGCTCAAATGCGCAGCCATGACGGCACCCCCGCCACCCGGCGACGAGTCATCGGTGCGGCGCGCCAGCGCTTCGACGCGTTGCTGCCACGCAACGACGATGCCTGGATCCGGCTGCTCGCACACAGCGAACAACAGCTGATGCGGGTTTTCGAGCGTGCGCTGGCCAAGCTGGCACCGGGTGACATGGCCACTGCTTTGCATCGCCAGCTTCCGCGCCTGCATTCGATCCATCTGGATATGCACAGCCTTGCCAAGGCAGTCGGCGTCGGGCAGTGACGCATGGCAAGTCGCGCTCTCTCTCCGTTCGACGCAATGCTGATGTTGAGCCTTCGACATCAGAATGCAGGATGAAGTCGATCAACATCTAGCGCTGTAAGGCATGGACGAAGGCTTGGACCGTCGGCATCTCTTCCTTGAGTCCGTATTCGCCTTCATGCCGTTGCAACATATTGAAGATGCAGAGCTTGGGGCAGCGTGTCATTGCCTTGTTCAAGCTGCTTCATGGCGAACGGTGCGGGGCGAGCCCGAGGCTTATGCGAAGCTCATCAGCTCGAGGTAGTGATTGCGTGTTTGGGGCGCTTTCTTCGTTGGAAGGCGGTGCCAGGCAGAACGAGCGCGCCGCATCGCAACACGATCTCGCCGCACCTGGCACGGGATATTGAATTCGACGGTGACCGGGATCTTGCTCCATTCACGACCGGAGACCGAAGCATGCGCCACTATCTGCTTTTCGCGCTGTTATGCAGTGCCGCACTCAATGCCCATGCATTGCAGAGCTTACGTGTGGGAAGTCAATTACTGGTAATCGGTGACAGCGCGGCAAAAGTGAAAGCCTTGCTTGGAAATCCTTCGACCCAGACCAAGGCTACGGTGTCGAAAAAAACCTCCGGATCGGGCCAGGTTGGTACGCGCAAAAAAACGGCGTCCAGCTCAAGTGGCAAGGGCAAGAAAGCGGGAGGCGGGAAGAGTAAAAGCACTAAAAGCAAGGACGCCAAAGACAAAGGCAGTGGCGAAACCTGGATCTATCACCGCGATGGGCATACCACCACCTTCACCATGGTCGGCGGAAAAATTGCCCACATCGACGATGTTGCCCGCTAGTCTTTCGTTTCGTTTGCCGTCTCGTGTGATCTGCGCATCATGATGCGCGCAGTGCTTTCAGTAACGCACGAGGTTCCCACCTTGAATACGACTGCTCCGCTTCGCGGATCAATCCAACGATACGTGCATTCGCCGGCGCGCGCAGGCCTTTCGAAGCCGCTAGCGCCACGATTTCACCATTGATGTAATCCACCTCGGTGCGGCGGCCTGCTTGCAGATCGTCCCAGCTCGATGAGCGCGCCAATGGATCTATGGCAAGCATGCGCGAAGCCAAGCGGCGGAACAGCGTATTCGGCGTCGACAGCACCATCGGCAGCCAGCGGGCGGGGAGCGGAGTCAGTTGCGCCGGCCGGATTCCCGCGGCATCCAATATTCGCAACGCTTCGCCTTGCAGCAAGGCGAGGCAGCGCCGCCAGGCGTATTGCGCCAACTGTTCGCGCAGCGGCAGTCCGCTCAGTGCATTGAGTGGGTTGTTGAGATTGATCAACAGTTTTGCCCACATTACCGCCTGCATATCGTCGCTCTGCTGCAACGCCAAGCCACTGTTTGCGAAGACCGGCAACAAGTCCTGCAGCGCCGATGAGCGTTCCACGACCAGCTGACCGGAAGAACCCTGATGAAAATGACCGGCATCCGGTTGCGTGACATTGAAAGGGACCATGCCAGCCAACACAGGATGTCCAGGTAGCGCGGCACGTAATTCCGCCGCATTGCGCACGCCGTTCTGGAAGCTGATGACCGGCGTTCCCGGTGCGAGCACTTCGGCAAGTTCGTGTGCCACATCCATCGTTGCCGCTGATTTGACGGTGACCAGCACCGCATCCACACCACGCACGGCATGGGGTTGCCATGCCAGGTCGAGCGAGCTGGAAGCAACGTGCTGTTCGTATCCGTGCAGGTCACTGACAGTCAGTCCGGATCGCCGCAGCGTCGCTGCGATATGCGGCCTGACAATCAAGCGAACGCGTGCATGGTGGTGAAGCCTGCCACCCAGGTAATTGCCAACCATGCCGGCACCGTAAATGGCAATGCGCGGTAATGACGTCATGCGACGGCGGCGGCAGCAGCGCGTCCGACGACGCGGCCGGAGAACAGGCAGCCACCCAGGAAACTGCCTTCCAAGGCACGGTAGCCATGCAAGCCGCCGCCACCAAAGCCGGCGGCTTCGCCCGCCGCATAAAGGCCGTGCAAGGCTTCGTTGTCATGCCCCAGCACACGCCCTTGCAGATCTGTCTCCAAACCGCCCAGGGTCTTGCGGGTAAGAATATGCAGGCGTACCGCAATCAACGGACCATTGGCCGGATCAAGTATCCGATGCGGCTTGGCGACGCGTACCAGACGATCCCCCCGATAACGGCGAGCGTTATGAATGGCCATGACTTGCCCGTCCTTGGCATAAGGGTTATCGAATTGCCGATCGCGTGCCTCGATTTCCCGACGCAAATGCGATGCGTCGAGCAGGGCATTGCCAGCCAGCGCATTCATGGCGGCGACCAGATCATCCAGGTTGTCGCGCACGATAAAGTCGCGGCCGTGTTGCTTGAATGCTTCCACCGGCGCGGGCGCTTGCTTGCCGATGGCGCGTCCGGCGACTTGTCGCCAGCTCTTGCTGGTCAGGTCGGGATTCTGCTCTGAGCCCGACAATGCAAATTCCCGCCGGATGATCTGCTGATCAAGGATGAACCAGCTGTAATCGAAGCCGGTGCGGCGCAGATGTTCAAGTGTACCCATGCTATCGAAGCCCGGCCAAAGCGGACCGGGCAGGCGATTGCCGCAAGCATCGAACCAAAGCGAGGAGGGGCCCGGCAAGATACGGATCGCATGCATCGGCCAGATCGGATTCCAATTCTCGATGCCTTCCACGTAATGCCACATGCGATCACGGTTGATCAGTCGCGCTCCTGCTTGTTCACTGATGCCGAGCATGCGGCCATCCACATGCGCGGGGACGCCGCTCAGCATATGGGTGGGTGGCTGCCCCCATCGCTCCGGCCAGTTCTTTCGTACCAGTTCGTGATTGGCGCCGATGCCGCCGGAGGCCACGATGACAGCTTGCGCGTGGTATTCGAAATCGCCGACGACTTCGCGTGTGCTGGGTCTGCCGCGTTCGATGGCATCGTCCGCAAGCCGTGCGCCGTGGACGCCGATGACGTCGCCGTTGTCCGTGATCAATCCATCAACACGGTGACGGAAGGCGAAGCTCAACAAGCCTTTCGCTTGTGCTTCGCGTGCGCGCCGCACGAAGGGTTCCAGCACACCCGGACCGGTACCCCAGGTCACATGAAAACGTGGCACGGAATTACCGTGGCCGATCGCGCCATAGCCCCCACGCTCCGCCCAGCCCACCACCGGAAACCAGCGCATCCCCATGCGATGCAGCCAGGCACGTTTTTCACCCGAGGCGAAATCGACATAGGCTTCCGCCCACTGGCGAGGCCAATAGTCCTCGGGACGATCGAATGCGGCTGTCCCGAGCCAGTCCGCCAGCGCCAGCTCGCGCGAATCGCGCACGCCCATGCGGCGCTGTTCGGGAGAATCGACGAAAAACAAACCACCGAACGACCAAAACGCTTGCCCACCGAGACTTTGCTCGGGCTCCTGCTCGATCACGACAACGCGCCGGCCGGCATCGGTCAGCTCGGTCGCCGCGACCAGGCCGGCGAGTCCGCTGCCGACCACGATGGCATCGGTGGATTGCATGGGCACATCCCTGGGTGCGCTTGGAACAGCCAACTTATCGTGTGGCCCTCCATTTGCCTATGTGCGCTGCGCCATGGAGGCAGAAGCACGCCTATGACCGATGGCAGGGCGTGACGTACGGCCCATGCCGCCACTACCCCCGGCATTAAACCCTATGCCTGTCCGAACGCATCCAAGCGTGCAATGACTGAATACGGGAGGGTTGCTGCATGCGCCATCGTTTCGTCGTGTCTTTCCTGCTCTTTGGCCTGATCGCCGGCGGAGTCCAAGCCGGTGAAAGCCATCGTCATGGGCTGCAGTGCTCCTATAGCAGTGATTACGATGTGCACGTCAAGCCTGAGGGTGTCGTGTTCACCCGCAGCAGCGGATATCCCCATGATGTTTTCATGCATGACGGACAGTTGTGGATAGACGATCACGCGATGGCTGTTTCTCCGGCGGACGCGGATCGTCTACGTCAATTCGAATATCAGGTACGCAGTCTGGTACCAGCTGTCACGGCCATCGCCCGCGATGGCGTGGATATCGGTTATTCCGCGCTTGCCACGGTCGCGGCAACGCTCGCCGATAACGGCGATGAACGCACACAGCTGTTGCAGGAGTTGCGTGACCGGCGCGTCGAGGCGATGCAACACATCGACGATACGCTTGGCCGGGGTTTCTGGAACGCGGGTGATGAGGACGACCTCTTCAGCGGCAACTTGCAGAAAACGGTGGAAGATATCGTCGGCAACATCACCGGCGATGCGCTTAAAGATGCGCTCAGCGGAGACTCGACCAAACTCGCATCATTGCAAGAGCGGACCGCTGCACTGGACGCAACGCTCGACAAAGCGGTCAATCAACCGGCAGACAAGCTCGCACAGCGCGCCGAAGCGCTATGTCCCCAGCTGAGCCAACTCGATCAGCTTCAACAACACTTTCAGTTTCGCCTCTCGCACGGTGAGCGGCTGCAACTGATGACCTTAGACATGGATCGTTCCTACAAGGCAAGTCAATACGCCCAGCGTTAGTCCCCCTAAAGCCATGCTCCCCCGGCATGGGACAGTCACATGCCCGGTCTCCCTTCCGGGCATTTTTTTGCGCCGGTGTGGGAGGCCAGTTTGCAGGCTGTTAGGCTTTGCGCAGTTTTGCCAGGGACTGCGTTATGTTCGAGCGTTTTCTACACACTTCGTCTGATGACCTGATGTCATTGCTCACGCGGCACGGGCCCAGCCTGCTTGGTGCATTGCTGGTGCTAGCGATAGGTAGCTGGGCTTCCGCACGCTTGGCTAATTTCCTGCAGCGTGCGATGCAGCGTGCCGCGGTGGATCCCACCCTGAGTGGTTTCCTGCGCAATGTGCTCTACGGTGTGCTGATCGCCGTATTGATCGTGATTGCGCTACAGACGGCCGGCGTTCCGAGCGCGCCCCTTCTCGCCGCGCTGGGCGCGGGAGGTCTGGCGATCGGCCTGGCCTTGCAAGGCTCTTTGAGCAATCTTGCGTGGGGCGTGCTGCTGATCGTGTTTCGTCCGTTCAAAGTCGGGGATTTCATTCACGCCGGCGGTGTCGACGGCACGGTCGAAGGCATCAACCTCATGCACACGCAACTGATCCTGGCGGACAATCGCGAAGCCGTAGTGCCCAATGCGAAGATCGGAGCGGATGCCATCATCAATTTCAGCCGCCGCGGAACCCGGCGCTTCGAGTTGCGCGTGGGTATCGGCTATGACGACGACATCGGCAAGGCGGTGGCGGTGGTGCAGCGCTTGTTCGCTGCCGACCGCCGCATTTTGAAAGATCCCGCGCCAACGGTATGGACCGACAGCCTTGGGGACAGCAGCGTAAACCTTCTGTTGCGGGCCTACACTGCTACTGCCGATTTCTGGCCCGCGCAGACGGATTTGCTGCGCGCGGTAAAGGAGGCCTTTGACGCCGAAGGCATCAGTATTCCCTTCCCACAACGTGAGATTCGCGTGGTCACCGCCTCGCCCGGGCAATAAGCAAGACAAATTCAGCGCATACGTATGCGCACGGGGTGCTTTTGCCGTTCTTGCCATGTCCGGAATCCACTGCGGTTGCTATGATGGAAGCCTTGCGGCCGCCGTCGCCTCCCCCTGCGCGGCCGCCATCGTTCCGCAGGAGAAATCATGGCCGACCTTAAAGAAGCCCGCGTTCCGGATATCGGCGGTCACGCCGATGTGCCCGTCATCGAGGTAATGATCAAACCCGGCGACACTGTTGAAAAAGATCAGAGCCTGATCACACTGGAGTCGGATAAGGCCACGATGGAAGTGCCCGCACCGTTTGCCGGTGTGGTCAAGGAAGTCAAGCTGAAGGTAGGAGACGAAGTCTCCGAGGGCGCGCTGATTGCCGTGATCGAAGCGGCTGGCGGCGCTGCCGCTGGCCAGGCCCCGGCCAAGGCGGAAGAGCCCGCTGCCAAGGCACCCGCGCCTGCACCGGCGCCCGCCCCCGCCCCCGCTCCTCAAGTGAAGGAAGAGCCTGCTCCATTGGGCGGTCGCAGCGTACTGCCCGGTAATGCACCGGAAGGCGATGCGGCGCCGCAAGCCCGTCCGCCGTTCGACGCAAAACTGGTGATGCCGGGCGATGCCCCTTATGCCTCGCCGGCGATCCGTGCTTTTGCCCGCGAACTGGGCGTGGACGTCCACCAAGTCAAGGGCAGTGGTCGAGGTGGCCGCATCGTGCGCGAGGACGTGACCGCTTACGTCA
Organism: Dyella sp. SYSU CM1112; assembly: GCF_058216415.1. Lineage (NCBI taxonomy): Bacteria > Pseudomonadati > Pseudomonadota > Gammaproteobacteria > Lysobacterales > Rhodanobacteraceae > Dyella > Dyella sp. SYSU CM1112. The sequence goes on along the minus strand of NZ_JBZEGI010000002.1, from coordinate 351,148 downwards.
AGCATGCGCTTGCTTCCGGCGCGCGTCCGATCCAGGGCGGCGGCGTAGCGGCCGGCGGCGGTCTCAATCTGCTGCCGTGGCCGAAGATCGATTTCGCCAAATTCGGCGAGATCGAGGAGAAGCCGCTTTCGCGTATCCAGAAGATTTCCGGCGCGAACCTCGCGCGTAACTGGGCGATGATCCCGCACGTCACCCAGCATGAAGATGCTGACATCACCGAGCTGGAGGCGTTCCGCAAGAAGCTCGGCGAAGAAAACAAGGATCTGAAGATCACCCCGCTGGTGTTCCAGATCAAGGCGGTGGTTGCGGCGCTGAAGAAATTCCCGCAGTTCAATGCCTCGCTGGACGAAAGCGGCGAGAAGTTGATCCTCAAGAAGTATTTCCACGTCGGCATCGCCGTGGATACGCCGGATGGCCTGGTCGTGCCGGTGATCCGCGATTGCGATAAGAAGGGCCTGCTCGACCTGGCGACTGAACTGGGCGAGATTTCCAAGAAAGCGCGCGACAAGAAGCTCGGTCCCAACGATATGTCCGGCGGCTGCTTCTCGATCTCCTCCCTCGGCGGCATCGGCGGCACCTCGTTCACACCGATCGTCAATGCGCCGGAAGTGGCGATCCTTGGCGTGTCCAAGGCGCAGACCAAGCCGGTGTGGAATGGCAAGGAATTCGCGCCGCGTCTGATCCTGCCGTTGTCGCTCAGCTACGACCATCGCGTCATCGATGGCGCCGTCGCCGCGCGCTTCGCCTCCTTCCTCGCCACCCAGCTTGGCGACATCCGCCGCCTGCTGCTCTGACGGGGAGAAGATCAACATGGCTACGATTGAATTGAAGGTTCCCGATATCGGCGGTCACGAAAACGTGCCGGTCATCGAGGTGATGGTAAAAGCCGGCGACACCGTGGCGAAGGAGCAAAGCCTCATCACGCTGGAGTCGGACAAGGCGACGATGGAGATTCCGGCCAGCACTGCCGGCATCATCAAGGAGTTCAAGCTGAAGGTCGGTGATGAGGTGTCCGAAGGTGCCGTCATCGCCATCCTCGAGGTGGCCGGCGCCGAAGCGGAAGCATCCACGCCGGCGACGCCTGCGCCGGCTCCCGCACCCGCCGCAGCACCCGCACCCGCCGCGACCCCTGCCAAGGCGGCTGCACCCGCGCCGCAAGCTGCAGATGCTACCGGTCGTACGGCTGACATCGAATGCAAGTTGGTCGTACTCGGCTCCGGTCCGGGCGGCTATACGGCCGCTTTCCGCGCAGCGGACCTGGGTGTCGATACCGTGCTGGTGGAACGCTATGCCTCGCTCGGCGGCGTATGCCTCAATGTGGGTTGCATTCCGTCCAAGGCGTTGCTGCATGCGGCCGCCGTGATCGACGAAGCCGACGCGATGGCCGCGCACGGTGTGAGCTTCGGCAAACCCAAGATCGACATCGACAAACTGCGCGGCTTCAAGAGCAAAGTCGTCGGCCAGCTCACCGGTGGTCTCGCCGGCATGGCGAAGCAGCGCAAGGTGCGAACCGTACAAGGTGTGGGCAACTTTGTCTCGCCGAATGAAATGGAAGTCCAGACGGCCGAAGGCAAGAAGCTGATCCGCTTCGAATACGCCATCATCGCCGCCGGCTCGCAAGCGGTGAAGCTGCCCGCATTCCCGTGGGATGACCAGCGCATCATGGATTCCACCGATGCGCTCGACTTGAAGGATGTACCCGCCAAGTTGCTCGTCGTGGGCGGTGGCATCATCGGCCTGGAAATGGCGACCGTATACGCCGCGCTCGGCAGTGAAGTGACCGTGGTCGAGTTCATGGACCAGATCATTCCCGGTGCGGATGCCGATCTCATCAAGCCACTGGCCAAGCGTCTGGGCAGCAAGCTCAAGGGCGTACACCTCAAGACCAAGGTAGTGGAAGCCACGGCCACCAAGAAAGGCATCGAAGTCAGCTACGAAGGGGAAAGCATCCCCGCTACCACCGTGTTCGATCGGGTGCTGGTCTCCGTGGGCCGTTCGCCGAACGGCAACAAGATCGGTGCGGACAAGGCCGGCGTGGCCGTCACCGAGCGCGGCTTCATCAACGTCGATACGCAGATGCGTACCAACGTGCCGCACATCTTCGCCATCGGCGACCTGGTCGGCCAGCCGATGCTCGCGCACAAGGCGACGCACGAGGCCAAGGTGGCTGCCGAAGTCGTGGCAGGCATGAAGAGCTATTTCGACGCCCGCGTGATCCCTTCGGTGGCGTATACCGATCCGGAAGTTGCATGGGTGGGTGTCACCGAACGCGAAGCGAAGGAAAAAGGCCTCAAGATCGGCGTCGGCAAATTCCCGTGGGTGGCCAGTGGCCGCGCCATCGGCATCGACCGCACGGAAGGCTTCACCAAGCTGGTGTTCGATGAGGAAACGCATCGCGTCGTCGGCGGCGCCATCGTGGGTCCGCATGCCGGCGACCTGATTTCGGAAATCGCGCTCGCGATCGAAATGGGCGCGGAAGCCGCCGATATCGGCCTCACCATTCACCCGCATCCGACCCTGAGCGAATCGGTAGGCATGGCGGCCGAAGTTTACGAAGGCACCATCACCGATCTGTACATGCCAAAGAAAAAATAGTTCGACACTTTGCGGTGTACAAAAAGCCCGGGATTTCCCGGGCTTTTTTTAGTCCTGCGCAAACAGATCGCTTTGCACCATGAAGCTGTCCTGGTCTACAAAACCGGACATGCCGACACCGACCAGTCGATAACGGCTCTCGGCGGGGCGATCCACTCGTTCGCGTAATGCACAAGCCACATCGGCGAGTTCGTTTGCAGATTGCGGGCGCATCGATGGCGTAAGGCTGCGAGTGAGAGTATGAAAGTCGGCCGTCTTGAGCTTGAGCACGATCGTGCGCGCAATGCGTCCACGCTGCGCTTCGCGTTGCTGGGCAGCCCAGGTTTTTTCCGCCAGGCGGCGGATATGTGGCTCCAGTTCGTCCAGCGTGAGATCGTGCTCGAAGGTGTCTTCGGCCGATACCTGCATGGCAAACTGATTCGATTGCACGGTGTGTTCGTCAATGCCCAGCGACAGCTCATGCAGTCGTCGTCCCCAACGTCCGAAGCGCTGCTCCAGTTCGGCAAGAGGTATGTCGCGCAACTGGCCCACCAACGTAATGCCGAGCGCAACAAGCTTTGCCTCCATCACCTTGCCCACCCCGGGCAACCGTCCTACCGGCAGGGGCGCAAGAAAACCCAGCACCTGATGCGGCCGGATCACGAACAAACCGTCTGGCTTGTTCCAGTCGGAAGCGATTTTGGCGAGGAATTTATTCGGCGCCACGCCAGCCGAGGCGGTGAGTTGCGTTTCTTCGCGAATCGCCGCGCGAATCGCCTCCGCGGTGGCGGTGGCGGAAGGCAGCCCGGTCTTGGTCGTGGTGACGTCCAGATAAGCCTCATCCAGCGACAACGGTTCGATGAGGTCGGTATGACGCGCGAAAATCTCACGCACCTTGCGCGACACCGCTTTGTAACGCACGAAATCCGGCGGTACGAATACCGCGTGGGGGCATAGCCGCTCGGCGCGCACCGCCGGCATGGCCGAACGCACACCGAACTTGCGTGCCTCGTAGCTTGCCGCGCACACCACCGAGCGCGCCCCACGCCACGCTACCACGACAGGCTTGTCGCGCAGGGAAGGGTCGTCACGCTGCTCCACCGATGCGTAAAACGCATCCATGTCGACATGAAGGATCTTGCGTGGCGGATTGGGCACGGTGCGTGCGAGGAGCTGGGCGACGGCAGAATTCTAGGGGAGATAGCTCGTTCGCAACCGTACTGCTTCCATGCAGAACGAGTGCGGCATTCGCAAATACTATTGCTGTATAGTCCATCCATTGCAAATAGCAATCATGATGCCTGTGAAAGCGCTAGACCTTGATGCCGTCAAAGCTTTCGTCTTTGTTGCGGACTTGCAAAGCTTCACGCGCGCAGCGGAGGCCCTTCACACTACGCAGTCGACCATCAGCCTCAAATTGCGCCGTCTGGAAGATCAGCTTGGCCGACGGTTGCTGGAGCGTACGCCGCGGCAGGTACGTTTGTCGGCAGAGGGCGCGGTATTTCTCGAAGCGGCGCGATCGCTCGTAGGCGCGCACGAGCGTGCGGTGTCTTCGTTCCAGGCAGAGCAGCGGCGACTGGTGATCGGTGTCAGCCATCTGATCGTCGGCAGCGAGTTGCCGGGCTTATTGCGTCGTATGAATGAGCATGACCCGAATCTGCTCATCGAAATGCGTGTCGCGGGTTCGCGCGAGGTCATGCAGGCTTACGAGGAAGGCACGCTGGACGCAGCCTTGGTCGCCCAGCCGCAACATCGCCGTCACCAGGGCGAAGTGATCTTTACCGAAAACTTTGCGTGGATTGCCGCAGCCCATTGGGAGCCTCGCGCCGGCCAACCGCTCTCTCTTTCAACGCAAGGTGAGTCATGCAGTATTCGCACGGCAGCGGTGGACGCGCTCGATCAAGCAGGTATTGCATGGACCGAGGTTTTCATCGGCAAAGGTGCTGCGGTCGTCGGTGCGGCTGCTGCTGCCGGCTTGGCGGTCGCCATACTTGCCCGCCGCACCGCGCCCAGCGGCACCGTCGATATCGCGCCGGTTTTGTCGTTGCCGGCGCTGCCCACTCTGGATGTGGTGCTTTATTCGGCGCTCAACGATCAGCGTTCGCGTCATGCGTTGCGTACACTGGCGACGGCGTTCAAAAGTCTTTCCGCGGCATAGCGAAGTGATGCGTGGCCTTCGGTGCAAAGAGCGAGGCCATCATCAGCTCACACCAGTAATGGCGTCGCCCTTGCCTGTCTTCCTCAATCCACCTTCTGCCAGACCACTTCGCCGTGCACACCCTGTGCCGCCCCACTCGTGGGTTTTGGCACGATGTAGGTGATTTGATTGCCTTTTAGCATGTAGGTCGTTTTACGGTCGTGCCCGGTCCAGTTGGGGAAAGAAGCCTGATCGATGTGCGTCATCATCCGGTTACCCTGGATGCTGATGCTGCCGTAGTGTGCGTTGCTATCCAGCGACGCAGCGCGGTATTCCTCGGGCGTACCTTTGGATTTGTCGCCTGACGCGAACGGCATGCGCCGCGCGCGTACGATCTGCATCATGTAGTGACCATGCGCATCGATCATCCAAGAGCCCGTTGGGTGGGGGCCATAGAGCTCGATCCGGTGACCATCCGGGTAGACGTTGTCACAACGCACCAAAGCCCAGGTACCGACCAGCCACGCAGGCACAGGCATGTGGCTGGAGGCCATGCTGGCCATCTCGGCTTGTGGCTGGGCTTGCTCCTGGGGTAGCGGAGCGGCTTGTGCGATGGATGCAAAAAACGTGAGCGTGGCCGCAGTCAATCCAAAGATTTTTCGACGATAAACCTGCATGGAGATTCCTCTGAATGCTCATGGTGGGGCGCGAGCACTCTATGCCCGGCCCGCTACGCATGAACACAGGGTGGAATCGTATTTCAGTGATTGCACATCCTGATGATTGGGGTGTGGGCTTGAAAAACGCATCTCCTCCTTTTGCAAACATCACTTTGAGACTGTTCGGGCTTTTGCGCCCCCTCGTCCAAACCCTATGTTCCCTGTTTCACGTTGACGCGCATGCCCTAGCGCCGTGCGTCGCCTTCACCCGGGAACTCACCCATGCCCCTCTCACAGGACGTCGCGGCGGCGTCGCCCCCGCTTGCCCGATGCACACGGTTCATCGCCTTCGCCTCCTCCGCGGAGTGTTGCCGCGCATGATCCTCAGCCCACCCTTCCTGCCGCAGGTCGATCCGGCCACCGCCACCTCCGACGATCCCTTGATGGACATCGTGGACGGCTACGAAGCGTGGCACGGCAAATACCCCATCGCCGCCGACCGCCGCTGGCATCCGGGCGTGCACCTGACCCCGCCCGTCGCCGGCGCCGTGCACGCCATCGCCGACGGCGAAGTAGTCGCCTTCCGCGTCTGCCAGCACGCGCACGGCCCCACCCCCGACGAGCGCGACAGCCATGCCGGCTTCGTCCTGCTCAAGCACACCCTGGAGACCGGCGAAGGCCGCACGCTCACCTTCTATTCGCTCTACATGCACCTGCTGCCCTTGAGCGAATACCGGTTCATCGGCAGCGGCCTGGAAGACCTGCTGCCCGCGTTCCTGCGCCAGCCCACGCCCGATTCCCACACCCCGCACCGGATCGGCAAGGCCCAGCCCGGCGAAGGCCGCAAGGTCGCCCGCAAGGCCATCCTCGGCTGGCTCGGCCAGTGCCACACGCTGCAGCACCTGCACCTGGAAATCTTCGTGCGCGCGCCGGACTTCCAGGCCTACTTCGGCCCCACCGCCCTGCGCGGTCCGCTGCCGCCGCCGTCCACCGATGTGTGGGGCCATACCTATTACGTGATCCCCGGTGCGCAGACCTTTCACCGCCTGCCGCCCCGGTCGCCGCCCCCGTCCGGCGACAAGGACACGCCACCCCCCGACTACTTCCCGCCGCTGCAGGACGGCACGCTGGCGCCCGGCCACACCTTGTACGTGGAAGTGTTCTTCCACCACGGCCAGCGCTACACCCGTTCCTGGCTGGACCGTGGCGAGGGTCAGCGCGTGGCGCTCAGCGACGCGCCGGTGCGCGATCCGTTCAAGGACTACGAATACACCCTCTACGCACGCGCCACGGCGCTGTATCCGGCCTGCCCCAGCGAGGGCTACGAACTGCTGCGCTTCGGCCGCACCCTGGGTGATGCGCCCACCCTGGTCAGCCCGCCCGCGCATCTGCCCGACCAGTACAGCGCCCCCGGCGTGCGCCGGCGCAATCCCGCCCCCGATCCGCGCGCCACCTGGGTGGCGGTGATGTTCGCGGAAGGCACGCTCGGTTATCTCGACATCAGCCCGGACTCCATCCACAAATGCTCCGATGCGCAGTTCCCGCGCTTCACCGGCTGGCACACCGTCGACAGCGCGGCGATGACGCCGTTCGATGACGACGGGCTCTGCAGCCACGTGGCGCTGTGCACCTTGCTGGGCGATGACGAGGGCGCGGACAACGCGCGCCAGCCCGACCGCCTCCAGCGCGACGAAGCCCAACGCCTGCATGCCTACCTGGAAGAGCGCGATGCCCTGCGCCACCGGCTGCGCGGATTCGTCTGCCAGACCACCAGCCCGTGGGACGCCTCGCTCAACCCCTGGCGCTACCGCCTGCTGACCGAACCGGGCGGGTATTTCTACGAACGCCAGGAGGAAGACCCCGACGGTTACCGCACCTTCTTCGACTACTGGGAAACCATGCAGTTCTGGAGCGAGACCGGCCTGCAGCCCGGCGAGACGCTGTGGTACTTCCATCCGCTGCGCTTTATCCGGCATTTCCGGCGTTGCGGGTGGTTGAGCGAGGAAGAGTTGATCCAGACCTTGCCGACCTCCGCGATGCGGCCGGTGGCGCTGGACAAGTGGGTGACGGAGCCGGTGGATTTGACCCAGGGCAGAAAAGACACTGCTGACAGAACTTACATTGAACTCAACAAATCGCTACGCAAATACAACATCGCGCCCAACCCCTGGCGCATGGCCGCATTCCTGGCCAATGCGTTCGTGGAGACGGAATGGCTGAGCAAGTTGTACGAGAAAAACCTCGATGCCTGGTACTACCCCTGGGACGGGCGCGGCTTCTTGCAGCTGACCGGACCGGACAACTACATCAAGTACTGGCGCTTCCTGGGGCGCGACGTTCCGAAGGCGTTGGAAAACGAACTCGACGCTGCCGCGAAGAGTGCGCAGGCTGAGTTCCTGGACTGCGCCAAGGATGCCGCCGAGGCGAGGCGGCGAGGTGACCAACAAGCGTATGAGAGAGCGAAGGCCAGGGCGAAACGAGCCAATGCAGGACTGCGGGATGCCGACCATCCGGGACTGACGCCGCAAATTCTTCAATGGCGGAAAGACGTCTCGGACGGCCACCACGATCCCGTTGCAAGCGCCGGCGCCTATTGGGCCTGGAGCGGTGTAGCCCGCTATGCCGACCGGCCGCCCGACTGGATCTGGCGCGTGCAGTATCCCGACAACACCAAGAAGGCCGAGGTGTACTACCGCAGCGACAGCTTCGGTCAGGTGGCGGCCATAGTGAACTATGGCCGCCCCGTCAAAAGTCCCAAGGACTTCGCCCGCATCAACGGCATCGTCGCGCGCTTCCAGGCGTATGTCTATGCGGTGGTCATGCTCACCGATGGCACACAATTTCCCGATTGAAACGAGCAGATGCACGAGCTGCCGGAAGGGTTTGAACGGAGGGAGGTGGAATGAACTACGGAAGAATCATGGGAGCCGTATTCGGCTTGGCAGTGGCTACGGCTTGTGCGGCGCAGCCCAAAAATAATCACGTTGTCGAGCATGAAGTGGCGTTTGATGGGTGCCATTTCACAATGAAAGACCCTTATAACGGGACACTTGCTGCAACGAAACGTAGCACGCCAGTATTGGCTAATTACGACGCCACTATTAACCCCAATGCCAGCCATCCCTTCGATACGTGGATTCAATTCAGTTGCCAAAATCCAGTCACATCGAAAACGTATCTGGATCTAACCAGTACTCGACTGACTTCGCATGGATGGAAACTGGATACCTCCAAAGAGGATCCGAATTTCCCCAATCCCAAAACCACGCTGTATGTTTTTCATGGCAAGGGATGGATCGGTGCCGGGACTACCCAGGACGACACCGATGGCGATGAGGCACGCAGAGGCCGCAGCTTCAACTTCTGCATTCCGCATCGAAAATTAGCGCTTTGCGGCTCCGTGCAAAGCGTCGGTTTTCTGATGTGGCCCAAGGAGTCCACGCTTCCTCAGATCATCACGCTTCTGGAAAGCATCGAGTTTATCGATCCACCTTCTTCAGCCAGCAGCGCTACGCCTACGACACCGCCTCCACCGACTACCTCTTCGGCCCAATGAGTGCTCTCTTGAGCGGCACGGCCCGCTATGCCGATCGGCCGCCCGACTGGATCTGGCGCGTGCAGTATCCCTACAACACGAAGAAGGCCGAGGTGTATTACCGCAGCGACAGCTTCGGTCAGGTGGCGGCCATAGTGAACTATGGCCGCCCCGTCAAAAGTCCCAGGGACTTCGCCCGCATCAACGGCATCGTGGCGCGCTTCCAGGCGTATGCCTATGCGGTGGTCATGCTGACTGACGGTACGCAGTTTCCTGATGGAAACGAGCAGATGCATGAGTTGCCGGAAGGGTTTGAACGGAGGGAGGTGGAATGAAATACGGAAGAATGATGGTGGCAGTGTTGGGCTTGGCAGTGGCTACGGCGTATGCGGCGCAGTCAAAGAATAATCCTGTTGTCGAGCATGAAGTGGCGTTCGACGGATGCCACTTTAAAGTGGCTGATGCATATGGAGGCCGAATTACCGGAGCCAGCTATTTTGCCAACATCCACCCCAATGCCAGCCATCCCTTCGATACGTGGATTCAATTCGATTGCCTAAAGAATGCCAAGCCAAACGAGATCGCAGATGTCTCAGGCGTAACGAAAATCCACGGCAGATGGGTGTTGGCTGAGGACAATGTGGCAGGAGTAAATACACAGCTATATACGCTTCACGGGAAGGACTGGGATGGAGCGGGCATTACGCAAGACGACCAACCCAGCCAAAGCCGTTCTTTTGTCTTCTGTCTCGTCCACGGGCCACAAGCACTATGCGGCTGGGATAGCGAGGTTATGAACCTTGCCTATCCCAAAGAATCGGTCCTTCCCCAGATCATCAAGCTTCTGGAAAGCATCGAGTTTATCGATCCACCTTCTTCGTCCAGCGGCGCTACGCCTACGACACCGCCTCCACCGACTACCTCTTCGGTGCAATGAGTGCTTTCTGGAGCGGTGGTGTTCGCTATGCCGCCCGTCCGACTGGATCTGGCGCGTGCAGTATCCCTACAACACGAAGAAGGCCGAGGTGTACTACCGCAGCGACAGTTTCGGTCAGGTCGCGGCCACGGTGAACTATGGTCGCCCCGTCAAGAGCCCCAAGGACTTCGCCCGCATCAACGGCATCGTCGCGCGCTTCCAGGCCTATACCTATGCGGTGGTCATGCTTACCGATGGAACACAGTTTCCCGATGGAAACGAGCAGATGCATGAGCTGCCGGAAGGGTTTGAACGGAGGCGTGACGATGAAAAGTAAAGGATGGATCGCACTAGCTTTGTGTCTGATGACAAACGTCGTGATGGCAAAACAGTTGAACAAAGCTCCCGTTGTTACGCGGGAATGGAACTTCGATGGATGTCATTTCACGATGCGTGATCCTTACGGCGGAAGGATCGACGTGGGAAGTTACATTGCCAACATCAACCCCAACGCGAGCCATCCCTTCGATACGGAAATTCAATTCGATTGCCAAAATCCAGCGTCACCCAAAACGTACGTGGATCGTGCTGGCATGCGAATGACAGACAAAGGATGGGCACTCGATCCATCACCCGACAACGTAGGGCTCGCGGAGCAACACACTACTTTTTACCCTTTGCACGGCAAAGGCTGGGAGGGAGGCGGTGTAACGCAAGACGATATCAACGGCGACGAAAATAGGCGTAGTCGTTCCTTTAATTTCTGTATTCCTCACAAGCAGTTTGCTTTGTGTGGTGGGGACGACACGGTCATGTACCTGGACCGTCCCAAAGGATCGGTGCTCCCCCAGATCATCCAGCTTCTGGAAAGCATCGAGTTCATCGATCCGCCTTCTTCAGCCAGCAGCGCTACGCACACGGCGCTGCTTCAACCGTTTACATCTTCGGCTTCGGCGCAATGAGTGTTTTCGTGGTGCTGGGATGGCTCCTGCGGTGGTGAATTTGCCAGCAATCGCGAGCCTCTGAGGCGATTGAACGACAGCCTTCTTTAGCGATTTTGTTGTGCCCGGTGCCATGTGACGATGCCGCCACGGGGGGCACCTTCCGCACTATGCATACACGCCAGCGCCGACTTTCCTCATTGAAAAATGCCTTGATGCGGCCGGATAGGAAAAAGGTCATCGGACAGAACGTGCCGACTCGGGTTAATGTCGGCGTCTATGACTGACGCGACCTCTGATTCTTCCTCGTATCTGCGCCGGCTCGGCGTCTGGGATGGTGCCGCCATCGTTATCGGCGGTGTCATCGGCGGCGGCATCTTCCGCACGCCGGCTACGGTTGCCGAGCGCACGGCTTCCGGCTTGCCCTTGCTGGCGCTTTGGGTAATCGGCGGTTTGCTCACGCTGGCGGGCGTCTTGTGTTACGCCGAGTTGGGTGCGCGACGGCCACAGGCCGGTGGCATCTATCTCTATCTGCGCGAAGCGTTCGGACCACTGACCGCCTTCCTGTTTGGCTGGACCATGGCGCTGATCAACTATCCGGGCAGCGTGGCGGCGGTTGCGACCACCTTTGCGGACTACGCGTGCCGTGCGGCGGCGTTGCCGGTGTGGTGGGTCAAGCCGGTGGCCGTGGGTGCGATCGCCTTCATCGTGGGCGTGAATCTTTTCGGCATTCGCGCCGGTGCCTGGATGCAGAACCTGTTTACCGTGCTCAAGCTTGCGGCGATCGCCCTGTTGCTGGTGGTTGGCCTGGCGCTGGCCCACGGGCACCTGGGTGGACTGTTGGCGGTGGATACCTCGCATACGGTATCCCGCGGCGCGTGGATTGGCGCGCTGCTGCCGGTGTTGTTTACGTATGGCGGCTTCCACTATCTCAACGACATGGCCGGAGAAGTGCGCGATCCGCAGCGGACGTTGCCGCGCGCGCTGACGCTTGGCCTTGTCGGTGTCGTGGCCTGCTATGTGCTGGTCAATATCGCCTATCTCGCAGGGCTGGGGCACGCCGGCTTGGCGGCGAGCAAGGCTCCGGCAGCGGATTTGATGAGCAGCATCTTTGGCGCGCGCGGCGCGATGATCATGGCGATCGGCATTGCGTGCTCGACTTTCGGTTATTGCAGCATCGCCATCGCAGGCGGTGCGCGTGTGCTGCAAACGATGGGCGCGGACGGCATGTTCTTCCGCGCCGTGGGCCAGATCGAACCGCGCTGGCGTGCGCCGCAGGTGGCATTGGTGGTGTTGGGCGTCTGGGCGGTCGTGCTCATTCTCACCGGCACATTCGGTCAGCTGCTCGATTACACCACCGTGGGCGAATGGGTCGGGCATGCGTTTGGCATCGCCACGCTGTTCTGGTATCGGCGAAAGTTCGGCGCGCAGTCTTCGCCGTATCGCGTGCCGCTGTATCCGGTGTTGCCATTCTTGTTCGTTGCCACGGTCGTGGGCGTGATCATTGCGACGGTCATCAACACGCCAGGCGACGCAGGCATGAGCCTGTTGATCATCGCTTGCGGCATACCGGTCTATGCCGTGTGGCGGCGGTGGCATCGGCTTCGTTCCAGCAGCTAGCTGCTGTGCACGCGGCGGCGATCCGCTTTACGTCATACTGGCAAGATCACATAAGCGAGATTGGTCCATGAAAGGGATGGCGTTAACTGCGGCCTTGATCGCCATCGGGTGGCCGGGTCAAAGCGTCGCGACGGAGGTGGCCGACCTGGCGGCTGCTGCGTTGCCGGCGCAGATTCAGTTGCAACACGTGCAGCGCATCGGACCGGTCGAGCACGATAAGCAAGGGACGCCGCTGCAACGCTATGCCTTTCAGCCGTCCGCACAACCACAACTCATCCTGGCACCTGCGAACGGCGCGTGGGATTGGACTGGCCGGGGCTCGCTGCGCATTCAGGTACAGAACGCCATGCCGTGGGCGATCACGTTGACGGTCGACATCGACAGCGCGTCGGCAAAGCAGCACCTGCATGCCATGGTGGGATTACCAGCAGGCCCGGCACAAACACTGGTGATTCCCTTGCACGCTACATCGCCGCGCGCGTTCGGCATGCAAGCCGGGCCGCCCATGCCATTCGACGATCAGGGACACCCCGTTTTTGTCGCGACGACGGTGGAAGGCGCGATCGATCCAGCCCACGTCAATGCCGTTCACGTGAGCATGCCGACGCCGCAAGCCGCACAACAGTTGCTGCTGGGGAAAGTGGATGCCGCCCCGGGTGATAGCGCATGGCAGGATGCCTATCGCGGCATCGTCGATGCCTGGGGTCAATACACGCGCGGGCATTGGCCGGAAAAAATCGACAGCGATACAGCGCTGCGCTCGGCACACGCACAGGAAGCACGTTCCTTGGCGACGGAGCTGGCCGCTCACCGGCATGATGTGGATGCTTATGGCGGCCGCGCCGGCATCGCGTTGCAGCGAACCGGCTGGTTTCATACGCAAAAGGCGCAGGGTCGCTGGTGGCTGGTCACGCCGGACGGCCATGCGTTCTTCTCTTTGGGCGTCAACGTGGTCGCCGCCGACAATGCGCGTACCTATGTGCAAGGGCGTGCATCGATGTTCGTCGATTTGCCGCCGGACCATCCGCCGTGGAATGCATTCTATGGAAGCACTGATAGCCGCGATGCTGAACGCGGTGCGAGCGCCGGCATAGGTGCAAATCATGGGCGTTGGTTCGATTTCTACGAAGCCAATCTTTATCGCAACGATGGCGCCGGATGGTTGAAGGCCTGGCGCCAACGTACGCTCGATCGATTGCAGGCGTGGGGATTCAACACCATCGGCAACTGGAGCGACGATGCCTTGGGACGCATGCATCGCGTGGCCTATACCTTGCCGATTTATATCAACGGCGATTTCGGCAACGTCTCCAGCGGTTTCGATTATTGGGGGCGCATGCCTGATCCGTTCGATCCTCGCTTTGCACAGGCTGTCGAGCGAGCAGTCGTGAACGCGACGGCATCATCGCGCAACGATCCGTGGTTGCTTGGCTATTTCGCCGATAATGAATTGGCCTGGGCCGGAGCCGGGCCGCAGGGACGCTGGGGATTGGCCGTGGGCACGCTGCACGGCGAAGCTCGCAGCGACGCCAAGCAGGTGTTTATCGCCATGCTCAGGAAAAAATACGGCAGTGCGGCCAAACTCGCCGCAGCATGGGGCATCCGGCTCGACGATTGGTCTGCCTTGAATGCCACAAGCTTCCCGGCACCCGAACCGAATGAAGCGCATCCGGCGATTGCGGAAGATTACAGCGCCTGGCTGCGTCGTTATGCCGACCAGTATTTTGGCTTGGTCGCCACAGCGATTCATCGTCATGATCCCCACCATCTGTTCCTGGGCGGGCGCTTCGCTGTCAACACGCCAGAAGCCGTAGCCTCGTGCGCGCAGTACTGCGACGTGATCAGCTTCAACGTCTATGCCGACTTGCCGCAGCATGGCGTCGATGTGAATGCAATCCACCGGCTCGACAAGCCGGTGCTGATCACCGAATTTCATTTCGGATCGGACGATCGTGGCCCGTTCGGCAAAGGTGTCGTGTCGGTATGGAGCGAAGCGCAGCGCGGAGCAGCGTACGCGCGCTTTGTGCAAGCTGCCGCGCATGATCCGGATATCGTCGGCACGCATTGGTTCGAATACATCGATCAGCCCGTCACGGGACGCTTGATCGATGGCGAGAACAGTCATATCGGCTTGGTGGGCGTGACCGATATTCCGTTTGGGAACTTTGTGGACGCGGTGCGGAAGACCAATCTTGCCTTGCGGCATTGAACTGGCGGCACTGAAGATTCTATCGCCTGTAAAAAGCATCATTCCCGCGAACGTGTTTTCGTTGACGCGGGAATGAAGGTACAGCGGGTTCTGCGGTGAGGCAGATGCCCCTCAATCCATCCCTCTCCCCGCAGGGAGAGGGTGGTCGGTTTGATCAATAGCGGTAGTGATCCGGCTTGTACGGACCTTCCACCGGCACGCCAATGTAGGCGGCCTGTTCCGGGGTCAGCTTAGTGAGCTTCACACCGATCTGCTCCAGATGCAGGCGAGCCACTTCCTCGTCCAGTTTCTTGGACAGGCGATAGACCGTCTTCTCGTAGGTGTCCTTGTTCGCCCACAAGTCGATCTGCGCCAGCGTCTGGTTGGAGAAGCTGTTGGACATCACGAAGCTCGGATGACCGTGCGCGCAACCCAGGTTCACCAGGCGGCCTTCGGCCAGCATGTAGATGCTGTGGCCCGTCTTGGCGAAGGTATAGCGATCCACCTGCGGCTTGATGGTTTCGCGCGTCACATCCTTGGCGGCGTTCAAGCGATCCATCTGGATCTCGTTGTCAAAGTGGCCGATGTTGCACACCAGGGCGTTGTTCTTCATCGCCGCCATGTGTTCCAGCGTGATGATGTCCTTGTTGCCGGTGGTGGTGACATAGATATCGGCGGTGCCGAGCGTGTCTTCCACCGTGGTGACCTGGAAACCTTCCATCGCTGCCTGCAGGGCATTGATCGGATCGATCTCGGTCACGATCACGCGTGCGCCGAAGCCCTTCAGCGAATGTGCGCAACCCTTGCCCACATCACCGTAACCGCAGACCACGGCGACCTTGCCGGCGACCATCAGGTCCGTCGCGCGCTTGATGCCGTCGGCCAACGATTCACGGCAGCCGTACAGGTTGTCGAACTTGCTCTTGGTGACCGAGTCGTTGACATTGATGGCCGGCACCAGCAGCTTGCCGGCTTCCATCATTTGATACAGGCGATGCACGCCGGTGGTGGTTTCTTCGGAAACGCCCTTCCAGTCGGCCGCGACTTTCTTCCAGAAGCCGGGGCGTTCTTTGGCGGTGCGCTTGAGCAGATCCTTGATGACCTGTTCTTCATGGTTGCCGCTGGGCGTGTTCACCCAATTGTCGCCGTTTTCCATATCCACGCCTTTGTGGATGAGGAGGGTGGCGTCGCCGCCGTCATCGACGATCAGCTCCGGACCCTTCATGCCGGGATGGGTGAGCATGTCGAGCGTGCAGTCCCAGTACTCTTCCAGCGTCTCGCCCTTCCAGGCGAAAACCGGAATGCCTGCCGCTGCGATCGCAGCCGCGCAGTCATCCTGGGTCGAGAAAATATTGCAGGAAGCCCAACGCACCGATGCACCGAGCGCGCTCAGCGTCTCGATCAGCACGGCGGTTTCCTTGGTCATGTGCAGCGAGCCGGAAAGGCGCACGCCCTTCAGCGGCTTGGACGCCGAATAACGGGCGCGAATGGCCATCAGGCCGGGCATTTCTTCTTCGGCCATGCGGATGCGGCGGCGGCCGAGTTCGGCCAGCGCGATATCACGGACCTTGTAGTCGTGGGTAGCAGAGTCTTGAGTCACAGCATTCATGAAAGGATGTCTCCGAGTCTCATGGGGAAAATCCGGCGCGCAGCCGGATCGACGCGAAACGTTCGCGTCATGAGCGCCGTTGCATTCGAAGCATCCACCGAGCCTGGCCGTCAGGTGAAAAGACCGTACGAAGTCGTACTGGCCCCGCGGATGAATCCGCACACCTTGAGGGTCGCAGCGCCCCTCGGCGAAGGCTTTTATTCTAGCCTCAGAGGATGCGCCCTGTCTGCGCTATCCGGCTGCATACATGAACAAACGGCGGGTCGCTTATGACCACTTGGAACGGGCGCGGGCAGGCAAATTCGGTAGGCTAGGGGACTCACTCAAGAGGGAGGTTCCATGGAAGCCAGTCGCGACCCCGAATTTCTGCCTCACGATGGCCCGCTGCGCGAGGATGTGCATCGCCTGGGCGCCATGGTGGGACGCATGTTGGCCGAGCAGGGGGGCGAGGGCTTCTTTCAGCGCGTGGAACAGGTGCGTACGGCATCCATTCGCCGCCGCCGCGAAGGGCGTGCCGTGGATGATCTGGCCGAATCGCTCGCCGGCCTGGATGCGGATGCTGCCGAATCGTTGGCGCGTGCGTTCGCCACCTATTTTCAGGCGGTGAACACGGCCGAGCGCGTGCATCGCATCCGTCGCCGTCGCGACTACCAGCGGGAAACCGGCGCTGCGCAACCGGAATCTTTGCTCGATGTGCTGCAACGTCTGAAAGACCAGGGCGTCACCGCCGACGAACTGCTGCAATGGCTCTACAAGCTCAAGGTGGAACCGGTGTTCACCGCGCATCCCACCGAAGCTATCCGCCGCTCGCTGCTGGAAAAGGAACAGGCGATCGTGCGTGCGCTGGTCGACAATTTCGATCCCACGCGCACGCCGCAGGAACGCAAGGAAGACGACGATCGCATCTTCATGGCGTTGTCGTCGGGCTGGCAGACGGCTGAAGCCTCGCCGATCCGTCCGAGCGTGCAAGACGAACATCATCATGTCGGCTTTTACCTGGCCAATCCGATTTACCGCATCGTGCCTGCGTTCTACGAATTGCTCGCGGATGCGCTGCAGGAAATCTATGGCGTAGCCGTGCCCTTGCCTCGCTTGCTGAGCTTTGCGACATGGGTGGGTGGCGACATGGACGGCAATCCGAACGTAGGCGCCGAGACCATCGCCAACAGCCTCGCTACGCAGCGCGCGCACGTGCTGGAGCACTACATGGCGGATGTCGAAGGCCTGGCGCGGTTGCTCAGCCAGACCGTCGGGCGTATCGAGGTCGACGCTTCAGTGCTGCAACGCCTGGCGAGCTATCGCGATCAATTTCCGCGCGCAGCCTCCACCATTCGTCCCCGTCATGCGGACATGCCTTACCGCTGCCTGCTTACCCTGATCCGTGCGCGGCTGGAGGCCACGCTGGAGGACGGTCACGCCGAGGGTTATCAATCTGCCGATGAATTGGTGGACGATCTTTTGCTGATCGTGCACGGCCTTATCGATCATCACGGATTGCATGCGGGCGCTTATGCGGTGCGCCGGTTGATCTGGCGCGTTCGCACATTCGGCTTTCATATGGCACGGCTGGATGTGCGGCAGGATTCGCGCGTGCACGACGACGCGCTGGCCGCACTCCTGCATGATGAAGCGTGGCTGCAGCGCACGCCTGCGGAACGCGTCGCGATCTTGCGTCCTTATGCATCGGGCGAGCGTGAATTGGCGGCCGTGAACGATGCGCAGGCAGAATCCTTGCGCGCGGTATTCGCCACGCTGCACACCTCGCGCGAGCGTTACGGCGAAGGTGCCACCGGCCTCTACATCATCAGCATGGCTCGTTCGGCTGCAGACGTGCTCGCCGTGCTTGCCCTCGCGCGTCACGGGGGCTTGATCAATCGTTCCGAGACGAATGGCAGTGCGGTGCCGCTGGATATCGCGCCCCTGTTCGAAACCGTCGACGATCTGAAGAACGCGCCGGATACCTTGCGTGCCTTGTTGGACGATCCGGTCTATCGCCGCCATCTGCGTGAACGCGACGATTGCCAGTGGGTGATGCTCGGTTACTCCGATAGCGGCAAGGATGGCGGTACGCTGGCCTCGCGCTGGGGCCTGCAGCGCGCCCAAGTGGAATTGATGGCCGTTGCGGCGCAAGCAGATATTCGCCTGGCCTTCTTTCATGGCCGTGGTGGTTCGGCCAGTCGTGGTGGCGCGCGCATGACGCCGGCGCTGATGGCGTCGCCGCGTGGTTCGGTGCAGGGCATTTTGCGTGTGACCGAACAGGGTGAAGTGATCCATCGCAAATACGGTGTTCGCGCGTTGGCACTGCGCAACCTCGAGCAAACCGTCGGTGCCGTATTGCGCGCCAGTCTGCGCCCTTATACGGAAACGCCGCACGAAACGGCCTGGCATGCGTGCATGGAGGAAATGGCGGCCGATAGCCGTCGTGCTTATCGTGCGCTGGTGGATCGGGAAGGGTTTGTGGACTACTTTCGTGCTGCCACGCCGATTGATGTCATCGAGCAGATGGCGCTTGGCTCGCGTCCCTCGCGTCGCCGCAGCATGCGTGGCGTGCAAGACCTGCGCGCGATCCCGTGGGTGTTCGCATGGACGCAATGCCGTTCCATCATCACCGGCTGGTACGGCCTGGGCACCGCGCTCGAACACGCGGCGGCGAAATACGGTGAAGCATCGCTGATGACCATGGCGCGCGATTGGCCTTTCTTTGCCAATCTGCTCGACGACGTCGAGATGGTGCTGGCCAAATCCGATCTCGATATCGCCGAAGCCTTTTCGAAATTGTCTGGTTCATTCCACGACCTGTTCTTCGGCATGATTCGTGATGAATTCGAACGCACGCGCCGCTGGCTATTACGCCTGAAGGGGATCGATGAACTGTTGCGTGGAGACCCTCGCTTGTCGCTGTCGATTCGCTTGCGCAACCCCTATGTCGACCCGATGAGTCTGTTGCAGGTGGATCTATTGCAGCGCTGGCGCGCGACGGATCGCAACGATGAGGACCTGCTGCACGCGCTGGTGGCGTGCGTCAACGGCGTGGCGCAAGGCTTGCAGAACACGGGCTGACGGGGTGGATCCGGCATCTTGCCTGCGTTCCGGTAGAGCCGTTAGGCTGTAAAAATCTCATAGGAATTTTGGATATGGAACAGCCACTTCGCCCTCGTCCTGGCCTGCTGCCGTTGTTCATTTTCGGCTCGCGCTGGCTGCAGCTTCCGCTTTACCTTGGATTGATCGCAGCGCAATGCGTCTACGTGTATCTGTTCCTCAAGGAGCTGTGGCACCTGGTCCTTGAGGCGCCCAGGCTGGGCGAGCAGGAGATCATGCTGATCGTGCTTGGCCTGATCGATGTGGTGATGATTTCCAATTTGCTCATCATGGTGATCATCGGCGGCTACGAGACCTTCGTTTCACGGCTTGGACTGGAAAGCCATCCGGATCAGCCCGAGTGGTTGTCGCACGTGAATGCATCGGTGTTGAAGGTCAAGCTGGCAATGGCGATCATCGGCATCTCCTCCATCCATCTGCTGAAGACGTTTATTGCGGCCGGCACTTTGATGGGCTTGCCGTTCTGTTCGGCAGATGAGCTGGCGACTATCGCAGCGAACGATGGCAATGGCGCGATGTTCAAGTGCGCCACGCTCACCCCTGTGGGCGTGATGTGGCAGACCATTATCCACGCGGTATTTATTTTGTCCGCCATCGGTATCGCGTGGACGGACCGCATCATGTATGCACATCTTGCAAAGGTGCGTGATGGTCGTTGAGCGTTCTTGAAAGTTCTTACCTTTCCGCTCTGTTTGTGCTTCGACGTTGCCCTTGCGAAGACGGCTAGATGGGTCACGCTCGATTTTGGAAAAAGAAAATCCATTTTTCTTTGATGCAAAAAGCAAAGACGAGTTGACCGGCACGGCTATTGAAAACCTGCCTGCCAGAGCCTGTCCCGAGCATGCATGCGTAAACCATTCGGATGTGAAACGTCAATCTCGCGCAGATGAACTCCCTCCCCTGCAAACAGGGGAGGGAGCGAGAAACAGGCAGCGGTGGGAAGATCAAGTCTCAAATGACATCTGCATGCACGCGTAAACCATTCGGATATTGAACTTCAATCTCGCGCATACAGCCCCCTCCCCTACGTGCAGTAGGGGAGGGTTGGGGTGGGGTGAAGTCAAGCTCGCGTTGAATCGAATCAGTGCCGCCAGCGCAAGCCACCCCGACCCTCCCCTGCTTGCAGGGGAGGGAGTGGAGAGTGCAACGCAGATAGAAGGAACGAAGCACGCGTGCAGTGGGTGCTGCAAGAAGCAAGCGCACGCAAGATGATGAGACAAAGTCTCAAACTTGCATCGCATCAGCGAAATGCGCTGGACAAATAACGCCGTTTTCCGCGATGGTTTGCAGGTCGGGCGTGCTCATCGCACAACAGATGGCACAGCACGCCCGACTTTGGAAGTGAGAGCGCGGGCCGCATGAGCTAGGAACTCATACGACCCGCTGACCATAACAACTTAACGGAGAAGTTATCATGGCTAAGCCGGATGATACGGCACGCACAAGGTTCTGTGTTCACCCCCTGCCGGTGTTTATCCCTCTCACCGTCACGCTGCTTGCGTGGCGCCAGGCGATAAGGGGCACGTAGTCCAAAAGGGCTTACCACCTTTTTCGATGATGCAGCGGGGCGTTCGCCCTGTGTCCCGTCACGCCGCGTGCAATGCGCGGCGTGATTTAAAGATATGGAATCAAGCTATGCAAAACAAACATCATCCCTTGCTGGATTTACACCCTTACCAGCTGAGTGAAGACGGCCATATCAAGTTGCAGGAAATCCGCGATCAGCTTTTCTTTCTCGCTGCGCTCGCTTATCCGCACAACGAGCCGGAAGATGGCGTATTGCTCGAAGTCAGCCGGTCAGCGCTAGGTGAAAGCTTCGAACGCTTTGCAGGCCAGATTAACGAGGTGTTGCATCACGCGGTGACGCGGCCTCGTGAGGAGATTGTCTGGTAAACGCGCGTCGTTAATTCGCTCATTATGCGTGCGGGAAATTTTCAGCAGCGACGTTGGTCAGGCGCTTTGCCTTGTCTTGAACACGGATTCTCTTTTTACCGCGACGCTCGCACGTGCCCACGTGGCGTATGCGCGTACGGATAAAAATCCGGGGAACGCTGGCGCAACAGTTTCTCGTCAAGAGAAGAAATGCGTCAGGTGCGACGAGGTATGACCGGAAGGGCGGAGCGCGATGTCGTGAGAGGGCGCGTGGCTCAGCCGTCCAATTCCGCCCATCGTGCATAGGCCTGATCGAGTTCTGCCTGCGCTTTGGCCAGCGCTTCGTTCGCACGCTGGATGGCTGCGTTGTCTTGCTGGTAGAACGATGGATCGTTCATACCCTCGGCGCGTGCGGCGATATCGGCTTCGAGTTGTTCGATGCGTGCGGGCAGTTGCTCTAGCTCGCGTGTGTCCTTGTAGCTGAGCTTGCGTTTCGGTTTTTCTTCGACGGGTGCAGCGGCTGGCGTTTCGTGCTTGCCAGGTTTGGCTGCACTGGGCGCTGTTTCAAAAGGGGAAGATGCAGCAGGTTTCTGCCGCAGCCAGTCGCTGTAGCCGCCGACGTATTCGCCGACTTTGCCATCGCCTTCCAGTACCAGGGTGCTGGAAACGACGTTGTCGAGGAATTCGCGATCGTGCGAGACCAAGAGCAAGGTGCCCTTGTACTCGGTCAGCAATTCTTCCAGCAGCTCCAGTGTCTCGACGTCGAGATCATTGGTCGGTTCGTCCATCACCAACAGGTTGGAGGGTTGGGCGAACAGCTTGGCGAGCAGCAGACGATTGCGTTCGCCACCGGAAAGACGCGTGATGGGTGCGCGTGCGCGTTCGGGCGAAAACAGGAAATCCTGCAGGTAGCCGATGATGTGCTTGCGCTGGCCGTTAAGCTCGATGTACTCGCGGCCTTGGGCCACGTTATCGAGCGCATTGAGGCTGTCGTTGAGTTGCGAACGATGCTGATCGAAATAAGCGATCTCCAGACCGGTGCCGAGCGTCACTTCGCCGCGCAGGGGTTTGAGTTCACCAAGCAGGATCTTCAAAAGCGTACTTTTGCCGGCGCCATTGGGGCCGATGATGCCGACGCGATCGCCACGCATGATGGTGGTGCTCAGGTCATCGATCAGCACGCGACCGTCATAGGCCTGATGCACGTGCTGGAGTTCGATGACTTTCTTGCCCGAGGCTTGCGCATTGGCGAGCGCCATCTTTGCGTTGCCACCGAGTTCGCGCCGCTCCATGCGATCGCGCCGCAGGGCCTTCAGGGCGCGCACGCGGCCTTCATTGCGCGTGCGGCGCGCCTTGATGCCTTGGCGTATCCACACTTCTTCCTGCGCGAGTTTCTTGTCGAACAGCGCGTTGGCCTGTGCTTCGGCATGCAGGCGCTCTTCGCGGCGGCGCAGATAATTGTCGTAATCGCCGGGCCAGCTGGTGAGCTGGCCGCGATCGATCTCAACGATGCGTGTGGCGAGTGCGCGGAGGAAGCTGCGATCGTGGGTGACGAAAACGATGCTTCCCTCGAATTGCTTGAGAAAGCTTTCCAGCCATCCAATCGCTTCGATGTCGAGGTGATTGGTCGGCTCATCCAGCAACAGCACGTTCGGCTTCCGCACCAACGCTTGCGCCAGCAAGACGCGTCGTTTCATGCCGCCCGAGAGCGCGGCAAAATCGATCTCCGCGGGAAGTTCCAGCTTGGTGAGCACGTCGGTGACGCGACGATCGAGATCCCAACCATGACGCGCTTCGATCTGGTTCTGCACATCGCCGAGCGCATCGAAATCACCTTCGGCGAGCAGATGGTGATAACGCGCCAGCAAGTGTCCGAGATCACCGAGACCGTCGGCCACGACATCGAAAACGGTGCCTTGGGTGGCCTGCGGCACTTCTTGCGCCATGCGTGCCACCACCACGCCGTTTTGGACGCGCACTTCACCGTCGTCGGGCTGTAGTTCTCCGGCGATGAGTTTCATCAAGGTGGATTTGCCTTCGCCGTTGCGACCGACGATGCACACGCGCTCGTTCGTATCGATCGAGAGATCGACATGTTCGAGCAGGAGAGGGCCGCCGACGCTGAAGTCGACACGCTGCAATTGGATCAGGGACATGCGGCTATTCTAGCCGGTCACCTTTGAAAGCTGTTCTAAAACCTGTTGCGCATTCGCATGCCGTGCGTGCTCGGTGCTCGGAATCCTTGAGTATGACCGTGTACACTCGGGGTTCTGCGCGCAGCCGTAACGCGACATGCTCTTGCTCGCTGCGGGTGTTGCAGAGCTCCCCGGATGCCGAAAGGATGGCATCGCTAAAGCGGGTGGACTCCTTGCCGATGAAGATTTGAGGTGGCCTGTCACGCCGCCATAACAAAATTTTACGGTTTTCGGGGTCGGTAAAATTTACAAAAACATGCACTTAGCATGGCTGATTAAAGTATTTCCTCTGGAAATTACGAGAATCATGCATTAAGGTTGGGCCGCCACGCGGGGCGTTTACCGCGGTTTTTGGGAGTGAGAAGCCGTGGCAGTCATCAAATCCATTCAGCCGGTGCGGTTCCTGAATCGGCTCATGGGCGTGTTTGCTCTGATGATTTTGCTCGGCGTTAGCGGTTTTGTCGGCGTGGCCCATGCGGGTTACGCGTCGATCGTCATCGATCCCGCCACGGGTGAAGTGCTGAGCGCGGTGAACGCTGACCAGCAGAACTATCCCGCCTCGCTCACCAAGATGATGACGCTCTATCTCACCTTCCAGGCGCTGCGTAGCGGCAAGCTGAAAATTGATCAAGAGCTGCCGATTTCGACCTGGGCGGCGTCCAAGCAGCCGACCAAGCTTGGGTTGCGTCCCGGCCATACGATCTCGGTGAACGACTGCATCCTCGGCATGGTGACCAAGTCCGCCAACGATGCGGCGACCGTTGTCGCGGAAGGCCTTGGTGGAACAGAAAGTCATTTCGCCGACATGATGAACGCGCAGGCCGCGTTGCTCGGCATGACCTCGACCCATTTCGACAACGCCAGCGGCTTGCCTGATCCGGATAACGTTTCGACGGCGCGTGACATGGCCAAGCTCGCCATTGCGCTGTATCACGATTTCCCGCAGTACTCGCATTATTTCTCCACTAAGGAGTTTGTGTTCCAGGGCCGGCTGGTGCGCGGGCACAATAATCTGATGGATCACTATCCGGGCATGGACGGGCTGAAGACCGGTTTTACCGATGCCTCCGGCTTCAACCTTGCCTCGACAGCGGTACGGGACGGTCGCCGCCTGTTTGCGGTGGTACTGGGTGGCCGCACCGCGGCAGTGCGCGACAAACTCATGGCGCGTTTGCTCAACGATGGCTTTGATGACCGGTCGACGCCGGAGACACTCGTGGCCCAGGCCGGCATGCCGAGCCGGGCACACCGCGTGCTGGCTGCGCTTTCGCCGATCGGAACCGCCGAAGCGGATGAAACGGCGCCAGCGCCTCGCCACCATTACCATCACCGGTGCGAGGGCGAGCATTGCCGTGTCGCACGGACGGGTTGCACTGCTCATCGCGGCAAGAGTTGCACGCGTGCGAGACGAACGACACATTCAAAGACCCCCGTCCGCTTCGCTCATCGCAAGAGCAAGAAGACAGTGATGCTGGCTTCCTCAGCGGATGACGATAAGCCTTCGGAATAAACGCGCTGCATGTTGTGGCAGCGGCATCACTGGTGGATGCATAAATAAAAACCCCGCGGCTCGCACCGCGGGGTTTTTCATGTGGCGCTCTTGGCTTCGCCTTACAGCTTGGCGTCTGCGCGCAGGGCATCGGCCTTGTCGGTCTTCTCCCAGGAGAAGGCGGTGTAGGTCTTGCCGTCCGGGCCTTTCACTTCGTAAGGCGTGCGGCCGAAGTGACCGTAGCTGGCGGTCTGCTGGTACATCGGGTGGATGAGGTCCAGCATCTTGATGATGCCGTAGGGGCGCAGGTCGAAGTGCTTGCGGATCAGCTTTTCAATCTTCTCGTCGGCGATCTTGCCGGTGCCAAAGGTGGTCACCGAGATCGAGGTGGGCTCAGCCACGCCGATCGCATAGCTCACCTGCACTTCGCAGCGGTCGGCGATGCCGGCGGCCACGACGTTCTTGGCCACGTAGCGCGCGGCATACGCTGCGGAACGGTCCACCTTGGACGGATCCTTGCCTGAGAATGCACCACCACCGTGACGGGCCCAGCCGCCGTAGGTGTCGACGATGATCTTGCGACCGGTCAGGCCGCAATCGCCTACCGGACCGCCAATCACGAATTTGCCGGTCGGGTTGATGTGGAACTTGGTGTTCTTGTGCAGCAGCTTGGCCGGCAGCACGGGCTTGAGGATGTACTCGCGCACGGCCTCGACCAGGTCTTTCTGCTTGACGTCCGGATCGTGCTGGGTGGAGAGCACGACGGCGTCGATGGCCGTGGCAACGCCATCTTCGTAGCGCAGCGTGACCTGGCTCTTGGCGTCCGGACGCAGCCAGGAAAGCGGCGAGTTCTTCTTCTTGCGGATCTTGGCCTGCTGTTCGACCAGGCGGTGCGAGTAGTAGATCGCAGCCGGCATGAAATCCTTGGTTTCATTGGTGGCGTAGCCGAACATCAGGCCCTGGTCGCCGGCGCCCTGTTCTTCAGGCTTTTTGCGATCCACGCCCTGGTTGATATCCGGCGATTGCTTGCCGATCAGATTCAGCACACCGCAGGTAGCGCCATCGAAACCGACGTCGCTGGAGTTGTAACCGATGTCCAGGATCACCTTGCGGGTAAGCGCTTCCAGGTCGATCCAGGCACTGGTGGTGATTTCGCCGGCGACGATCGCCACGCCGGTCTTCACCATGGTTTCGCAAGCGACACGTGCGCGCTGATCCTGGGCCAGGATCGCATCCAGCACGGCGTCGGAGATCTGGTCGGCAACCTTGTCCGGATGGCCTTCGGAGACCGACTCGGAGGTGAAGAGGTAATTGCTCATCGTGGCTTATATCCTTCTTTACGGATAAAGAGATGTAAAAGGGAGTTGCGCATGATACACGCACCAGCCCGGGGTTTCACTGCCCAGTCTGGCATATCCATGTGACCGTGAGGCCCGGGTTCAGCCCATGCTGGCGGGGGACTGCCGCTGCGTCCCCTCCCCTTCAAGGAGAGGGGACGGGAGGTGTCAGGTTTCGTTTTCTGTCAGTACTGCGCGCAGGGTTCGTGCGGCACCGACCATGGCGGCCAGGGCCGGTTCCGTTTCTTCCCAGCCGCGTGTCTTGAGCCCGCAATCGGGATTGACCCATAGCTGTGGCGGTTCCAGCACGGTCAAGGCCCGTTCGAGCAGATCCGTCATTTCGTCTTGCGACGGCACGCGCGGGGAGTGGATGTCATACACACCAGGGCCGATGGCTCCTGGATAGCGGAAGTTCTCAAAGGCTTGCAGCAGTTCCATCTTTGAGCGGCTGCTCTCGATGGAAATCACGTCGGCATCCAGCGCGGCAATGGTCTCGATGATGTTGTTGAATTCGCTGTAGCACATGTGGGTATGGATCTGGGTGGCATCGTGCAGGCCGCCGGTCGAGACGCGAAAGCAGTGGACCGCCCAATCCAAATAGGGCGCTTGCTCGGCTTGCCGGATCGGAAGGCCTTCGCGCAGTGCGGGTTCGTCAATCTGGATAACGTGGATGCCGGCGCTTTCCAGGTCATGCACTTCGTCGCGCAGGGCCAGGGCGAGTTGCAAGCAGACGTGCTCGCGCGGCAGGTCGTCGCGCACGAACGACCACTGCAACATGGTCACCGGTCCGGTCAGCATGCCTTTTACCGGCTTGTCGGTCAGCGACTGCGCGTAAGCCGACCAGCGTACCGTCATGGGGTGTGGCCGCGCGATGTCGCCCCAGATGATCGGGGGTTTTACGCAGCGCGAACCGTAGCTTTGCACCCAGCCGTGGCGCGTAAAGGCAAAGCCGTCGAGCTGTTCACCGAAATACTCCACCATGTCGTTGCGTTCGGGTTCGCCGTGCACCAGCACGTCGAGTCCGATACGTTCCTGGAAGCGAATGACGTGTTCGATTTCCTCGTGCAAGGTGGTTTCGTAACGCTGCTTATCCATACGCCCCGCGCGATGCTCGGCGCGAGCGTGGCGAAGTGCCTCGGTCTGTGGAAAGGAGCCGATGGTGGTAGTGGGCAATAACGGCAGCGCGAGCTTGTCCGCCTGCACTTTGCATCGATGCATCAGGCGAGAGCGACGCTGCGTGGCTTGCGGACTCAATCCGCGGACACGCGCACGGACGTCTTCACGCTGCACGCCGTGTGCCTGTGCGCGTGCGGCGAGCTGGGCGGCCTGTGCATCCAGAATAGCCGTGGCGTTGCTGTCGCCGTGGAGTTCGTTTGCATAGAGCCGTAGTTCTTCCAATTTCTGGCGAGCAAACGCCAGCCAGTTCTGCAGGTCGCGTGGTAACGCGGTTTCCTGCGCCGCGTCGACGGGAACATGCAGCAGCGAGCAAGACGGCGCGAGCCACACATGGTCGGTTCCGCGGGACTCGGCAATCGTTTGCAGGAGTGGCCGCACGCGTGCGGGATCGCTGCGCCAGACATTGCGTCCGTCGACAATGCCGGCGCTGAGCACGCCCTGCTGCGGCAGTGCAGACAGGAGTGCGGGAAGTTGTTCCGGTGCACGCACCAGATCGACGTGCCATCCATGGACCGGCAGGCTGGCGGCCAGTGAGAGGTTGTCGCCAAGACCTGCAAAATAGGTGGTCAGCAACCGCTTTGGAGAACGTCCCGTCGCCAAGGCTGTGTAGGCAATGCGGTAGGCGTGCCGGGTCACGGCATCCAGATCCTCTACCAGGCAGGGTTCGTCCAACTGGATCCAGGAAACGCCGGCGCGTGCAAGCTGCTCCAACAGTTCGAGATAAGCGGGCAGCAGTGCCTCGAGCAAGTCGAGTGCAGGGCTGCCGTCGCGGGTCTTGGACAGGCGCAGAAACGAAACGGGTCCAAGCAAGACGGGACGGCCTTCCAATCCCAGCGCACGCGCCTCAAGCCATTCGTTGAGAGGTTTGTTGACGGTAAGCCGGAAGCGCTGGCCTGTGTGGAGTTCCGGCACGATGTAGTGATAGTTGGTGTCGAACCACTTGGTCATCTCCAAGGCGTGCAGTGTGTGGTTGCCACGCGCCATGCCGAAATAGCCGGCCAACGCATCCTCCTGCCATAGGGGGCGGTAACGGTCGGGCACCGCGTCGAACAAGACGGCGGTGTCGAGCACGTGATCGTAGAACGAGAAGTCATTGACGGCGACCGTGCCGATGCCTGCCGCGTGAGCAAGCTGCCAATGTCGACGTCGTAGTGCGTGTGCCGTGTCGAGCAGGGATCTAGCGTTACCGTTGCGCCAATGCTGTTCCAGTGCGCGCTTGAGTTCACGGCGGTGGCCGATGCGCGGAAAACCAAGATAAGTGGTGTGTGTCATCGTGTATTCCTCATTGCAATGCGTGGCAAAGAGGAACGAAGGCAGACGCGACCAGGGCATTGCCATGTGCGCGCCGTCGACCTTCGCCCCCGCGGGCGAGCTGGGTAAACCGCGGGCAGGCTGGCGCTGCGTCAGTGGGCGACGCGGTGCCGGCTCTCCCCGCGGAGATCCCAGGTCGTACGAAGCGCCGTTGCGAACGGGTGGCTTCGGCTGGGGCAGGTCTTCGGGCTCGTGGACCAGGCATTACGCCGCCTACTGTTCGCCGCTTCCCAGGCAATAGCCCAGTGCTCATAGCGAAGGTCGTTTCCACACACCGCTGCGGGGCAGCGCCGGAATCCAACCGGCTTCCCTTTTAATTGCATCTCTTTATTCGGATAAAGAGATGAAAACCTCAGCGGGCGAACAGTAGCCTCAACGCATAGCCATGGTCAATGACTCTCGGCAGGGCGAGCCGGTCAATACACCACGGCGCGTGCTTGTACGAAGGCGAAGAAGAACACCGCGTTGGGATCGTTGCGCACGGCCTGTAATTCACCGCGCATGCCATCGACGGTTACCGCATCGGTTTTTCCGGCGGCAATGAGTTGTTCCGCGGCGGAGAGCAGCAGTTCTTCCCAGAACGCGATCATCTGCTTGCGGCGCCCGGGCTGACGATTGTCCAGCAGCACGCTTTTCACTTCGGTTTGTACGTCGCGATAACCACCGGCCAGCAGCAGGTTGCCGAGCTTGGCGCCGATGAAGGGATCGCCGCCGCTGTCGTATTGGTGATCGTTGAAGGCCATCCAGTAACGCAGCAGGTTGGGCGAGTAGGGATCGAGGAAGAACGAGGCATTGAGCACCTCGGTCACGTAAATTACGGCGCCAGGGCTGAGCACGCGACGAACTTCGCTCAGCACGCGCGCAGGGCTGGGCATATGTTCGAGCACCCAGCAGAGATAGGCGGCATCGAAACTCCGGTCTGCGAAAGGCAGATCGGCGGCGTCGGCTTGGCGCAGCGCGTAGCGCGATGCACACCATGCCTTCGCGGACAGGTTGCGTTCGGCGGCAGCCAATTGCGTAGGCGAGCGGTCGATGCCCGTGATGTGCAGGTCCGGAAAACGGCGCAACAGTATTTCGGTTTGTGCCCCGACACCGCATCCCACTTCGAGCAGATGGCTCGCATTGCTGTAATCGATGTGGCTGTAGAGGGTGCTTTCGAACATGCGCGCCTGACGCATCAGACGCGATTGCTCTTCATCCGAAAAACCATGGATGTAGGGGAAGTCGCCGGTAGCGATGCTGTTCATGCCAAGCTGTCCGCAACCCCATGCACGGCGTGCCTTCAATGACGCAGGCGCGTAGCTACGTTACTCCGTCACCTTGTTGCCGGGGAGTGCATGCGGCTCAGTGAGCAAGGGCTATGGGATGGGCGTGGATGAAACGCATGACGTCGTCCAGCGTCGGCGCATCGGCGTGGAACGGGCGAGACAGGGCAAATACCAATGCGTTGTGGCTTACGCCGGGGTACAGGCGCAACCAGACTTCTTCGTGATGCGCCTTGAGTACATGGGCAAGCGAGATGGCGTTGGAGGGTTCGACTTCATGGTCGGCTTCGCCTTGCAGCAGTAGCATGGGAGGCTCGTGACCGTGCACGAAACGCACGGGCTGGGCGCGTGCTTGTGAGGCGGCATCACGGCCGAACATGCCGAGCATGTCCTTTTCGCTGGCGGGAATCGGCATGAAGTCATAACAGCCGGCCAGGCCGATAAAGCCGGCCAGATCGAAAGGATGCAGATTGTAAGGCGTCAGCCACGATGGATCGGTTGCCAGCAGTGCGCCGATCTGGCCGCCGGCCGAGTGCCCCATCACAAAGATGTCGTTCGCCCGTCCACCCCATGCTGTAGCGTGGGCAAATGTCCACGCGACCGCTCGCGCGGCGTCCGTCATGAAGCCGTCCATCTTCACGTGTGGGTATTTCCGATAATCCGGAATGACCGTCACGACGCCATGCGAAGCCAGTGCCGTCCCCACGAAGCGGTACCACGCGCGTTCGCCGCGGACCCAACTGCCACCATAGAAAAACACCACGACTGGGGCGTGTTCCGCATTCCGTGGTCGGTACACATCCAGCTTCAGCTGGTGCTGCGGATCGAAGACGATGCCATGTTCTGCCACGATGCCGGCACGGCGATCGGTGGCGTTCAGTCCGGCAAACAGGCTCGCCTCACAGCCGCTGAGCAGCAGTGCGACGCTCAAGAGGATGGCGATATGCAGCGGAAACTTCAGCGAGCGGGCGAAGGAGAGGTACATCGTGGCGTGGCATCAAGAACGACTTGCCGATGATGCCTGCTTCGGCGCCGCAAAGGCTTGCGAACATTTATCGGAATGCGTCATTCAAGCGGCGATGCGCCACTGCGCTTGCAGCCCTTCGAAGTATTCGCGCGTCAGGCGCAGTTGGTCGTGTGCGTGCTCGGCGCGATTGACGACATCACGAAAGGCCGTGTTCTCGGGCCGATCCTTTGCATACCAACCCAAGTGCTTGCGCGCGATACGTACGCCGGCCTGTTCGCCGTAGAACGCATAAAGATGTTCCAGATGGCCAAGCAAGATGGCCGAAACCTCCAGC
The DNA here is from genome assembly GCF_058216415.1 of Dyella sp. SYSU CM1112. Taxonomy (NCBI): domain Bacteria; kingdom Pseudomonadati; phylum Pseudomonadota; class Gammaproteobacteria; order Lysobacterales; family Rhodanobacteraceae; genus Dyella; species Dyella sp. SYSU CM1112. The sequence goes on along the minus strand of NZ_JBZEGI010000002.1, from coordinate 319,924 downwards.
GGTGGAAGCGCTGGCAGCATTTCTCCAGTCGCCAGGTAGTGGGCGATCTCCCGGAAAATCCATGGCCGTCCTTGCGCGCCGCGGCCGATCATCACCGCATCGGCACCCGTTGCGTCGAGTACATGCCTGGCTTGTTGCGGTGTCGCGATATCGCCGTTAGCGAGGACCGGTATGCGAACGGCCGATTTCACTGCGGCAATCGTGTCGTATTCGGCTTCCCCTTCGTATTTGTCCGCACGTGTACGTCCATGCACGGCGAGTGCCGCGATGCCGTTGTCCTCCGCAATGCGCGCGATAGTGAGGGCGTTCTTGTGCTGCCGATCCCAGCCGGTGCGGATTTTCAGCGTGACCGGGACTTCTACCGCGCTCACTACCGCTTTCACGATGCGCGCGACCAGCGGCTCGTCTTGCAGCAAGGCCGAGCCTGCCCACACGTTGCATACCTTTTTGGCGGGACAGCCCATGTTGATGTCAACAATTTGCGCGCCATTGGCAACGTTGAACCGCGCTGCCTCGGCCAGCATGACGGGATCGTAGCCGGCGATCTGCACGCTGACGGGTTCAGGCTCGCCTGCATGATCCATCCGCTGGATGGATTTGCGGGTTTGCCATAGACGCGGATCGGCTGTCGTCATTTCAGACACGGCAAGGCCCGCGCCCAGCTGCTTGCACAGCAGGCGAAAAGGCTTGTCGGTAACGCCGGCCATGGGTGCGAGCACCACGGGCGGGTCGATGCGATAGGGGCCGATCTGCATAGGGGTATTGTAACCCTGGCTGCTCGTCTCTCTCTTCGCACGAGGCAGGCGAAGCTTGTGACTTGCCCCGCCATCCTTCACGCAAAGGGGTAGGGACATGCGGCGGTGAACGTCAGTGCGCAGGAATGCCTTGCCGGGTTTCGGGTTCGTGCTTGTGCTTGAAGAGGAAGACGAATAGCACCGCGACGATCAGCGAGTAGGTTGCGAATGTCAGCCAGATACCGTGCCACTCCAGCGAGTGATCGGGACGGGTGAAATACCGGTCGATCACGATGCCGCTGATTGAGCTGCCGAGCACGGCTCCGATGCCGTTGGTCATCAGCATGAACAGGCCTTGTGCACTGGCGCGGATGGCCGGGTCGCTTTGCCCTTCCACGAATAGCGAACCGGAAATGTTGAAGAAGTCGAAGGCCATGCCGTAGACGATGCATGAGAGCACGATCATCCACAGTCCCGGTCCCGGGTTGCCGAAGGCGAACAGGCCAAAGCGCAAGGTCCACGCCAGCATGCTGATCAACATGACGGTCTTGATGCCGAAGCGTTTCAGAAAGAAAGGTATCGCCAGGATGAAGAGCGTTTCCGACACTTGCGAGATGGACATGATGATGGCGGGATAGCGCACCGCGATCAGATCCTTATAGGCATCCACGTGGGCGAAATCGTGCAGAAAGGTATCGCCATAGGCGTTGGTCAATTGCAGTGCCGCACCCAGCAGCATGGCAAAGATGAAGAACACCGCCATCTTGCCCTGCTTGAACAAGGCAAACGACGTGAGCCCCAAGGCATCCAGCCACGAACGGTGGCTCTGGCCACGCAAACGCGGCGGGCAGGGCGGCAAGGTGAATGCGTAGAGACCGAGCACGAGTGCTGCCCCCGCGGCAACATAGAACTGGCCAGTAGTGGTTTCCAGATGCAGCAGGCTGACCATCCACATGGCCGCGATGAAACCGACCGTGCCCCATACGCGAATCGGCGGGTAGACGCGCACTACGTCCACGCCGTCGCGCTTGAGAGCGTTGTACGCCACGGTGATGGAGAGCGAGATGGTGGGCATGTAGCACATCATGTTCACCAGCATCACCCAGAACAGCGTGTCAGGCTGATTGATCTCCGGCACGATGCACAGCACGATGGCGCCGCTGATATGCAACAACCCGTACAGGCGTTCGGCGCGTATCCATTTGTCCGCGACGACGCCAAGCAAGGACGGCATGAAGAGTGATGCCAGGCCCATGGTCGAGAAGATCGCACCGAACTGCTCGCCGGACCAATGCCGGTTTTGGAACCAGTAGGCACCGATCGTGATCAACCATGCGCCCCAGACAAAGTACTGCAGGAAGTTCATCGCAATGAGTCGGAGCTTCAGGCTCATGGGTTGGTTTCCTGCATGTGGTTGTCCCCTGGGTAATGCGCAGCTATCGGGTCTTCGACGATGTCCGCATGGGCTTGATCGTCTCGGTGAAAGTCCGGACCGATGCGCATGTTTTCCAAACAGCCAAGGCTGCCCTTCTCGAGAGCTTTGCCCCGGCATGGATAATGGACCCCGCCCTTCGCCGAAGCGCGCGTGATTCAAACTGGTTTTGGATCGGCCCTGCCTTGTAAAGGCTGGGTTGAGCGCCCGCGCCAATGCCGTGGCAGCGTAGAGGAAGCCCTGGCCGGGCGGCAAGGTCGCCGCATGAGGTGTTTAGGGCGCTCCTGCACCATTACACTGCAGGTTGGTTTGCGGAGTCGCCTTATGAGTCTGTTCATTACCATCGCGATGGTTCACATCATTGCCCTGATGAGTCCCGGTCCGGACTTCTTTTTCGTTTCGCAAACAGCGGTAAGCCGCTCGCGGCATGAAGCGATGGCGGGCGTGGGTGGCATTACCCTGGGTGTGGCGATGTGGGCGGCGCTGGCGCTGCTTGGCCTGCAGCTGCTGTTGCATAAGCTGTTATGGCTGGAGCATTTGATTGCTGTCGTGGGCGGTCTGTATCTGTGCTGGATGGGCTTGAAGATGCTGCGCGCAGCGTGGACGGCGCCTTCTCAGAGTCAGGCGACGGAGCCGGTGCAGGTTTTTGTTGGTGCCTGGCGATCCTTGCGCAACGGCTTGTTCACCAATCTTGCCAACCCCAAAGTGGTGATTTATTTCGGCAGCATTTTTTCGGCGTTCGTCGGGGCGGGTGTTTCGTCTTCGGCCCGTTGGGGACTATGGGCGATGGTGGTGGGCGAAACGTTTCTGTGGTTCTCGTTCGTGGCAGGATGTTTTGCGTTGCCTGTCATGCGACGCGGGTATCTGCGCATCAGCCGTTGGATCGATGGCTGCGCGGGCGCGGTATTCATGTTGTTCGGGTTACATCTGATTTTCGCGCGCCGCGTCGTCTGAATCCTGCAGCACGCTGGCCACTTGCTGGCGCAAGACGGGCAGCAGTTCTGCTTCGAACCATGCATTGCGTTTAAGCCATAGCTGATTGCGTGGACTGGGGTGAGGCAGCGGCAGCACGCGCTGCGCCAAATGCGTGCGCCAGTTTTGCATGGTGTCGGTGAGCGAGGGACCTCGCTCCGCGCCTAGTACACCCGCTTGTGCGTATTGTCCGATCGCCAGGGTCAGTTGCACTTCGCGCAGGTGCGGAAGAAGTCGCGGGTGCCAGGCAGGCGCACACTCGGGGCGGGGCGGCAAATCGCCGTTGCGTCCGCTGCCTGGAAAGCAGAAGCCCATCGGCACGATGGCAATGCGTCGCGCGTCGTAAAAAGTGTCGCGATCGATACCAAGCCACGCGCGCAGGCGGTCACCGCTCACATCGTTGAAGGGGATGCCTGTCGTGTGGACTTTCCGTCCCGGTGCCTGGCTTACAATCAGCAGCCGCGCGGATGTGCCGGCCTGCAGTACCGGGCGCGGTCCGTCCCGCAGATGCGCGGCACATAGGCGGCATGCACGAATATCGGCAAGCAATGCAGCCAGTGCATCGGGGCGTTTCATGGCAGGAGCTTGCCGGGATTCAGAATGCCGTCCGGGTCGAAGGCGGCTTTTACATGACGCATCAGGCTGAGCGTACCCGGCTCCAGGGCAAGCGGCATGAATTCGCGCTTCACCAGCCCGATGCCGTGCTCGCCAGATAATGTGCCTTGCAGGGAAATTACCAATGCGAACACGTCGGCGAGACAGGCGTGTGCGCGTTCCCGTTCCGCCTCGTTCCGAGGCAGCAGATTGACGTGCAGGTTGCCATTTCCTGCATGACCGAAGGTTACGATCAATACATCATGCTTGCGTGAGAGATCGCGGATCCCATCCACCAGCGCGGGTAGATGGCTGACTGGCACTACGACATCTTCATTGATCTTGTTCGGGGAGATGGTGCGTTGGGCGGGTGACAAGGCCTTACGTGCCGACCAGAGAGCCTGGGTTTCTTCAGCGGTTTGCGCAATGTGTAAATCCTGCAAGCCTTCGCCGCGCGCGGCACGTGACACCGCATCGACGGATGACGGAAGCGTGTCTTGTTCGCCATCGACCTCGATCATCAGCATGGCGCCAGCCAAAGGCACGTTTTCACCGCCGTGATCGTGGGCAAGTTTCAGCGCGACGTCGTCGATGAATTCCAGGGCGCAAGGCGTGACGGGCTGCGCCATGATGCGCGCTACCGCATGCGCGGCGCTCGCTACGTCGCGATAGGTGGCGCGCAAGGTGCGCAGCCCGGAAGGCTTCGGCGTCAACTTGAGCGTGGCTTCGGTGATCAGGGCGAGTGTGCCTTCCGAGCCGATCAGCAAGCGGGTGAGGTCGTAGCCGGTGGCGCCCTTGCTGGTGTAGGTGCCGCAGCGAAAGCTTTCTCCCGTACCGGCCACGGCGCGCAAACCGAGCGTATTTTCTCGTGGGCTACCGTATTTGACGGTGCGTGGACCGGCCGAGTTGCAAGCCAGGTTGCCGCCAATGCTGCACCAAGGCGAAGAAGTGGGATCGGGCGGCCAGAAAAAACCGTGCGGCGCGAGCGCGCGCTGCAAATCCCCATTGAGTACGCCGGGTTCGACGACCGCCAGGCGATTGTCGGGATCGATGCGCAAGATGCGATTCATGCGCTCGAAGCTCACCACTACACCACCTTCCACCGGTACCGTGGCGCCTGTCGTGTTGGTGCCGCGACCGCGGGCAATGACCGGGACGCGGTATTCGCGGCAGGCACGCACCAAGCCTTCCAACTGCTCGTGCAGTTGCGCGAATACGACGGCATCGGGTAGCGCCTGGCGGCGGGAATTGTCGTACGCGTAGGCGAGTCTTTCGGCGTCATGGGTAGAGCATGCGCGTGGGCCGAACAGTGCATGCAGGTGGTCGAGCAAGGGAGCGGGAAGTGTCATCCGCGTCAGTATCCCACCGCGACGGAGTCGCGTCAGCCCGCGTCGAAAGCGTTGCGTAACCAGTCCATCTGCGCCTTGTCGCCCGGGCCGTCATAGCTGACGACGTCGAACCGGCAGGCTCGCTGTGCATGATGAGGATGCGCGGCGAGCCACAGTTGCGCCGCGTGCACGAGTCGTTGCTGCTTTGTCGCGGTGACCGACGCGGCGGCGTTTCCGTAGTCGGCGCGGCCCCGATGCCGCACTTCGATGAAAACCACGGTATCGCGGTCACGCATGACAAGGTCGAGTTCACCGTAGCGCGTGGTGTAGTTGCGATCGAGCAGCTTCAATCCGGCGCGCAAGAGTTCTTCGCATGCGCGCTGTTCAAATGCCGCTCCGCTTGCGCGCATCAATGACCGGCTGGCTGGACGGGCGGAATGGCGGCGCTGCTGGCGGGCGCAGGTGCGCTACTTCCGGAGGCCGGTGCCCCCGCCGCATTGTCCATCTGCAGGCTGCCTGTGATCGGACGTGCCACGCCGTCCTGGAACTTTAACCAGCTCAACACGCGTTTGACGTGCCCGAAGGTATCGGCGGTAAGCTGGCCGGTAGCACCGGGCAGGTAGCTGCCCGGATGGTTGCGTAGCCAATCGATGTAAGGCACCAGGTTCCACGCGTCCATGCCGAACGCGAACAAGAGAGCGGTGGCGCCACGTGCGACCGGCAATTGCGAAGCAATGCTTTGGTAGTCGGGCAGCCCGGTTTGAGCGTCGAAGAGCCACGGTGCATCGCAGAATTCCACACCTTCCAGATCGCGATCTGCGGTCGGATTGTCGCTGCCTCCGTAGATGTGCGAGGTTCCGAACACGGGCAGGCTGATCCGCGCAACGCGTAGTTGCGGCAATAGCAGCCGCGCTTGCTCGACGCGCATGCTGATGAAGATTCCGGCATCGGTGCCTGCGCTACCGGCATTCAATCCAGCGATAGCGTCGCCGTAGTTGACGTTGCCGGAGGGAAGTTGCGCGCTGCCGGCGATCTGACCGCCCTTGGCTTGCCATTCCGCCCTGAAAGCGGTGGCCGCGCGCTGGGCAAAATCGTCTCCGGAAATGATTACGTAAGCATTGTGGATGCCACGTTCGATCATGTGGTCGGCGACCTGTGCACCTTCATCTTCCGGCATCAATGCAAATTCGCTGGCGGTGCCGGCCGGCAGGCTTTTGTTTTCCGAGTGATTGAGGGCGAGCACGGGAACCGGCAATGAAGACTGGCCGAGGACGCCCATGACCTCGGAGTGCGTCAGCGGCCCGACGACCATTTGTGCGCCATCCGCAACAGCTTGGTTGTATGCCTTGATGGCGCTGGCGGCGCTGCCGCCGCTGTCGTAGACGCGCACTGCAGCGCGTGGGGCATGCGTGTCGGCTGCCTGGAAATAAGCGGCGAAGAAGCCTTGCCGCACGGCCGCGCTCACCGCCGTCAGTCCATCGTTATTAGGTAGCAGTAGCGCAATATGCGCGGGCATCTTGTATCCCTCGCGCACGCTCGCGCCGCTTCCGGGTACCAGCGTGCCGACGGCTTGTTCAAGGTTCGGCTGCGTCTGCGCGACGGTTACACCTAGTCGGCCGAGGGCTTCATTGATCCAAGGCAACATGGTGTCACCGGGCTGCATGGCCGAGGCACGATGTTTAAGCGGATCGACGCCCAGCTTGGTGAGCAATGCGATGGTTTGATCACGATTGTGCGTGCGGTCGGCGCCTTGCAGCATGGCATCCATTTCAACGCGCGTGCGCGCCGCACCCCACAGGTCGCCTGTACCGGCCATGGCTTCTGCACGCAGATTGAGCAATCGCGTGCGCATGTTTTCCGGAACGTTCAGGCCAGCCTGCGTTGTCAGGCGCAAGGCGGTTGCCGGATTGTGCTGGTACAGGGCGACATCGGCGCGCAGCAGATCCAGGCGGACGGGCTCGTCACCGGAAAGCTGGTCAGCCTGGATGGTCGCTACGATGGGGGCGGCTCGATCCAGCGCGTTTTCCTTGCGATAAGCCTCGGCAGCGAGAAGTTTGTAGTGATCCGCCCGGCTGGGGGTCTGTCCGGCAAGCGTCATATAAAGCTGCGCAGCACGGTCGAGTTGTCCTTGATTGGCCAGGTCGGCGGCATTCTGCGCGGCAGCAAGCTCAGCAGGTGAGCGTGGCACGACGGAGGGCGCGCAGGCGCTTAATACTAGCGAGATCAGCAATCCTGACGCTGCAAGACGACACAGACGCATGGGGTTTCCTCGGTCCCTAGGGCTTATCTCTACGATCATAGCCGATGCATGCTCTGCTCGCCGCGAAAGCTCTGGATTTGCGTGATATCCAGCGGCCATCTTTGAAGTAGCCGCATGAGGCGCACTCATCGTTTCGACGCCCCCATTGATTGCCATGCTCGTTCCTCAGAACGAACACTCCATGTAACCTTGCCGCAAGCGGTGATGATGTTGGCGGCAAGCACACTGTCGCCGGTCTACGCCACAAAACGAATGCAGGTCATCCAACGCATGTCATCCAATCAACCGGGTTGCCTTTGGGTAGTGGCGACGCCGATCGGCCATCGCGACGACATGTCCGCGCGTGCCATTGAGGTCTTGCGCAGCGCTGCAGTCATCGCTGCCGAAGATACCCGGCATAGCCGTCCTTTGTTGTTACAGCACAACATCGCGACACCCTTGATTGCTTTGCATGAGCACAACGAGCGTGAAGCGGTCGCGGCGATCGTAAGGCGTTTGCAGCAGGGCGAATCCGTGGCGTTGATTTCCGATGCGGGTACGCCGCTGATCAGTGATCCGGGGTTTCGTCTGATCAGGGCAGCGCGTGAGGCTGGTATCCGGTGTGCGCCCATACCGGGGCCGTGTGCCGCGATTGCCGCGCTTTCCGTGGCGGGATTGCCCAGCGATCGTTTTGTTTTCGAGGGTTTTCTTCCAACCAAGTCGGCGGCGCGTCGCCACCGTCTGGAAGAACTGTCGGCGGAAACGCGTACGCTGATTTTTTACGAATCATCACATCGCATTGCGGAAAGCCTTGCCGACATGCGCGATGTCTTCGGTGCCGAGCGAGAGGCGGTGTTGGCACGTGAACTCACTAAGCTGTTCGAAACCGTTATCGGTGAGCCGTTGATGCAACTCGCTGCACGCGTTGAGCAAGATCCCGATCAGCAACGTGGAGAATGCGTGGTTCTCGTTGCAGGTTGCGGCGATGACGTGGACGGCAAACTCATCGAAGGGCGTCGCCTGTTTGCGATCCTGCGGGAGGAGCTGCCACCGGCAAAGGCCGCTAAATTGGCCGCGGCCATCACGGGTGCGCCTCGTAAAAAGCTCTATGGCAATGAGGGCGGGGCGTGAGCCGTCGCCGTGACGCGTCGGCAGAGAACTGCTTTTTATCAACGTCGTTGCGCGTGGCGGCTATACTGTCTTGCGGAGTCGGCCGGACAGTCGCGTCGCACCTTGGTGCGTCGAGGAAAGTCCGGGCTCCATAGGGCAGGGTGCCAGGTAACACCTGGGCAGCGTGAGCTGACGGCCAGTGCAACAGAAAGCAAACCGCCGATGGCCCGCAAGGGCACAGGTAAGGGTGAAACGGTGCGGTAAGAGCGCACCGCGTGCGGGGACAACGTCGCACGGCACGGTAAACCCCATCCGGAGCAAGACCGAATAGAGGAACGATAACGCGGCCCGCGTTGTTCCCGGGTAGGTTGCTAGAGCCAGGCGGTGACGCTTGGCCGAGAGGAATGACTGTCACGCCGCAAGGCGTACAAAACCCGGCTTACAGGCCGACTCCCACCCTTCACTCAGGATCGAGTTAAGCGGGGCGAGTGATGGAAGAGGCGCGAAGGCGGCTTTTCACATCACTCGCCCCTCTTTGCTAGTGGGTTTGATCGCAAAAAACCCATAGTGATCAATGTCATCGAAAAGGTTCCTAGAAAGTACTGGAAAATTCGCCACAACCTCGCCTTTCTCTTTGATTCACAAGCAAAAAATCCTTGACAGTCTCAAAGGGCGAGACTATCGTGGGTCCCAGTGTGAAATCGTGGGATTTCGTGGAGTTCACTGGATCGTGTTTCAGGGCGAAACCGCCATTACTGTCGATGACAAGGGCCGTCTGGCTATCCCGACCGCATATCGGGAGCTGGTTGCGGGACCTTGCGCGAACCGGTTGGTGGTGACCTACAACCCCTTCGAGTCGGGCTGCTTGTGGCTGTTCCCGCACGCTGAATGGGAACGGGTGCGCGATCAGGTGAACGCATTGCCGAGCGTCAAGGCGGTGCACCGTGCCTTACAGATGAAGTTGGTCGGCGCGGCAGCGATGGTCGAGCCGGACAGCGCGGCACGCATCTTGTTGCCGGCAAGCCAGCGCATGGCAGCCGGTATCGAGAAGAAGGCGGTTTTACTGGGGATGGGCAATAAGTTCGAGCTTTGGAGCGAACAAGCCCACCTGGCCAAGATTCGCCAGACGATCGGCGAAGACGAGATCAGCGAAGACATGACGGACCTGCGCCTCTGACTGGCAGCAGGTGATGACGAACAAGAGCGGGAGTGCGGCATGGCCGAGCACGTATTGCGGCACATCCCGGTGATGCTGAATGAAGCGGTGGAGGGTCTCGCCGTGCGGGAAGGCGGGCGTTATCTCGATGGCACCTTTGGACGCGGCGGTCACGCTCGCGCGGTGTTGTCGCGCCTTGGCCACGATGGATGCTTATTGCTGATGGATCGCGACCCGCAAGCGATCGCCACGGCACAAAAAGAGTTTGCCGGCGATCTGCGTGTATCTATCCGCCACGCCAATTTCTCCACCTTGGCCGATTGGGATGAAACCATGCCGGGGCTGGATGGCGTATTGCTCGACCTGGGTGTGTCTTCGCCGCAATTGGACGAGGCAGATCGCGGCTTTAGCTTCATGGCGGACGCCCCGCTGGACATGCGCATGGATCCTACTCAGGGCGAAAGCGCTGCCGATTTTCTTGCGCGGGCCGATGAGCGGGAGATCGCCGACGTGCTCTGGACGTTTGGCGAGGAGCGTTTCAGCCGCAAGATTGCTCGCGCTATCGTAGAGCGCCGTGCTGAATCGCCGATCACGCGCACGGGCGAATTGGCCGCGTTGATCGAGCGCGTGATCGGCCGCCGTGAGCCAGGCAAGCATCCGGCTACGCGTAGTTTCCAGGCGCTGCGTATCCAGGTGAATGGCGAATTGGATGCCCTCCGGCGCGGACTTGATGCGGCACTGGATCGACTCAACGTCGGCGGCCGCCTTGCGGTGATCAGCTTCCATTCGCTGGAAGATCGCATGGTGAAACTCTTCATTCGCGATCACTCCGGACGGATACAGGGTAGCCGCCGTGGTCCACCCGTGGCGGCGACGCCTGCACGCCTGATGTCCGTAGGCAAGGCGCAATTTCCTTCCGAGGCTGAGCAGGCTGCCAATCCGCGCGCACGTTCGGCGGTATTGCGTGTGGCCGAAAAAGTGGGGGAGGGGAGTCAAGCGTGAAGACCATTGGCATCTTCTGCTTGCTGCTCCTGCTCGCTGCGATGATGGTGAGTGCCATTGCTGTCGTCTGGACGCGCCATCAGAGCCGCGCGTTATTCGTGCAGCTTACTCAGCTGCAAAGTCAGCGCGATGCATTGAATATCGAATACGGTCAGCTTGAGCTGGAGCAGGCCACTTGGGCCGAGCCGCGCCGCATCGATGACGAAGCCCGCACCAAGCTCGGCATGTTCATGCCGCGTCCGCAAGACACCCAATTGGTGCGGCAATGAATAGGCTCCCGCGTCCTGCTGCTCATACAACCGGGCGCCGAAAGGGCACGGGTCCGAGCACGCGCCGGCGCATGGTATTGGTAGTCGCCGTGCTTGCCACCGCCATGGCGGGATTGGTAGCACGGGCATTTGATTTGCAGGTCGTGCAGAAACAGTTTTATCAGGATCAGGGCGATGCGCGTTTTCTGCGCGTCGTGCCGATCCCGGTGTCGCGCGGCACGATTTTCGATCGCAACGGCGAGCCGTTGGCTGTCTCCACGCCGATGGTTTCCATCACCGCGGTACCTTCGGAGGTGCTGGATAATGCCGATCGCATCCCCGCTTTGGCACAGGCGCTCGGCACTACTCCCGATGAATTGAAGTCTTACCTGGAGCGGCGCGCTGATCGCGAATTCACCTATTTGCGTCGGCAGATGAGTCCAGATGCAGCGCAGGCCGTGCTGGCCCTCGGTGTACCTGGCGTCGACGGACAGCGTGAATACAAGCGTTACTACCCGTCCGGTGAAGTGACTGCGCACGTTCTCGGCTTCACCAATATCGACGATCACGGCCAGGAAGGTCTGGAGCTTGCCTTTGATAGTTGGTTGGCGGGCAAGCCCGGTGCGAAGCGCGTGATTCGTGATCGCATGGGTCGCATCGTGGAGGACGTGGAGCAAGTACGTGCTCCTCAGCCTGGTCAAAACCTCACGCTGAGTATCGACCGTCGTATTCAGTTTCTCGCCTACAGTGAATTGAACAAGCAGATTCAGGACGTCGACGCCGATTCCGGCGAAATGGTGGTGCTGGATGTGCGCACGGGCGAGATCCTGGCGATGGTCAGCTTGCCCACCTATAACCCGAATGCGGTGACCGACTCGACGCCGGCCGAGCGTCGCAATCGTGCCGTGACCGACGTGGTAGAGCCCGGCTCAACCATGAAGCCGTTCACGCTTGCCGCTGGACTTTCCAGCGGCAAGTACACGCCGACAACACCGTTGGTGGATACTGGCAATGGACATTGGATGTTTTATGGCCACGACATCCGTGACGACGATCCGAACGGCTTGTTGACGCCAACCGGCGTGCTGACCAAATCCAGCAACATCGGCGCCGCGAAAATCTCGCTCTCTCTCGACACGCAGTTTGTCTACGACGTCTATCGGGCGTTCGGTTTTGGAGAAAGCACGGGCAGTGGTTTTCCCGGTGAGTCTTCCGGCTTCCTTAAGGTGGGGCGTACGTGGCGTCCGCTGGAAAAGGCGACGATGGCGTTTGGTTATGGCCTGAACGTCACGCCCCTGCAACTCGCGACCGCCTATGCGACGTTGGCCGATGACGGCGTCATGCATCCGCCCACCTTTATCAAGGGTGATGACAATCCACCTAAGCAGATCATTTCGCCGCAGATTGCCCATGAGCTAGTCGCGATGCTGGAAACAGTAACGGCCCCAGGTGGTACGGCAACTCGTGCGCAGATCGCCAATTACATTGTGGCGGGCAAGACGGGCACGGCCCATTTGGCCGTTGCCGGTGGTTACTCCAAGAACAGCTATAACTCGTTGTTCGCCGGGATCGTTCCGGCGACCGACCCTCGGTTGGTCGGCGTGGTCATCATCAACAATTCCAAGAAGGGCTACTTCGGTGGTGCCGTCTCCGCGCCGGTGTTTCAGCGCGTGATGGATGGCGCTTTGCGTTTGCTGGACGTGCCGCCCGACAACATCGGGCGTTGGTACGCCGGCGGTCCCCTTCAGGCCGGCGGTGGCCTGGCGGGTAACGCGCCGCCGCAAGGTACTCAAGACGATACATCGGCTGCCGAGGTGGCCGGACCATGAGCGGCCAGCGTCTTGATCATCTGTTGCAAGGCATCGCGGAAACCAAGGCCGTAGGGCCCGTCGTAGTGTCCGGGCTCTCGCTCGATTCCCGCAGCGTGCGCATCGGCGACGCCTTTTTTGCGCTGCGTGGCACACGCGGCCATGGCATTGCGTTCGCAGCCAGCGCAGCGCAGCGCGGTGCCTCCGTGGTGCTGGCTGAAGCGCCGCCGCCACGTGAGGCAGAAGATCCTGGTGTACCCGTGCTGTGGATCGATGGTCTGCATACGTTCGTAGGTGAGATCGCAGCGCGTTTCTTCGGGCGTCCGTCCAACTCGATGACCGTCATCGGCGTTACCGGCACCAATGGCAAAACATCCACCGTGCAATTGTTGGCGCAGGCGCTGGAGAAGCTGGGCCATCGCACGGCGACGATCGGCACACTCGGTGCGGGTCTGCACGGCCAGTTGCAAGAGGGAGAGCGCACCACGCCGGATGCCATTGCTGTGCAGCGCCTGCTCGCTGAATTCCGTCGCGACGGCGCTACGCATGTGGCTATGGAAGTGTCGTCGCATGCACTTGAGCAAGGGCGTGTGGCGGCTACTTCGTTCGACGTGGCGGCGTTCACGAATCTCACCCGCGATCACCTGGACTATCACGGCACGATGGAGGCTTACGGCGCTGCCAAAGCAAAGCTGTTCGCATGGCCTGGCTTGAGCGCTGCGGTGATCAATATCGACGATGCATTTGGTCATGCGTTGGCCGAACAATTGCCGCCCACAGTGAGCGCATGGCGCCTCAGCAGCCATGGCAACAAACAGGCAGAGATAGTGGCCGATGCCGTCGCCACGTCGGCGGAAGGCATCGTATTTCAGCTTCGTTCGCCGTGGGGCGAGCGGCGGATTCGTAGTCGCCTGCTTGGCCGGTTCAATGTGGCAAACCTTCTCACCGTCGTGGGTTGCTTGGGCGCCCTGGGTGAATCATTCGATCGTATCGTCGAGGCGGTCGAAGCGCTCGAACCGGTGAATGGCCGCATGAACCGCATAGGCGGTCTTGATGGTTCGCCGCTGGTTGTCGTCGATTACGCGCATACGCCGGATGCCTTGGAGCAAGCGCTGCACGCATTGCGGGCGCATTGCCAAGCAAGATTGATTTGCGTATTCGGATGCGGCGGAGAGCGTGATGCGGGCAAACGTCCGCAAATGGGCGCCATCGCCGAGCGCTTGGCCGATATGCCGATCGTGACCGACGACAATCCGCGCGGAGAAAACGGTGACCTCATCGTGTCGCAGATTCTCACCGGTATGTCGCAACCGCAACGTGTCACCGTGCTGCGCGACCGCGAAGCGGCGATCCGTGCTGCGTTGAATATCGCGCGTGCCGGGGATGTGGTGTTGATTGCCGGCAAGGGCCACGAAACCTATCAGGAGGGCGCGAGCGGCAAGCGTGCGTTTGATGATATGGCGATAGCGCGAGCTATATTGGGGAAGCACGCATGATGCAGTTGAGCACCATTGCCTTGTGGACGCACGGACGGCTGATCGGTTCGGACAGCAGTGTTACCGGTGTCGCGATTGATTCGCGCAAGGTGAAGCCCGGCGATCTGTTCGTGGCGTTCAAAGGTGAACGGGTGGATGGCCACGATTATCTCGGTGACGCAAAAGCTCGCGGTGCCGCGGCTGCTTTGGTGGAGCGTGTGGTGGAAAGCGACCTGCCGCAGGTGCAGGTGGAAAATGCCGAACTGGCCCTGGGCGACCTTGCCAGCGCGGTACGCGCCCAACGCAACGCACGAGTGATTGGGATCACCGGTTCCAACGGTAAAACCACCGTGAAGATGCTAACGGCATCGATTCTTTCGCGGCACGGGCGTACGCATGTCAACACCGGCAGTTACAACAATGAGATCGGCCTGCCGCTCACTTTATTGTGGATGCCTGAGGATACCGAATACGCAGTGCTGGAGATGGGAGCGGGAAAGCCTGGTGATATCGAATATCTCGCTGCTATCGCAAGGCCCGATATCGGTCTCGTGAATCTTATCGCCCCCGCGCATCTTGAGCGCATGGGCACGATTGAAGTGGTGGCGGAAACCAAGGGAGCGGTTTATCGCGCACTGCCAGCCGATGGTGTGGCCGTCATCAATGCGGACGACGCTTTCGCCAGTTTCTTTACCGGACTCGCGGGAGGACGTCAGGTGCTCCGGTTCGGATTGGATCACAAGGCTGACGTCGGTGCGGAAATTCTGGAACAACGCGCTGATGGCTCTCATTTCGTGCTCAGCACACCTCACGGCGACGCCGATGTGCACCTCCCCCTGCCGGGTCGTCACAACATTGCCAACGCCCTTGCCGCGAGCGCCATCGCATTGGCATTGAATGTGCCGCTCGACACCATCGTCGATGGCCTGGAGCAAGTGACCGCAGTCGAGGGACGACTCAGGCGCATCACCATGCCGGATGGATGGACGTTGATTGACGATAGCTACAACGCCAATCCCGGCTCCATGCATGCGGCCATCGATACGCTTGCACTGGCGGAAGGCGAGCGCTGGCTGGTGGTGGGTGATATGGCCGAGCTCGGACCTGACGCGCGTGCACTGCATGCTGGCGTGGGGCGTCATGCACATGAGCGAGGCATCCAGAAACTGTTCGCGACAGGCCCTCTGAGCGCAGCCGCCATCGAAGCATTCGGCGCGGGCGGCACTCACTATGTGGACAAAAAGACGCTGATCGACGCCTTGCACGCGCAGTTGCATGCCGGTGTGACTTGTTTGGTAAAGGGTTCGCACTCATCGGGTATGGAAGAGGTGGTGGCCGCTCTCAAGAGCAATCGGTCGAAGGAGGGCGCTCCCCATGCTGCTTGAGCTCGCCGACTGGTTGGCAAGACATTTTGCGACACCACGTCTTTTCCAATACATCACCTTCCGCACCATCATGGCCGCGTTGACGGCGATGGCTCTATCGCTGTTGTTCGGACCAGCAGTGATTCGCAAGCTGGCGGCGCTCAAGGCGGGGCAAGTGGTGCGTAAGGATGGGCCGCAAACCCATCTGTCCAAAGCGGGCACTCCCACCATGGGTGGCGTGATGATTTTGCTTTCCGTGGTGATCGCCACGTTGATATGGGCAGATCTCGACAACCGCTATGTATGGTTGGTTCTGGCGGTACTGATTTGCTACGGCGCTATCGGCTTCTACGACGACTATCGCAAATTGGTGCTGAAAGACAGTCGTGGACTGGCCTCACGCTGGAAGTATTTCTGGCAATCGGTATTCGGCATAAGTGCGGCGTGGTTTCTCTACCACACGGCGCTGCTTCCGGCCGAGACGGCGCTTTATGTGCCGGTGTTCAAGCATGTAGCCGTGCCGCTCGGGGTGTTTTTTATCGTCATTGCCTATTTCATGATCGTAGGCTTTTCCAATGCGGTAAATCTCACGGATGGCCTCGACGGTCTGGCGATCATGCCGACGGTATTGGTGTCGGGGGCTCTGGGTGTATTTGCCTATCTCGCCGGCAACCGTGTGTTTTCCGAATACCTGGGTATTCCCGCTATTCCGGGCGCGGGTGAGCTCGCCGTGTTTTGTGGTGCGCTGTCGGGAGCGGGCTTGGGGTTTCTGTGGTTCAACACGTATCCCGCACAGGTCTTCATGGGAGATGTTGGTGCGCTGGCCATCGGTGCGGCGCTGGCGGCGATTGCGGTGATCGTGCGCCAGGAGATCGTGCTGCTGATCATGGGCGGCGTGTTCGTGATGGAAACCGTGTCGGTGATGATGCAGGTCGCGAGTTTCAAGCTGACCGGCAAGCGCATCTTCCGCATGGCGCCGATTCATCACCACTTCGAATTGAAAGGCTGGCCCGAGCCTCGGGTCATCGTGCGGTTTTGGGTCATCAGTGTGGTGCTGGTGCTTATTGGTCTGGCGACGCTGAAGGTGCGTTGATGTTCGATTTCGGCACATCGCAAGCGAAACGGCGACAGGGCCCACGTGGCAAGTTCGACTTGCCATTGCTGGTGGCCTTGATCGCTCTTGCTTGCGTGGGTGTCGTCATGGTCACGTCGAGCTCGATCGCCGTCGCCGACAGCATGCACATGGGGGAGTTTTACTACCTCAAGCACCATTTGATGTATCTCTCGATCGGGCTTGTCACGGCCGGCGTCGCCATGCGTACTGAGCTGAAGGTGGTGGAGAAACACGCCTTTTTGCTGATGCTCGTGGCCTTCATCACGTTGTTGGCCGTATTTGTGCCGCATCTGGGTATGCGCATCAACGGCGCTCGCCGCTGGCTCAACCTGTTAGTGACGTCGTTCCAGCCGGTTGAAGCGGTCAAGTTAATTCTGGTTGTGTATCTGGCGAGCTACTTGGTGCGTCACCGCGAAAGCGTCGAGACGCGCTTCCTGGGTTTGATCAAACCGATCGCCGTATCGGGGGTGATCGTACTGTTGCTTCTGGCTCAACCGGACTTCGGTTCAGCGACGCTGGTGATCGCGGTCGCAATTGCAATGGTATGGCTGGGCGGCGCGCGGCCCATTTTTCTCTTCATCATGGGCTTGCCGCTCATGCCTTTGCTTGCGATTGCAGCAACGAGCGAAAGCTATCGCATGAAGCGCCTGACTTCGTTCATGGATCCCTGGAAAGATCCCTTCAATGATGGTTTTCAGCTCACCCAGTCGCTGATGGCGGTCGGCCGCGGTGAATGGACCGGTGTGGGTTTGGGATCGAGCGTATTGAAGTTGTCCTACCTGCCGGAAGCACACACCGATTTCATCTTTGCAGTAATCGGGGAAGAGCTGGGGCTGGTGGGCATCGTATCGGTGATGTGTCTGTTCGCCCTGGTGGTCTGGCGTGGTCTGCACATAGGGCTCAAAGGTGTCGAGGTCGGTCAGCGCTTTGCCGGCTACATTGCCTTTGGCATCTCATTGATGATCGGCCTGCAGACAATGGTCTCAATCGGCGTGAATCTTGGTGCGCTGCCGACCAAGGGGCTTACATTGCCGCTGATCAGTTATGGCGGTTCTTCGATCGTACTCACGTGTGCCATGGCCGGTGTGCTGTTGCGCGCTACGTTCGAGATCTATCGCGCGCTTGATGCACGACAGATGGCGACGCGAGTACCCGCGGTGGCTGTGCCTGATGCGAACCCGGCAACCGCGCGTGAGCGCGAGGCGGTGGCGGCATGAGCACGCAAGCCCCCGTGCTGATCATGGCTGGTGGCACTGGCGGCCATATTTTCCCGGGCCTTGCGGTGGCGGAGACGCTGCGTGCGCAAGGCGTGCCGGTGGTGTGGCTGGGCGCGGAAGGTGGCATGGAGACCAAGGTCGTGCCCGCGCATGGTATCGAGCTGCACACGGTCGCCGTGGGCGGTTTGCGCGGCAAAAACTGGAAGACGCGCTTGCTGGCGCCATGGATGCTGCTGCGCGCTTTGCTCTCATCGTTGAGCGTTTTGTATCGGCTGAAGCCGCGTAGCGTGCTTTCGATGGGTGGGTATGTCGCGGGACCCGGAGGGGTCGCAGCGCGACTGCTGCGTCGGCCGCTCTTGGTGCATGAACAAAATCGTGTCGCTGGATTCACTAACCGGAAGTTGGCAGTGCACGCGCGTCGTGTAATGGCCGGTTTCGCGGACAGCCTTCCGAATGCCGAATGGGTGGGCAATCCGGTGCGTGCCGTGATTGCATCGCTTGCACCGCCTGCGCAGCGCATGACGGGGCGTACAGGTAAGCCACGCTTGTTGGTATTAGGTGGCAGCTTGGGAGCACGTGCGTTAAACGCGTCGATACCCCAGGCACTTGCCCTGATGCCCGATCAACTGAGACCGGACGTGCTGCACCAATGCGGCAATCGTGGCATTGACGAGGCACGCAAGGCCTATGCGGATGCGGGCGTCGAGGCACGCATCGTCCCATTCATCGAGGATATGGCAGGTACCTATGCGTGGGCTGATCTGGCGATTTGCCGTGCAGGTGCGTTGACGCTGGCCGAGCTCACCGCCTGTGGGCTGGGTGCCATCCTAGTGCCTTTTCCTTATGCCGTGGACGATCACCAGACACGCAATGCCGAAGCGCTGGTTGCTGCGGGTGCCGCCGAATTGATACAGGAGCGTGATCTGGATACGAAACAGCTGGCGCAACGCTTGATGACCTTGCTGGGCGATCGCACCACGTTGCTTGTCATGGCAGAAGCGGCACGTACATTGGCCAAGCCGAATGCCGCCGCAGATATCGCGCGCGCTTGCGTGGAGGTGGCTGCATGACTCCGCGTCGTCTGCTGGCCCATGAGGACTTGATGAGCATTTTCCGCCGGGTGCACTTCATTGGCATCGGCGGCGTCGGTATGAGTGGGATTGCCGAAGTGCTGCATAACCTCGGTTATGCGGTATCCGGTTCGGATCGCAGCGAATCGCCTACGGCGCAACGCTTGCGTCAGCTTGGTATCGACGTCCGGATTGGACACGCGGCGGCGCATATTGGCGACGCGGACGTGGTGGTAACGTCGAGCGCCATCAAGAGCGACAATCCTGAGTTGGTTGCCGCGCGCGAAGCGCGCGTTCCAGTGATTCCGCGCGCTGAAATGCTCGGAGAACTGATGCGCTTCCGCCGAGGCATCGCCATCGCCGGCACGCACGGCAAAACCACAACGACAAGTCTGGCTGCCAGTGTATTGGCCGAAGCCGATTACGATCCGACGTTTGTGATTGGCGGTCAGCTCAATGCCGCGGGCGCGAATGCGCGGTTGGGTACGGGGCAATACATTGTCGCCGAGGCGGACGAATCGGACGGTTCATTCCTGCTTCTATCACCGGTGATTGCAGCGATTACCAATATCGATGCTGATCACCTGGAAAATTATCAGGGCGATTTTGCACTCGTCCGCAAAGCATTTTCGGATTTTCTTCACCGCCTGCCGTTCTACGGTCTGGCGGTGCTTTGCATCGACGATCCCGAAGTAGCCGAGCTTGCCAAACTCACCACGCGTCGTGTGATGACGTACGGCATCGATGCCGAACACGCCGATGTACGTGCGATCCACGTACGGCAGCAAGGCTTCGAGATGCATTTTGATCTGCTTCTGCCGGGTGCTGACGCACCCATGGCAGTCACGCTCAATTTGCCCGGACGTCACAACGTGTTGAACGCGTTGGCGGCGGCTTCGATCGGTTGGCAGCTTGGCGTGCAGGCGCAGGCTATTGCGCACGCATTGGCCAATTTCCAGGGGGTCGGTCGGCGTTTTCATCGGCGTGGCGACATCGCTCTTGATCAGGGCAAGGTCATGTTGATTGACGACTATGGGCATCATCCACGCGAAATCGCTGCCGTATTCGCCGCTGCGCGCGGCGGTTGGCCGGAACGTCGCCTGGTGGTGGGTTTCCAGCCGCATCGCTATAGCCGTACGCGTGATCTGCTCGATGATTTCGCAAAAGTGCTGGCTGAAGCCGACGTGCTGGTGCTGACGGACGTTTATCCGGCGGGTGAGGCGCCGATTGCGGGCGCGGATGGTCGGGCACTGGCGCGAGCAGTACGGGCGCGTGGCAAGGTCGACCCGGTGCTGATCAGCCATCCGCGTGAACTGAAAGATACCTTGCCGGCGCTATTGCGGGACGGCGATCTGTTGCTGTTGCTTGGCGCGGGCGACATTGGTGCCGCGGCCGTGGAGCTGGCGCATATCGGCCATTTGAGGACGAGCGAATCATGAGAAAGATTACGGACCCCGCACAATTTGGCCGTGTCGCTGTGGTAATGGGCGGCAGTTCGGCCGAGCGCGAGGTGTCGCTCGATTCTGGTCGCAACGTGCTTGGCGCATTGAGGGCGGGTGGTGTCGATGCGCAAGCGATCGATGGCATACCTGCCTTGCTGGATGCGCTACGCGCCGGGCACTTCGCACGGGTGTTCAACATTCTGCATGGTCAGCATGGCGGTGGCGAAGACGGCGTATTGCAAGGTGCGTTGGAATCGCTGCATGTGCCCTACACCGGTTCAGGTGTGCTGGGTTCCGCGCTGTCGATGGATAAGACACGTTCCAAGCGTGTGTGGCAGTCGCTGGGTTTACCGACGCCGAAGTTCGTGGCGTTGCCGCGCGGGGCTGACGTGCACGCTGCCGCGCAGCAAATAGGTTTTCCTTTGATCGTGAAGCCCGCCTGTGAAGGTTCCAGCGTCGGTGTGACACGCGTTTTCGAAGAAAAAGATCTGGATTCGGCGGTTGCGCTGGCGGAGAAGTATCCGGGTGATCTTCTGATGGAGACGTTGATCGAAGGTGATGAGCTGACGGTCGGTCTGCTCGGTCGCCAGGTATTGCCGAGCATCCATATCGTGCCCAAGGGCGAGTTCTACGATTACAACGCCAAATACGTGGCGGAAGACACGCGTTATATCTGCCCGGGGCTGGAAGGCGAAGCCGAAGCATCGTTGCGAGCATTGGCACTTGAGGCGTTCGACGCACTGGGCTGTTATGGCTGGGGGCGCGTCGACGTCATGCGTGATCGCCAAGGGCGCAATTGGCTGCTGGAAGTCAATACCGCGCCGGGCATGACTTCGCATTCGCTGGTGCCCAAAGCCGCCGCTGTGGCCGGTGTTGATTATCAGGAGTTGTGTTGGCGCGTGCTTGAGACCAGTTTCAGGGAGGGTGCATGAGGGGAAGCATCCGCCTCGTCGCCTGGTGCTTGGCCATCGCGTTGGTGGTCTTGCCGATCGTCGGTGTGTTGTGCGGCTGGTTTGCCGCCAACCGTTGGCCGGTTACCCAGTTGACGGTGCAAGCCGAGTTCAAGCATGTGAGCGCGGAGCAGATTCGCGCAGCCGTGCTGCCTCACTTGGGCAAGGGCTTTTTTGCCTTGAACCTCGACGCCGTGCAAAAGGCGGTTGCGGCACTGCCTTGGGTGGAATCGGTTGAGGCCAGCAAGCGCTGGCCCGACATGTTGTTGTTGCGCGTCTATGAAAGACAGCCATTCGCGCGTTGGAACATGCAGCAGCTGATCAGCCGTGAAGGCAAGGTCTTCAGCGTGCCGGATGCCGCTAGCTACAAGCAATTGCCGGATCTGCGTGGCCCCGATGATCACCTTGCCGAGGTCGTGAGCTTCTACGCCGATGTGCAAAAGGCTTTCGCTGGAACACATTTGAAGATCGCCGGCGTGACGTTGACGGAGCGTGGAAGCTGGAGCGTAGCGACTGACACGGGGGCGCAGATCGTGATCGGTGACCGTAATCAGGCGGGTCGCCGCCTGCGGCGCTTCCTTGACGTATATCCACAAGTTATCGCCGGCCACAATCAAATCTTCGAATACGCCGATCTTCGTTATACCAACGGCTTTGCCGTGAAATGGCCGCAAGCGACGGCCGCCCCGACCGCTCCTATCGCCGGAGGCACGCCCCGCACATGAAAGGCAAAAACGAAAAGCAATTGGTCGTTGGTCTTGATATTGGCACGTCGAAAGTCGTGGCGATCGTGGGCGAGTATGAGCCGGGCGAGCCGATCGAAATTATCGGCATCGGTTCCCATGTGTCACGCGGTATGAAGCGCGGCTCGGTGGTAGACATCGAATCCACGGTGCACTCGATTCAACGAGCGGTGGAGGAAGCCGAGTTGATGGCTGGCTGTGATATCCGCTCGGTGTATGCCTCGATCTCCGGCAGTCATTTGGAAACGCGCAACTCGCACGGAACGGCGGCTATCCGCGATCGTGAAGTGGCGCCGGGCGATCTGGAGCAGGTGCTGGAAGCGGCCAGTGCGGTAGCGATTCCAGCGGATCGTAAAGTCCTTTACAAGGAATCGCAGGAATATCGCATTGATGGTCAGGATGGCATTCGCTCGCCTGTCGGAATGAGCGGCGTGCGCCTGGAAGCGTCAGTGCATTTGGTCACCGGCGCGGCAGCAGCGGTGCAAAACATCAGCAAGTGCATCCAGCGTTGCGGTCTTTCCGTCGATGAGCTTGTGCCTTCGGCGGTGGCCAGTGCGAAAGCGGTGTTGACCGATGATGAGCGTGAACTGGGTGTGTGTCTGGTCGACATTGGTGCAGGCACCACGGACATTGCCATCTATACACAAGGCGCCATTCGCCACACCAAATCGCTCCCGGTTGGCGGTGACCAGGTGACCAATGACATCGCCTACGGCGTGCACACGCCAACGGCGCATGCCGAAGAAATCAAGATCAAATACGCCTGTGCCTTGGCGCAGTTGGCGCACGCCGAGGAAACGATCCAGGTGCCGAGTGTGGGTGATCGGCCTCCTCGCAGGCTGGCGCGCCAGTCCCTCGCGCAGAGTGTGCAAGCGCGTTACGAGGAGATTTTCGAAATGGTGCAGGACGAACTGCGCCGCTCCGGTTACGACAGCCTGGTGGCGGCAGGCGTTGTACTTACCGGTGGCGCTTCGCGCATGGAAGGTGCGCTGGAGCTAGCGGAAGAAATCTTTCACAAGATGGTTCGTGTCGGCGTGCCGCAGCACGTCAACGGGCTCGGCGAGGTGATCGCCAATCCGCTGCATTCCACCGGAGTTGGCTTGCTGCTGCATGGCGCGCGCTCGGGCGGCATGCGGGTCAACCCATCGGGCGGTGGCAGTGTTGGTGGCTTGGTCGACAAGCTGCGTAGTTGGATTACGAAGAATTTTTAAAGCGGTACGTGACTTAGGCGGCGCAGGAGGCGCAGCCAGGGCGAATGGAGGTTCGCTCATCACCGCGGGAGGCAAGGAGCCGTACCGTGGTTACAACGACAACGAAAGCTCTACGGAGGACGGGAAATGTTTGAATTGGTCGAAAAACTGGCACCCAATGCGGTGATCAAAGTCGTCGGCGTGGGCGGTGGCGGCGGTAA
The DNA here is from genome assembly GCF_058216415.1 of Dyella sp. SYSU CM1112. NCBI lineage: Bacteria > Pseudomonadati > Pseudomonadota > Gammaproteobacteria > Lysobacterales > Rhodanobacteraceae > Dyella > Dyella sp. SYSU CM1112. The sequence goes on along the minus strand of NZ_JBZEGI010000002.1, from coordinate 296,515 downwards.
CGCCGTAGCGCACATGCTTAACTCCAACATCGAAGGCGTCGAGTTCGTCGTCGCCAATACAGATTCACAGGCTATGAAGGGATGCGGCAGTCGGGTGCATCTTCAACTTGGTGCCAATGTCACCAAGGGGCTGGGTGCAGGGGCCAATCCAGAAGTGGGGCGTCAGGCCGCGTTGGAAGACCGTGAACGCATCGAGGAAATGCTTGAGGGTGCGGATATGGTGTTCATCACCGCAGGTATGGGCGGTGGAACGGGCACCGGAGCGGCTCCGGTTGTCGCCCAGCTGGCCAAGGAAAAAGGCATCCTCACGGTGGCCGTGGTCACCAAGCCGTTCCCATTCGAGGGCCGTCGTCGCATGCAGGTGGCTTTGAAGGGTATTGAAGACCTCTCACAGCATGTTGATTCATTGATCACGGTACCGAACGAGAAGTTGCTTTCGGTACTGGGCCGCGAAGTCACGCTGCTTAATGCGTTCAAGGCGGCTAATGACGTGCTATTGGGAGCCGTGCAGGGCATTGCCGACCTGATCACCAGCCCCGGCCTGATCAACGTCGACTTCGCCGACGTGCGCACGGTTATGAGCGAAATGGGCTTGTCGATGATGGGTTCGGGTACGGCTCGCGGCGACGACCGTGCACAGGCGGCGGCGGAAGCGGCTATCAACAATCCGCTGCTGGAAGACGTCAATCTCAATGGCGCCTGCGGCATCCTGGTCAATGTGACGGCGGGTCCGAACCTTACTATGCGCGAGTTCGACGAGATCGGCCGCATCATCCACGACTTCGCCAGCGAAGACGCTACGGTGGTGATTGGGACCTCGCTGGATCCGGAAATGCAGGATGACGTACGGGTGACGGTGGTCGCCACGGGACTGAATCGGGCTGCTGCCCGTCAGCCGATGCGTCCGGTCGTAACCCAGCAGGTGGAAATGCGCCAGCGCCCACGCCCTATGGTATTGCGCACCGGTACCGGCAACGAAGTGGTGGATTATGCCCAGCCGGAAGTGGTCGCCAGCAACCCGCGGGGCGGGGAGGGGCAGGCCAAGAGCGCCGATCCGAGCTTCGATTACTTGGATATCCCCGCGTTCTTGCGGAGACAGGCAGATTAAAACGTAAAGAAATGTGAACGGCATGAACTAACGACGCATTAACTTGTCAGTGTTCCCTAAGCCGGGCTAGGAGGCGTATTCTCCGTGTCCGTTGCCTGATCGTCGCTGGAGTACAGGCTGCGAAAAAGGGGGGACAGCTGATGTCGGCTGGGCGTCGCGTTCATGCGTTGAATGCGATAGACGGTGCAATTCATGGATGGCGCATGATCGGAAGTGTGGAGTGAGCTCCGCGCTGCTGATCCGGAATCCCGTTGCCGGAACTTCCCGTCCCCGGCGCGGGGTTTTGTGTCAAGTCGCAAGTGCTTGATTCACCTGTGGTGCTTGCCAGGTCAAAATGCGAATGACTCGCATTATTTGATGAAAGGAAAATGAAGGATTGACCGGACTGTACGGTACGGTTTGTTTTTCCGCAGGTTAAGACTGTGTTAGCATCCTGGCTTGAACTGGCTGCTGCCCCTACAGGTACCCAATAAATGATCAAGCAGCGTACGCTTAAAAACATCATTCGTGCTACCGGCGTCGGACTGCATACCGGCGACAAGGTCTACATGACATTGCGACCGGCGGCACCGAATACCGGCATCGTTTTCCGTCGTACTGATCTCAATCCTCCGGTAGATATTCACGCCCGACCGGATCACGTTGGTGACACGCGTCTGTCGACGACATTGGTCAATGGCGACGTACGTGTTTCAACCGTGGAACACTTATTGTCTGCCATGGCGGGCTTGGGCATCGACAATGCTTATGTCGATCTGTCGGCGCCCGAAGTGCCGATCATGGACGGCAGCGCGGGTCCGTTTGTGTTCTTGTTGCAATCGGCAGGTATCGAAGAACAGCCGGTGGCAAAGCGATTTATTCGCATCAAGAAGCCGGTGAAAGTGCAGGAAGGCGACAAATGGGCCACTTTTGAGCCCTTTGAAGGGTTCAAGGTTGGATTCTCGATCGAGTTCAATCATCCCATCATCTCCAAGCGCACGTCGCGTGCAGAGATCGATTTCTCGACTACCTCCTTCGTGAAGGAAGTAAGCCGTGCGCGCACATTCGGATTTATGCGTGACATTGAAATGCTACGCGAGCACAACCTGGCACTTGGTGGCTCGATGGATAACGCGGTGGTGCTGGACGACTATCGTGTGCTCAACGAGGATGGCCTTCGCTACGAAGACGAATTCGTCAAACACAAAATCCTCGATGCGATCGGTGACCTTTATCTGCTTGGTCATAGCCTGATCGGCGCTTACTACGCGCACAAGTCCGGACATGAGTTGAACAACAAGTTGCTGCGTGCGTTGATGGCCGATGCATCGGCTTGGGAAGAGGTCAGCTATCCGGACGATCCGGCTATTGCTCCGATTTCCTACGCGCATCCCGCACAAGCAATCTGATTCAACCGTTTTCTGCCAACAGACCGGGCCTTTGGCTCGGTCTGTTTCTTTTTGTGATGCATTTCACAATTTTGTCGCCCCTGCTTTCACGCTACTGAGACATGGCCTGAAGACATGAGGGGCTTAAGGCGTGGTATAAATCCGGCTCCTGAGTCGGACGGGGTGCCCTGCGCCTTCGTTCCGGAGGTGCCTGGACTATTCGAAGGTGCCTATTCGGGGGTGGAATTCGCAGTCTCGGCGACGGACGCCAGTTCCAGGAACATTGCCCGCAATTCGGGGTCCTGAATTGAATGAGCGGCGGCTTTCAGATGAAGCGCCGCCGCAGCTGAAAGCGGTTTTGATTGCTCCGGCGGGAGATCTGGCGGAGGAAGGGGGGCCACTTTCACGGTAACCGAACCAGCATGCGTGCCAATGGCACGGGCGGCAGAGAGGATTTGTGTCTGTTGAAGACGCAAGCGCGATGCCCAGGCCGGGGAGGAAGCCAGAAAGACAAGGCGATCGTCGCGCAGATTGGCGAATCTGACCTGGTCACGCAGAGGTAGCGGCAATGTCTGGCGAAGTGCGCGATCAAGCGCCTCCAGCTTGCCAGCCTTCTCGGCTAGCGCGTTGACCGGACCGACCTCGGTAATGGGCCGTAGTCCATGACCGGAGCGAGGGGGGGCAGGTGAGTCGCGCTGCATCAGCAAAAATTCAAACCGGTAGAAGTCATGCAAATCATACTCGTCTCACGCGCAGGGAAGGTGCCCAAGACATTGGACCTCGCCAATCCTCGGCTACGCTGGCGCGTGTGGGCCATCGGTGCGGTCGTCATGTTGGCCCTGGGCAGCCTCGGCGCGGGCATGGCGCTTGCGATAGCAAGTCCTCGAGACCGGGCGCTCACTGAAATCACGGCTTTGCACCGGCAGGTGAAGACGCAGGAAAAGCAGCTAGGTGAATTGCAGGACGATGCCCATCGTCAACTTGATGCCTTGGCGATCAAATTAGGACAGCTTCAGGCGCAGGCCACTCGACTCAACGCCCTGGGCGAACGTCTTGTGCAGGTGGGCAAACTTGATAGTGCGGAGTTCAATTTTGACCAGCCACCACCGGTCGGCGGTGTGGAGGTCACTACGGGCAACAGCGCCTACGCCCTGCCGCAAACGCTGGAGGCCAGCATCAATCAGCTTGCCAATCAGTTCGAAACGCAGCAGACCCAGTTGAGCGCTATGCAAAGCTTATTGCTCAATGCACGCATCGACTCGGATCTGAAGCCGACCGGCATGCCAGCCGATGGCTATATTTCATCCTATTTCGGGGTCCGGGCCGATCCCTTTGATGGACTTGCCGAACGACATACGGGTCTGGACATCGCCGTGCCTTACGGCAGTCCGGTGCGCACTGTTGCCGAGGGCATGGTGACGTACGCTGGCGTGCGTAATGGTTATGGCAACGTCGTCGAGATCGACCACGGCAATGGCTACATGACGCGCTACGCTCACAACAGCAAGTTGCTGGTGCATCCCGGTGAGCATGTGCATGTCGGCGAAGAAATCGCGGAAGCGGGTTCCTCCGGCCGGTCCACAGGGCCTCACGTCCATTTCGAAGTCTGGTATCACGGTCACGTCGTCAATCCGCTGGCGTACGTTAGGAGCCACCGCTGACGTCTCATGTCGTCGACGCTGAAATGGCGTTGCCGCGTAATGGTTCGCCTGTCCAAAGAAACAAAGGGACTTGCGCGGCGCCCTTGAAAGCGTGGGGCGGTACCGCCACCCCTTGGACGTGGTCCATCGGTAGCCTTCTGTCCTCGTTTGGGATACCTGGCGGACCCTAGTATCATCAAACCTTTGTCCGTCCCGGGTTGTCCCGGTGGGCGTCCCTTGTTTCCAGATCCGGAAGATCATGCTTAACCGTGCCCTGACGAGCCTCTTTGGCAGCCGTAACGATCGAGTACTGCGCCAGCTGTCCAAAACCGTCTCGCGCATCAATGCGCTCGAGCCCGAATTCGAGAAGCTCAGCGATGAGGCATTGCGCGGGAAGACCGATGAGTTCAAGCAGCGCCTTGCTGCCGGCGAGGCGCTGGACAGGTTATTGCCTGAAGCGTTTGCTGTCGTGCGCGAAGGCGCCAAGCGGGTGCTCGGCATGCGCCACTATGACGTGCAGTTCATCGGAGGCATGGTGCTGCACATGGGCAAGATCGCAGAAATGCGCACCGGTGAGGGTAAGACCCTGGTTGCCACGGCGTCGGTCTATCTCAATGCTCTGGAAGGCAAGGGCACGCACGTCGTCACGGTCAATGACTACCTCGCCAAGCGTGACGCGGCGCAGATGGGCAAGTTGTACAACTTTCTGGGCCTGAGCGTAGGTGTGGTGTACCCCGGCATGGATCATGCGGACAAATTTTCCGCGTACGCCGCTGACATTACTTATGGCACCAACAACGAATTCGGTTTCGACTATTTGCGTGACAACATGGCATTGTCCAAGGAGCAGCGTGTACAGCGCGGCTTGCACTATGCCATTGTCGATGAGGTGGACTCGATTCTGATCGACGAGGCACGCACGCCACTGATCATCTCTGGCCCTGCCGAGGATTCTCCTCAGCTGTACATCGCGGTAAACAAAATTGTGCCGCGCATGACACGCCAGGAGGTTGAGGATGGTGCCGGCGATTATTGGGTCGATGAAAAGCAGAAACAGGTGCATCTCTCCGAAGAGGGCATGCAACACGCGGAAGAGCTACTGCGCCAGGCGAAAGTGATCGACGAGGACAGCAGTCTCTATGACGCGCGCAACCTCGCGATCGTGCACCATCTCAATGCAGCGTTGCGCGCGAATGCCATTTACCAGCGTGATGTCGATTACATCGTGCGCGATGGCGAGGTCATCATCGTCGATGAGTTTACGGGACGCACGCTGGCAGGGCGCCGCTGGTCCGATGGTTTGCATCAGGCGGTCGAGGCCAAGGAAGGGGTGCCGATTCAGCGCGAGAATCAAACGCTGGCGACGGTTACGTTCCAGAATCTGTTCCGCATGTACAAGAAGCTGGCCGGCATGACCGGTACCGCCGATACCGAAGCGTATGAATTCCAGCAGATCTATGGCCTGGAAGTGGTGGTGATTCCCACGCACAAGCCGATGATTCGCGTGGATAACCCCGATATGGTGTTCCTCAGCCAGGATGTGAAATACAAGGCCGTTGTCGAGGACATCAGGGATTGCCATCGCCGGGGTCAGCCGGTTCTGGTAGGCACGGCCTCCATCGATGTTTCCGAGCTGCTATCGAACCTGCTGAGTAAGGAGAAGATTCCGCACGAGGTCCTTAACGCCAAGCAGCATGAGCGTGAGGCGCACATTGTGGCGCAGGCTGGCATGCCTGGTTCGGTCACCATCGCCACCAACATGGCAGGGCGCGGTACCGATATCGTGCTGGGCGGCAGCCTGGAAGCCGCACTGGCGGCGTTGCCGCAAGATGCCAGCGCAGCCGATCGCACACGCGTGAGGGAAGAGTGGCAAAAGCGTCACGAACAGGTGCTGGCTGCCGGTGGCCTCCATATCGTGGGTACCGAACGCCATGAATCGCGTCGCATCGACAACCAGTTGCGTGGTCGTTCCGGTCGTCAGGGGGACCCGGGTTCTTCCCGGTTCTACCTGTCGCTGCAGGACAATCTTCTGCGTATCTTCGGCGGTGAAGGACTGGTTCGCTGGATGAAGCGCTTCGGCATGAAGGAGGACGAGGCGCTGGAAGATCGCATGATCAGCCGCCAGATCGAGAAAGCGCAGCGCAAAGTCGAGCAGCACAATTTCGACATCCGCAAAAACCTGCTTGAGTATGACGACGTTGCCAACGACCAGCGCAAGGTGATCTATCGCCAGCGCGATGAGCTGCTGGAAGAGGATGATGTTTCCGCCACCATCGCCGATATTCGCGACGATGTGATTACCGATTTGGTTCGTCGGCATGTGCCGGCCGACAGCATCGACGAGCAGTGGGACATTCCCGGGCTTGAGCGCGAACTGGAAAGCGACTTCGGCATTTCGGCCGACCTCAAGCATTGGCTCGAACAGCAATCGGAGGCTGATGCGGGCTCCGTGTTTGAACATGTGCGCACGCTGATCGAGGACATGTTCCAGGCCAAGGAGAAGCAGATCGGTACGGAGACCATGCGCCAGCTTGAGAAGCACATCATGCTCAGCGTATTGGACAACGCCTGGAAAGAGCATCTTTCCAGCATGGACTACATGCGCCAAGGCATCTATCTGCGCGGGTATGCACAGCAGGACCCGAAGCAAGCTTTCAAGCAAGAATCCTTTGAGTTGTTCTCCCAGATGCTCGCGCGCATCAAGACCGAAGTTACGCAGATGCTCGCGCGCATCCGTATTCGCAGCGAGGAAGAGGTCGCGGCGATGGAGGCCGAGCAGCAGCGCTTGGCGGAGCGTATGCAACGCCAGATGCTCGCCAGCGGTGGCGGAGCGCCAGCGGGCGGGGCTCTGGGTATGGATGCGCCGACTTCGCAGCCGGCAGCTGTCTCCGAGCCGGTCGTGTCCGGACCGAAGGTGGGGCGTAACGATCCTTGTCCGTGCGGGTCGGGTAAAAAGTACAAGCATTGCCACGGCCAGCTGAGCTGATCACACAGGCATGAACGGCGACGCTTGCTTGATAGCGAGCGTTTCCGAAAGCTCTTTTGAGCAACCTTTGCCTTGAAGGTGATCAGTCTTCGCCAGGTATCCGCTTGCGGTGTGGCTCAGCATCTACCGTCACGTACCGGGGTTCGTCGCCATCTAGTTGTAGCGCGGTGAGTTTGCCGCCCCACACGCACCCAGTGTCAATACCGTAGACGCCCATGCCCATAAAGCGGTCTAGTGCAGACCAATGACCGCATATGATGCGGGTCTCGCGTCGACGCACGCCAGGTACTTCAAACCAGGGATACATGCCGGGCTTCTGAGTGCCTGGCGCACCTTTGCTCTCGAAATCGATGCGTCCGTTGACATCGCAAAAGCGCATCCGCGTAAAGGTATTGATCGAGGCGCGCAGTCGCTCGATGCCCTGTAGCCGGCTCGACCAGGCAGCGGGGCGGTTGCCGAACAAGTTCTTCAGCAAGCGGGGATGACGCGGGCTGGCAAGCTCGCGTTCGATCTCGGTAGCGCTGCGCTGCGCCTGTTTCAACGTCCAACTTGGTGCGATGCCGGCATGCACCATGGTCCAGCCCAGCCCTTCGTCATGATGCAGCAGCTTTTGATGGCGCAGCCATTCCAGCAGCGTTGGCGCGTCCTCGGCAAACAACACTTCTCGCAGCTCCGGATTGACGCGTGCCTGCGCATCCTGCTTACGCTGCGCAATAGCCAGCAAGCTGAGATCGTGGTTGCCGAGTGTCACCACGATATTGCTGCGCAGCGAGTACACCAGCCGCAGTGTTTCCAGCGATTGGCCGCCACGATTGACCAGGTCACCGCAGAACCACAATCGGTCACTGGCTGGATCAAAACGAAGCTTTTCCAGCAGGCGCTGCAATTCCGGATAGCAACCTTGGACGTCGCCGATTGCATAAGTAGCCATTAGCGGGCTGCCTTTCGGAACTGCCGGGTGCACGTCATGGACAGACCCTCGCTCAATGCAGCGTACGTGGAATGGAAAGCGTGAAGGTCGGAATCAGAGCTTCGAAGCGTGTGCCGTCGTCGGCCATCATCTGATAGCTACCTTGCATCGTACCCACGGCGGTTTCAATCACCGCGCCGGACGTATATTCGTAGTCGTCACCTGGGCGCATCCATGGCTGCTCGCCGACCACTCCTTCACCATACACTTCTTCGACCTTGCCATTGGCATCTGTGATGACCCAGTGACGGGTCAACAGGCGGGCCGGGAGGATGCCAGCGTTGTGCAGCTTGATCGTGTACGCAAAGACGTAACGATTTTCATGGGGGGCGGACTGATCCGGGACGAAGCGGGTTTGTACCTGCACGTCGATCGTGTAGGGAGATTTATCATTCATGACACGATTGTACCGTTGTAGGGCAGAGAGAGAACGGGCAGAGGCGCAAAGGCGGTATGCGCGCATGCCAGGTTTTCCGGAACTAAGATCTCATCGCGACCATGTCGCGAGCCCTACACTTTGGCTAACCGAACGAACTCCGATGGTGCAAGTACTTCAGCGCGCGCCTTGGGATCGATCCCAGCACGCCTGATGGCATCCGCGTCCATGAGCTGACGCAACGCATTACTGAGTGTTTTGCGCCGCTGAGCAAAAGCCGCTTTGACAATGGCATGCAAGCGAACCGGATCCGCATCGTGTCGCCCCTCGACAGTCAGTGGCGTGAGGCGCACCACCGATGAATCCACTTTAGGCGGGGGGCGGAAAGCGCCCGGCGGCACGTCGAACAAGGGTTCCACCTTGCAGGCAAGTTGCAGCATGACGGAAAGTCTTCCGTATACCTTGCTGCCTGGCTCGGCAGCCATGCGATCTACCACTTCCTTCTGAAGCATGAAATGCATGTCGGAAATGGTTGCTGCATGATCGATGCAATGAAACAGGATCGGGCTGGAAATGTAATACGGGAGATTGCCGACGATGCGCAGTTTCGAAACATCCTGCCGATGCGCCATGGCTGTGAAATCCACCTTCAGCACATCGGCATGCATGACGGAGAGTTCACCTACTCCCGCAGCCCGGGCCTCCAATGCTGGAATCAAATCGGTATCGAGCTCTATCGCAGTGAGCTTGCCTGCGGCTGCGAGCAAAGGAAGTGTCAGGGCTCCTTCGCCAGGGCCGATTTCCACTAAAAAATCGCCAGCGCGTGGCAGTACGGCGGCGACGATTCGGTCGAGATAACGGCGTTCATGCAAAAAATGTTGGCCGAAACTTTTCTTAGGGCGGGAGTTCATTGATGGACAGTACCGCGACGAGCGACTAATTCGAGTGCCATACGTGCTGCGGCTATCAAGCTGGAGGGATCGGCTTTACCGGTGCCGGCAAGATCCAGCGCGGTGCCGTGATCGACAGAGGTACGGATGAAGGGGAGGCCAAGGGTGAGGTTCACCGTACGATCGAACGCTTCACTCTTGAGTACGGGCAGTGCCTGGTCGTGATACATCGCGAGCACGGCATCGTAGCGCTGGCGTTGCGCCGGAACGAATGCCGTATCCGCGGGCAGTGGGCCGATGAGCCGCATGCCTTCGTTGCGCAAGGTGTCCAGGGTGGGGAGAATGACGTCAATTTCCTCTCTACCGAGATGACCGTTCTCGCCGGCGTGCGGATTGAGTCCGAGCACGGCAATGCGTGGTTCGGCGAGGCCAAACTTAACGCGCAATTCGTTATGGACGATGCGCAAGGTGCGTTCCAGGGAAACCCTGTCGATCGCGGCCGGTACGGCGCGCAAAGGCAGATGCGTAGTGGCCAGCGCAACACGAAGTTCAGGGCTGGCGAGCATCATGACAACCTGCGACTGAGTCAGCGCCGCGAAGAACTCAGTGTGCCCACTGAATGGGACGCCTGCGTCGTTGATGACTGATTTTTGCAGCGGCGCTGTAACGACTGCAGCGTAACGCCCATCCAGGCATCCCTTTGCAGCTTCGGCAAGTGAAGCGAGCACCTGCTCTGCGTTACGCGGATCAGGCTGGCCGGGTACTTCATTCGCCAGCAATGGAATATGGCGCACACGTAGGACGCCATGAGGACGAATGTCGATGTCATCGCCGTCGTCATCGATGAGTCGAAGAGGGATATGGCAAATGGCTGCGGCCCGCTCAAGCAGGGCGCGGTCGGTGATGGCAATGAAATTGGCCGCCAGCGGTGTGGCGGCCAATCGGACTAGCAGCTCGGGGCCTACACCGGCAGGCTCGCCTGCGGTCAACGCGAGCCGTGGTAATACAGGCCTGTTCACGACCTACCCCTATCTCATCGTCACGATGCTTTCGTAGCGGCGGTATCGTTCGGCTCCTGGAGCTCCGGCGCGAGGATTTTCACGTACGAACTGGAGCGCAGTTCGCGTAGGAAATCTTCGTAAGCCTGGTCTGCCTTACGATTGCCGATGGCCTGACGAGCTTGTTCGCGCGCAATCTGGGAGGACATGTCGCTACTGCGGGAGCCAAGACGCTGCAGGATGTGCCATCCCGCTTCACTCTGGAAAGGCTGTGATACTTCTCCATCCTTGAGCTCTGCAAGTTTCTGGCCGACCAGCGAACCCCAATCGTTCTGCTGGAACCATCCCATATCGCCACCGGCATTGGCCGTCGTGTCGTCGTTGGAATCGTCCTTCGCCAGCTTGGCAAAATCTTCGTGCTTTTTGACGATACGGTTGTAGAGATCTTCCGCCTTCTGCTGGGCCTGGGCGGGGGACACCAATTCGCTGGGACGAATCAGAATCTGGCGAGCATGATATTCGGTCACCATCTGCTTGGACGGTGCGCGCTGACCGATCAATTGCAGGATGTGAAAACCGGTCGGGCCATGCAGAATGCCGCTGACTTCGCCCGGTTTCAGGTTGCTGATCGTGTCGACGAAAGCAGCCGGCACTTCGTCCATGCGACGCCAGCCCAGGTCGCCGCCATCCAGCGCGTCAGGCGCATCCGAGAAGCGGATGGCGGCTGCCTTGAAAGACATGCCGCCCTTGATGGCTGCAAGCGCCTGCTCCGCTTTTTTCTGCGCGTTCTGGATATCGGCCGGACCTGCTCCGCTGGGAATGCTGATCTGGATGTGCGCCAAGTGCACCTCGCCAGCCTTGTAGCTGGGGCTGTTGAGCAGGTTGTTGATTTCACTGTCGGTGACGGTCACCGAGTCCCGCACTACGTTCTGGTGCAATTTCTGCACGACAAGCTGATCATGCAGCTGCTGTCGATAGGAGGCATAGCTCATGCCGCTTTGTTCCACGGCGGCCCGCAGCTGGTCGGGACTCATCTTGTTTTGCGCGGCAACCGCCTGCACGGCCTGATCGACGTCCGAGTCGGAAACGCGGATACCCTGATCATCGGCCCTCTGCAGTTGCAGCTTCATCAGGATCAGACGGTCAAGTACCTGGCGGCGCAGTACGTCGATAGGAGGGAGCTGGCCCGGCTGATTGGCGTATTGCTGCTGGATAGCCGCCACGGCGTCGTTCAGCTCGCTTTGGAGAATCACGTCGTCTTCGACCACCGCCACAATCCGGTCGACGGGCTGCGGCCCGGAGTTCGAATCCTGTGGCGATAGCAACTGGGCCATGGCCAGCGACGGCATTGCCGAGACGATCGTCAGCAAGAACAACGCAAAAATCCGCTTCATCAGTGAACAGCCTTCTGTCGCCAGTGGCGAAGGGTTGGTAACGTCATTGGAGATTTCAAAACAGCACGGCCGGCTGCTTTCCCAAGCGCTCCATAACCTTCCCAGGAGCGCTTATTGATAGCCAAGGATATCACGCTGCAGGATATTGTCCGTCTGCCCGCTGAAGGCGCCCATGCCCTTGAATTCCAATTGGAACATGACAGCTGTATCGCTGGCAGGAGGGGTTTGGCCGGGTAGCAGGTAAGAGACGACGCCGTAATATCCAGTTATATAGTGGCGAGCCACCACACTGACCTTCACGCAGCATCCTTCGTATTCCACGCCGGCAAGTGCCTCGACGGTGCGCTTGTCCAGCATCGAATACGTCCAGTCGCCGATGAGACGCCAGCGATCCGTAAGCGGATAGACCGCTGAGACGCTGTATTGTTCCAGCAAGTTTCGGCGAAAACGGTAGGAGAAGTTGAGCACGCCATCGAAGCCGAGGCGGCGTTGTACCGTGAACGTGCCGAGGTCGGTCTGGCGGGAGTTGGGGTTCCAGAGATATTCGGTGCTGGCCGTCCATTGGTCGCTGAGTGAAGCATCCAGCTCGGTCACATAGTCCGAGCCCCGCCAGTCGGTCGTAGCCACGCAGCCATTGGGATTGTTGCTGGAGGACGCAGAGGCAAGGGTGCACGGCACCTGCACTCTTTGCGGCGTGAAATAGCGGATCTGTCCAAACGTCGCCGATAAGCGCTCCACGCCGCCATCGTCGAGCAGGCGGGTGGTCACAGCGGCGGTGAGGTTGTTCGCGTTCATCTGGCGGTCTGAGCCGGCGAACTGGTTGGGGGCGAACAACATCCAATCGTCGAACGCCATCAGACTGGAGTCAAACAGCGGCAGATTGTTTTGGTTGCGATAAGGGACGTAGAGGTAATAGAGCCGCGGCTCCAGTGTCTGCGTGTAATCGGTGCCGAACAGCGAAGTGCTGCGGTCGAAGATCAGGCCCTGGTCAAGGCTTAGGATCGGTAGCGAGCGGGTCGGGTTACTCTGCGTGAAGGGGGAATTACCCGCGCTGGTCGGGCCGTAGTAACCGTAGTTCCGATACCCCGAATCGAGAGAGTAGGTGGTGTATCGGTAAGCAAGCTTTGGCCGGATAAACCACGCTGACCCCTGGAAGTCGGCATCCACATAGGGATAAAGGTCGAGGCGCGACCCTTCCACCGCATCGTCCTTGTGAAAGTCTACTGCCTCACTGGTCAGGCCGACGTCGTACCAATGCGCAAATGGAATATCCATGTTGAAGGTAGCGCGAGGCAGGCGTTTATAGGGCTCAACGCTGTTCGGTTCCGAAGGCGTAACGTTCTGCCACATGTCGCCGCCGAACGATGCGCTCCACCAGTTGCCGGCTCCATTGATGTAAATACTGGAGTACAGCAGGGTTGTTGCAACGCTGTATAGGTCATCGCCGAAATCGTGCAGATAGTTCTGATCAGAGGCGCGATTGATATTGGCGTTCAAGCTCCAGCCGGGCCATAGCGACGTATTGTTGATGATCTTGTAGCTGTAACGTTCCTTGCCCTTCGTATCGGGCGCGTTGATATTCGGCGTGTTGGAGGTTGCATCCTGATCGTTGTAATTGTCGCTGGGCAGGAAATCGATGTTGAACTGCCCATTCGTGTGCGGAAACAGATAACGGAATTCACCACTCAGCATGGCACCGCGCTTGCTGTAATACCGCGGGGTCAAGGTAGCATCGTAGTTGGGTGCCAGATTGAAGTAGTACGGAATCCGGAACTGATAGCCGGCCGCTCCGGTATGCTCGAAATACGGATACAGGAAGCCGCTGGAGCGGTTGTTGTTCAGTGGGAATGACATGTACGGCGTATAGAAGAACGGCACGCCCAGCATGCTCATCGTGGCGTCATGTGCCACGCCGCGCCCGGTGTTGTCGTCGGTCTCGATTTTCTTGGCGCGTATTTCCCAGATGTGCCGGCCGATATCGCAGGTGGAATAAGTGACGACGGTATAGCGATTACGGTTCTCGTCGATCATCTGCGCCCGGACCGCAGTGCCGTTTCCGTGCGAATCCAGCATCTGGAAACGGACGTTGCCGGTGGCTAGTCCGGTACTGTTATCCGTATTGCCGGTAATGTGATCGGCCGATATCAGATGGATGGCTTCCTGATAATGGACATGGCCGCGTGCATCGTAATCCGTGGTGTCGCTGTTGTAGTCGGCGACGTCGGCATGCAGTTCCTGATCGGCACGAATCGTTTTTACGTGGCCGGTGAGGTGATAGATCGTTTGATCGGGGCTTTCGACGTGGTCCGCCCACACATAAGTTTTGGCCGAGGTGCGGAGCGAGGAGTTCTTGCTCAGGAAGGGGTCGTAAAACTCCAGCATCCCGTTAGGACGGCAAAGCGCGAAATTATCGGGTCGCGGCGGGCAGATGAATGTGCCCAGCGGGCACACGACCTCGGTGCCATCCAAAGTGCTTTTCGGATGCTTGCTTTGCGATGCGGCATGGGCGCCCTGGCTGCCGAACAGGGCAGCGGCAGCGGCGATTGCTAGCAGGCGGCGTGGAGGCAGAGAACGCAGGCTCTTCTTGGGCTTCACGGAGGCAATCAATCGGCGACGAAGGGGCGTTAAGCTAACAGAAAGGCCCTTCCGACGGCATACGCCCATCCGATGTTATCGACCCTGATGCAGCGGCAACCCTCGCAAGAAGAGCCCGGTCCGAGCATGGCCGGATGTCCCTCCGATGATTGCGCACGCCTGCATGCACCCACATATTCCTCGCCAAGAAGCCGCGGCCGCCGACAGACACGGTGGCGACTCCCGTGCAGAATAGGAGAGCGGTGCCCCTGGTAAGGATTGGGATATGAATGAGTACAAACCCTCCAAGACCGATGAGCAATGGCGCGCAAGCCTGGACCCGGAGCAGTATGCCGTTTGCCGCTGCTCGGCTACGGAGCCCCCGTTCAGTGGCAAGTGGTATCGGCATAAAGAGCCGGGCACTTATGTGTGCGTCGCATGCGGAACACCTTTATTCGCTTCCGAAACCAAATATGACTCCGGCTCGGGATGGCCTAGTTTTTTCCAGCCGATCAGGCGCGCCGCCATCAGCCTTGTCCCGGATGAAAGCCATGGGATGCACCGCACGGAGGTAAGGTGCGCTGTATGCGAGTCTCATCTGGGGCATGTCTTTCCGGATGGGCCCAAACCCACCGGCTTGCGCTATTGCATCAATTCCGTGGCGTTGGATTTCGAGCCACAACCATAGCCAGCTGGCAATGGTCGTCTTATTCCTCAATCCAGCAGGATGCTCACATGTGCGCTGACGCTGGCAGCGAGGGCGGCTAGGTCATAGCCGCCTTCAAGGGTGGAAACCAGCCTGCCATCCGCATGTGTCCTGGCCAGATCGACGAGACGCTCGGTCATCCAGGCATAGTCTTCGGTTTCCAGCCTGATATCTGCGAGCGGGTCATGGCGATGGGCATCAAATCCCGCCGAAATCAGCACCAATTGCGGTCTGAAGGCATGCAGGCGCGGGAGTAAGACATCATTCCACACGCCGCGAAATTCATATGAGCCATCCCCAGCAGACAGCGGCGCGTTGACGATATTGCCGACCCCCTGCTCCTCCACGCCCCCGGTGCCGGGGTAAAGCGGCGACTGGTGAGTCGACAGGAACAGCACGCGCGGATCGTGCTGGAAAATATCCTGAGTGCCGTTGCCGTGATGCACATCGAAATCGGCGATCGCCACGCGTTTCAGTCCATGTGCGGTTAGAGCGTGAGCGGCTCCCACCGCAATGTTGTTGAACAAGCAGAATCCCATGGCTGTCTCCGCGGTGGCGTGATGGCCTGGGGGGCGTACCGCGCAGAAAGCCCTGTTGGTGGAGCCGCCGACCACGGCGTCGACAGCGGCGACAACCGCACCTGCTGCCCGCAAGGCAGCCTCCAGCGAGGCGGGAGACATCAGCGTGTCTTCATCCAGCCTTACCGTTCCGGACGCGGGCGACAGGGAAAAGATCCGCTCGATGTGCTCGGGAGTATGAACACGCAATAGCTGTTCCCGGCTCACCCGCGGCGCCTCGATACGATCCACCGCTGCAAAACGGTCCTGATCCAGCGCTTGTAGGACGGCGCGCAGGCGAGCGGGCGATTCCGAATGCCCGGGGCCAGGGTCGTGCTGCAGGCAGTCGGTGTGGGTAAACAGCTGCAGCATGACGCTCAGGCTTTCGGCTTGCGGCGGCGTTCGTGCTGCCAGAGTACTTCGCCATGGCCGCCCGAACGGGCGAGCACGCGCCCCAGTACAAACAACAGATCGGACAGGCGGTTGAGATAGCGCTGCGCTTGAGGCCTGACCGCCTCGATACGGCCCAGAGCAATGACCTCGCGTTCGGCGCGACGACATACCGTGCGAGCCAAGTGGCAGCAAGAGGCTGCCATGCCGCCGCCGGGCAGGATGAAATCCTTCAAGGGCGGCAGTGGTTCGTTGAAACGGTCGAGCACTTCCTCAAGTCGAAGAATGTCTGCATCGTCGATCATGGCCATACCGGGGATGCAGAGCTCTCCGCCCAGATCGAACAGTTCGTGCTGCACCTGTGTAAGCGCTTCGCGAACTGCATCGACACCCTCGCACGCCAGCACCATGCCGATGGTGCTGTTCAGTTCGTCGACCGTGCCGTATGCAGCAACGCGGGCGGAATCTTTGGGGACCCGCGAGCCATCCCCCAGGCCGGTGCTGCCATCGTCACCGGTACGGGTATAAATCTTCGAAAGGCGATTTCCCATCAGATGTAAGTGACGCTCAGTGCTGCATTTGTCCGCTGTGCTGCGAAAGGCGCGACAGCTGCGTCGCCATTACATGCAGCACTGCGCCCAAGCCAACGTAGAGCGAGGTGGTCTGCAGGAACGGCAGGTACCAATCACCGAGATTGACAAACCAAGCTGCAAAGCTCTTCGGTGCCGGCACATGGCTGCTCAACCAATAGAAGCTGCCG
Source organism: Dyella sp. SYSU CM1112 (assembly GCF_058216415.1). Taxonomy (NCBI): domain Bacteria; kingdom Pseudomonadati; phylum Pseudomonadota; class Gammaproteobacteria; order Lysobacterales; family Rhodanobacteraceae; genus Dyella; species Dyella sp. SYSU CM1112. The sequence goes on along the minus strand of NZ_JBZEGI010000002.1, from coordinate 279,799 downwards.
CTGGAAATGAGATAGCAAGCGCCCTCGCTTACCCACAACACCGCGACGGCCAGGGCCAGGGTGGAAAGCCGCAGCCCTTGCTGGCGTTTCGCCAACCAGCTGCCACCGATCCAGAGTGCACCATAAGCGGGGATCAGGAACCAGTAGCCGGCCGAAACGCAGTAGTGGCTCCAAAAGCTGATGCCCATGTGCGTGATAACCAGGTAATCGACCAGCACGGCTTCCGCCATCAGCAATGGAAAAGCCCAGCGGCCCAAACCGCGCAACCAGAAACCAGCTAGGAAGAACACACCCCAGCTTGCGTCAGGCAAGGCATTGAAATGGTGCATGCGGGTTGCCGCCATCACCAGGGCGAGCCCCGCCAAGATGCCAAGGCGCTGGGTCTGTGTCGTAAACATGTGGAACTCCAAATAGACAGGCGACTCGTGAGAGACAATCAGTTTAGCCCAATTGCGGGGATTCTCATGCGTCGAGAGTCGTTCACAACGCGTATCATCCCTGCATGACTTCTTCTTCTCCATTTCTTCCCGAAGGCAGTGTGTTGATCGTCGGTGGCGGCTTGGTGGGTGCAAGCTTGGCCATTGCGTTGGACAAAGCCGGTTGCAAAGTCACCCTGGTAGAGGCTGCCGCCCCGCGGGTCGATGCCCAGCCCAGCTATGACGAACGCAATCTTGCACTGGCGCGTGCCACGGTAAATGGATTGACAGCCATCGGTGTATGGCCATTTGCAGCGGCGCAGGCCACGCCCATCCATCACATCCACGTAAGTCGAGCCGGGGAATTCGGCAGCACCCGGCTGGATGCTGCCAAGCACGGAGTGGATGCCCTGGGGTGGACCTTGCCGGCGCGCGAGTTGGGCGCTGCCTTGCTGCAGGGGCTTGATGCATGCCAGCGGCTGGTGCGCCTGGCTCCTGCCAGCCTCACGGGCCTTACCCGGCACACGGAAGGTTGGCGTGCGGAGATTCGCACCTCGGAGGGCATCCAGCATATCGATGCTGCCTTGCTGGTCGGTGCGGATGGCACGGAATCTTTTGTGCGTGCACAGCTTGGCATCGAGGCTGATATTCACGATTACAAGCAAACGCTGTTTGTATGCACGGTCACTCCGGAACGCGATCCGGCCCATCGTGCCTGGGAGCGTTTTTCCGATGAAGGGCCGGTGGCCCTGCTGCCGCTATCCGAGCGACGCTGCGGCTTGGTGCTGACAGTTCCGTCCAATATCGCAGCGGACGTCTCTGCCGCTTCCGATGCGGAGTTCGTTGCGCTGGCTCAGCGGCGCTTCGGTTGGCGGCTCGGCCGATTGACTCGTCCGGGCAAACGCTTTCCCTATGCCATTCGACGCGTGGCCGCCCGTCGTCTTACTGATTTCCGTGCGGTGCTGGTAGGTAACGCCGCACAGACCGTGCATCCGATCGGTGCGCAGGGCTTCAATCTTGGTCTGCGCGATGCGCTGACACTTGCGGAACTGGTAGCAGGGGCTCCCGATCCTGGCGCTTCGTCATTGCTGGAGCGTTATGCGGCGCAGCGGGCTCCAGATCGCGAGGGCACCATGGGCATGAGCCATGATTTGATTCGCTTCGCCTGCATGCCTCAGCCCTTGCTGGCGCCTTTGCGGTCGCTGGCCTTGCTGGCTTACGACCGTGTGCCACCGCTGCAGCAGGTGCTGGCGCGGCGCGGCATGGGATTCAGGGGCACGCCGCCGCGAGCTGTTTTGGAGCATCTGCCATGAGAACGGTTCCTGCGGTTCAACGTCGTGCGCCGGCATTGGACGTTGCCGTGGTTGGTGGAGGCATGGTCGGGGCTGCTGCGGCGCTTGCCCTAAGCAAGGCGGGTTTTGCGACCGCGCTATTGGAGGCGAGACCACCCGCTGCTTGGAATCCCGAAGATGAGCTGGATCTTCGCGTCGTGGGATTAGCACCATCTTCCATCAAGCTTTTGGATGAGCTGGGCGTTTGGGCATCCATTCGAGCGGCACGTGCTTCTCCCTACGCGCATATGCACGTATGGGAGGCCGCGAACGGAGCAGCGATCCATTTCAATGCTGCGGACGAAGGTCGTGACCTGCTCGGCTATATCGTCGAAAACAATCTTGTGCAATGGATGCTCTGGCAATCGCTGGAAGCGGCCGGTGTGCAGCGACTTTGCCCGGCCACGGTTGAATCTTTCGAGGCACGTTCCGATCGCATCGTTTTGGGCATGGCGGATGGCGAAAGTATCGCTGTGCGTTTGCTTGTCGCGGCCGATGGCGGTCACTCTCCGTTACGGAGGCATGCCGGGATTGCCACGCATGGTCGTGACTATGTGCAGCGTGCCGTGGTGGCGCACGTTTCTACGGAGCGGCCACATGCGCAGGCGTGCTGGCAACGGTTTTTGCCGACGGGACCGCTGGCTTTCCTCCCGTTGCTGGATGGCCGCAGTTCCATTGTGTGGTCGTTGCCGGAAAGCGAGGCACAGCGAGTGCTATCGCTAGATGACGAAGCCTTTGCCCGGGAGCTTGGCCTCGCAAGCGATTTCCGCCTCGGGCCGATCACGGCGACAACACGACGCACCGCTTTTCCCCTGAAACTGCAACTTACCGACGCCTATCAGGCCGAGCGCTTCGTCTTGCTCGGCGATGCGGCCCACGTTGTCCACCCGTTGGCTGGGCAAGGGGTGAACCTTGGTCTGAGAGATGTTGTTGAACTACGCGATACGCTTATGGCAGCGCGCGAAGCAGGGCGGGATTTCGCCTCCTCGCAGGTGCTACGTCGTTATGCGCGCCGTCGTCGAAGTGCAGACACCATCGATGCCTATGGCTTTGATGCGCTCGCGCGCATTTACGCGTGGCAAGGTGCACCGTGGGCGGCCATGCGGGGACGGGGAGTTCGTGCCATCGATCGCTTGTTGCCATTGAAGCGGCGCATGGCGATGCACGCAGCAGGGCTTTCGTAAATCAAAACCATCGGGTGGTATGACCTGTCATCTGGGATAGCAGGTGTGCGCCTTTCACATTCCAAACAAGGAAAATCGTCTCATGCGCTTTGTCCGAATGATTGGTCTTGCGTTGCTGGCCTGCGCGACTTTTGCTGCGCAGGCCAAGATGGTGCATCGTCCGGTGCAATGGACCTTGGACGGTACGCACTTCAAAAGTGTTTTGGTTTATGACGACAGCAGCCAGGCCAAGCGCCCCGGGCTAGTCATGGTGCCGAATTGGTATGGAGTGAATGAAGCGGCCGTGCAGAAAGCGGACATGATCGCCGGCAAGGATTATGTGATCCTGCTGACGGACATGTATGGAGAAAACGTGCGGCCCCAGCCTGGACATGCCGATCAGGCCGAAGCGGCAACGAAGCCGTTGTATAGCAATCGTGGCTTGATGCGCAAACGCATCAACGAAGCGCTGGCACAGCTAAAGGCCCAGGCAGCGAGTGCTCCGATCGATCTGCACAAGCTTGCCGCCATCGGCTTTTGTTTTGGTGGTACTGCCGTATTGGATTTGGCTCGCAGTGGGGCGGATGTGGCTGCGGTAGTGTCCTTTCACGGCGGCTTGACGACGGATAATCCCGCGTTGGCGAAAAACATCAAGGCACGCGTGCTTGCGATGAATGGCGCGGACGATAAGGGCACGATGCCGGATGCGGATAAATTCATGGACGAAATGCGCGCCAGTCCGGCTGACTGGGAATTCGTGGTAATCGGCCATGCCGTGCATTGCTTCACGGAGGTGGGCGAGAACTCACCGGGTTGCAAATATGATGCGCGCGCAGCCGCTCGCAGTTATCGACTTATGCATGATTGGCTGCACTCAGCGTTCAATGGCGTGCCTTGATCCACGTGTGTGTCCGACGATCTCGCGGCAAAGCAAGCCGATGTCTGGCACATGGGGAGAAAGGGTATATCGACCCGAAGAATGCCGAGCGGTCAGAAAGTGCGCTGCACCGAATAATCAGCTAGCGTGGCCAAGGCATCGCGGTAAGAAGAAGAAGGAAGCGTGGTTAGCGCTTCACGAGCAGCGCGGGCATGCCGCAACGCACATTCGCGGGTACGTTCGATAGCGCCGGATTCGCGGATGGCGGTAACGATGTGGTCAAGTGATCCTAGTCCGCCATGTTCAATGGCATGGCGCATCTCTCGCGCTTGCTCTGCGCTGACACACTGGAGCGCGTAAATCAGCGGCAATGTAGGCTTGCCTTCGGCGAGGTCGTCGCCGATGTTCTTACCCAGCGTGCCGGCATCGCTCACATAGTCCAGCAAGTCATCCGCGATCTGGAAGGCATAGCCCAACTGCATGCCGTACCGGCGCAGCGCTGCGACCTGGGTATCTGCAAGGCCGCCCAGCAGGCCACCGAGCTGGGTGGCCGCGGCAAACAGTACCGCTGTCTTGCGCTCGATAACTGCAAGGTAGGCGGCCTCGTTGACGTCGGCGTTGCCGATGTTGAGCAACTGCAAAACTTCGCCTTCGGCGATGGTATTGGTGGTATCAGCGAGGATGCGCATGATGCGCATGTCATCCAGCTCCACCATCAGCTGGAAGGAGCGGGAATACAGGAAGTCGCCAACCAGCACGCTGGCAGCGTTGCCCCACAGTGCATTTGCGGTCTTACGGCCTCGGCGAAGGTCCGATTCATCCACTACGTCGTCATGCAATAGCGTCGAGGTATGGATGAACTCGATCACTGCCGCCAGCTTGATGTGTTTGTCGCCAGCATACCCGGCCGAACGGGCGGCCAAAGCATGCAGCATCGGCCGCAGGCGTTTGCCACCGCCAGCGATGATGTGGTCGGCAATCTGATTGATCAGCACTACGTCGGACGCTAGCCGTTGGCGCACCAGGCCATCGATGCGCTGCATATCGCCCTCGGCGAGCGCGCGCACCCCGGCAAAGTCACGTGCGGGGTTGATGGTCTGGAGAACGGAAGTGTTCATGCGGCTGGGGCTGGACATAGAACCCCGATTATAGGGCCTGCGCTTGCAGTCCGCGTGACTTACCCCTTCTTCTTGTGGTTGCCCCGGCGTAATGCCGTCCTGAATTTCACGCAAGATGTGATGGTCAAGGATGACACCGCAAAGGGTGCTATGCCGGCATCCCGTCCCGAGCCCTATGCTAGGATGCTCGGTCAGCCATATCAGGCATTGTTTTCGAGGGATCTCATGGCGCGCGGCATTAATAAAGTCATCCTGGTCGGCAACCTCGGCGCGGACCCTGAAGTCCGTTACACCACGGGGGGTACGGCGGTCGCCAGCCTCAGCGTTGCGACTTCCGAGCAGTGGACCGACAAGCAGAGCGGCCAGAAGCAAGAGCGCACCGAATGGCACCGCGTCAAGCTATTTGGCCGTCTGGCCGAAATTGCCGGCGAATACCTCAAGAAGGGGCGCCAGGTATATGTCGAGGGATCGCTCCGGACCGACAAATACACGGGCAAAGACGGTGTCGAACGTTATTCCACCGACATCATCGCCAGCGATTTGCAAATGCTGGGCGGTGGCGGCGAGGGTGGTGCCGCAGGTAGCGGCGGTGGTTACCGCGAGCGCTCGCAGGGAGGCGGCAGTCCTCGCCAGAGCGGTGGCGATTACGGCAGCGCGCCTCAGCGCCAGTCGGCTCCGCCGCCGGAAATGAACAACCAGTTTGATGACGACGACATTCCGTTCTGACCGGGACAATAGTTAGTTTGTAGGTCCATGAAGAGCGACTTGGTCGCTTTCTTCTCAAAAAGTCGCTTACTCAGGCTCGATCAAAACGCCTCGCTTCTGCAAAGAAGCGGGGCGTTTTTTCGTGCCTTCCGGGCCATCAGTTCGGCTGAATAGAACCCAGCAAGTCCGCAGTCCAGATCCAATTTTTGTATGAGGGTGACGGCCATGTTCGAGATGCCCAAGATCGCAGCGTGAATGCTTTGAAGATCGCCGGCTCATGTCACTGCACGCATGACGAATGCGGAGCAGGAACCTTACCGGTGCCGGATTGCCTACAAAACCAAGGATAGCCTGCAGGCAGCTAAGCCGCGCCGATTGAATGAACGGTCGTGGCAGACGTTGAACTTCGAAATACCGGTCGAACCAGTCCAGCAACGTATGGCGCTAACCGACTGAAGTCGTGACTCAACGCTGACATGTGGCTCTGTCCACAAGTATGGCAGCCGAGGTTGGACATTTGTCGGACAATTAGCGAACCTACAGGAGCAGCAGTGCATGGCACTGCAGCGAGCGAACCTGATTAGGAAGGGGCGGATGATGGGTAGTATCAAAGTACCGGGCGCACGCGCCTGGGTGAGCATGATCGTTGCGATGGGCTTTGCCTCGATAGTGATGGCGGCGCCAGACCAGACGACAGTCTGGAATGGCAAGGTGGCGCCGCTGGCGACGCCGTGGACGGCCGAGGTCTCGCCTCTCAATGCGCTGCCTGAGTATCCGCGCCCCCAGCTGGCCCGCCCGTCACTGGAACATCCACAGTGGATGAACCTTAACGGGCTGTGGCAGTACGCGCCGGATGATGGCCGAACCGCACTGCCATTCGGCCGGGCGCTGAAGGAACAGGTTTTGGTGCCGTATCCGATCGAGTCGGTGCTCTCCGGTGTGCAAAAGCATTCGGACTTCATGTTCTACCGCCGGCTGGTGAACATCCCGGCTGCCTTCGTCGTGCATGGTCAACACGTACGATTGAACTTCGGTGCGGTGGACTACGAGGCCACGGTGTATGTCAACGGTACGCGGGTCGCACATCACGCCGGCGGATATACATCTTTCAGCGCGGACATCACATCGGCGCTTCGCCCGCACGGTCCACAGGAGATCATCGTTGCCGTGCATGCGCCGGTGGATGGGGCCAACGTGATGATCGGCAAGCAGCGGCTGAAGCCCGAAGGCATCTTCTACACGGCAGCCTCAGGAATCTGGCAGTCGGTGTGGCTGGAGCCGGTGCCGGCCACCAGCCTGGCGCAACTGAACTTCACACCGGCGCACAGCCTCGACGCCTTCACCGTTACCTCGAAACTGCATGGCCCCGGCGAGGACGCCACACTACATGTCACCGCGTACGCGGATGGCAAAGTGGTGGGCGACGCGAGCGGACCGGCAGGCCAACCGCTGCATCTGGCCATCGCACATCCGCGCCTCTGGAGCCCGCAGGATCCTTTCCTGTACACCTTCAAGGCCACGCTTGCGAAAGGTGGCCAACGGGACGAAGTGACCAGCTACGCCGGCCTGCGCACCATCGCCGTCGAGAAGGTGGGCGGACGCAACCGTATCGTGCTCAATGGCAAGCCGACCTTCCTGCTGGCTACGTTGGACCAGGGCTACTGGCCGGATGGCATCTACACCGCACCCACCGACGCCGCGCTTAAATTCGATATACAGAAGACCAAGGACCTGGGCTTCAACACCATCCGCAAGCACATCAAAGTGGAGCCGGCGCGCTGGTATTACTGGGCCGACCGTATCGGCCTGATGGTGTGGCAGGACATGCCGGCACTACCGACCGGGAGCAATGACAAACTCAGCGCCGCCGACAAGGCGCGCTTCCGCGGCGACGTCTCGGCCATCGTCGAGCAGCTCAAAGGCGAGACCTCGATTATCGGCTGGATCCCGTTTAATGAGGGCTGGGGCCAGTGGAGCATTCCGGCCGCTGCCGAGCTGGCCGCGCAGATCAAGCAACTCGATCCCTCACGCTTGGTCGACGCACGCAGCGGCGCCAACTGTTGCGACACCAAGGGCGATCCGCACGCCGGCGACGTCTACGACGTGCATGACTATCAAGGTCCCGGCCTGCCCAGTCCGGACGCACAACGCGCCGCTATCGACGGCGAGCATGGTGGCCTGACCCTGGGCATTCCCGGCCATGTCTGGCCCAACACGCCGATCAACCCCTACGGCGCCGTAAAAGACCGCGCCGCGCTGACCGCCGGCTATGTTGCGAATACCGCGGTACTGCGCGACAAAGGCGTGCCGAAGGGGATGTCCGGCAGCGTCTATACCCAGATCACCGACGTCGAGGGCGAGCACAACGGCCTGTTCACCTACGATCGAAAAATCGAAAAGGTAGACGAGGCCAAGGTACGTGCGATCAATGAGGCAACGATACGCGCAGGCGACCTACGCTGAGATAGGCGTCTGGGGATAATGAGGTTGCCGATTTCCGCTGGCGTTCGCGCCGTACTCTGCAGGCCAGGATGTGTCATCGCCGGGGTCAGTTTTTTAGGCTGATCCCGGCGCATACGTCAAGGCTCATCTTGCTGGCGTTCTTGCCGTGAGTGAGAGGTTCGGACACGTTTGCCATCCGCTTTCGTCATCATTCCTGTGCTGAGGTCAACTTGTCGCCGAGACTGGATTGGCGGGATGTTCGGTCTCGCTTCGCTTCTTTGGCTTTACGCGTACTAGACCTCGGTAAACGGCATGGCATGCCGATTGCGATAAGCCTGGTGAAAACCTGCTGTGTGATGCAGCTGAGCGTTTTGTTTCCCGTTTTCGTCAGAAACGACACGGGCTAGGAAAAAGGTGTGCAAGCCGATTGTCTGGCTATGCACGATGGTTAACTCCTGCACGCACAGTGCCGCAGCGACGGCGGGGGTGCTGAATGTCGGCGATGGTCGAACCGAAAACGGAAGTGCGCTCCAGTCCATGAGAGGGTGCTTGTGGTGCTGGCTCAGTTTGTAAACGGACGCCTTCATCGTTGCGGGCACATGGGATAGAACAACCCTGTGCACCTCACGTATCACCGGTTCTGAAACGTTGGTGTTGCGCAGTGCGAGTGAAAAGAGGCCGCTACGCTTCAGGGGGCCGATCAAATCCATTGGAAAGATATTCTGATGGTCCGGTACATCCACGGAGACCAGCACAACCGGCCGTGGACACAAGTAGGCGATCATGAGCTGCTGTGCGGCGGCAGGTGCCATATTGAGATGATTTGCGGAGCGATTCCTGAGCATGCTCCGGTTTTGGAGCCATGCGTTCCACGAACGCATGGGCCATCCTAAGCAATAGTGTTCACCAGCGGTGACGCGATAAAACGTGAGGGATGTGTCTTCGATAACGACGGACTCTGCCCGCAGCAGGTGCAATACACCGAGAAGTTTTCCAGTTGCGCTATCGGTGTACTCCAATACAGGACATGGGCCACCATCAACGCTGGTTGCGATGATGAGCGGGTTGAGCGACGCCACGGTGTGATCGGTGGTGACGTCGGCGAAGTTACCTGCCCAGTGCAAGCTCGCAGTCACTATCTGGGCATGAGGAGCGACGGCAATCGGCGTCCACTGCGGAAGCGGGCGCACGAGTCGCTTTAGCCAATCCCTTACCATTTCAAATACGCCGCAGCAGCAAAAACATGTACAACTCGGTGGCCCATCCGAAACCGTGGGGAGTAAGGTTTTCGAGCCGGAAATAGGGGGCTGCGGCCTGTGCCACCACACGTGGCACAAAACGATGGATCCGGCTTTCACTGGGAATGGCGTAGTGACCTTGCCGCACAAGATTTATTAGGTTTTTTCGCCACCACCCATAACGGGCATCGCCCAGGTAATAAGGATTAAGCATGCTCGCAAGAACGATGCCGCCCTGGTGGACGATCTGCGCAAGTTCTTCGAACAGAGATGTGTGGTTTTCGAAATGATTGAGGACCGCAAAATTCGCCGTGACTGCCTGCACCTTGCAGCGCAGCGGCAGCGTGACTTCAATGACGGTTTTGCGCTCTATCTCATCGCCGCAGTGGCGTATCAAAGATTCGCGCATGCTCTCCGCAGGCTCATATACGAAAGTTTGGTATCCATGGGCGGCATAGGTCTTGGCGTCTATGCCAGTTCCGGCGCCAAAGTCGAGGATATGCGCTCCCTTTGGCAATAGATTCAGAACCATCTTTTGAAATCTATCCCGCACCATCCGGTCCCGCGGCGAGGTCAAAAAGAAGTTGTGGTACTGCTCTCCGGTATGCACGTCATCGACCGCCTTTGCTGACAAACCCTTTGCCGTTTTGATGGCCGATGCGGCGTGCGCTGATCTCCGGGTGACCGGTGGTGCAAACTGAAAGGCCCTGTTCCAGTGAGTGCCGATTTCGTCAGCAGGGGTTGCCGCGTGCCACGTGCGGGCGTTTGGCGCCCTGCAGCGGCACCTGCAGGGCGGCTAAAAATACTTAGCCGAAAGCTACCTGGGCCACAGGATTGTTTAGGGCGTGCTGTCTGTGCATGGCAAATAAGACTCGAGCGGATTGCTTTCTCCCCCTTGCCAAAGGCAATGCAGCTGGCTGGCATGCAGGCGCAGGATGCGGCGCAGTTCCATGATGGCTTGCGGCGTTTCCTGCACGTTATGCCAGGAGGGCACGACAAGCTCGGAATCCGCGCCTTCGAGATGCGCGCTTGCGTAAGGCACTACGCCATCGTCGGATTCGGTCAGCGGCCCCTTTGACTTATACATGCCGACGATGGTGTGGTAGTGCACCTTGGAAGAAATGGGCAAGGTACTGGACGCCTTGATGAAAGGATCCTCGTCGCTGAGATTATCGATGCTGGTGGGAATCCGCGCGGGTGTGCCCGGTTCGGCATTCTTACCTTGCATGGCGTCGGTGATGCCTTTTCCTTCCTCCAGCAGTGTCAGGGGCAGCCGTATCAGGCTCCGGATCCAGCGCGCGACTGTCCATTGTGCGACGGGCGTACCGCGATGCGGCGCGGCAAGAAATATCGCACGCGTCACTTGCGGCATGGGTCGGAATTGCAGATAGGGAGCGAGACGTTGCCGCAGTTTCTGCCGTTGTTGCGCGGACAGTCCGGGCCGTTCGCGGATGATGCCCCATAGTTTGTCGTCGCTTGAGGAGACTAACAGGCGTGCAATCACACCGCCCATGCTGTGGCCGATCAATACGATATGGTGGGAGGCGACCGCATGACCTGAAGGATCAAAGTGCTGCAAGGTATCGTCGATGGCCTTGCGGATCTGCATCAAATTGACGGCTACCGGGACATTGGTGGGGTAATACACCTCCCAAACCTGGTAAGTGCGACGCAGTTGTTCGTCACCCATCAATTCATTGACGACATTGATCCAGGCTTCCGGGCTGCTGGCTAAGCCGTGCAGCATGATGACGGTCAGCCGGTTCGGATCGTAGGGCTGCATCAGCAGCACCTCCGGTTTGCTCAGGCCGCCACGTCCGAACAGGGAGCGAAGCGACTCCGTGGCGAAATTGGATTGCGCAAGCCAGACGCCATAGGGCGCGGTGAAATTGGCCGCGAGGGGAATGGTCTGGCCGTCGAGCTTGATGGAGCTGTCCAGGTAGGGGTTCTTGGCGAAGACGCGTACGTCGTGCGTATCGAGAACGCTTTGCAGTGTTTCACCGGGAAACTCCAGGACGGCGGTCAGGGGTACATAGTGGGATTCTTGCCAGGCTGCATTATTGGGAGGAGTGGCGCCGATGGCGACGAATGCCGAGCCAAAACCGTCGCGACGATACACATCGCGTAAGCCGCTAAAGCGCAATCCCTCAGCAGGAAGGAGCTTTTGGGGAATCCGGTCACCGGATCCCAGGTACACATCGGAATCCGGTCTGAGCAGATTCCACCCTGCGACCGGTGTGCTGATCCATCCTGTGCCGAGTGTGGGCAGCAAGCGAAAAAAGCTCACCACCGCACGCTGGGTGGCGTAGTTATAGAAATCCAGGACCTGCGATTGACGTGCCTCGAAGACGCGCGCACCGGGGCTGCGTGGCGTATAGAACAGATAGGCATAGGCGTAGCGTGCGGATTGCAGATAGGCGTCCAGTGCCGTATCGGTGATCGGCTCGCCTTTGCGGGAGTGGTCAGTCTGAATGGCGAATGCCAGCCACAACTCCGATAGTGCCGATAGGCGGCGTTCGTCATCCAGGCCATCGGTATAAAGCAAGGTATGGGTGCAGCGTGGAAAATTGTCAGCGCACGTAGTGTGGGTGAGCGCCACCACGTTGAGCGCTTGCACCGTGCTGTCGCTCAGCGTCCGGGTATTCAAGATATCGCTGCGCCGCTGGGCTGCGTAGTCGCGCTGTGCAACGTGATGGATGCCCACCATGTTGCAGCCAGAAACGAGCAGCAAAGTCGCCATTGCAACAACGCGCATTATCCGGTTTTGCTTGCGGCCTTTCATCGGTTCTTCTCGCATCTGGAAGCAGGATGAGCGGTCGTTGCCGTTTTATTATCCACGCAACGGCCGCGCCGGGAGAAGGTGGATGATCGTGCGTTGGGTTGTCTACGTGCCGCTTGCGCTGATTGTTGTGCTATCGGGCGGGTGGAGCGTTTTGGCGTTGTGGTACCAGTTTCCCGGAGGTTGGGTATCCCGCGCGCTGGCAGGTATCGCCTGGGCGTCGGGCACGGCAGTGTTGCTGGCTTGGGCCTGGCATCGGCGTACGGGTCTGCCCATCGGGGTGTACGCGCTGGTCTTCATGACCTTGCTTGCATGGTGGAGCACGATTACGCCGACACATCATCGCGACTGGGCTGATGATGTCTCCCGTTCCCTGAGCGGAAGCGTGGAGGGTCATGTCGTTACCCTGCACAACGTACGCAATTTCAATTGGCGTTCCGAGAGCGACTATGACATTCACTGGGAGACGCGTCGCTACGATCTTGATCGTCTGAATAGCGCCGACATCATTCTTTCATCATGGGGAATGCCAGGCATTGTGCATGCGTTGCTATCCTTCGGATTCGATGACGGTTCGCATGTGGTTTTTTCGGTGGAGGTTCGCCGGCAGCGACACCAGGCCTTTTCGTCGATCGGCGGTTTCTTCAAGCATTTTGAACGCACTATCGTGGCGGCAGACGAACGCGACGTGGTGCGCGTGCGTACCAATGTGCGTGGCGAGACAGACTATCTCTATCGTCTGCGCATGGATAAAGCCACGATGCGTGCACTATTCCTGTCGTATGTGCAGGAGGCCAATGAGCTGGCGACCAAGCCGGCCTTCTACAATACGGTGACGTCCAATTGCGTGACGATCGTCTACCAGATGGCCAAGAAGCTTGATCCTGGCTTGCCGTACGACTATCGCCTGCTGCTTACGGCGTATCTGCCCAGTTATTTGTATGAAGTGGGGGCGCTGGATACCCGTTATCCGCTATCGATGTTGACGCGAGAGGGAAATATCACCGCACGTGCGCGGGCCACAGGGCCGAATGACGATTTTTCGCGTGCGATCCGCACACCGCCGGAACCGTAGGACCCGTCGAAAGGCTACTGCGGAACGGGATAGATACGGCATGTAATGTCATTAGGCAGGTCCAGGCGGAGAACGGAGCGCACTGGCGCTCCGTTCTGGCCTTGATCATGTCAAGGTTTGCCGCCGGCGCGAATCAGCGCAATGACTTCGTAGCATGCACCCATGGTGTGGTAGTCGGTCTTGCCGGCCGGACTTTTCAGGTCGTCATACTTCTGGTTGTCCTGGGTAAGGATGCGGTACCAGGCGCCGTACTGATGATCGATGAAATGATCCCAGGAGTAATTCCAAAGCTTGCCGTACCACTCATCGTATTTCGCGTCGGCGGTGCGCGCATGCAGCAGTGCAGTGGCAGCCAGCGATTCGGCTTGCACCCAGAAGTATTTATCGCCGTCGCATACGCTGCCATCAGGTGCGAAGCCATAACAAATGCCGCCGTTGACCGGGTCCCAAGCGCGTGCGAGCGCGGTATCGAAGAGATGTTGCGCGGTAGGCGCCAGCCACTTTTCCTCACGACCGCGTTCGAGCAGCAGCGGCTCCAGAATCATCAGGAGTTTCGCCCATTCTGTTTGATGCCCTGGTTGGAAACCCCAGGGACGGAACAGGTGCTTGGGATCATCCTTGTGGTAATCCCAGTCGACGTTCCAGTCGATGTGGTAGTGCTCCCAGACCAGGCCATCGGCGAGTGCTGCTTGACGTTGTGTCATGGCTTGAGCCAACGCCAGGGCGCGGTCCAGGTAGCGTGGCTCATCGCTGGCCTGATAGGCCGCCAGCATGGCCTCGCACATGTGCATGTTGGCGTTCTGGCCGCGGTAGGTGCTGAAGTGCCATTGCGGATCGGCTTCGTCGCGATAAAGGCCCGCCTGTGCATCCCAGTAGCGCTGCTCCAGCAGCTGCCAGGTTTCGTCCATCCACGCGGCGGCTTCGCGGATACCCGCCTTCAACGCCGTGGAATAGGCGAGCAATACGAAGGCAACGCCGTACGCGTGATTAGTGCGATCCTCCGGCTGGCCGTCACGGATGGTCCATGCGTAACCACCTGTGTCAGCGTTGCGATGGACCTCGCGCAGATAGCGAAGACCATGGCGCGCGGCGTCGAGATATTCTTCCTGGCCGAACTCGATAGCTGCCATGGCGTAGTTGAAGACGAAGCGAGTGCTGCTTACCAGATGACGATGGCCAGCGTCGTAGACCGTGCCATCGTCACGGAAGTATTGAAAGAATCCTCCTGCAGGATCGATGGCATGCGGGTGGTAGAACGCCATGGTCTGGGCAATGTGCTCACGCAGAAAAGCTTCGGAGCGGAAATCCGGATAAGCAGGCGTGGTCATGCGTGAATCTCCATGAATTGTTGCGCCTCATCGGCATTCGGCATGGCGGCAAATGAGCCATGGCGCGTTACGGCGACGGCGCCACAGGCACTGGCATAGCGCAACGTGGCATGCAAACGCGGCAGCGCTCCGACCCATGCATCGAGGTTGGAAGGGGTGATGTTTTGTTCTGCGAGCTGGTGCAACAGACCGCCCACGAAAGCGTCGCCAGCGCCGGTGCTATCAACCATGGGAACGTTGTAGCAAGGCAGCTCGCCGCTGGCATCCGGGTGATACCAGCGCAACGGGTGCGGTCCGTCGGTAACGATCAGAAGGCGAGCATGACCGCCCCATAGGCGATCGAACAGAACGTCTTCGCCTTCGTTCGCCAGCCAGTCGAATTCTTCCGCACTGAGTTTGACGACATCCGCAAGCAGCAGCGCCGGCCAAACGTGCGGTCGTGGTTCAACACCGCGCGGCCATAGCGCCGGTCGGAGATTCAGGTCGAAACTCACCAGGGTGCCGGCTTGCCGCGCGCGTTGCATACCGGTCAGCGTGGCGGACGCCAGCTCATGATCAGTCATGCTGTTCGAACAGACGTGAAAGACAGCGGTGTCAACGAATGCGTCTGGCCGGTAATGCTCGGCACGGAACAGGAGATCGGCGGAGGGTGGACGGTAGAAACTGAAACTGCGTTCGCCATGCGTATCCAAGGTAACGAACGCCAACGCCGTATTGGCTTCACCGGTGCGTACGACATCGGCCGTATCCACGCCCGCTTGCTGCAGACTATGCAGCAGGAAATCACCGAAGCGATCGAATGCGAGCATGCCGGCGAAGCGCGCATGCTTACCTAGCTTGGCGACTGCAACGGCGACATTCGCAGGTGCGCCGCCGGCAAAAGGAAGAAAACGTTGCGGAAAGCCGTGACCATCGTTGCCTTCGCCGTGCATATCGATCAAAGCCTCGCCAAAGCAGAGGATGGAACGTTTCATCAAAGAGCCTCAAGGGTTGAAATACATGATGGAATGTTTTGTTTAGCCAGGCCGCATAGGGGATAAGGAGCACGCGTGCGCCAGATCCGGAGTCTCGGATCAATAACATGGTAAAGCGCGCGTGCCATCCCTATGCGGTGCGGAAGAAGACACGTTTCAATTGGCTTGTACCGGCGCACTGCGAATGATCGAACCACTCACGCCGTAAAAAACGATGTATGCGTAGCACAGCAATGGCAGGAAGAACGCATGCTGCACGCCGATGCTGTCGGCCAGCACGCCCTGCAGATAAGGCATCAACGCGCCACCGACGATCGCCATGATCAACAAGCTCGACGCCTTGCCGGTAAGCGGCCCCATACGCTCGATGCCCAGTGAGAAAATGGTCGGGAACATGATCGAGTTGAACAGGCCGATCGCGACGATGCTATACATCGCTACTGTGCCACTGGTCGACATCGTGACAAGCAAAAGCACGACATTCACGACGGCGAACACGGCCAGCAATTTGCGTGGAGACAACTTGGCGAGCAGCACGGAGCCGAGGAAACGACCTATCATCGCGCCGCCCCAATAAAGCGATACGTAATGGGCTGCTTCCTGTTCGCTCATGTGACCAATATTCGGCTGAGACAGGTAGTTGACCATGAAGCTGCCGATGGAAACTTCGGCGCCGACGTAGAAGAAGATGCCCAGCACGCCGAACAGCACATGGCGATAACGCAAGGCATCCAGCAGCGTGTGATGGCTGATATCTGCTTTCTCGGTGTTTTCTTCCAGGGATGGCAGGCGGAATATCCAGACGAATACCGCCAGCAGCACCAATACAACCGCAAGGCCGATATAAGGCGTCTGTACCGCCTGCGCCTCCTGAGTGCGGTAGAGCATCTGCTGGGTGGCAGAAAGGCCGGCGATCTCGCCAGCACTTTTTACCTTGGTCGAAAGGATCAGGAGGCTGCCGAACCATGGCGCGAGAAAGGTGCCGAACGAATTGAGCGCTTGCGCCAGGGTCAGGCGGCTGGAGCTGGTTTTTTCGGGACCTAGCAGTGCGACGTAGGGGTTGGCAGCCACTTGCAGCACGGTAATGCCGGTGGCAAGTACGAACAGCGCACCGAGAAAACCGACATAAAGGCGAAGGTCTGCCGCTGGCCAGAAGCCCAGCGCACCGATGCCAGCGATGATCAAACCGGTCACGATGCTTTTCTTGTAACCCAGGTGCGCGACCAGTCTTCCAGCAGGCAGCGACATCAGGAAATACGCGCCGAAGAAGGTGAACTGCACCAGCATGGCTTGCGCATAGTTCAGTTCGAACACGGCTTTCAGATGGGGAATCAGAATGTCGTTCAGCGCCGTGAGAAAGCCCCACATGAAAAACACCGCCGTGATGACGGTCAATGCGAGCGGATAGAACGTGTAACGGTTGTCGTTGGGGGCCGTCGACAATCCGGAGGACGGCGGCGTTACTGCAGTAAAAGCCATGATGGTTTCCAGTGAATCAGGCGGGAGGCGGGCAACTGCTGGCGCGTACCAGCAATTCCACGGGAGCGATGGTCTGATGGGCGGCAGCTGAAGGGTCTTTCAGGCGCTGCAAAATCAGCTCGGCCGCCTGCCGCCCGCGCGCGCGCGGGGTCACGGCCAAGGTGGTCAGTGGCGGTGCGCTGACTGCTGCTTCGGCAATGTCGTCAAAACCGGTAAGGGCGAAATCCCGGCCCGGCTGCAGGCCGCGCTGATGCAGCCCCAACATCAAACCCAGCGCGACCGCATCGTTGTAGCAAACCGCTGCTGTGGGTGACTTGCTTCCCTTGAAGAGCTGCTCGCACTGAGCCACTGCATCCAGGCGGTTGGGGATGCATTCCACCATCCATTGGGTTTCTATCGGCAGACCTGCCGCTTTCATCGCTTCGGTGTAGCCGGCCCGACGTTGCTGGCAGGAACTCGAACTCAAATGACCGCCATAGAACGCGATATGCCGATGCCCTTGAGCGATCAAATGTTCCGTCGCGAGCCGCGCGCCGCGTTGGTTGTCCAGGAACAGTCGATCCCAGTGATCGCATGCGGCAATGTCACCGGCCACCTCACGGTTGAACAGCAGCAGCGGTGTTTGGGTGCCCACCGCTGCAAGCAGCTGTTGCGCGTCACTGCCTTCAGCTGGCGAAAGAATGATGCCGGCGGGTCCATGTTCCATCAGCGAGCCAAGCACGGCGAGTTCGCGTGTGGTCGACTCACCCGTGCTGCCGAGCAGAGTGACGTAACCCATGTTGCCCAGAATTTCGTCGACGCCAGCGGCGAATTCGGCGAAGAAGGGGTTGGCCAGATCATTGAGCACCAGTGCGATGCTTGAGGACGTGCGACGACGGAGATTCGCGGCGGCACGGTTGTACACGTATCCTTGCCTGCGCAGCTCTTCCTCGACACGGGCACGCGTGTGTTTGTTGACCAGCGGGCTACCCCGCAGGACGAGCGAAACGGTGGCGCGGGAGACGTCGCAGCCCGCGGCAATGTCGCTAAGGGTGACCTTGCGGCCGACCGGTGGTGTATTCCCCATTTTAGGCCTGGTCCTTGCGTTTGGAACGATCCAAATTTACCCGAACCGCGATAATCATGATCACGCAGTGCAGCATGCCAAGTGGCTCCCTCAATGTTAACTTGTCGTGTTTAGAACGATCCAAACCGTCAGATCCCATAATCAGACTGCCCTAGGAGGGGCTGGGTCGGAGGCAAGGAAAGAGTTGCCCCGGCTCTTCCCCAAAAACAGAAGACATTAACAGGCCCCCTATCCCAATGAATCAACGCCTGATTTGCTCCTGCCTCGCCGTGCTCATGATGACATCCCTGGGGGCGCTTTCCGCAGCCCGGGCCAGTGATCATGCGGCGGATGTCGATCCTCGCATAGGGACCGGCGGCGACGGACACGTTTTTCCGGGTGCGACCGTGCCGTTCGGTATGGTCCAGCTCTCTCCCGATACCGCCATGCCGGATTTCAAGCATGCCTACAAATGGGCTGCCGGCTACCAATACGGCGATCCCACCATCATGGGCTTCTCCCATACGCACTTTTCCGGCTCCGGCCACTCGGACCTGGGCGATGTGCTGGTCATGCCTATTGCTGGTGATGTGAAGCTTGATCCGGGCGACGAAAAGGTCCCGGGCAGTGGTTACCGCTCTCGCTTTAGTCACACGACTGAAGTGGAGCAGCCGGGTTATTACGCGGTGACGCTTAGCGACTACGGTATTCGGGCCGAATTGACGGCGGGTCGCCGCGTCGGCTGGCATCGCTACACCTTCCCGGCCGGCAAGCCAGCGCACTTGTTACTGGATCTGCGTCCAAGCATTTACGACTATCCCGGCAAAGTGCTGTGGGCGAATCTCCAAGTGCATGCGGATGGCATGGTGACTGGTTGCCGCACCACGCGCGGCTGGGCACCGGGGCGCGAACTTTGTTTCGCCATGCGCTTTAACCAGCCGATGATCTCGCGTGAGCTCTACAACCGCGAGACCAACGTTATCTACAAGGGATTCAAAGGCCCAGGTAATCAGCCTGAAGACCGCAATGCGCAGAACGGACGGGCGCTGGAAGGAGTATTCGATTTTGGCGAGCTCAAGCAACCTCTGTTGGTGAAGGTAGCGATTTCATCGGTGAGCGAAGCCAATGCGGTCGCCAACCTGGACAAGGATGGCGCAGGTTGGGATTTCGACGCACGCCGCCGCGAAGCCTTCGCTGCCTGGAACAAGGCGCTGGCACCGATCGATGTCGACGGTCCGCAGGCTTTGCGCACACAGTTTTATACCGCCCTGTACCACGCCATGATCGCGCCGAACCTGAGCATGGATGTCAACGGTGAATACCGTGGGCCGGATTATCAGGTGCATCACGCTGACGGGTTCGATTTCTATTCGAGCTGGTCGATGTGGGATGTCTACCGCGCCCAACAACCGTTGCTGATTCTGTTGCATCCGGATCACACGGTCGATTTCATACGCTCGTTGCTCGCCGCGCAGCAGGCCAGTCCGTTTGGGATGTTGCCGGTGTGGGCTTATCAGGGTCTGGAAACCTGGTGCATGACCGGCTACCACGCCGTGGCGATCATCGCGGATGCGTACATCAAGGGTATCCGTGGTTTCGATGCGAACCAGGCGCTCAAGGCCATGGTCTCCACTGCGACCTACGGCGACTATGGCGATCTGGCCGATTACATGAAGCTGGGTTACGTCCCTATCGATAAGGAAGTAGAGGGTGGCTCCAAGACGCAGGAATACGCTTATGACGACTGGGCCATCGCGCAGATGGCCAAGGCGCTCGGCCGACACGACATTTTCAATACGTTCGAAAAGCGCGCGACCAATTGGCGCAACGTGTGGGATCCAAAAACCGGCTTCATGCGTGCAAAGCTGAGTAACGGCAAGTTCCGCGTGCCCTTTGATCCGACCAGCGCCGGCTATGGCGATGACTACACCGAAGCCAATGCATGGCAGTACTCCTGGTACGTGCCGCAGGATGTTGCCGGCTTGATTACGGCCATGGGCGGCGACCAGGCCTTCACCCACAAGCTCGATGAATTGTTCGACGCAAAGGTCGATCCCTCTATCTTCAAAAATGTGGAAGACATCACGGGCCTGATCGGCTGGTATGCCCATGGCAACGAGCCCAGCCACCATATTGCCTACCTGTATGACTACGCCGGCGAACCGTGGAAGACGCAGCAACGGCTCAAGCAGATCATGGACAACGAGTACGGTCCGGGGCCCGCAGGCCTGATTGGCAATGATGACCTCGGTCAAATGTCAGCCTGGTACATCTTCACCGCCTTGGGTTTCTATCCCGTCACGCCGGCCAGTGACGAATATGCAATCGGTAGGCCGTTCGTGCCGAAGGCGGCAATCCATTTGAGCAATGGGCACACGTTTACGATTACAGCATCGCCGATGGATAACGCACATCCTTACGTGGGCGACATCACCCTCAACGGCAAGCCGCTGAACCGCGTCTACCTGAAGCATGCCGATATTCTCGCTGGCGGCGAATTGCACTTCACCATGCAGGCTGAACCTAACAAGACGTGGGGCCAGGCCATTTCCGCGCGTCCGGCTGCAATGAGTCCTTACACGAAATAGTGCAACAGTTTCTCCCCCTTCTTTTGCGAAGGGGGAGAGTGTTTCGCAGCACACTGGTCAGTGACCGAAAACATGCGCAGAATGCATGCATCATGCCGAAGCGTATATCGATCAAGGGCCATCGATGACTGAGCGGGGGGGACGACAATTAGCGGCAATGCCCTGGCGAACCGGTGGCCTATTGCTTGCGGTGTTGGTCATCGTTGCGCTGCCATACCTGATCACGCGTGGCGGGTCGCGGCAGATGTTCGTGGCGGGCGAACTGGTGACCCGGTCGGCGGAAGTCGAGGCACTGGTATATCGCATCGCCGATCAGACACATAGCAGCGAGTCGGCGCTCCAGCATTTGCTCGCCGGCGATGCTTACGCCCACACCCAGGCGGTAGCGCAAAGCGCTGAAAAGGTCACACCGGGGCTGCTGGATGAGTTGCGTCGCATCACTGCCGACGATCCCGCGCAGGCACGCTTGGCGGAGCAGTTTGTCGCGGTCGAGAGCGGTCGCTTGGCGCTCCTGCATCAGGCCGTTCAGCGGTATCAGCAAAAGGATGGCGAGGGTGCAGCGCAAGCCTTGCGTGACGCGGATGCGTTGTTCCATATCGATATGGTCGCCAACAAGTTGGTGGTGGCCGCGGAGCAAGCCCTGCAACAGCGCCACGAGGCAGCCAAGAAGCAGTCGGATACCAATCGCCTGGTACTTGAGCTGACGGCAGTCGCGCAATGGTTGATGCTGATGATCGTGGTGGTCGTATCCGAGCGGCAGATCGGCCATCGCCTGCAGGCAGAGATTCGTGAGCGTCAGGCAGTACAACGGTCGCAGATGATCCTGCAAGCGGTACGCGAACCGATTGCCTTGCTCGATGAGGATC
This sequence comes from Dyella sp. SYSU CM1112, assembly GCF_058216415.1. Classification (NCBI taxonomy): domain Bacteria; kingdom Pseudomonadati; phylum Pseudomonadota; class Gammaproteobacteria; order Lysobacterales; family Rhodanobacteraceae; genus Dyella; species Dyella sp. SYSU CM1112. The sequence goes on along the minus strand of NZ_JBZEGI010000002.1, from coordinate 258,375 downwards.
TGCGCACTCTGCTGGTCAATGCAGCCTTTAGCGAGTTGTACGGTGTATCGGAGGAAAGCCGCGCCGAACGCTTGGAAGATATCGGCCAGGGTGCCTGGGCGGACGAAGTGTTACGACAGCGTCTGCGCGACGTGCTACTGCGCGATCGAGAGTTGTGGGACTTCGAGCTGACGCAGCGCACGGTCGATGGCGTCGAACGTCACGTCGTGATCAATGCCCGTCGCTTGCAACCCCAGGACAGCGACAACCCTACGCTGCTGCTGACCGTCAGTGATGTGACTGCACGTGCCCTGGTCGAGCAGCAAGTGAAAGAACTCAACCACCAATTGGAAGGTAAGGTTGCGCAGATTTCCGAGGTCAATCGCGAGCTGGAGGCCTTCAGTTATTCCGTTTCCCATGATTTGCGCGCACCGCTCAGGCACATCACCGCTTTTGCGCAGAAGCTCGATGCACATCTGGGCGAACAAAGCGACAACACAGCGCGGCACTATCTGAGCGTTATTCGTGATGCATCGCATCGCATGACTCAGCTGATCGAAGATCTGCTGGTATTTTCGCGTCTTGGGCGGGGCGCCTTGCGTTTGCAGGCGGTCGATATGCATGCGCTGGTCGAAGAAACGCGAATGCTGACGGAGTCCGAGGCACCCGAGCGGCGCATCATCTGGCGCATCGAGTCGCTTCCGGTGGTGGTGGGGGATGAGAACATGTTGCGCACCGTCTGGCAAAACCTTATCGGCAACGCTGTGAAGTACACCGGCCAGTGCGAAATCGCGCATATCGATGTATCCGTGCAGCCGGGCGACGATGGGGAATACCAGTTCACGGTGTCCGACGACGGCGCAGGCTTCGACATGCGCTACGTCGACAAGCTTTTTGGTGTATTCCAGCGGCTGCACAAGGCCAGTGAATTTCCTGGTAACGGTATTGGGCTAGCCAATGTGCGGCGTATTGTGGCGCGTCATGGCGGCCGAGTCTGGGCAGAAGGCGAGCCGGGACATGGTGCGCGCTTTCATTTCACCCTTTCCGCCATCGACCCACCCTCGTTATAAGGGTAGGGGCGTCATCCGGGACGGCAGCTAGGCGCGGTGCTTGTGAAATAGGGGTTTTAAGTCGTTTCCGACGGGGCTTCCCGCAGGGGGCAGGAGTCGTATTCGAGCCGTCGCAAAGGGGAGGCGGAGGGCGCCTCTTCCGAAGGCGGCGTGTTCCAATATGATGGGTATGAGCCGGACGCAGGCTAGAAGTTATCTGGAATGCTCAGGGATGCCGGAAAAAGCCAACCATCAAAGACCGTTGCCCCGTATACGGATCCTGCAGGTCGAGGACAGCCCATTCGACGCGGAGCTGATCCTGACGGAACTGCAGGCCGATGGCATCGACTACGAGGTGCGGCTGGTTGACGACGAGGAAGCTTTTGTCGAAACCCTTAAGCTGTTCAAGCCGGAGATCGTGCTTTCCGATTTGAGCATGCCCGGGTTTTCAGGTCAGCGCGCTTTGGAATTACTGCTGGAGCTCAGTCCGGATACACCGTTTATCTATGTGTCTGCCACCCTGGGAGAGGAGGCCGCCATCGCGGCGCTACGTGAGGGCGCCACCGACTACATCCTCAAGCAAAATCCTGCTCGCCTGGCGAGCGCCGTCCGACGTGCCTTGCGCGAAGCCGATGAGCAACATGCACGCGCCAGAGCAGAAGCGGAGCTGATCCGCATTCAACGGTTCGAAAGTCTTGCCATGCTTGCCGGGGGCTTGAGTCATGACTTGCGCAATTTATTGCAACCCTTGTTGTTGGCAGGCGACAGCCTGCAGGATTACGAGGATGACCCGCGGCTGGCGAGGCTGGGTGCATTGGTGCGGGACTGCGGCCGGCGTGGCCTGGAAATGGTGCAGTCGATGTTGTCGTTTGCACGTGGCGCGCGGCGCGCTGAGCAAGTCAAAGTTCAAGCGCTGATCGAAGCCTTGTCCTTGTTGCTACAAGGGAGCGTGCCGCGCACGGTGACGTTCGATGTGGAGGTATCGGATCCAGAGCTCACCTTTGAAGGCAATCACACTGAACTACAGCAATGCCTGCTCAATCTTTGCCTCAACGCCATTCAGGCCATGCCGCAAGGCGGCCTTTTGCGTGTGACTACGGGCAAAGCGCACTTGGACATCGACTTTTTCCTGGAACATGAGGATGCACAACCGGGGGAATACGCACGCTTATCCGTGCGTGACAACGGTGTGGGCATGACCGAAGAAGTACGCAAGCGGCTATTCGAACCGTTCTTCACCACTAAAGATGGCGGCACCGGCCTGGGGTTGCTGTCATGCCGTCGCATTGTCTATAGCCACGGCGGGGTGATGCGCATGGACAGTGTCGTTGGCGAAGGCAGTTGCTTTGATCTGTACCTTCCGCTCACACGCTCCATGACCGATGCTTCCGAGTTGACTGAGGTCGATGTCAGTTTGCAGGGTAATGCCGAGCATGTGCTGTTAGTAGTGGAAGAGGCCGGCCAACTCACGCTGTTGAGCGATACGCTCGATGCCTGGGGGTACGAAGTGCACGGTAGCCAGAGCGGCACTGCGGCGCTGCAATGGATCGAGGCCTGCGGCTTGCCTGATCTGGTGGTGATGGATGCGGATATGAGCCTCTTCACCAGCGAGCGCACCTTGGCCGCGCTGAGCCAGTACGGGTACCGCAATGGCGTACTGGTACTTTCTCGCGCCGATGATCCGCCCGATTCATCCAAATTCCAGGTCCCTGGCAACCGAATTCGCCGTCTGAACAAACCAGTCAGTACCCGGACGTTGTTGCGGGGGGTGCGTGAAGCCCTGCGTGAAGGTGGCAAGGAAAGGCCGAGGCCACACTAAGAGGCTTGTCTGCACGAGCCGCAAGCCGCCTGGCCAATAGATCAACGCTTCGCCCGCAACATTTTGCCAGGATGCTACAGGCGATTCATGGGATCATCGATGTCATTGGCGCCCGATAAGTTCGCACAGCATCAAGCCAAGGCCTATGCACCGACGCATCAGTGCTTCAATCGATGCCCAGTTTTTTCAGCTTGTAGCGTAGGGCGCGGAAGGTAATACCCAGTTTTCGAGCCGCCGCTGTCTTGTTGTAGCGCGATTCTTCCAGCGCTTTCATGATGGCGGTACGTTCGAGATTGCTGATGTAATCGTCCAGCGGAAGCTCACTGGAAGGCGACTGCGCGGCCGGAGGCGGTACCGAAAAGTGGCCCTGGGCAAAACCCGGCGGCACCGGTCCGTGTGACGATGGGCTCGTCTCGGCACTTGCACGTTGTGGACGTTGCGGCAGCATCAGGTCGCTTGCATCGATACGGTCGCCGTCGCACATGGCCACTGCACGCTCCAGAATGTTTTCCAGTTCGCGCACATTGCCCGGAAAGTCGTATTCCTCGAGAGCCTGTCGTGCTTCGGGAAGCAGGCGCACAGGCACGCCGCCGCCACTCTTCACCGCCAGTTGGCGCAGCACGAAGTCGGCAAGCAGTGACACGTCACCGCGGCGTTCGCGCAGCGGCGGCACACGCAGCTCGATCACATTGATGCGGTAGAAGAGATCCTGCCGGAACTGACCCTGCTCGACCAAAGCGGCCAGATTTTTGTGCGTGGCAGAAAGAATGCGCACGTCCACCGCCACTTCCTCGCGTGCACCGATCGGGCGAACCGCTTTTTCCTGGATGGCGCGCAGCAGCTTTACCTGCATGTGCAGAGGAAGCTCGGCTACTTCGTCCAGAAACAGCGTGCCGCCGTGAGCGGCCTGGAACAGCCCTTCCTTGTCAGCGACCGCTCCTGTGAAGCTGCCTTTGCGGTGGCCGAAGAATTCGCTTTCCATCAGTTCGGACGGAATGGCGCCACAGTTGACCGGCACAAAGGGACCTGCCGCGCGCGGGCCTTGTTCGTGAATCAGCCGCGCCACCAGTTCCTTGCCCACACCCGATTCACCGGCAATGTAGACCGGGGCCTGGTTGCGCGCGAGCTTGGTGATTGTGTTGCGCACTTGCTGCATGACGGCCGAGTCGCCAATCAGGCGATCACTCGATCCTCCAGCCGTCGGACTGGGGCTAGTGCCGTTGCGCTTTTCTTCCGCGAGCTTCAGGGCGGTACGCACCAGCCGGCGCAGCATCTGGATATCGACCGGCTTGGAGACGAAGTCGAAAGCCCCCGCCTTGAGCGCGGTTACCGCCGCGTCGACATTGCCGTAGGCGGTAATCATCGCCACCGGCGTTTCATCGTGCTGGGCGGCGATCAGTTCGACGATCTCCTGACCGCTACCATCGGGCAGGCGCATATCCGTGAAGCACAGATCGTACGTATGCTCGGCCAGCGCCTGGCGGGCCTCGGCGACTGTGCCCACCGCATCGACCTTCAGGTCCATGCGGCCGAGTGTGATAGTCAATAGTTCGCGAATATCGCGTTCGTCGTCGATGACCAGGACGGTCTGTTGGCTCATGATTCTGAGGCGAGGGTGGGTTTCCGTTCAGGATACTCGCCGCACCCCTCACTGGCAAAGCGCAACGCACGATGTGCTGGGATTGGTTTGATAGACCCTCGTCCAAGGCCGCTCCGTGCAGCTTGCGATCGACAGCGGTTATGCACTGCGGTTGCAGGGCCCATGTCCAGTAAGCGCGTACGTGAGGTGTGAGGCACAGCGACTTTCCCCGGTCAATGACTCAGATGCGACAGGAAGAACCGTGCGATGACCCGATAGGCATCCTTCGACTCGGGCAGCTCGGGGTCGGAGAAGAATGAGTGCCACATCCCTTCCCAGACGTGCAGTTCGGTTGGCACCCCGGCTTTGTCGAGAAGCTGCTGGCTGTAAATCACCGAGCTCATGGTCATGTCGCGAGTGCCGGTGATCAGCAGCGTGGGAGGAAATTTGGCCAGCAGCGCCGGGGATAAGCCAGGTTGCACCAGTGGATCCTTGGGATTGGCTCCATGGAAATAGGGGAGATCGACGAGTGTCAGCCGATGGTTGGGCGCGGGTACGCCCTGCCCGTTCAATAGCGGAGCGACATAAGCCGAATCGCCATCGATATCCAGCAGCGAACCGCAGAACGTGCCGATGGCGCCGGGCACGGGAATATGGTCATGGATCAGCCGCGCCGTTGACTCGGCGGTAAGAATGCCGCCGGCGGAGCAACCGTAGATGCCGATCTGATCGGGTTTGTACTGCTTGAGCAGAGCGCGATACACCGCTTCGACATCATCACTGGCAGCGGGGAAGGTGTGTTCCGGGCCTTCGCGGTAATCCACGGTAATCACCTTGATGCGTCCGATGCTTGCAATAGGAATCGCTTCGACCAGGCCGCCGCTGTGCGCGCCCCACAGAAAGGCACCGCCGTGCAAGTTGATCAGGACGCGGTGGCGGTTCTCTTCGGAGATCCCCTGGGCGGGCAGCACCACGTCTGTGCCCACGCCGGCAATGGTTTCGCTATGGATCTTCACCGGATACATCTTTTCCATGCGCGCGGCACGATCGCTATTCATGCGGCCGTAGAACGCGCGGCTCTGTTCGATCGGTGCGTCGATCGGCGGTGCCTTGCTCCCGGCTGCCAGCATTTTGGGGAAGAACGCACGCGCTTCAGGCGAGGCATAACTCGAATAGGGAATGGCGACCGGGGGGGAGGTGACGGTTCCATCGGGCTTGACGCCGGGAGCGGATGCTTGTGCGTAAACAGCCGTGCTCATTAGGTTGGCGATGAATAGAAACCCCATCGCCGCGAGCGGAAAACGCAATGCATGCATGGTGCTTTTCCTCGATGACAAAGTGTTGGAATAACGAGTGAAGCTCATGGCGTAGCAGGCGAAGGTGCTGTAGCCGGGGCCTTGGCTTTGCTGCCGCTCAAGATTTCATCCATCATCAAATACACGCCATTGGTCCAGCCGAAGCCGATGACGTTTGCGGTGTAGCCCGCACTTATCTTCACGTTCGCGTTCCCACTCGCCATATTGTATTTCTCGCGAATAGTGCCGTCGCTAGCCAGGCTCCGATCCACCGTGGCGTTGAATTTCCCGGCGATACGATGTGCATCGTCATGGAAGCCATATGCATCGAGGCCGGCCACCGCGAGCCAGTTGGTCGGTGCCCAACCAAACGGGTTATCCCATTGCGCGCCGCTGGGCCGGTTATCCATCGTCAGGCCGCCGGGCAATTCAAAAATGGATAGCTTGCTGCGAACGGAAGCAGCCTGCTGTGGTGAAGCAGCATGGGCCCACAGCGGATAGAAGGTGGTGAGATACGGCGAGTCCGAGGGTTTGCCGGCGACGAAATCGTAGTCGCGATACATCCCAAGCTCAGGACGCCACAAGTATTTGTTCATCGCCTGCTTGCGTGCCGCAGCGACTTGCGCCCAATGCGCTGCGTCCGCCGTCTTGCCGAGTTGCATCGCCAAGTCATGCAAGTCCATCTCATAGCGGTAGAGCAGGCTGTTCAAGCCTACCGACGCGTAATGATGGGTCGAGCCGGCGAACGGGCCAAAATGAAAATTGACGTCGAAGCCGGACTCGCGCATGGCGCGGTCACCGTGATAGTAATCGGCAGTCAGGCGATAACCGCCGACCCACGCGCCGGCACACACCTTCGACGCACGCACATCGCAGCTTTCCGTTTTCAGCCGGGCAGCTTCGGCATCGTCAGGGTGCTCGGAACCCTTGATCAAATAGCCGGGATTTTCGCTGGGATGTGCGATAAGCCATTTGATGACACCACGGTAATAGGAGCTGTCGCGTGCTTCCAACACCGGACCGCTGCCGAAGTCGTCATAGCGGGCCAGCCCGGTATCGCCGGCCAGATGTGCCGGCCGGATCCAGATGTCATGGTTGCGTACGGCGAGCGGATATGCTTTTTCGAGCCATGCTCGCTTTTCATCGGCACTATGGAAGCTGGCCGGATCGTTCAGCAGCGCCAGCATCATTGCGGTGAGAAAGGGGGGTTGCGATCGGCTGAGGTAATACGTGCGGTTGGCATTCAGTACGCCGCCGTAGTACTGCACTTCGAATAGAGCATTGTCGACCATGTCGCGCGCGAGTGCCGTTCGGTGGTCGGCGATCAGGCCGAGCAAGATGAAATAGCTGTCCCAGCCATACATTTCATTGAAGAAGCCGCCGGGTACGACATAAGGATGGGGCAGGTAAAGCAAGCCTTGCACCGGCAATTTGGTGGCATCGATCTCGCCAAGTTGCGTAATCGGCTGTGGCAGAACATGTACGTCGACATTGCAACGTTTCTGCGTCTGCAATAGTTCGTTTGACGTGGGAAAGCCGGCGGGCAGATAGAGCACCGGGCGTGTCTTGATCTTGGGGTCGCTCAGCGACGAGCAATTGTCCATGGACCGCGTCAGGGTAGTCCACGCTCTATCAATGTAGGCGTGTGTTTTTGCCGGGTCGGGTTGAGCGGCGGATGCCGCAGTAACGAGCGCTGCCGAGAGCAGCAGGGTAATACCGCGGACTTTCAGCTTGCCATGCGTAAGACGGTTCGTGCTTTTCATGCGAATTCCCCATCCAGGGTGACGGGCTCGCGTCTGTCATAGCGGCCCATCACGTGTTTTGATGTCAAAGTACGTGACGCGTTATCGATACCTTTCCGTCGGCATCGCGTTTGAGCGCGATGTCCATCGATGCACCACGGAAATGCACGTTTTTCAGCGTCAAGGCTGTCCAGCGCGCTGGCAACGTCGGCGCATATGCCTGCACCAAACCCTGTTCTTTGATGCGCAAGCCGGTAAAGCCGAAGAGGATGTTTTGCAGCAAGCCGCCGCTGGCCGTCATGAAGTAGCCGGTGTTATTGGTGGCTGTTTCGGTGCGCACGTTGAACGGAGGTTTGGTGACGTTCGCCGTAATATTGCTGTCGAACCACAAACGTGCATCGTCGTCTTTGCCGGCCGTGGCCGCTGCAATCGATAAGGGTTCGAAACCCATGCTGTTCATGCCGTGCTGCATGTGCTTGAGAAACAGCGTCGCGTATTGGTAATCGCGACGTCGCGTTTCCGGGCTCATCGGCATGTCCAGCGAAGGGTACGAGAGCAGGGGGAGGGGGCCGCCTTCGGTTCGCGCGTCGAACGGAACCGATGCGTCGAAGTTGAGGTAATGACCGTCTTTGGCGTCGAATGGCAGGTACAGACCCTTTGCGACTTCGGCCCAGTGCGGATCGGGAGTGGCGCCGACGATGGCGGCAGCGGCCGTGGCGATCTGCAGCGCCCTGCGTGCGGAGGCGTTGGTGAATGTGTCGTTGGGTATGTCGTTGTAACGCTCGTCCACGGATGTCACGTGGAGAATGTCGTAGCGATGTTTGGCGGGTACGTAGGTAGCGCGGCTGGCCCAGAAATCGGCGACGGCGCGGATGACGGGCCATCCGTCATGCACGAGCCAGTCTCGATCATGTGTGGCAAGGTAGTACTGCCACTGCGCGATGGCGATGTCGGCGTTGACGTGGATCTCGCTTTCGTCCAGCACGCGCGCCGAGCGGGGCGTCTGCGAGGTGCCGTTGTCGGGGTCGGCTTCCCAGGGATACATCGCGCCTTGCAAACCGCGTTCGCGGGCGCGTTGCTCGGCGGGCGCGAGAGACGCATCACGGAACATGACCAGCGACTTGGCGCGTTCGGGATGCAACAGGAGCAAGGCCGGAAAAACCCAGGAGTCACTGTCCCAAAAAATGTGCCCGGTATAGCCCGGGGTCATGCCGCACGCTCCGATTGGCCACGACGTATCGGGGGTCGAGTTCGATAGCAGGTAATACAGATCGGAGTGCACGATCTGCTGCGCCTTGGGATCCCCCTGGATGACGATGTCCGAGGCCCATAAGTGGTGCCATGCATCGGCTTGATGCGTAAGCATGGCGTCGAAGCCTTGCTTGCGTGCAGCGATCGCCAGCGCGCGGTCCTGTCCGGCATCGCCGCCCCAGTGCTCGCGCGAAACCGCGACGTACTTGGTGAAGGCGTAGGTATGTCCTTTCTGCACGGCAACGCGCAGATTGAGCGCCAATCGATAATCATCCTGGTAAAGCTTGGCCTCTGTCGGACGAACGCCTTCCGGCAAGCCGATGGCCACAGCCTCGGCCATGCCGGCTCCCTGCTCGGCGCGTCCATCCAGCCACAGCGTCAGTGCCGTGGTGTCGCCATGGCTTGCAAGCACGTGCGTGTCGCCGTGATACCAAAGCGGAGCGCGATCCGGCGTCGCGGGTGGAATCGCCTCGAGCTTCATGTTGTTGGCTGCTACCGCTTCCAGTACTTGATCACCATCAAGCTTGGCGAGAGCAAAACGGGGTTGATGTGGCGCCCACAGGTTCAAGGCAAACGAAAGATCGACTTCTCCATCGAAATCAGGGGTGATCGTCAGCTGAGTGGCCGCCAAATGAGGAGATGCCTGGCTCACCAGGGTTGTCACCTTGATATCGGTCGCCTTGCGGCCATCGACATAGCGATACGTGGTCGTCAGCGTGCCGTCGTACATATCCAGCACTTGGTGATAGTTCTGGAAACGCGACGGGCTCATATCGACCTGGTTGAGCCAGGCCTGGCCGTTCGGTGAAGGACCGGTGCTGTAGTTGATCTCCGTCCAGCCCGGGATAGCGGCAGGACGCGAGACATCGCCTTTTGCGTAATCCATGAAAGCGACCAGATAAGCAAGCGTGCCTTCCGTGCCGCGTGGCGATGTCATGGTCGAGCTATAGCCGTTGCCTAGCTGTCCCGGAAAATAGCTATCGAGATTCTGCGACGTAGCGGTGAGCAGGAAACTGGGATCGGTAGCGGCGCAGGCGGGACCGGCGATCAGCAGACAGGCGAGGATAAAGCGAGAGGCTTTCATGCCGGTTCTCCTGGCACGACGTCGAACGCCACGGTGAGCCGGGTCTGCTCGCTGTGGAAAGGAACGGTGCCGTGCCAAAAATACGAAGGGAACAACACGAGCCTGCCCTCCTCGGGGCGAACCACATGCTGGGCGTGCAAGGGTGGTGTTGTAGCAATGCTGGGTTCGCCGAAGGCGAGACACCCGTCCGGGCTGGACGTATCGACCATGCTCTCAGGCAGGTCAATGTAGAAGGCGGAGGAAATCCAGCCGCGCGGATGTACGTGATTGGTATGAAAGCCGGCGCTGCGCAATCGCACCGACCAGCCGCCGTTGAATCGGTAGGTTCCCCGGTTGCGACGACGCAGAGGATCGGAGCCATGACCGATGTGGGCGAGATAATCCCGGATCGGTGCGTCGAAAGCCTGGAACAAAGCCTGGATGACAGGATCGGTATGGCGCGAGAGATCCCCGGTCGTTTCTGTGCCGTGACGCAAGGATTGGAACAACAATGGATGACCGTGCGGATTATGCAGGCGGTTGAGGCTGTGCTTCAGGTCGGTCAGGAAGCTGGCTAGATCTGTCCAAGCGGGTGGCGCTTGCAACAGATAGGGTCGTACCAGGTGTGTGTAATCGCAAAACGCGTCGTAGCGTGTGTCGCCGAGCAAACGCCAGGCGGTGGTTTGCAGGGCGATGAGGTATTGATCGTCCGGTGTGTTGGCCAGCAACGCTTCGCAATGGCGTAATGCATGAGGCGCGTCGCCGATGCCGAGCAGCGCGGCAGCCAGCAGATTCCGAGAGGCTGCGGTCGATGGTGACAAGCGTTGTGCACGCTCAGCCAGTGCCAGCGCAGCGGACGGATCAAATTCCAGCGCAGCGAGCCCTGCGCGCACCAACAGTGCAGGCGATGCATGCATACGCGCCGCGGCGGCGGCCAGGCATGCATAGGCGCCGCGCGGATCCCCCGCACCTTGAAGAATGGCGGCTTTGGCAGCGAGCAGCGCTTCGTCGTTATGGAACGCTTGCAAGGCTTGATCGAGCGTCGCTGTAGTTTGCTCAGCATCGCCGGTCCGCATCCAGATCAGTCGTGCGAGGTGATCATGTGCATCGATATGGCGGGGCTCCAGGCGCAAGCAATCGCGCAAAGCGATTTCAGCGCGCTCGAAGTCCGCCTGTGCAACCAGGCTTTTGGCCTGGATGAAATGGAGGGCAGCGGATTTGTGTCCTTGTACCAGCAGATGTTGAGCCGTGCGTTCGGCCTCGCTATGGCGGTTCGCTGCGCTCAGCGCCATCGCCAGAGCTTGTGTTGCCGCGGGATTATCCGGTGACGCTTCCGCTATCTGGTGATAAAAGCCGACTGCTTCACTTTCACGGCCCAGAGCGGCCAATGCCATCACATGCTGGGCAACCAGTTCGCCCTGGATGTGTCCGGAAGCACATAAAGGCGCGATGACATTCAGTGCTTCAATGGAACGTTGCTGGTCGTTGTAATAGCGTGCAAGCAATAGCGCGGCATGCGGTAGGCGTTGCGCGGCGCGTTGCAACAGTGGTATCGCTTCATCGTGACGACCCAGGCTCAGTAACAGTTCGCCTAGCGTCGCCAGTGTGGGAGCCCAGTTTGGATCGACCGCCATGGCCTTGCGCAGCAACGCCTCCGCGCCCTCGGTATCGCCGAATGTCTGCCGGATGCCGCCGAGCAGGCGCAGCCCCTCGACATAGTCGGGATGCTGTTCAACGACCACTTGCAGCTGATCGTGCGCGGCCTTGATCTCGCCGCCTTGTAGCAGCGTGCCGATACGCTGCATCGTGGCAAGAAGCGTGGGCGGGAGCGTAGACATCGAGCCGGTAGATAGGTCAGGGATCGAATCGATCGGGTTCAGGAGGCGCGAGCGGGGTTCGGCAGTTTGAACCAACAGCCGGGCAGAGACTGGCGAAATGACCCCGGTCTCTGCCGATGACGTGCTGGCATCCAAGTGTCATAGCGGTTGCTTGACCAGGACCGTCTTGCCCGATGCATCGCGTTTCACCGTAATGTCGTACTGCTTGCCGCGGAAGGTAACGCCGCGCAGTGTCAGCGACTTCCATGACGGCGGTAACACCGGTGCATAGGCTTGGTCCAGGCCCTTGTCATCGATGCGCAGGCCGGTCAGGCCGTAGATCATGCTCTGCAGAAAGCCTGCGGACGTAGCAAGGATGTAACCCGCATTATTGGCAACCGTTTCCGTGCGCACGTTGAAGGGCGCCTTCAAGAAGCCAACCAGGTTGCGTTGGATCCAGTCGCCGGCCGTTTTGGCGTCGCCGAGTTCGGAGGCGCCTACGGCAAGCATCACCATCATCATCTCGTTGGGATCGTCGCCATGCACTTTCAGCTCATGCAGCTGGAAATCGAAATCGTTGCGGCGCACCGTTTCCGACATCGGCAGGTCCAGGTTCGGATACATCAGCCAGACCAGTGACGAACCCATCCAGGTGATCTTGTCGTGCGGTACGGATGCGTCGAAATCCAGATGACGCTGCTGCTTTTCAAGGAACGGGATATACATTTTGTCCGCGATGGTGGACCACTGCGGATCGGCGGGTTGGCCAATTAGCTTTGCGGCCTCGATCGCAATGCGCAATGCCTTGCGCGCAGCGGCATTGGTAAAGGAGTCGTTGGGGACGTCGTCGTAGGCTTCGTCCGGCGATGTAACGTGCATGATCTCGTAGCGATCTTCCGCTTTGTCGTAGGTCACACGACTTGCCCAGAATTCGGCGATATCCCGGATCACGGGCCAGCCATATTGTTTCAGCCACGCCTTGTCGCCGGTGGCGAGGTAGTACTGCCATTGCGCAATGGCGATGTCAGCGTTGACGTGGATCTCGCGGTACACGCCATACGCAAAGTGCGGGGTGTTGTCCACGCCAGTTTGCGGATCGGCCTCCCACGGATACATCGTGCCTTTCGCGCCATAGTGGAGCGCGCGTTCGCGCGCCGGCTGCATGGTGCGGTTGCGGAACATCACGATCGGTTTGGCGCGTTCCGGATGAAGCAATAGCAAGGCCGGGAATACCCACGAGTCGCTGTCCCAGAACGCATGTCCCGCGTAGTTCGGGGTGAGCGCGCAAGCGCCCATCGGCCAGGCGGTACCTACTGTCGTGTTGGAGAGCAGGTAGTACAGATCCGAATGCACGGCTTTCTGCACAGCCGGATCGCCATCGATCACGATGTCCGACTTCCACAACTGATGCCAGGCCGCTTCATGCCGGGCCAGCAAGCTTGCAAATCCGGTCTGTCGTGCCTGCTTGGCGAGCGCAACGTCGGCATTGGCATCGCCGCCCCAATCCTGGCGAGAAGCAGCGAGGTACTTGGTGAAGGTGTAGGTGGTGCCCTTTTGCACCTTGGCGGTGATGTGCAGGGAGAGCAGCGTGGACGTTTTTTCCAGTTTGATGTTCTCGATATCCAGGCCCTTCGGCAACTCGATCGCCGCGGCTTCCGCCATGCTCAGTCCTTGCTTCGCGCGGCCGTTCAACCAGAGCGTCAACTCCTTGGTGTTGCCGTCACTGGAAAGTACTTCGGTATAGCCGGGATACCACACGGGTGCGCGATCGGGTGTGGGGATTGGCTTGTTGTCGAGGTTTTGGCCGCTGGCGATGACGGCGGAGATCATCTCATCGCCCGTCATGCTGCCAATCGGGAAACGCGGCTGATATTCGGACCATAGGCGGATCGGGAAAGTCAGTTCGACATGGCCGTCGAATTGAGGCGTGATCGATATCTGCGTCGCGGCAAGATGCTTGTCAGCCTGACTGACAAAGGTCGTGACCTGCACATCGGTCGATTTGTTCGCGTAGTTGAACTGATAGCGCGTGCTAAGCGTGCCATCGTACATGTTCAAGGTCTGCGAGTAGCCGGCGAAGATTTTTTTGTCCAGGCGAGTGGAATTGATCCAGCCGCCGCCAGGGTTGTAGTCGATCTCGCTCCAGCCCGGAATCGCCGCCGGCCGCGAGATGTCTCCCTTGCTGTAATCCATGAAAGCGACCATGTAGGCACGCGCCGGTTCCGTGCCGCGCGGCGACGTCATGGTGGAGAAGTAGCCGTTGGCGAGATAGCTGGGGAAGTAGCTGCCGAAATTATCCGACGAGCCGCTGAGCAGAAAACTCGGGTCCGTCGCTGCGTGAGTGATGGATGCGGCTGCCCATGCAACGATGAACAACCCAGACATGCCGATGTGGCGAAAGCGCATGGAAACTCCAGCAATGATGCGGTGCGTTCTCCGCTGACGGATCACGCTATTTGGCGGCGAGTGTCACGGTAGCGGTTCCCGTTCCGGCACGATCGGTCTCGCGCTTGAAAAAGAACAGTGTGACGAGAATCAGCAACATCGGCACCAGCGAAAAATAAAACGCGTGGATACCGTCGAAGCGTGAAAAAACGATGGCGGTGATGCGCGAGCCGAGCGTGCCGCCCAGCGCCGAAAAGATCACGATCAGGCCGGTCATGGCCGCATGCGAAGGCTTGGGCAGCGAGCTCAACGCCACCGAATTGATGACCGGATAGATCGGTGCCATCAGCAAGCCGATCAGTGGAATCAGATAAGCCGCGGCAGGAGCATTCATCCAGCCGACATGAGGACGTTGTACTACGCCTTGGGCGAGAGGCAGCGTCATCATGACCAGTAGCCCCATGCCTAGCACGCAGATATTCAGCAGCGCATACCACGGCATGCGGCGTAATAGCTGTCCCGCGACGATACGGCCCACGGCGGAGGCACCTGCAAGAATGGTCGCCAGCTGAATGCTCATGGCATTGGGCAGCATGAGGATTTCGTTGTTGAACGTCGGCAACCAGGTGCTGAAGCTTTGTTCGATCAGCACATACAGAAAAGCGGAGGCGAGAAACACGTATACCAAGGGGCGCAGGAACAGATGCACCATCTCCAGCACGGAACCTTGCACCGCGTCGGACTCATGTGTGCGTGCGGCAGATTCATCCAGTTGCGAGGTGGCTAGCAGCATGATCACCAGCACACACAGCAGCGCGATGACCCAGTAGACATTCAGCCAGGATGGGCTCGCAGGATGAGTGCGATTGACGAAGGCGCTGAACAGCCAGCCGGCGGCCAGCACACCGACCATGAAAAGGCCTTCGATAGTGTTGGTGAGCCGGCCGTGTTCGCCCCGATCGTTGGTGAGTAGGCCGATGGATGAATACACCGACACTTTGGCCAGCGCGAATGACACGCCGACACAGGTGAACAGCAGTTCCGTGGTGTGAAAGCTCGGATACAACGGCATCAGCACGCATGCGCAGGCGACGATAGCCAGCGCGATCATCATCGCGCGCCGATAGCCAAGCAGGGGAAGAAAGGACGCGACCAGAAACGATGTAATCGCAATCGGTAGATCTTTGAACAGTTCCAGTAGGCTTGCCTGCGGCTTGTCGACGCCGAAGGTGTAAATGGATTGCAGGATGACCGTGCCTACACTGTTAAGCAGTATGGCGAACACCATGTAGATCAGGGCGAGCGCGGCGATCATGCGAAATCGGTTCATGGCTACCTGCCTGGTAACAGATGCGTGGCGAAAAACTCGCCAGCAGGAGGAATACCGTGACGCTCGGCCGGAATGAATTCCAACCGCCGTCGGCGGCGTCCACTCTACAACGTGTATCGGATGGAAAGTCCATGGCCGAACGGTCTGTCCAGCCATGGGTGCCCAAAGGAGGGGAGGGCGGCTAACACTCGTTTCGGGAGCGGGCGATAAGGGGAGGGTCGAGTGATATACGGCCACTCGCCCCCATCCCTCATTGCTGTTGCCCGATTAGAAGTTGTACTTGATCTGTCCCGAGATCTCCCTGCCCCAGATCGAACGCGCCAGGATCACGCCGCCGCTGCTGGCGAAGCCGAACAAGCGGGAGTTGCCCTCGGTGATGCCGATCTGGTTAGTGACATTGGTGCCCTGCACGCTATAGACCCAGTGCTGGCCGACATTCGCTTGCACGCCAAAGGACAGGTCGTAGTAGTCACCCAGCGGTTGCTGCTGGATCAGGTCGCCGTAGCGGTTGCCGATGTACTCATACGTGATCCATGCCTTTACGTCACCCCAGCTGGCGGGAATGTCGTAGGACGGGGTCAGGCGGAACTGGAACTTCGGCTGGCGCTGCAGTTGCATGCCGTTGATGCTGGCGCACGCATTGCTACCGCTTTGGGTCACATAGGAGACGCAACCGATGTAACGGTCATAGTGACCATCCATGTAGTCGCCGGAGAACAGGATCGATGCGTGCTGGAATGGCGTGACGGTGGTGGTGAAGTTCACGCCCTTGGTCTGCGAACCGTACACGAAGGTCGACTGCCCGAGATCGGTGGTGATGGTGTAAGGCACGTTGTAGAACAAGCGGCGATATGCACTGATGTCGGCATAGATCCAGCCAGACTGATACTTGAAGCCGACTTCGTAGTTCTTGACCTTTTGGATCGGCGTGGTGGGTAAGCCGCGCAGGTCGTCGAAGCCAGGGAAGTGGATACCCAGGTTCGCACGAACATAGGCACTCATGTTCGGGTTGAACTCGTAGTTGGCGCCGATCGTCCAGGATTTCGCGGTCTTCAGATAGTGGATGAAAGACTCACCTGGCGCGAAATAGGTGGAGTTGTTGTTGTAGAGCGTGTACGGGTTGTTATCCAGGTCACCCGAAGCGGAATTGGCAATACCGCCGCTGGATTGTTGCCGTTCGACACGCATGCCGCCATCGATCAGCCAGTTGCCGATCTTCCAGGTGTCGGTGGCGAAGAAAGCGGTGTTGAAGGCATTCCAGCGTTCGCCGATGGCACCGCCCGGATTGACCGCGCCAACGAAGCCTTGCGGGTCGGTGAGGTCCCAGGTATTGGCGCCATTCGTCAATGACACGACGATCGGATTCGGATTGGTTTGCGCTTGCAGCAACATGTTGTTGCCCAGGAACCACGTATCGTGATCGCTATAAACCGCCGAGTAGTTGCCCACGGTCAACGTATTGCCGTCGAACAGCTCCTTGCTGATGTGGAACTCGTTAGAGAACGACTGAAGGTCTTTGTGCACATACCAGAGGCCTTGCGTGGTCACGTTCTGATTCATGCCAGCCGCTTGACCGTTGGTATAGGTAGCATTGGCGGTAAGGCCAGCGGGTAACTTGTCGGCAGCTTCTTGCTGTGCGATGTAATCCCCCAGGGTGGTGGGATTCGCACCGGTACTGAAAAACGAAATGGTATTCATCTGGCCGGCGGTCACGCCCAGCTTGTCGGACAGCGACCAGCCATTGCCGAAATCCCAGTCGAAATTGGCGCCGAAGGTATGGATATCCGCACCACGTCCCTTGGCCAGATTGACCGGTATGCCGCCGGGCTTGCATCCGGTTGTATCGCATGGCGTGGTTTCGATGAACTCGTACTGGTCAGCCTTGCTGCCGAAGGTGCCGGTGAGCGGACTGAAGCCCGGATAATCCGAGAACTGACCCTTGCTCGGGTTGTAGATCGGCGTATCGGTGACGAACTGATTGTGATCCTTGAGTGCACGGGCATAGAACATCAACGAACCGCTATCCCAGTCGCGGGTCAAGGTGGCGGTAAGCTGACCGCCCTTGTCTGCGGCAAATTGTGGATCGCGGATGTTGTCGCGACGCCAGAAACCGCCAATGCTGCCGTACCAGTTGTTGGCGATCTTGAAGCCGATGAAGCCATCGAGACGCTGGGTATTGTCGGTACCGTAAGTAAAGCCGATATCGCCGGAGGGAACGTCCGTACCTTCCTTGAGGATGAAGTTTGCGGTGACACCTGGCTGGCCATTGCCATACAACACGGACGGACCGCCCTGCACGATTTCGGCGCGATCAACCGTGTCATCCAGGCGGAACATGGACGAGTTCTCGAAGAATGACAGTGACGAGAGGGGGTAAAGCGGCGTGCCGTTGAGCTGGAAAGTGGCGTAGGGTGCGTCGCCGCCGCCCGGGAAGCCGGCCACTTCAATGTTCGCGCCGGTCTGGCCGCCGGAAGATTCGGGGAAGACGCCGGGCGATGCTTTCAGCAGATCAGCCGCGCTGACAGGATTGGCTTGTTTGATCTGCTGGGCGGACATCGACGTAATCGAGTACGCGGCGTCGATTTTCTTGATGCCCCCGAACGTTGCAGTACCGGTCACGACAACCTGCTGCAGTGTCGAGGCATTCTTGGCGTTGGCCGCTTGTTGTCCCGGACTTTGGGGCGCAGCTGTGCTGGGCGTTGTCGTGGAACTCTGCGCCTGGCTGGAATCCTGCGCATAGGCAGCGCCAGACATAAGCGTCGCCGCAATGGCTGCTGATAAGGCTAGACGTGTCAATGGCATGGTTTTCATCAAACGTTCTCCCCAACTGTTTTGTATGTGATGGTGCGGCGTGGCCGCATTTGTTAGCCGCTTATGTTGTGAACAAACTGATGTCGAACGCGGCGACGTTCGGCAGCAGCACATCTGCTCCAGCCAATGCGCTTGCATGGCCGATTCCAACCGCTTTCATTCCCGCAGCGTGAATGCTGGCAATCCCTGCCGCAGCGTCTTCCACACCGAGACATTCGCTCGGTTCCAACCCTAGGCCGCGTGCAGCGGCCAGAAAAATCTCGGGATCGGGCTTGGCTCGACTGACGTGGTTGGCATCGACCACGTAGTCGAACAAATCGGCGATACCGAGCCTTTCAAGCAAAAGAGATGCATTGCGGCTGGCAGAGGCGAGCGCCGTCTTCAGGCCGGCACGGCGCACGGACTCGACCGCATGGCGTGCGCCAGGCAAGAGATTTTGTGGTCCGAAAAATTCGATTTGCTGCCGGTAGTACTCGTTCTTGCGAGAGGCCAGCGCTTCCTTTTCGTCTTCGGAGTACGCGTTAGGCGCCTGCTCGAGCAGGATGTCGAGCGAACCGCGTCGATCGACACCCTTGAGGCGTTCGCCGATGGAATCGTCGAAGGGGAGGCCGATTTCCGAAGCAAGTTTTTTCCAGGCGGCGTGATGCACCACAGCGGTGTCGGCAATCACACCGTCCAGGTCGAAAATGACACCTTGCAGAGCTGTGTGCGATGACGTCGCAAGAGGCAGGTTGACGGTATGGCCGGCGTGTAATACGACGGTCCTGCCGTGGTGCAGGATTTCCAATTGCACGCCACGCGTCAGGGTGTATTCCACGCGGTCTTTTTTCACCGACACGCGGATATGGTGGTCTCGCCAACGAACGCCGAAGCGATATCCGTTCCAGGCAGCGGGAAGTGTGGGCGCAAACGCAGGGCGTCCGTCCAGCGGACGCATGCCGCCGAAGCCCCAGGCCAATGCCAGCCAACTTCCGGCCATGGCGGCCATATGCACACCGTGCGAGGTGTTGCCATGTAGATTGTCCAGATCGACTCGCAGCGTATCCAGAAAGTATTGATAGGCCTTCTGCGTGTAACCCACTTCCGATGCAACGATGCTGAAGGTGGAGGCCGACAGCGTGGAGTCGTGTACTGTGACGCTCTCGTAATAGTCGAAATTGCGTCGTTTACTGGCTTTATCGATGCTGCCGCCGGCAAGTACGAAGGCCTGCAGCACATCGGCCTGCTTGCAGACCTGGTGGCGATAGATCGTCAGCGGATGCAGCTGCAAAAGGAGTGGCCGGTGACCGTGTTCGGCCAGATTGGCGATGGGAAGACGCGGCTTGTCGAGGAAGTCGTCGTCTTGCGGGAAAATACCCAGTTCCGGATCGACGGGCAGGTACATGGCATCGGCTGCTGCCAGCCATGCCGCGATTTCTCTATCGGAAAGCTCTAGCGTGGAAGCGATGCGTGCGTATTCTTTCGGACGTTCGCGTCCCAGCTGCGAAGCTACCGTAGCGGCATAGCGCAGATGTTGCTGCGCCATGTGATTGGTGTAGTAGTTGTTGTCGACCAGCGCTGTGTACTCGTCCGGCCCGGTCACTTGGCAAATGCAGAAGGCATTTCCGCGGCGAGGATTGTAGTTACCCACCTGGTGCCATAGACGTGCTGTTTCGAACAGGACCTCGGCACCGCCGCGTACGAAGAAGTCCGTGTCCCCCGTTGCATCGACGTAAAGACGGATTGCGAAAGCAATCGCCGCGTTGATGTGGTACTGCGCAGAGCCGGAGGGGAAATACGCTGAACATTCGTCACCACTGATGGTGCGCCAGGCATATAAGGCGCCCACCGGGTGGTTCATTTCCCGCGCATGGTTGCGCGCGCGGTCGAGCGTATTGATGCGATATTCGAGCATGCTGCGTGCTTGCTCCGGCGAGGTCACCGCCAATACAGGCAGGACGAATGCCTCGGCATCCCAAAAGTAATGACCTTCGTAGCCTTCACCGGTAAGTCCTTTCGCAGCCGCGCTGCTATGGCCGTCGCGTCCGGTGGATTGCAGCAGGTGGAACACATTGAAGCGCAGCGCTTGCTCGACGGCGGCATCGCCGTCGATGTGCAGATCTGCGTCACGCCAGAAGGCTTCGCATGCGCGCGCCTGTTCAGCGCGATGTGCATCGAAGTCTTGCGTCAGAGCTCGTTCCAGGCTGGTGGCGACGGCATCCAGCAGAGAGGCTTCGGTGTCTCCACCCTCCGGGCGGCTCCAGGCGTAGGCCACGAATTTCTCCAGCACCACGCTATCGCCGGGGGCCAGTTCCGCCACGTAGTGCTGCTGCACGCCCTGGCCGTCTTCGATAATGGCGCGGGCGAACATGATGTTGGATTGGGTCAGCCGGTGCCGCTGGCCGCTGGCCAGGCGAATATGGCTGTTCTGGGTACGCTGGCAGATCGAGGCCAGGGTGCGGTCGGCATCGGAGGCGGTGATGCTCAGGCCGCCGCTGATGCGAGCGCCGATTCTGGGGTCGTCACCTTGTTCGGCGGCTGTGTTGCTGGCGATCAGGGCCGATTCGAGCGTGATCGGGCCGCTGTAGTCGACGGACGTGACGCGATAGCGGATGCATAGCAGATTCGGCGTCTGCAGGGGCACGATGCGTTCCGCGTCGATCTGCAGAGTGACGCCCGAAGGGGAGCGCCAGCGCAGGGTTCGCTCCATGCAGCCGGATCGCAGATCCAACGACTGTTCGAAGGCCAGCCATTCGCCTTCGCCGAGGTCGATCGGCGCCTCGCCCAAACGCAGGCTGATGCGAACGCCGTCCGGCGCCGGGATGCGCGTATCCGTGGTACGGGCAAAGCCGGGAAAGCGCTCGTGATACTCGATAGGGGTGCGTTCCCATACGCCAGCAAGAAAGGTCCCTTGCGTAGGGCTGCGATCTTCTTCCAGGCCGCCACGCACACCTAATACGCCGTTGGACAGCGCATACAGGCTCTCTAATTTGGCCTGTTCGCTTACGGCCGGACGGTGCACATGCACCAGCCGCCAGGGATCGGGAGATGCCTGGTAGGCCGGTTCCATGGCTATGGCTTGCGCATCGTGGCTAGGCACGCATTCTCCCCTTGGCATCTTCTGCTTGGTCTTTTCATCGGCCCGGGTGGCCTGTGGTGGGCGAGCATAAAAGTGAATGATATCGATATCAAGATATCGATATCATTGACGCGGCGCACCATGATGCGCCACGCGTTGTGGTGGAAACGTGGTCGCATTTGGCTGAGACGGTTAGCTCGGGCACACTTGCGCAGCTGTTTCCGGCAATCACGCAACCTCTTTCCTGAGGGTCGTCTTTTGACGCAGGCCAAGAAGAAACAACCTCTTGCACACCGCACTAGCCTGACCATGGCAGATTTGGCCGAGCTGGCGGGGGTGTCGAAAATCACGGTGTCACGTGCGCTCAGCGAGAGCCCGCTGGTAAACGCGGAAACGCGGGAGCGGGTTCAGGCGCTGGCGCGCAAACATGGCTACAAATTGAACGTAAGTGCCCGCAACCTGCGCTTGCGGCGTAGCCATACGGTGGCGGTGATCGTGGAGATGAAGCCTTCTTCCGGCCGCACCATGTGGGATCCATACCCGCTGTCGCTTCTAGGTGGTATCTCCCAGGAATTAACATCGACCGGTTACAGCGTGCTGCTGACCACACGCCAGGGCGCTTCGGACGCGGCGGTCCAGGCCGCCGACGGATTGATCCTTTTAGGCCAGGGTGCCCGGCAGGATGCAGTGCGCCTGTATGACAAACTGGGCTTGCCGATGGTGGTATGGGGCGCGGCGGCGCAAGGCGGTGACAGTCACGTCGTCGTGGGTAGCGACAATCGCCAGGGCGGGATCAGTGTCGCCGAGCGCTTTCTTTCGATCGGACGACGCCATCCGGTATTTATCGGCAATCCGGATCATCCCGAGATGGCGCAGCGTCTGTTTGGCTTTGTCGACGAATTGACCGGGCACGGGATCAAGCCACTGCTGTTGCGGCGGGCTGATTTCACGCTGGAATCGGGCGTGGATGCAGTACGTTCCCTATGGGCTCGCAAAGTACGGTTTGATGCCATCTTCGCTTGCAGCGACTTGCTGGCGATGGGCGCGATCCGTGCCTTGGTGGAGCTTGGGCAGTCGGTGCCCAATGATGTGTCCGTGATCGGTTACGACGACACCCCACTCGGTGCAAGTTTTCTTCCGCCACTGAGCACCGTCCGGCAGAACTGGCAGGAGGGCGGCGTATTGCTGGCGCGCAAGGTGCTTTCATTGATCCATGGACAGCCCATGCAATCGCAGATGTTGCCGACTACGTTGGTGATCAGGGCGACATAACAAAAGCCTTGTGCCGCAGGCTAGGGGGCCAGGCCTTTGGCAGGGTGAAATCAAGTTCTCGGATGGATGGCGCTGGTTCGCATTTACACCGTGGGTTCGATACGCGCAGGAGGCGTTAGCACCAGGCGGAAGCAACTGCCACCACCCGCGACGCGCACGTATTCCAGAGCAGCCTGGTTGGCTTCTGCCATCTGTCTTGCAAGATAGAGTCCCAGCCCTGTGCCGTATTCGTGGGTGGTATAGAACGGCTCGAAGATCTGTGCCGCCACTTTCGGCGCGATGCCCGGTCCCCGGTCGATCACTTCCATAATCGGTACGCCATGTTCGCCATGCCGTACTACGACCAGCACGCGGGCTGGTTCGCCCGGCATGCGCCCATAACGCAGCGCGTTCTGCACAAGATTCCAGACGACTTGATGCAGCTGTTGCGGATCGGCGACGGCCACAACGGGTATTGCGCTGTTATCGATCACCCGCAAGGAGTCGCTGCCCAGATCGTTGCCTTGTTTGTATTCCTCTACGAAGCCGTGCGCCCAGTCACCGAGGTTCAACGTTTCTGGACGCGAGCGCTCGCGCCGTGACAGTTGCAGAATGTTTTCAATAATGTCGTTGAGGCGGCTGCAGTGATTGTTGATGATTTCCACCATGCGCAGATCAGTGGCGCTCATCTCAGTGGATTCCGCCAGGAGCTGCGCCGAATAGCGAATAGCCGCAAGTGGATTGCGGATCTCATGCGCGATTGAGGCTGAAAGTCGCCCCAGCGAACTCAACGTGAGTTCCTCCGCGCGTCGCGAAACCAGCGACGTATCGTCCAGGAAAATCAGCACCAGCGAATCGTCGTTAGGGGCGAGGCGACTGAAGCGCGGAACCACCTCCGGCATGCCATCGGCGAGTTGTGTCGCGGTTTCATCCAGCTTGCCCGAGGTGATCCAGTGATAAAGGCGCCGTGACAGTTCAGGCGCTACGCGTCCAAGGTCCCGCTGGTCGGACGAGGGATTGCCGAGCAACATCCATGCGGATTCATTGATCTGATGGATGCGATTGGCATCATCTACCAGCATCACGCCCGTTTTCATGCGGCGAATGATCAGTTCGTTGACCTGGGCAAGATTGACAAGGTCGATGCTTCGCTGCTCGGCCAGTGCTTCACTGGCGCGCAGCTGGCGTCCAAGCACGTGGCACAACACCACAATGGCGAAATACGCCATCCCGAACAGACCTGATTCAAGAAAATCACGGTCGTCAATGGAGGCGGGGTGCGACAGTGAGAACAGCGTTCGGCCCAGTACGCCCAGCGTAGCCAGCGCAGCCAGGAAAAGCGCCAGCCTGAGCGGAAGCAGCAAAGCCCCCGCGGCCAGATTGACGGCCAGCATCATGGCGATGCCGATGCGCGCATCATTCATGGCAGCTATCGCCAGTACCGCCGCCACGATGTCCACGAACAAGGTGCTGAGCACCCCGAGCCAGCCTAGCGCCTTGGTCAAATGCGTAATGGATACCACCGCCAGGGCAAAAAGCAGGTAGCCCGCGGCGACCAATCGCGCCAGCCCGACGTTATCCAGATGAGGCCAGCCCATACCCGCTGGGGTAAAGGCCAGTCCGACGTAAACCAGTGCCTGTGCGAGCCGGAAATAATTCAGAAACAACAACTCATGTCGGGTCGTCGTGCTGTTGGGCGAATCGGACATCACGCGGCTGGACACGGCGCTGGGTGCTCCACGATCAAGGTGAGCATGGGCCATTCTCCTGCCCTCCCCCTGAGGAAATGCCTGGTTCAATGGCTGTCTGCGAGGGTTTCTTCGAAACCGTCTCGCCTCGCCACTTTCGCAAGATTGGCGGCGTACCTCAATCCTGAAATGCGGCAAGGGCGCCCAAGCCAGGGGGTGGCTCGGAGAGCGCCCCTTTCCATCAGGTCTCGCTTCCGCGAAAATACCTGGCCGTATTGCGCGGTTTTCGCCATGTGAGGGATGCTCTGATTAATTTTTCATAGGTGTCATGGTGTCCGGAGGTGCGGAGGGCGTTGCTCAGCGCCAGGAGGACAGGCTGTCTTCGCCGATGGGGCTGCGACCTGCAGCCGGATAACAATGGTGACACCTACGAAAAATTAATCAGTCCACCCTTGCGTGGCTGCAGCGCACTGCACGCCGGTAGTGCGTATCACCGCCGTCCGTTCTCCCAGCCTGTGCTGTGGCTACCGCACAGGCTCGATCCTTCCCCATTCACTCGAGGTATCGAATGAATTTCCACGAGTACCAGGCCAAAGAGCTGTTCGCGCAGTACGGCATCGCCGTGCCGCCGGGCAAAATCGCTAACTCCCCAGACGCCGCTGTCGACGCTGCCAAGCACCTTGGTGGTTCGCAATGGATGGTCAAGGCCCAGATCCACGCAGGTGGTCGCGGCAAGGCCGGTGGCGTCAAGTTCTGCAAGAGCCTGGATGACGTCCATGCCGCCGCAAAGGGCATGCTGGGCAAGAACATGGAAACGTACCAGTCGGCCGGCCGTGCGCTGCCGGTGAACCTGGTGTTGGTCACCGATGCCACCAATATCGCCAAGGAGCTGTATCTGTCGATCCTCGTGGATCGCGACAGCAAGGCCGTCACCTTCATCGCCTCCAAGCACGGTGGCGTGGACATCGAACAGGTGGCCAAAGAGACGCCGGAAGACATCCACACCGTCGTGGTGGATTTCGTCGAAGGGCTGCAGCCCTATCAGTGCCGCCAGCTCGGTTTCGCGATGGATCTGAATCCGAAGCAGGTGAACCAGCTCACCAAGATCATGCTGGGCTTGTACAAGCTGTTCAACGAGAAGGATCTGTCGCTGGTCGAGCTCAACCCGCTCGCCATCCTCGAGGACGGCAATCTCGCCGCGCTCGACGGCAAGGTGAACTCCGACGACAACGCCGAATTCCGTCATGCTGATCTCGCCAAAATGCGCGACCTCACGCAGGAAGACGCCGCCGAAGCGGCTGCCGTGCAGCACAACCTCAACTACGTGACCATGGACGGCAACATCGGTTGCATGGTCAACGGTGCGGGTCTGGCCATGGCCACCATGGACGTGATCAAGCTGGCAGGCGGCGAGCCGGCCAACTTCCTCGACGTCGGTGGCGGCGCGACGAAAGAGCGCGTCACCGAAGCGTTCAAGCTGATTCTTTCCTCCGACAAGGTGAAGGCCATCCTGGTCAACATCTTCGGTGGCATCGTGCGCTGCGACCTCATCGCCGAAGGCATCATCGCCGCGGTGAAGGAAGTGGGTCTGAAGATTCCGGTGGTGGTGCGCCTGCAGGGCACCAACGTGGAGAAGGGCCGCGAGCTGCTGGCCAACTCCGGTCTGGCGATCACGCCGGCCGACGATCTCAACGACGCGGCGAAAAAAGCCGTGGCTGCCGCGAAGTGAGGAGCTTTAAGTCATGAGCGTATTGGTTAACAAGAACACCAAGGTGATCGTACAGGGCTTCACCGGCCAGCAGGGCACCTTCCACGCCGAGCAGGCGATCGACTACGGCACCAAGGTGGTCGGTGGCGTAACTCCAGGCAAGGGCGGCACCGAACATATTGGTCTGCCCGTCTTCAATAGCGTGGCCGAAGCGGTGGACGAAACCGGTGCCGACGCGTCGGTGATCTTCGTGCCGCCGCCGTTTGCCGCCGACTCGATCCTCGAAGCGATCGACGCCGGCGTGCGCGTGATCGTGACGATCACCGAAGGCATTCCGGTGCTCGACATGCTGCGCGTAAAGAACGTGCTGGCGCAGCATCCGGAAACCGTGCTGATCGGACCGAACTGCCCCGGCATCATCACCCCGGGCGAGTGCAAGATCGGCATCATGCCGGGCCACATCCACAAGCCAGGCAAGGTCGGCATTGTGTCGCGCTCCGGCACATTGACGTATGAAGCTGTGTTCCAGACCACCAATGAAGGGCTGGGCCAATCCACTTGTATTGGCATTGGCGGCGACCCGATCAATGGCCTGAACTTCATCGACTGCCTGAAGCTGTTTCAGGACGATCCGCAGACCGAAGGCATCATCATGGTCGGCGAAATCGGCGGCAGCGCCGAAGAAGAGGCCGCTGAGTTCATCGGTGAATACGTCAAGAAACCGGTGGTGTCTTTCATCGCAGGTGCCTCGGCTCCGGCTGGCAAGCGCATGGGTCATGCCGGCGCCATCATCTCCGGTGGCAAGGGTACGGCGGCTGCAAAGTTCGCCGCGCTGGAAAAGGCTGGCGTCACCACCGTGAAGTCGCCGGCGGACCTGGGCAAGACGCTCGCCGGCTTGCTGAAAAAGTAATCGGTTGTGTTACCGCGTTCGCACAAAAGGGCCGCAGCGATGCGGCCCTTTTTCCTTGCCCCGGGGCACTGCCTTCTGCCGAGGCAAGAAGAGGAACGCATCACACGGACCCGTGCATTGCCCCTATTCCGGAGCATGAAGGCCCGTTTTCCGCTCTTGTACTGGATCACATCCACTACCATGTAGCGCCACTCGATCCCCAGATAAGTAGCGTCACACATGGCCGTTCTTCGCCTCGCGCTGGCTCAATACGATTTTCCTGTCGGTGCCGTCGCTGCCAATACCGCCAAAGCCAGCGAGCTGATGATGCGAGCCCAGGAAGGGAATGCATCGCTGGTCGTATTTCCCGAGCTGACGATCAGCGGCTATCCGCCTGAAGACCTGCTTTTGCGCCCCAGCTTTCTTGCTGCGTGCCAGGAGGCAATCCAGGAACTGGCCACCCAGACCAACGGTCTTGCCGCCATCGTCGGCTTTCCGCACAGCCTGGGCGAGGTGTATAACGCTGCGGCCTTGCTGCGAGGCGGGGAAATCGCACAGATCACGCACAAACAGGCATTGCCCAATTACGGTGTATTCGACGATAAGCGCTATTTTCGTCATGGCCGTACCAGTGCGGTAACCATTGTCGATGGCGTTCGTGTCGGCTATCTGATTTGCGAAGACGTGTGGCAAAGCGAGCCCGCTGCCGCGGCGGCAGCGGCAGGTGCCGAACTGATTGTGGTGATCAATGCCTCGCCATGGGATGAGGCTAAGCAGGCCACTCGCGAGGACGTACTCGCCGCACGGGCAAAGGAGACCGGATGCGCCTTCGTTTACCTCAACCTTGTTGGAGGTCAGGACGAGGTGGTATACGACGGTGGTTCGCTGCTGGTGAACGGCGACGGAAGCATCGCCGCCCGCGCGCCTGCATTTGTCGATGCGCTGCTGTGGGCTGATTTCGATCCCTCCGATCGCACCTTGCATGCACGCGATTGGCCGACGGTTTCCGACACATCGCACGAAGCAGTGCTTTACGCTGGATTGGTTCGCGGTATTCGCGACTACATCGACAAGAACGGATTTGGTGGAGTGCTGCTTGGGCTTTCCGGCGGCATCGATTCGGCACTCACTTTGGCGCTAGCGGTAGATGCGCTAGGACCCGAGCGTGTCACCGCTGTAATGATGCCGATGCGCTATACCTCGCAGCTATCGTTGGAGGGCGCACGTGAGCAAGCCGAGCGACTCGGCGTCGAGTATCACGTTGTAGGTATCGAACCTGTCTACAACACCTTCGTGAGCGCACTCACGCCGTTGTTTGGCGACAAGAAGCCCGACATTACGGAAGAAAACTTGCAATCACGCACGCGCGGCGTGATGTTGATGGCATTGTCCAACAAGCATAGTCGCTTGTTGCTGGCGACCGGCAACAAGAGCGAGATGGCGGTGGGTTATGCCACGCTCTATGGCGACATGTGTGGCGCTTACGCGCCACTCAAAGACGTATATAAGACAGAAGTCTATCGGCTTGCGCGCTGGCGTAATGAGTCCATTAATCAAGATGCTTCATCGCAGCGTGGTCACGCCTGGGTGATTCCTCCGGCGGTGATCGAGCGCCCGCCTTCGGCTGAGCTGCGCGAAAACCAGACAGATCAGGACTCGCTTCCACCCTACGATGTACTCGATGCGATTCTTGTGCGCTTTATAGAGCAAGAGCAATCGCAAGCAGAAATCATCGCCGCAGGTTACGACGCTACCGTCGTACATCGGGTGGTACGCCTGGTCTTGGCCAACGAATTCAAACGGCGCCAATCGGCGCCTGGACCGCGTGTTACGACGCGCGCATTTGGTCGTGAACGGCGTTATCCGATTACTTCCGGTTGGAAGTAGATAGGGCCTATTTGCGACGCTTGACGGCTAGTTTATTTTTCTGAAGTGGCGGCGTATGGATTTGCGGCATAGAAAATCGCAATCCAGCCGATCAGGGGGAAATAGCCAATACGCCATAAGGACCAAGTCTTCCAGTCGTCGGCATTGGCCGGATCTTCCCTTGTTATATGGAATGATTTTATGCCCAGGTCAGTGGCACATTAAATAGAAGGGCGGTGAGTAGGTGTGCGGAAAATATGCCTATAGATATGCAAGTGGCGACATAAAAATCCAATAACAAACGTGGGAAAAGCTTCTTCGTTGAATTTCTACGATCTCATAAGTTATAAGATGATTTCCGAGGTGATTAAGTGGCCCGCCGGTTAATTCCATTTATTGTCCGAATTATGCTTGATATGCGTTTCGGCATCGGAAATGCTGATACATACTTGATTTTTGCATCGCAACGCAAAGGCATGGGATTGTTGCATTAAGGAAGTGAGCCTGGGTCTTACATATTCCCTGTGAACCTGGCTCGTCATCGCGGGTTATGGCTTTATCCTTATTGTTGTCGCTCAGCAGTAACGAAAACGCCACCTACATCAATCTCCAAAAGATTTTCGTTTAGCCAAAAAATTGGCGGGCAGGCATCACTATCTAGAATGGTTACTCTGGTTGGAAGCTTGACGCCTTCAGGAGTTGCCCCGGCGTTGTCTTTAAGGTATGGCGCTGCTTCGACTTCCTTGACTTCAAAGCCTGATGTGAAGAGGCAGGCTTCTTTATCAATGCCAAGCTTTATTCCCTTCGGAGAGACAATTAACGTAGTCCCCTGCAATACCTTTAGACCAGGTGGCCCATCACTGATATTCGCATAACCCGCTAGCTTGGTGATTTTCCAAGTTCCAACAAAATCGGTGATAGTGAGTACCTGTGCGTGGCAATCGCTCGCTAATAGCAGGAGCAATATCGATGCAAGTGCAGGGTACTTCATTGAGGTACTCCGGTAACCATGCTGTTTCGAAATGGCTGTGTCTCTTCGATACGCCGATTATGGAGTCCTCGGCTGTACTCTGGAGTGCCAGCGCGACGACCATAAGCATCGTGTGGCGTGATGTATACGTTCTGCATCATCCGCTGTACCACCGTAATCATGTCTCCGCGATCTGCTGGCGCCAACGCACGTCGCGTGTTGATGGTATTGGAGTTGTAGGCGAAGGAGACAGCAGCGTCGAACTGAGCTTGAGTCAGCTGGTGGTGCCTTATAAGCCTTCTCACGATGCGTTCTTTCTCGTGCACACGCACCGCTAACTCTCGATTGACATCTTTAGCCGTAACCTTTTGGCGCAGTTCTTCTGGAGTACATGGCCCGAAATGGGCCAGCGTGCCCACTCCCCATGTACAGTTGCCGTTGACCTTCTTGTCGTTGTAATAATGGAGCCTAGTGCCCTCTCTGCGCCTGAGCGCTGCATATCCAGCCTTGCTCAAGCTCATATGCTCGTTTGCCATGTTTTCAGCCTACACACGTATGATGATGACCTCTTCATAGAAACCCCATCGGTTTAGGCTGCGAGATATTTCCATTTCCGATAGCTGCCAATCATCATGGGATTAATCGAAGAGATTTTTAAGGATGAATTCGATAATTAAATGATGCTAGTGTTTTTCTTATCAGATAAAATTCCAAGAATCTTTAAAGGCTACATTTCCATCAAGGTATGACCATTTTATTTCTTCATAGCGAAACTCAATTGTTTCATAGTGGTTTAGGTGGGAAGAAGGTTGCTCTTTAATGTTGGGGACGCGTGGGCAGGCAGAAACAACTTTTACGTTTGTCATTAAAATATTGAAATATTCTTCTTCGTGCCCGGCATTGTTTATTCGGTACCATTTTATTTCTGCTGTTTGAAGTGTTTTTTCTTTCGCTATGGCCATGTAAAGATAAGGGGAGGATTTGTCTATTTCTTTTTCTATAAGTAACGGAAAATGGGAGCGGGTTCCTAAGAGCTTTCCAGTGCTTCCATCGATGGGAATATGGAGGCCGTGAGAAAAGCTCAATACTTCAATGCTTCCTA
Source organism: Dyella sp. SYSU CM1112 (assembly GCF_058216415.1). NCBI lineage: Bacteria > Pseudomonadati > Pseudomonadota > Gammaproteobacteria > Lysobacterales > Rhodanobacteraceae > Dyella > Dyella sp. SYSU CM1112. The sequence goes on along the minus strand of NZ_JBZEGI010000002.1, from coordinate 227,723 downwards.
GCCGCCCAGTGACTTGGCTGGATCCTTTTACAAGTGTTCCGTCTTCATCTTTAAGCCATAGGTATAGAGGGATTGCCATTGAGCACCTGATAATGGACAGAGAGGTATGATGAGGTGTCTATGATTTAGCGAGACACGTGAAGTATTAATTGCCTGGATATCAGGCGAACTTCCATCGGAAAAGTCCTGAAATCGTGTCCGGATTTTCTGATAGTTTTGGTAGGAAGATCTTTAGCTTTCCAAAAAAATTAGTCGTCGGGATGCAACATGAAGGCAAGGACGATACTGCTGATTCTGATGTTGCTTTATGCACACGGATGCTATGCGAGCGCGCCATTTCAAGGCGATCAGCCCGAGACGCGAGCAGACAGTGAGATTGATGCTCGCCTTGACCTGCTTTTTGGCCAGCACGTGCTCTATCGGAAATTCTTCGAGGAATTTCAGCGGGCCGTCGCCTGGGGAGATGTGGCGAAGGTGGCGGGCATGATTAATTACCCGATGTCGTTAACGATTAAGGGTAGGAAAATAATTCTGCGGTCCGAAAGAGATTTTGTTGCTAATTATGCGCGCATTTTTTCCTCTGAACTTATAGCTACAGTGAGGAATCAGAGGTACGCATTGCTATTCACCCGGGACGAGGGCGTCATGATTGGCAATGGTGAAATATGGTTTTCAGGCTTGTGTGATGATGCTGCGTGCAAGTATCAGAAGATAAAGGTAACGGCCTTCAACTTATCCGATGACCCCGCAGCGAATAGGGCTTCGAACTGAGCCTGCCTATGTCGGCTCAACCCGGAGAGCGGAGTAATGCCGTTTACACGCTTGATGATTTGGGACGTTTCGAGTAGCCGGCTTAATAGCCGCGTGGCGCTTGACTATTAAGTAATGTGGGCGAGCTAAAGATTTTCTAGCACAAGCCTATCCGTGGCTCTGCCAGGTTGCACAGGATCTACAATCCTTGGTGTAGCTATGTTTTTCCAAAAGTGCTGGCAACCATTGTCGCCAGCTTTTTGATTCTTGAGAGATTTACTGCGTCAATAGTGACCCGAGAACGGAATCATCTTGCGTATCAGCGACGGCGAATGCGGCCACTTCGGGTCCTTTAGATAAGGATGATCCGGATAGTTGAGCGCGAGCACCTTGCGGACCTGTGCGGCTTGCTGCTTCTGGTTCAAGGCAAGGTAGCTGCGGCACATGATAGCCAGGGCGTCACCTGCTTCGGGGGATTCCTGGTAGTGCTCGACGACATACTGCGCGCGATCTGCCGCTGCTACATAGGCTTTGTTGCGCAGGTAAAACTTCGCCACGTTGATTTCGAACTGGGCCAGCACGTTACGCAGATAAATCATGCGCTGGCGTGCGTCCGCCGCGTAGGCGCTGTCGGGAAAGCGGCGGCTGAGTTCGGCGAAATCGTCGAATGCTTTCAGGTTATAGCCCTGGTCGCGACGAGTCTGCGCACCCATTTGCTTGCTGGAAAACACGCGTTCGAACACACCAGCGGTGCGGTCGAAGTTGATCAGGCCGCGCAAGTAATAGGCATAATCCACATGTGGGTTGAGCGGATTGGCCTTGATGAAGCGGTTGATCGTGGAATAGGCATCATCCGGCTTGTTGTTCTTGTATTGCGCGTAGGCGAGCTCAAGCTGGGCCTGCTCGTTGAACGGACCCGACGGGAATCGGGCGATCAGACGCTGGTAGGCTTTCTCGGCTGCCGAGTAGTCGGAATGAATGAGATCGTTGTGGGCTCTGGCGTAAAGCTGCGGCAACGGCAAGGTATCGAGCGGATCGCCTTTGTGCCGGAACCAGGAGCAGGCGCTCATCGTCAACGCCAGGACGAGCACGATCAGTACTTTAAGAGCAGTTGTCGGGATGGCCGGCAGCTTGGTTACGCGCATGAGTAAGAGGTTCAGATGTCAGAGCGAAAAGGGATCATAGCCGAAACAGGCTCCCAGCCGGGGGATCGAGGGTGAAGACAGGCTCGATCATCCGTCATGAAGCAGTGGTGCCCCTGTCAGCTGCGGGTCGACGATTCGACCAGGCGCTGGCCGAGATGTTCCCGGACTATTCCCGCTCCCGTCTCGCCGCCTGGATCAAGGCCGGCGCCATAACCCTGGATGGCGCGCCGGTGATGCCGCGTCACTTGCTGCGAGGCGGCGAGCAGGTATGCCTGGAGGCCGAGCTTCAGATCGAGGTCGATAGCGCACCGGAAGATATTGCCCTGGATATCGTCTACGAGGACGAATATCTGCTGGTGCTGAACAAGCCGGCGGGGTTGGTCGTGCATCCCGGCGCCGGTAATCCTGCGGGTACGGTGCTCAACGCTTTGCTGCATCACGACCCCAAGCTGGCCGAGCTGCCGCGAGGTGGCATCGTGCACCGTCTCGACAAGGACACGTCCGGCCTGATGGTTGTTGCCAAGACCCTTGCCGCGCATACGGCACTGGTCGACATGCTCTCCCGCCATGCGGTAGAGCGGCAGTATGAAGCGGTGGTGCTCGGTGCCTTGATCGCCGGGGGCACCGTAGATGCTCCTATCGGCCGCCATCACAGCGACCGGTTGCGTCAGGCGGTCCGCGATGAGGATGACGGCAAGCACGCCGTCACGCATTACCGCCTGCGTGAGCGCTTTCGCGCGCATACGCTGATTCAGTGCAACCTGGAAACGGGGCGCACCCATCAGATCCGTGTGCATATGGCACACATCGGTCATCCGTTGGTCGGCGATCCTTTGTATGGTGGCAGCCTGAGGCTGCCCAAGCGGGCCATCCCGGAGCTGGTAACGGCGCTGCGCGGTTTTCGACGCCAGGCGCTGCATGCCGAACGCTTGTCGTTCGAGCATCCTGTTACTGGTCAGGGCCTCTCGTTCGAGGTGCCACGACCGCATGACATGGAAGAGCTGATCGCGGCGCTTCGCACCGATCTCGCTATCAATACTCAGGACGAGTAATGACCTCGTCTTCGATGAATGACGCTTGGATCTTTCCCGATTGGCCCGCGCCACGGTATGTGCGTGCCGCGGTGACCACCTGCCTGGGGCCAGGTGTATCGCAGCCGCCGTTCGGACGTTTCAACCTCGGGCTGCGGACGGGAGAAGATAATCAGATCGTGTGCAATAACCGCAGCGTATTGCGTCAGGCGCTGGCGCTTCCCGCGGAACCCCGTTGGCTGCGGCAGGTACACGGCACCGTGATCGCCGAACTCGGGCCCTTGCCAGGTCCCGGAGAGCCCGAGGCCGATGCTGCCGTATCGCATCTCCCTGGCACGGTATTGGCGATACTGACGGCCGATTGCCTGCCTGTCCTGTTCTGTGACGACGAAGGCAGCACCATTGGCGCCGCCCATGCCGGGTGGCGCGGGCTTGCCGCCGGAGTGCTGGAGGAGACTGTCGCCCAGATGCAGCGGCCAGCCACTCACCTAATGGCCTGGCTAGGACCATGTATCGGTGCCGCTTCCTATGAAGTGGGCGAGGAAGTGCGCAAGGCATTTACTCATCACGCCGCCGCCGCGGATGCCGCCTTCACACCCACGTGCCCAGGCCATTGGCTCTGTGACCTTGCCGTGTTGGCAAGACAACGGCTGCAAGCTGTCGGTATCTCGCGTATCTATGGAGGTGGCTTCGATACGCGCAGTGACGCGCGTTTTTATTCGTATCGGCGCGAAGGTGCGCGTAGCGGCCGCTTTGCCAGCCTGATCTGGCTGACTCAGAGTTAATTTCCAAAGCCTCGCAGTGGCGGCCCTGAAGCGTCCGCAGGGCGAGCATGACTCGCCTCTCCCCGCTGGGTGGCTTAACCTGCGGCCTGGTATCAAGCTGGATTCCGCTTGAATAGCACCGCGCTGTCCGCATCTTTTCGGCCAGTGGCGGCGCGTCCGCCAAAACCTTTTTGGGGATACCTCAATGCGAATGGACAAACTTACCTCGCGTTTCCAGCAAGCGCTTGCCGACGCACAATCGTTGGCGGTGGGGCGCGACCACAACATACTTGAGCCGGTGCATGTCATGGCTGCCTTGCTTGATCAGCAAGGTGGTTCGACCGCGCCCCTGCTCACCCAGGCCCATGTCAACGTGCCCGCGTTTCGTCAGCGCGTGAACGAATTGGTGGAGCGGCTGCCCAAAGTAAGCGGTCAGGAAGGCAACATCCACGCCAGCAATGAACTGACCCGTTTGCTCAACCTCACCGACAAACTGGCGCAGCAGCGTGGCGATCAGTTCATTGCCAGCGAATTGTTCGTGCTGGCGGCGCTGGAAGACAAAGGTGAACTCGGTGCTGCGTTGAAGGCAGCGAGTGCGACCAAGGCGAATCTCGAAGCCGCCATCGAAAAACTGCGCGGTGGTGAGAAGGTGCAGAGCGAGAACGCGGAGGATCAGCGCCAGGCGCTGGAGAAATACTGCATTGATCTCACTGCGCGTGCCGAGAGCGGCAAGCTCGATCCGGTGATTGGTCGCGACGAAGAAATTCGCCGCGTGGTGCAGGTATTGCAGCGGCGTACCAAGAACAACCCGGTGCTGATCGGCGAACCCGGTGTGGGCAAGACGGCCATCGTCGAAGGCTTGGCACAGCGAATCATCAAGAACGAGGTGCCCGAAGGCCTGCGCGACAAGCGCGTGCTGGCGCTCGACATGGGAGCATTGATCGCCGGTGCGAAGTTCCGCGGCGAGTTCGAGGAGCGCCTCAAGGCCGTGCTTAACGACTTGGCCAAAAACGAAGGCCAGATCATTCTGTTTATCGACGAACTGCATACCATGGTCGGTGCCGGCAAGGCGGAAGGCGCCATGGATGCCGGCAATATGCTCAAGCCGGCGCTGGCGCGCGGAGAGCTGCACTGCATCGGCGCCACCACGCTGGACGAATACCGCAAATACATCGAAAAGGATGCCGCGCTGGAACGCCGGTTCCAGAAAGTATTCGTCGGCGAGCCGAGCGTCGAAGACACCATCGCGATCTTGCGTGGCTTGAAAGAGCGTTACGCCGTGCATCATGGCGTGGAGATCACCGATCCCGCCATCGTCGCCGCGGCGACCTTGTCCAATCGTTACATCACGGATCGTCAGCTGCCGGACAAGGCCATCGACCTGATGGATGAAGCGGCTTCGCGCATCCGCATGGAGATCGATTCCAAGCCGGAGGAACTCGACCGCCTGGAACGTCGCCTGATTCAATTGAAGATCCAGCGCGAAATGTTGAAGAAGGAAACCGACGAGGCATCCAAGAAGCGCCTTGCGGATCTGGACGCGGACATCGCCAAGCTTGAACGCGAGTTCTCCGATCTCAATGAAGTGTGGAAATCGGAAAAGGCGGCGCTGCAAGGTGCCACCAAGGTGAAGGAGCAGATCGAGCAGGCACGGGTAGAGCTTGAAGCGGCGCAGCGTCGGCAGGACTACGCCAAGATGAGTGAGATCCAGTACGGACGCCTGCCGGAACTGGAAAAGCAGCTGGCCGCCGCGCAGGCTGCCGAACAGCAGGACTTCAAGCTCGTGCAGGACCGTGTCACAGAGGAAGAAATCGCTGAAGTGGTCTCGCGCTGGACGGGTATACCGGTCAGCAAGATGCTCGAAGGCGAGCGCGAAAAGCTGCTGCATATGGAACAGGCGCTGCACAAGCGCGTAGTCGGTCAGGATGAAGCGGTGCGAGCCGTGTCGGATGCGATCCGTCGCGCTCGTGCGGGCTTGTCCGATCCGAATCGTCCCTATGGTTCGTTCCTGTTCCTTGGCCCCACCGGGGTAGGCAAGACCGAGCTGTGCAAGGCGCTGGCCGAATTCCTGTTCGACACGCAGGACGCGATGGTACGCATCGATATGAGCGAGTTCATGGAAAAGCATTCCGTGGCGCGCTTGATCGGTGCGCCTCCGGGTTATGTCGGCTACGAGGAAGGTGGCTATCTCACGGAAGCCGTGCGTCGCCGTCCGTACAGCGTGATTCTGCTGGACGAAGTGGAGAAAGCACATCCGGATGTATTCAACGTGTTGCTGCAGGTGCTCGATGATGGCCGCCTTACAGATGGCCAGGGTCGCACCGTGGACTTCCGCAATACCGTGATCGTGATGACGTCCAATCTCGGCTCGCAACTCATCCAGGAAAACGCCGGTGATAGCGAGGCTGATTATCTGCAGATGAAAGCGGCGGTACTCGGTGTAGTGCAGGCTCATTTCCGGCCGGAGTTCATCAATCGCCTCGATGAGCTGGTGGTATTCCGTCCGCTGGAGAAGAAGCAGATTCGTGCCATTGCACGCATCCAGCTGGCGTACCTGGAAAAACGTCTTGCTGAGCGTGAGCTCAAGCTGGAGGTTGATGACAAGGCCCTGGATCTGCTCGGCAATGTCGGCTTCGATCCGGTATACGGTGCGCGTCCACTCAAGCGTGCGATCCAGCAGCAGTTGGAGAATCCGCTAGCGAAGGAAATCCTGGAAGGGCGTTTCACCTCGGGTGACACGATTGCGGTAAGTGCTGAAGGTGGGCATCTCGCTTTCCACAAGCATGCGTGACAGGCATCACCCTCCCCTGCGGTTAGCGGGGGAGGGGTGAAGCAAGCCCGCCGTGAGTGCGACCTGGCCGCAAATTTCTGCCGCAAAAAAATCCCGGCTCAAGGCCGGGATTTCCATGCATGCATCGCACAAGTGTTTGGCAGTGGGCTTGTTGAATCACCAGTGATAGATCACTTTGGTGTAATAGTAACGCCCATTGAAGCCCGCGGGTGAAAATTCTGAGTAAGGAATGGTGCCGTTGTTGTTGTTCGCGGCAATCACCTTGTCCGGATAACTGTTGGTGACATTGTCCATGCCCAGTGTGAATGTCCAGCTGTCCAGGTTGTAGCTGCCAGCCAGATCGAACACCCATTGCGGGCTGAAGGTCTGGTTAAGCAGGTACGTGCTGTTGCTATATGCCGTAAAGCTGCCGTAACGGGTGAGGTTGCCATTGAATGCCCAGTGACCCAACGTGTAGTTCTCGTTGAGGATCAACTTGCTTCGTGGCGTGGAGTTGGCCAGCAGGCCTTTGATGTCGCGATAGGTCACACGCTGCAATTGCAGGCCCAGCGCTTCCAATTGTGGCGGATTCGGCGCTACGCCCATGACTTGCGTGCGGTTGTAGTTATAGCTCAGCGTGCTGTCCAGCACGCCATCGTTGCCGAAATCCGAATGGTAGCTGGCGACGATGTCGCCGCCCTGAGTGCGTGTATCTACCGCGTTGGTGAAATACTGCGCCGAGCTATAGGACACATTGGTGATGCCATGCGCGGCAAGGTAATCCACCACCGCCGGATTGTTGAGTCCGCTCAGCGTGCTGGAGAGCACGATGCGGTTGTAGATCTGGATCTGGTAGATATCCAAGGTCAGCGTCAGCGGGTCGATCGGATTGAACACCGCGCCGACGGTGTAGTTGTGCGAGCGCTCCGGACGCAGTGACTGAGCTCCCAGCAATTGCGCTACCGGATTGTTCACTGGCAACAGGCCGGTCTGATAGATGCCAGGCGCTACCCCAGGTCCTGCGTTGCTGGGTGTCAGGTAAAGCGAGCCGATCTGGGAATAGTCTTCCTGCGCCAACGACGGGGCGCGGAATCCGGTCGAGACGCTGCCACGCAACGCGAAGCGATCGGTAAAGTCGTAGCGTGCAGCCAAGGCACCCGACACCGTGTTGCCGAAGTCGTTGTAATCCTCATGCCGTACGGCGAACGAGGTGCCGAGTTTGTCGGTGAGGTTGGTTTCCAGACTTACATACTGCGCTACGTCGCTGCGACTCCATGAGCCCACGTTCACGGGACTGTAGCCACTGAAACCCTGCGCGCCCCCGCTCACGCCCGATGTGCCCACGTAGTACGAACTCGGATCGCCAGCACTGATCTGATACGTGTCGCGTTGATACTCGCCGCCGAAGGCCAGCGTTACCGCATTGGGCAACCAGCTCAGGTTGAAGTCTTTTGCGATATCGACATCGGCGACCTGCTGCGCGGATGAGACCACGCCATCGAAGAAGCTGTTGGGCGTATAGCCAAAATCGTGCAGGAAGGCGTAGTTGGCGGTGTGGATCGTATCCAGCGATACACGATTGCCGCCGTAGTTGGCGCTTACATCCCAGCGCCACCCGCCACTGGTTGTGCCGCGTACGCCGGCTACCAGCGCCTGATCGGTGCTGCGAGCCTGTAGTAGCGGTTGATAGCCGCCGGGATAGAGCGACGTAAGCAGGGACGCTACTGATGACGGGTAGCCATAGGGATTGCGATACAGCTCGTCGGAAATCGCGTTGCGATCGTGGTAGCTGCCAAAGGCATAAAACTGGATGTTGTTGGTGAGGTCGTATTGCGTGTTCAGGAACAGATTGTGCTCGCTCACCGAGGGATCGCCGAACACTTGTTTCTCACCGAATTGGGGATAGCGGATGTCGACGCCGCCATGATTGGTCGGATCTTGATGCCCGTCATCCACGCTGATGCGCAGCCAGCCTTTGTCACCGCTCAATGGAATGCCGAAGTTGGCCGAACCCTGCCATTGTCGTCCGCCGCCGCGTTGGTATTGGCCGCCATCCAGCTCCACCGAGCCGCCTTGCGCACCATGCTTCAGAATGATGTTGATCACACCGGCGATCGCGTCGGAACCGTATTGCGCAGACGCACCGTCACGCAGCACTTCAATGTGATCGATGGCAGAAAGCGGAATGGTGTTGAGATCCACCGGAGCTGAACCGCGGCCGATGGTGCCGTCCACGTTCACCATGGCGCTGTTGTGCCAGCGCTTGCCGTCGACCAGCACCAGGACTTCATCCGGAGCCAAGCCGCGCAACTGTACGGGACGTTGCGAATCGGTAGTGTCGGTGGCGGAAGGGCGCGGAAAATTCAGCGAAGGAATCAGGCGCGCGAGAGCAGTGGAAAGTTCGGTGGTGCCGGTGCTTTGCAGGGCTGAAGCCGGTACGACGTCGATCGGCGATAACGAGGTGCTGTCGGTTCGATTCTGCGCGCGTGTGCCGGTCACGATCACGGCCTGCAGGTTTTTCGCTTTGTCGCTGGAGGCTGCTTGCGAGGTGTCCTGGGCAGCAGCGGTGGTGGCGAGTGCCAACAACACTGAAGCCGTGAGAAGTTTGATGGAATCGTTCTTGGGCCTGCCTTGATAAGGCGAGCGGTCGTCTTTCTTCATTGCGAGTTTTCCCCTAGCTTGTTGTTTTGCTGCGGGGCAGCAATTTCAGATTAATGACAATGAGGCGGACCATCAACCGACGATTAGGCGTCCGAAAGTCCAAATGGAAATATCGCTACCCGGCATGGACTTACTCCCTATGTCAGCCATTGACGCGGGCCGCCTCACGCCAGCATCGTTATCGGTCGGTGCAGCTGGCGTGTAACGACGCTCGGGCTAGGCGTCCTGGAGCAGGACATTTATGATGCTCCGGCCTAAGGTGACTGCTGGCCCTAAAGCCAGTGGTTGAAACGGGAATCCGGTGAGATCGCTCAGTGTCAGGGCGATGACTCCGGAGCTGCCCCCGCAACGGTAGGCGAGCAACAGGTCCACAGAGCGCCACTGTGCCGAGCACGGGAAGGCGTGGGCCAGAAGGCGCAGGCCTTCGCTCGCAAGCCCGGAGACCGGCCTTATGCGAGAGCTTGCCTCGGCAGGCTTTAAACCAGACAGGCGGAGGGCCGTGTCCGGGTGCCACGCCTCGGCGTGTTGCCGCATCATCTTCCTTCCGTGTGTCGAGCGCCCTTGCCGGGCACACGATAAGGAGTGCATCCATGAATGTGTCTTTCCCGTTTGCCGACCGTGCCGCGGTGCGGCCATGAGCGAACGTTCGCCGCGCGATGACATGACACCCGAAGAGCGTCACCGCGAACGCATGCAGCGCAAAAAAGAGTTGGTCGATCGCAAGATCGCGCGCGCCACGATCGATCGGGGCGTGCTGGTGGTGAACACCGGCAACGGCAAGGGCAAGAGCTCTTCCGGTTTCGGCATGCTGGCGCGTTCGCTGGGGCACGGCTTCAAGTGCGGCGTGGTGCAGTTCATCAAAGGCACCTTTTCCACGGGTGAGGAGGCTTTTTTTCGCCATTTCGCCGGCGACCAGCTCGACTATCACGTCATGGGCGAGGGCTTTACCTGGGAGACTCAGGACAAGGCGCGCGACATCGCAGCGGCGCAAGCCGCATGGTCCATCGCCGCAGGCATGCTCGCCGATCCCGCTTATGACTTCGTATTGCTGGACGAGCTCAATATCGCCTTGGTGAAGCAATACGTATCGCTGGAGCAAGTGCTGACGGCCGTGACGGCACGTCCCCCACGCCAACATGTCGTCATCACCGGCCGCGGCGCACCGGATGGATTGATCGCTGTCGCCGACACGGTCACCGAGATGCGTGTGGTCAAGCATGCTTTCGAGGCCGGCATCAAGGCACAAAAAGGCGTGGAGCTATGAGCCATGTCCGGCACTGCCCGGCCTTGCTGGTTTCCGCGCCGGCATCGGGGCAGGGCAAGACTTCAGTGACCGCTGCACTTGCCCGCTGGCACACCCGGCAGGGGCGGCGCGTGCGTGTGTTCAAGACCGGGCCCGATTTCCTCGATCCCACGGTGCTGGCCTGCGCCGCAGGTACGCCGGTTTATCAGCTCGATCTGTGGATGTGCGGCGAAGCGGATGTACGCAAGCGTCTCTTTGATGCCGCGGGCGATGCTGATCTGATCCTGGTGGAAGGTGTAATGGGGTTGTTCGATGGCGCGCCGTCCAGCGCCGATCTTGCACAGCAATTGGGCGTGCCGGTGATGGCGGTTATCGATGGTTCGGCGATGGCGCAAACCTTTGGCGCGCTTGCCTGTGGCCTGGCAACCTACCGTGAAGGGCTGTCGATGTATGGCGTGGCTGCCAATCGCATCGGTAGTGCTTATCACGCGCAGCTGCTGAAAGAGAGCCTTCCTGCCTCCTTGCACTGGCTCGGCGCATTGCCGCGCGAAGAGCGGCTTGCGCTGCCGGAACGGCATCTGGGTTTGATCGCGGCAGCGGAGCTATCCGATATCGATGCGCGACTCGATGCCTTGGCCGATGCGTGGGCGCAACATGCCGCAACGGCACTGCCGCCGCCTGTTGCATTCGAAACCTCGGCCAGCGAAAGCATTCCGCCCCTATTGAAAGGACAGCGTATTGCCGTGGCGCGCGATGACGCATTTTGCTTTATCTATCCGGCCAATCTGGATCTATTGCGCGCGGCGGGTGCGGAATTGTGTTTCTTCTCGCCTTTGGCCGGTGATGCCTTACCCGACTGCGAGGCCGTATGGTTGCCGGGTGGTTATCCAGAGCTGCATCTGGATGCCTTGTCGCGACGGACCGACTTGCATGCAGCCTTGCGCACGCATCGCGATACCGGCAAACCCATGCTTGCCGAATGTGGCGGATTGCTCTTCGCGCTCGATGGGCTGACGGATCAAAGCGGGCACGAGGCGACGATGGCGGCTTTATTGCCCGGTCGTGCGGTCTTGCAACCGCGGCTCGCAGCGTTGGGTCTTCAGGGCGTTGATCTGCCTGAAGGCAGCTTGCGCGGGCATACTTTTCACTACGCGCAGGCATCGATCGATGCGGAGCCGATCGCACATGCGTTCAATCCCAATGGGGGCCCTGGCCGCGAGGCGGTCTATCGCGATCGTCGCTTTACCGCCAGCTTCGTGCACTTCTACTTTCCTTCGCATCCCTCGGCGGCCTTGGGCTTGTTTCGCGCATGAGCACCATGACGGCCATGCTTGCCGCCGTTTTGCTTGATGCATGGCTAGGCGAGCCGCGCCGTGGGCATCCTCTGGTGGCATTTGGCCGTCTAGCCGTCTGGATCGAGCATTGCATACATGCGGATCGACGTGTGCGAGGTATATTGGCGTGGGCGTTGGCCGTGCTGCCCTTGGTTCTGATGCTGCGGACCATCCAGCAAGCTGTGCCGGCATGGGCGGCATGGTGCATCGCGGTCATAACGTTGTATCTGGCGCTAGGCTTGCGCAGTCTTGGAGAGCATGCGCGGCCCGTGGCCGAGGCGCTTGCCAGGGATGATCTCGATGCGGCTCGCCATGCCGTCGGGCGCATGGTCAGCCGTGACACTGTGGCTTTGAACGCACAGCAGGTTGCCGCCGCCGCGACGGAGTCCGTGCTGGAAAATGGCAACGATGCCGTATTCGGCACCTTGTTCTGGTTTGCCGTGCTCGGAGCGCCCGGTGCACTGCTCTATCGACTGGTCAACACGCTTGACGCAATGTGGGGTTACCGAACGCCGCGCTATGAGCGGTTTGGCTGGGCGGCGGCGCGCATCGACGATGTGCTCAACTTCCTGCCCGCGCGGCTTACCGCGTTTACCTATGCGCTGGCTGGGCATTTCGATGGTGCGTGGCGATGTTGGCGCACGCAGGCTGCGCAATGGGACAGTCCCAATGCGGGCCCGGTCATGGCTGCAGGCGCGGGCGCTCTCGGTGTGCAGCTGGGCGGTGCGGCGCCGTATCACGGTGTGTGGGAGGCGCGGCCGCCACTCGGCGAAGGTCAGGCACCCGATGCCGGTTCCATTCACAAAGCATGTCGTCTGGTCCGTCATGGTGTGGTGATCTGGATGCTGGCAGCGCTGCTGCTTGGTATAGCAACAAGCGGAGGCATCCATGCTTGAGCATGGCGGACGTTTGCGGCGTGCTGCGCACAAGTACGGCATCCCATGGGAGCAATGGCTTGATCTGTCCACGGGTATCAGCCCGTTCGGTTGGCCGGTGCCGGCCATCCCGCCTGCAGCGTGGCAGTGGCTTCCGGAGGAAGAGGACGGTCTGATGGATGCGGCGTATGCGTACTACGCAGCACCGCATATATTGCCGGTGGCGGGTTCGCAGGCGGCCATTCAAGCGTTGCCGTCGCTGCGTGCGCCGTCACGTGTCGGCATCATCGCACCCGGATATGCCGAACACCGGCAAGCATGGGAACGAGCGGGACACCAGGTGAGCGGCATGGCTGCCGATGCATTGTTCGCCGAGCTTGCATCCTGGGATGTGCTGGTCTTGATCCATCCCAATAACCCTGGCGGAGATCGCTTCGAACCGGAGCAGTTGTTGCAGATCCACGAAGCGCTTGCAGCGCGGGGTGGCTGGCTGGTGGTGGATGAGGCGTTCATGGACGTAACGCCAGACCGTAGCTTATGCCCACACACATATCGCGAAGGTCTGATCGTGCTGCGCTCGGCAGGCAAGTTCTTTGGTTTGGCGGGTGCGCGCGCCGGGTTCGTATGTGCCGCCCCCGCTTTGCTCAATGCGTTGCAGGAGAAGCTCGGACCGTGGACATTGAGCGGGCCTACGCGCTACGTATTGCAGCATGCGCTGGTTGATACATCCTGGCAGATGCACGCGCGCGAGCGCCTTCTGCGTACGAGCGAACGCTTGTCTGAATTGCTGAGTCGGTACGGACTTGCCCCTGCAGGAGGTTGCGGCTTGTTCCAGTGGTGTTTGCATGTGGACGCATCATGGCTGCATGGTGAGCTTGCGTCGCGCGGCATTCTTGTGCGCTTGTTCGATACGCCATCGAGTTTGCGCTTCGGTTTGCCGCGCGATGAGATTGCGTTCGAGCGCCTGGATAGAGCACTCGGCGAGATACGGCGATGACCGCGCATGTACTGATGGTCCAAGGCTGCACGTCGGACGCCGGCAAAAGCACACTGGTGACGGCATTGTGCCGATGGGCCTATCGACGCGGCAGCAGGGTCGCGCCGTTCAAACCCCAGAACATGGCGTTGAATTCGGCTGTGACGGTGGATGGCGGCGAAATCGGTCGCGCACAAGCGGTACAGGCTCAGGCTTGCAAGCTCGAACCGTTAGTCGATTTCAATCCCGTCTTGTTGAAGCCAAATACGGACGTAGGTGCCCAGGTCATCGTGCACGGCCATGCTGTCGCTACCATGGACGCACGCGACTACCACGCCTACAAACGAGTTGCTTTTGAAGCTGTGATGACATCCCACCGTCGGCTGGTCGACGCTTACGATGCGGTGATCGTCGAGGGTGCGGGCAGCCCTGCCGAGATCAACTTGCGTGATCGTGACATTGCCAATATGGGCTATGCCGAAGCTGTCGATTGCCCGGTGATTCTTGTTGCAGACATCGATCGTGGCGGTGTGTTCGCACATTTGGTCGGCACGTTGGCCCTGCTTTCAGAGAGCGAGCGCCAACGCATCGTGGGTTTCGTCATCAATCGGTTTCGCGGCGATCTCGCGCTGCTGCAGCCGGGCCTCGACTGGCTGCAGCAGCGAACCGGCAAGCCAGTGCTTGGCGTGTTGCCCTATTTGCACGGTTTGCACATCGAGGCTGAAGACGCGTTGCCTCACGAACGCATGGACAAGCCTCAGGCGCTGTTGCGTGTCGTCGTGCCTGCCTTGCCACGTATCAGTAATCACACCGACTTCGACGTGCTCAGGGCCCATTCTGATGTCGACCTGCACGTGGTTGGCCCAGGCGAATCACTGCCTTCGTGCGACCTGATCATTTTGCCGGGCAGCAAATCCACCCGCGCGGATCTTGCATGGTTGCGAGAGCAAGGGTGGGACCGTGCAATGGCGCGGCATCTTCGTTACGGCGGCAAGGTGCTTGGTGTATGCGGTGGCCTGCAAATGCTGGGGCGTTTCATACACGATCCTCGCGGAATAGAGGGGGCAGCAGGTTCCAGCGAAGGATTGGGTTGGCTTGATCTGGAGACCACATTGGAGCCGCACAAACAATTGCATCGCGCAACAGGTCGCCTCACTTTTGCCGACGCCAGCGTACAAGGCTACGAGATCCATTGCGGTGTTTCACGCGGCACGGCGTTGGGCCATCCTTTTGCGCGGCTGGATGATGGTCGCGTGGATGGTGCGCTGTCGACAGATGGTCAGGTGATGGGCAGTTACCTGCATGGTTTGTTCGATGATCCGCAAGCCCTGTCGGCGTTGCTGCGGTGGGCGGGCTTGCGAGATGTATCGCCAATCGAAATGAACGTGTTGCGGGAATCCAGCATCGAGCGCTTGGCCGATGCGGTAGAGGCTCACCTTGATACGAGCCTGCTCGAGCAGTGGCTGGGGATGACCGCATGCGTACTTTGATCCTCGGCGGTGCACGCTCTGGCAAAAGCGCGTTGGCCGAACGGCTTGCGCACGACAGCCAGCGCGAGGTGGTGTACGTCGCTACGGCGCAAGCCGGTGATGCCGAGATGGCGGCGCGCATCACGCATCATCGAGCGCGCCGGCCCGTGCAATGGCATTGCGTGGAAGAGCCGCTGCATCTGGCCGAGGTGCTGCGCAGGCATGCGCGCGATGATCGCTGCATGCTGGTTGATTGCCTTACGCTTTGGCTGAGCAATGTGCTTGCTCAGCCTGAAGCAGCATGTTTTGAGCATGAGCGTGATCAATTGCTCGATGCGCTGCCGGGATTGCCCGGCGAGCTGCTGATGGTCAGCAATGAAGTCGGCCTCGGCGTGGTGCCGATGGGTGAATTGACGCGCCGTTTTGTTGACGAGGCCGGTCGACTGCATCAATCCATCGCTGCGGTGAGCGAGCGTGTGCTGTTCGTCGCTGCAGGTATACCGATTGCTTTCAAAGGAACACTTTCATGAGTCTTGCATGGCTTACCGCACTTTGTGCCAAGCCCGATGAAGCGATTGCCGAAGCGGCACGGGCGCATCAGCAACAGTTGACCAAGCCGCCCGGCTCGCTTGGCGCATTGGAAGCGATAGCCGTGCGCCTGGCTTGTTTGCAGCATACGTCGCGCCCCGCCGTCGATCAGGTATGGATCAGTGTATTTGCTGCCGACCACGGCGTGGCGGAGGAGGGTGTTTCCGCTTTCCCGCAGGCTGTCACCGGTGAGATGGTGCGCAACTTTGCCACGGGTGGCGCGGCGATCAGCGTGCTGGCGCGCAATCTGGGCGCAAAACTGGAGGTGGTGAACCTCGGCACGGTGAACGATCCCGGCGATATTTCAGGTGTGCGTCGCGCGATCATTGCACCATCGACGGCCAATTTCTGCCACGCGCCCGCGATGACGGAGGCGCAGCTGGAAGCCGCACTGGCTATCGGTGCCGAGAGTGTGCATGCGGCAAAGGCTTCGGGCGCGCAGCTTTTCATCGGTGGCGAGATGGGCATTGCTAACACCACGTCCGCCGCGGCCTTGGCGAGCGCTCTGCTCGACGAGCCGCCGTCGGTGCTTGCCGGTGCCGGTACTGGCCTGAATGCGGCCGGTATTCAACATAAAGTAACCGTGCTTGAGCGTGCCCTGGCGCATCACGTGTCTGCAAAGGGCGCGCTGGAGCAATTGCGCTGCCTGGGCGGTTTTGAAATCGCCGCGTTGGCCGGTGCTTATATTGCAGCAGCCCAGATCGGCATGCCTGTGCTGGTCGATGGCTTCATCACGACGGCGGCGGCGCTGGTGGCCGTGGCTATCCAGCCTGATGTGCGACCGTGGCTATTGTTCGCGCACCGCTCCAAAGAACATGGCCATGCGCGTTTGCTAAGGGCACTGGAAGCGGATGCGCTGGTCGATCTGGGCTTGCGCCTGGGTGAGGCGAGCGGGGCGGCCACGGTCGTGCCGGTACTGCGTCTTGCTTGCGCCTTGCACAATGGCATGGCGACATTCGCACAAGCCGGCGTATCCAACGCATGACCATCGATCTGCTCCGACACGGTGATACCGGGCAGCGCAGTTACCGTGGCCAACTTGACGATGCGTTGAGCGAGTTGGGCTGGGCGCAGCTGCGCGCTGCCGTGGAAGGTCGCATGTGGGATCGTATTGTTTCTTCCTCGTTGCAGCGCTGTGCAATGTTTGCGCGTGAACTCGCCTGGATGCGCCAAGTGCCATTGCAGATCGATGCGCGGCTTGCCGAGTATCACTTCGGTGCTTGGCAGGGTATGCCGATCGAACGGATCGCCGAAGAGCAGGGCGATGCCCTGGCGCGCTTCTGGTCCGATCCGGTGACTTATCCACCGCCTGGGGCCGAAACGTTCCAGGCGTTTCAAGACCGCCTATGTGCAGCGCTGGACGATGTCGCCACCGATGCGGCGCGTCAACGTGTGCTGGTGATTACCCATGGGGGCGCCATCCGCCTGTTGCGGTGTCTGGTGGAGCGTCGTAGCTACGGGGATATGGCCGGCATCGACGTGCCGCACGCTTCGCTGCATCCGCTGGCATGGCCCGCGAGGGTGACGGTTTGATGCGTGGCTTGCTGGCAGCGCTCGGTTTTCTGACCCGGCTGCCGATGCCCGATAGCGCTTATGGCGATGAACGTGCCAGGGCAGCGTCGTTGGCGTGGTATCCGCTGGTTGGCCTCTTGATCGGCCTGCTGCTGATTTTGCTGGCGGGGTTGTGCTGCCATAGCGCTTCATTGCTTTCGGCCGGACTGCTGGTGACAGCTTGGGTCGCGCTGACCGGAGCATTGCATCTGGATGGCCTGGCAGATTCCGCCGACGCCTGGGTTGGAGGCCTGGGTGATCGTGAGAAGACGCTGGCGATCATGAAGGATCCTCGGTGTGGACCGGCTGGCGTGGTGGTGCTGGTGCTATCGCTGCTGCTGAAGTTCGCGGCGCTGGCAAGCCTGGGATCGACACTCTGGATAGCCTTGTTGCTGGCCCCTGGGTTGGCACGTGCGAGCCTGACCGCTTTGTTCCTCACTACCCCTTATGTACGAAGTGGTGGACTCGGTATCGCGTTGACAGCGGCGCCGCGCCGAGGCTGTATCGTGGCGTTGGCATGCAGTGCCGCAGCTTGTTTGCTGTTCGGATGGCGTGGCCTGCTGGCATTGTTCCTGGCCCTGGTCGTGCTCGGCTTGTGGCGGCAAGCATGCCTCCATCGCCTAGGTGGTTTCACCGGAGATACGGCAGGCGCTCTGGCCGAAATGGTGGAGGTGGTGGTGCTGATAGGCTTGGCGGTGCATTGAAAGCGGGCTTTGAGGTCCGCAAACTGTTGAAATCATCGACTTTGTCCCGATAATCACCCGCGGCCATCGGCCCCGATGGACGTTGCGGAGCCTTTCTTTATGCCTATCTACGAATTCCAATGTAATGCCTGCGGTCATCGCTTCGACCGCTTGCAGAAACTGTCCGATCCCGATCCTTCCGTTTGCCCCGAATGTGGCGCGCCTCAGGTGCAGCGTCAGTTGAGCGCACCTCAGTTCCGGTTGGCAGGCGGTGGCTGGTACGAAACCGACTTCAAGAAAGACGGTGACAAAAAGCGCAACCTGGCAGGCGATGCCAATGCTGCCAAACCGGCCGAAAGCAGCTCTTCTCCGGCGACTGCGACGACCGAAAGCAAGCCGGCCACGGCGGCCAGCGGAAGTTGACTTTCTTGGGATTGAGAGGGGCGTGGGCGGTAGGCCATCGCGGAATGAGATGACTTACCTGTAGCGTGGCGTGTTGTCCAAGCCCCGTCGGCTTTCGATCGCATCGGGAGATAGGCTGCGCAGGCGCTTTCCGCATGGGGCAGAGGACTCACCCGCTTGTTTGCTGGGGCGGTTCTTGCCCCTGGCAGTGTTAAGATTCCGGGTCTTTTCCACGCTGAGTAGCCGCCCTGGCGGCCCGGAGTTCCAAGCGCATGCGCACGCATTACTGCGGCCTCATCAATGAGTCGCTGATTGGCCAGACCGTCACCCTGTGTGGCTGGGTCAACACCCTTCGCCTGCAAAGCCACGTGGCCTTCGTCGATCTGCGCGACCATGAAGGCATTGCGCAGATCGTGATCGAGCGCGAAAACGCCGATGCTTTTGCGGTGGCCGGGGAGCTGGGCTACGAGTACTGCCTGCGTGTCACGGGGACCCTTCGCAAGCGTCTGTCTGCCAACGACAAGCTCAAGACCGGCACGGTCGAACTGTTGGCCGAGAAGGTGGACATTCTCAATGCGGCGAAGGACCTGCCCTTTGCGCTGCACGAGAATCCGAACGAGGACATGCGGATGACTTACCGCTACCTCGATCTGCGTCGGCCGGACATGCAGCAGATGATCCGCACGCGCATCCGGCTGGTGCAGGCGCTGCGTCGCTACCTCGACGCACGTGGTTTCCAGGATGTCGAGACGCCTATTCTCACCAAGGCCACACCCGAAGGCGCGCGCGATTATCTGGTGCCAAGCCGTGTGCATCCCGGTCAGTTCTACGCATTGCCACAATCGCCGCAGCTGTTCAAGCAGATCCTGATGATGGCGGGTTTCGATCGCTACTATCAGATCGCACGTTGTTTCCGTGACGAAGACTTGCGTGCGGATCGCCAGCCCGAATTCACTCAGCTCGATCTGGAGTTCGCTTTCGTCGAAGAGAGGGATGTGCAGGATTTCGTCGAGGCAATGATTCGCGACGTCTTCAAGGACGTGATCGATGTGACGTTGGCGGATCCGTTCCCGCGCATGACCTGGGAAGAGGCAATGCGCCGCTTCGGTTCGGACAAACCCGACTTGCGTATTGCGTTGGAGTTGGTCGACGTGGCGGATCTGCTCAAGCACGTGGAATTCAAGGTATTTGCCGAACCCGCCAGGGATCCGACGGGTCGCGTGGCCGCATTGCGCTTGCCGGGCGGCGCCAGCCTGAGTCGTAAGGAAATCGACCAGCTCACCGAATACGTCGCCAGGTATGGCGCCAAGGGACTGGCCTGGATCAAGGTGGAGGATATCGCCAAAGGCCGTGATGGCATCAACTCACCGGTCGCGAAGTTTCTCGATGATACGGCGCTCGACGGGATACTCAAGGCGACCGCTGCACAATCGGGCGATATGGTGTTTATCGGTGCGGGCAAATGGAAAGCCGTGACCGATTTCATGGGTGCACTCCGTTTGAAAGTCGGCAAGGACCGCGGGCTGGTTGAAAATAGCTGGAAGCCGCTGTGGGTCACCGATTTTCCGATGTTCGAATACGACGAAGAAGAAAAGCGCTTTGTCGCCTTGCATCATCCGTTCACCGCACCGAAGGTCGACGATATTGCCGACTTGCGTGCCAACGCGGCGATCGCCGTGAGCCGTGGCTACGACATGGTGCTCAATGGCAACGAAATCGGCGGCGGTTCGATCCGTATCCATCGTCCGGATATGCAGAGCGCGGTATTCGAACTGCTTGGCATTGGCGCCGAAGAAGCGGAAATGAAATTCGGTTTCTTGCTGAAGGCGTTGAAGTTCGGCGCCCCCCCGCATGGCGGCCTGGCGTTCGGCATCGATCGCATCGCGGCCTTGATGGCGGGTACGGAATCGATTCGCGACGTGATCGCTTTCCCCAAGACCACCAGCGCGCAAGACCTGATGACGGATGCGCCCTCGATGGTGAGCGCAGCGCAGCTGAAGGAGCTGCACGTTGCAGTACAAGCCTCGGAATGAGGTTAGATTAGGCCGTCCTCCCCCGGAGGGGAGGGCAGCTGTTTGCAACGACTCATCACCGCCTGGCTGCCGTATTTCATGACCGAACACGTCATTCTGTTGCACGGCTTATGGATGCGCGGCTTCGCGTTGGGCATGTTGCATCGTCGCCTGATGGAGCAAGGGTTTCGCGTTCATCGCTTCGATTACATGAGTGTGGCGGCGACCCAGCAGCACATCCTGGCACGCCTGCACACACTCATGCTCGAGTGCGCTCCAGGGCCGGTGCATCTCGTAGGACACAGCCTGGGTGGTTTGCTCGCCCTGCGTGCGTGCTTGAATGCGAACGATCTGCCGCCGGGGCGGATCGTCTGCCTCGGTTCACCGTTGAAGGGCAGTGCCGCAGCCCGCGCCTTTGCTCGCCGCTGGCGCGGTGGCGAAGTGTTGTTGGGCCACAACCGCGACTTATTGGAACTGGGATTGGAAGCCTGGAACGGTTCACGCGAAGTAGGCGTGATTGCCGGTTCCATGCCGATCGGCCTGGGCGCCATGCTCAGCCCGATTGCTGGCGCGCATGACGGTACCGTGGCGGTGGAGGAAACCATCCTGCCAGGCTTGACTGCGCATTGCGTCGTGGAGACCAGCCATACGGGCTTGCTGTTTTCAGCCGAAGTGGCGCGCTTGACCGGGGTGTTTCTGCGCGAAGGGCGCTTCGAGTCCGTCGCTCACTTGGCAAGTGGGCGGGGCTGAGGGGCCACGCTGATCAAAAAGTAGCCTGAAAGTCAGGCCTGGCAACACCCGGGGGTGAACAGCGAGAGAGTCATGGCGCAATGCGGTAAAATCCCCCGCTTTCCACTTTGATCCGTCAGGAATCGCCATGGGTAGAGGCCCGTCCATCGAAGGTCGCAAGAACGCCGAAGACGCCAAGCGTGCGAAGGTGTTCACCAAGCTGATCCGAGAAATCACCGTTGCCACGCGTGCCGGCGTGGCGGATCCTGCGTTGAACCCGCGCCTGCGTACTGCCGTGGATAAGGCGTTGACCGCCAACATGTCCAAGGACACCATCGAGCGCGCGATCAAGCGCGGCGCGGGGGCCGACGGCGGCGCGAAGATGGAAGAGTTGCGCTACGAAGGCTACGGCCCCGGTGGCATCGCACTGATCATCGAATGTTTTACGGATAACACCACCCGTACGGTCGCCGATGTGCGCCACGCACTCACCAAGCACGGCGGCAATCTTGGCACCAGCGGTTCGGTGGCATTCCAGTTCACTCGCTGTGGCGAACTTGCGTTTGCAACGGGTGGCGATGCCGCTGTGGAAGAAAAGATTCTGGAAGCGGCATTGGATGCCGGCGCCGACGATGTGATCAACGAGAACGGTGAAAGCACCGTGATCTGCGCGCCCGAAAACTTCGAAGCGATACAGCAAAAGCTGATCGATGCCGGTCTTGATGCGCAGCATGCCGGCGTGGTGATGCGCCCGAACAATCGCACGGCCGTGTCGGGCGAAACACTGGAAACGCTACTCGATCTGCTCGAAAAGCTCGACGCACTCGACGATGTGAGCGAGGTCTATCACAACGCGTTGCTGCCCGCGGACGTTACCGGATAAACCATGGGCTCCCGAGCCACCTCTCAATGATCCGCATCATCGGCATTGATCCTGGGAGCCAGCGGACCGGCGTCGGCATTGTCGACGTCGATGCAGCCGGCAAACTGTCGCATGTTTTTCATGGAGCGCTGCTCGTTGCCGGCGAGGAGAGTTTTCCCCTGCGCCTGAAACGCATTTTTGAAGGCATCAATGAGATCATCGCCGTACATCGTCCGGTCGAATGCGGCATCGAGCGAGTATTCATGGCACGCAACGCCGATTCAGCTCTTAAACTTGGGCAAGCACGCGGCGCAGCGATATGCGCAGTCGTCAATCAGGGGATTGCGGTGCACGAATACGCGGCAACCGAAGTAAAGAAAGCGGTAGTCGGTGGTGGCCGTAGCGATAAATCACAGGTGCAGCACATGATTGGTGTATTGCTTGGCCTGAAAGGGCCGATCCAGGCAGATGCTGCCGATGCGCTGGCGATTGCCGTGGCACACGCACACACGCGATCCAGCCTTGAGCGCGTCGGTATTCCGCGTACCGCATGGAGGCGACGTCGGTGATCGGTCGACTCAGGGGCATCTTGGTTTCCAAGCAGCCACCGTGGTTGTTGGTGGACGTAGGTGGCGTCGGCTATGAGCTGGAAGCGCCCATGTCGACCATTTATGACCTTCCCACGACCAGCAAGGAAGTGACTTTGCTTACGCATTATGCGGTGAAGGAAGACACGGTGGCGCTGTATGGATTTTTGCATGAGGCCGAGCGGGCCTTGTTTCGCAATTTGTTGAAGGTGAGTGGCATTGGCGCCAAGACGGCGCTGGCTGTGCTTTCGGGCGTCTCGACGCAGGATTTCGGAAGGTTGGTGCAGTCGGCCGATATCGCTGCATTGACCAAGATTCCAGGCATCGGCAAGAAGACTGCCGAACGTATGGTGGTGGAGTTGCGTGATCGTGTAGAGGGCATGGGCGCCGGTGTGCCGGGTCTTGCCATGGCGTCGGATGCACCACTCGATCCAGCTGCTGAAGCAACCGTTGCGCTGCAACAGCTCGGCTATAAACCGGCAGAGGTGACGCGGCTGGTGCAAAAAGTGGCTGCGCAAGGCGACAGCGCCGAAACCATCATCCGCAAGGCGCTGCGCGCCGCATTGGGGAGTTAAATCGTGGGTCAAGATATTCAACATGGCGTAGGCGATGCCGAAACCAGGAAGCGACTGGCTACGTTGGCGCTGGGCGCTATCGGCGTGGTCTACGGCGATATCGGTACCAGTCCGCTGTATACCTTGCAGACCACGCTGAGCCACGACGGCATGCATCCGACCCGTGAGAGCATTTATGGTGTGCTGTCGCTGATTTTTTGGGCGCAGATCATCGTGGTCTCGCTGAAGTACGTAGTATTCATCATGCGGGCCGACAACAAGGGCGAAGGCGGCATCATGGCTTTGATGGCGCTGGCGCTGAGGGGGGTGGGTGGCCAGCCCAGGCTACGTTGGCTGCTGGCGATCATCGGTATTTTCGGCGCTTCGCTGTTTTATGGCGATGGTGTGATTACACCCGCCATTTCCGTGTTGTCTGCAGTGGAAGGCGTGAAGGTAGCCACTCCGGGGCTGGAGCAATGGATAGTTCCGATCACTGCGGTGATCCTGTTTTTTCTGTTCGCGCTGCAGCGACATGGCACCGAGCACGTTGGCAAGTTGTTTGGTCCGGTCATGGTGATCTGGTTTATCACTATCGCCGTGCTCGGCGTTTCCATGATTGCCCGCGATCCGCATGTCTTGTGGGCAGTATTGCCGTCCTACGGATTTCATTTCTTTCAGACCCACGGCATGCAGGGCTTCGTTGCCTTGGGTGGCGTGGTGCTGGCTTTGACAGGTGCCGAGGCGCTGTATGCCGACATGGGGCATTTCGGAAAGCGACCGATCCGGCTGGCGTGGTTCAATTTCGTACTGCCGGCGCTTCTTCTGAATTACTTTGGCCAGGGTGCGTTGCTACTGGAGCATCCGGAAGCGATCGATAACCCGTTCTTCAAGTCCGTTCCATCCATGCTGCTGTATCCCATGATCGGGCTTGCGACGGCGGCAACCATCATCGCTTCGCAAGCGGTCATTTCCGGCGCTTTCTCGATGACCCGCGAAGCGATGTCGCTGGGTTATTCCATGCGCATGCCGGTCGTGCACACGTCACGCGAAATGTCCGGGCAGATTTTCGTGCCCTGGGTCAACGCCTTCCTGCTGGTGATGGTGCTGGTTGCGGTGCTCCACTTCGGCAGCTCTGAACGGCTGAGCGCGGCTTACGGTATTGCGGTGACGGGCACCATGACCATCACGACTGTGCTGGCATTGTTCGTGGCACGCCATCAGTGGGGCTGGCGTTTGCCGGTGCTACTGGTTGCCGGCGCTTGCCTGTTGACCATCGACATATCGTTCTTCAGCGCCAACCTGATCAAGGTCGAATACGGCGGTTGGTTCCCGCTGGTGCTGGGACTGGGTGTGTTCGTAGTGATGACGACCTGGCGCCGTGGCCGCGAACTGGTGGTGCGTGAGATCAAGCAAGGCGGCCTTGCCTTGCTCCCGTTCATCGAGAACATCAGCGAGCATCCACCGTTGCGAGTGCCGGGAACGGCGGTCTTTCTCACGGCCAATCAGAACGCTGTACCGCATGCACTCCTGCATAACCTCAAGCACAACAAAGTGCTGCACGAACGTAACGTGATGCTGACGGTGGAGATTCTCGAAACGCCTGTCGCGGAAGCGGAAGAACGCATCCATCTCACGCCATTGGATGGGGAGTTCTATGGTCTTGAGCTCCGCTTCGGTTTTGCGGAGGATCCCAACATTCCCCTCGCGCTTTCCAAGTGCGCGCGTAGCGGTCTGCCGTTCGATCTGATGGACACCACCTTCTTCCTGTCGCGCGAGAACATCATTGCCGACAAGCGGAGGCCGGGTATGGCCTTGTGGCGCGATCGTCTGTTTGCCTTCATGTCACGCAATGCTTTGCCCGCAACGGCGTTTTTCCAGATTCCCGGCAATCGCCTGATCGAGCTGGGTACACAGGTAGAGATTTGACGGCAAAGGAACGGCGGCAGGAGCGAGGCGGCAGCGCGGTTGCCTTGCTTCTTTGGCCATCGTCCCTAGGCCCTCGCTCTCAGCCATAATCGCCGTATGTCCGATCATCGCATCATCACCACCGCCGCCCAGCTCGACGACGAAGCGCTGGAAGCCTCTATCCGTCCGCAACGGCTGGCTGAATACCTCGGCCAGCAGGCGGTGCGCGAGCAGTTGTCGATCTACATCGAGGCGGCCAAGAAGCGTGGCGGTGCGTTGGACCATGTATTGATCTTCGGGCCGCCCGGCCTGGGTAAGACCACCCTGAGCCATGTCATCGCCAATGAGCTCGGTGTCAACGTACGTTCCACCTCCGGCCCGGTGCTTGAGCGCGCGGGCGATCTTGCTGCCTTGCTCACGAATCTCGAAGCACGCGATGTGTTGTTCGTGGACGAGATTCATCGCCTTTCGCCAATTGTCGAAGAGGTGCTCTATCCGGCGATGGAGGACTTCCAGATCGACATCATGATCGGCGAAGGGCCGGCGGCGCGCTCCATCAAGCTGGATCTGCCTCCTTTCACGTTGATCGGTGCGACTACACGTGCCGGCTTGCTTACGGCTCCCTTACGCGATCGCTTCGGCATTGTGCAGCGGCTGGAGTTTTACTCCCCGGACGAATTGACGGCGATCGTGCGCCGCTCGGCGCGCATCCTCGGGATTGGCTGCGAAATCGATGGGGCGCAGGAAATTGCGCGGCGCGCCCGCGGCACGCCGCGCATCGCCAATCGCTTGCTGCGCCGGGTGCGCGACTATGCGGAAGTGCGTGCCGACGGCCACATCACGCGGGATGCCGCGCAGGCCGCTATGGATATGCTCAAGGTCGATGCGGAGGGATTCGACGACTTGGACCGCCGTCTACTGATGACGATCATCGAGAATTTCGACGGTGGTCCAGTGGGTGTGGAATCGTTGGCGGCGGCACTGAGCGAGGATCGCGGCACGCTGGAGGATGTGGTTGAACCCTATCTGATCCAGCAGGGTTTTCTCGTGCGCACGGCGCGTGGCCGCATGGCCAGTGCAAAGGCCTGGCGCCACCTTGGCCTTACGCCGCCTCCACGCCAGCCGCAGCCGGCAGATCTCTTTGGTGACGGAAGCGATGTCTGATTTGATGGTTTTCACGTGGCCGGTGCGCATTTACTGGGAGGATACCGACGCTGGCGGCGTGGTGTATCACGCCAGCTATCTACGGTTTCTCGAACGTGCCCGCACGGAATGGCTACGTGGTCGCGGTGTGGACCAATTGGCCTTCAAACATGCGACCGGACTTGCCTTCATGGTGCACCGGATGGAGATCGATTTCCTCAAGCCAGCCCTGCTGGACGATGAATTGATGGTGACGGTGGAAGTCAAAGAACGTCGTTCAGCCAGTATTCTTTTCAGCCAAACGATCAACCGGGCGGACGGAGCCGAGCTGATCAGGGCACAAGTACGTGCGGCGTGCGTGGATTTGGGGCGGATGCAACCCGCCAGGATTCCGGACGAGATTACCGAACTGATCGACCGGGACTAAGCATCATCCCGGCCTGACCCAGAACATACATACCCAGCGGTGGAGAACCCCCAAGCCATGAACGGTGGATTGAACGTTTTCGAGATCCTTGCGGATGCAAGCTGGCCAGTGAAGCTGGTGATGCTGGCGCTGCTGGTGTTCTCATTCCTCTCCTGGGTGATCATCATCCGCAAGTATTCGCAGCTGAAGGCGGCGATGGAAAACGCAGAGTCGTTCGAGGAGCGTTTCTGGTCCGGAGCCGATCTTGCCCAGCTGTTCCGTGAGGTCAGCAACAACGGCGGCGACAACGGCGGGATGGAGAATATCTTCGAATCGGGTTTTCGCGAGTTTGTACGTCAGCGCCAACGTCGTGCCACCGATTTGCGCACGGTCATCGAGGGTTCGGAGCGCGCCATGCGCGTGGCGGGCACCAAGGAGATCGGAGCATTGGAACGCAACCTGGAGTTTCTCGCCAACGTGGGTTCGATCAGTCCCTATGTAGGGCTGTTTGGAACGGTGTGGGGCATCATGGGTGCATTTCAGGGCCTGGGCGAAATGAAAGACGTGACCATCGCTGTGGTCGCTCCGCATATTTCCGAGGCGCTGATCGCCACGGCGATGGGTCTGTTTGCCGCGATTCCTGCCGTGTGGGCCTACAATCGCTATGCGAACAAGGTGGAGCGCGTCGCTTCGCGCTACGAAGTGTTCCAGGAAGAATTTTCATCCGTGCTGCAACGTCAGATCCAGATCGACGACGTGAATTGATGGAGGCGCGACCATGCTCAGCTCCGCGCGCCACAAACGCCTCAAACTAAAATCCGAAATCAACGTCGTTCCCTACATCGACGTGATGTTGGTGCTGCTGATCATTTTCATGGTCACTGCGCCCATGCTCAACGCGAATGTCGACGTGAACCTGCCGCAGGCGAATGCCAAATCGCTGCAGGACAAAAAAGAACCCGTGATTGTCTCAGTCGATAGCCAGGGGCATATGTACCTGACCCTGGGCACAAGCAAAAAGGAACCCATCGACGCCAATGCGCTGAAGGTCAAAGTCGGTGCATTCGTCAAAGAGAATCCGGATGTCAGCGTGCTGGTCGCGGGCGATCGCGACGGAAAGTACAACGACGTCTATCAGGTATTGGCCTTGTTGCAACAGGCCGGTGTGGCCAAGGTCGGATTGATGAGCGCGCCGGAGTCAGGCAGCCCGAATGGACGACCGTAAAGACGCAAAGGGCACGCCGGTGGCGGTGGCGTTATCCGCCATCCTCCATCTGGGCATTGTGGCGTTCTTGTTCTTGGCGATGTTGCCCTGCACATCGTACGAGAAGTTTTTGAGTGCACTGCATCTGCCCAATCCCATCACCTGCACGCCGCCACCGCTGCAGCTCTCGGGGCCAGTCATCCAGGCGACGTTGCTTGGTAATACAGGTGCGCCGCCGCCCAAGGCGGAGAAGGTGAAGCCGATTCCCCATACGGTGCCTCCGCCGCCCTCCGTACCACCGCCTCCGCCGCCGCCCATGGTGCAGCCAAAACTCAGCCAGCTGCCTCCGCCACCGGAACATCCGGATTTGGTGGACCAGGAGCGCGTGGTGCAGGAGGCCTTGCAAAAGGCCGAGAACGCCAAGAAGGAGCAGGAAGAGAAGGAGCGTCAGCGGCAGGCCGAATTGGACGCCCAGGCGGCCAAAAAGAAGGCGGAGCAGCAAAAGGTAGATGAGCTGTTCAAACAGCTGGATGCTGCGTCGACGCAAACGCAGAAGGCGGCAAACAAGGCCAAGCAGGCCAAGCAGCAGCTGGCGGACCTGAAAAATGCACAGGATAATGGCCAGCCGGACTTGCCAAACGCCGCTCAGCGCCAGACCGGCAACAACTCCAACAGTACCCTGTTATCGCAATATCTGGCGGCGATTCAGAACGCCGTCACGCAGAATTGGTTGCGTCCAGATAACATGCCGGACGCTCCGTGTGTGGTTCACATTGTGCAGCTCCCCGGCGGCAATGTGCTGAGCGCCAAGGCATCCCCCAGCTGCCCTTATGACGCAGCGGGCAAGAAATCCGTGGAGGATGCCGTGCTGCGCGCGCAGCCGCTGCCTTACAAGGGCTTCGAAAGCGTGTTCCACCGTGAAATCGACTTCACTTTCATTCCGCAGTGAGCAAGGCTATGCGCAGATCATATCGATCGCTATTTATTCTCATTCTGCTGCTCGTCGTCGGCTTAGTCGCTGGCCCGGCCGCGGCACAGTCGTTGAACGTGCAGATCGTAGGCGGCGTGAAGACGGCGACCCCGATCGTAGTAGTGCCTTTCGCGCAGCAGGGCGGGGCGCCGTTACCCACGGATGTGGCCGATGTGATCCGCAATGATCTCAATCGCTGCGGCAAATTCCGCTCGCTGGCGGTGAGCGAGATCGTCGAGCAGCCAAGTCAGGGCTCCGACATCAAATTCGCCACATGGCGTCTGCTCAAGCAGGACTACATCGTGATCGGCCGCATCAAGGATGCCGGCAATGGCATGGTCTCGGTGGAATACGAGCTGTGGGACGTCAACCGCCAACAGCGTCTGCTTGGCAAGGCCATGGCACCTGCCGCAGTGAGTGACCTGCGCAGCGTGGCGCATCAGATCGCTGACGACATCTATCAGCAGATCACCGGCGTTCGCGGCGCCTTCTGGACCCGCATCGCATACATCACCCAGGTCGGCACTGGCAATAACTCTACGTACTCGTTGATCGTCGCCGACTCGGACGGCTACAACCCGCAGGTGGTCGCGCGCTCGCACGAGGCCTTGCTCTCGCCGAAGTGGTCACCCGACGGCAGCCGCATCGCTTACGTATCGTTCGAAAGCGGCGATTCGGCTATCTATATCCAGAACATCTCCACCGGAGCCCGTCAGCTCATCTCTGCACGAAAGGGCATCAACGGTGCCCCGGCATGGTCGCCCGATGGCACCAAGCTGGCGATATCTCTCTCTTATACCGGCAATCCCGAAATCTACGTCATGGATCTGGCCACCCGCCAGGAAACCCGGCTGACGCACGACCTGGCGATCAATACCGAGCCGGTCTGGTCGCCGGACGGCCAAAGCATCTATTTCACCTCTGACCGTTCTGGACGTCCGCAGATTTATCGCATATCGGCCAGCGGCGGTACGCCGGAGCGCATCTCCTTCCAGGGGCAGCAAAACCTGGATGCGGCGATCAGCTATGACGCCAAGCAGATTGCCATGGTGCAGGCAAACGGGAACGTGTATCGTATCGCTATTATGGACCAGAGCCTCGGCGGGCAGGTGCGTTTCATCTCGCCCGGTCCGATCGATGAATCGCCAAGCTTCGCACCGAACGCCAGCATGCTGATTTACGCCGCTACCGATGGCGCTCGTGACGTGCTTTATGCCGTCTCGGACGATGGCATGGTCCGTCAGCGCCTGATGCTCGCCAACGGCGACGTGCGTGAGCCGGCCTGGGGACCCTATCGCGACCATTGATGCAAATCGGCCGCACTCTCTTGGGAGGTGCAGACGGTTGGCTTGAAGAAGGGGGCCGGGACATGTCCAGTGTTCCGGCCGGGAAGGGGATATGGCGACGCTTTGCCATGCCCCGTTTAGCGGTCTCTGCAGTACAATGCGTGACCGTAGTAGCTGTTGTAAGAACAATAAAAACAGCCGGTTCACCGGCGATGACTGTCCCGTAACCGCAATCGTCATTGACTGTCGGAAATCAAACCCGTTTGAAGGAACGTCACCCATGA
This sequence comes from Dyella sp. SYSU CM1112, assembly GCF_058216415.1. Lineage (NCBI taxonomy): Bacteria > Pseudomonadati > Pseudomonadota > Gammaproteobacteria > Lysobacterales > Rhodanobacteraceae > Dyella > Dyella sp. SYSU CM1112. Next base: position 197,539 of record NZ_JBZEGI010000002.1, on the reverse strand, counting down.
ATAAGACCGTTCGTATCGCTCTGGTCGCCCTGCTCTGCGTGGGCGCGGCCGCCTGCTCCAAGAAGCAGGAAGTCAAGCCCCAACCGCAGCAGCCGGAAACCACCCAGGAAGCCCCGGCACCGCAGGGTACCGGCAAGTACACCGCGGCTGACCTCGACACCGACGCCTGCCTGAAGCAGCGCGTGGTTTACTTCGACTTCGACAAGGATGAAGTGAAGCCGGAGTTCCAGCAGATCATGCAGTGCCATGCCAAGTTCCTGCAGGATGTCCCCGAGGCGCGTATGCGTCTTGAAGGCAATACCGACGAGCGTGGTACGCGTGAATACAACCTGGGCCTGGGCGAGCGTCGTGCGAACTCCGTGTCCAGCGCGTTGCAGGCCAATGGTGCTTCCGCCAGCCAGATCAGCGTGATCAGCTACGGCAAAGAGAAGCCCGTGTGCCGCGAGCACAATGAGGATTGCTGGAGCAAGAACCGTCGCGTCGACATCGTCTACACCGCGACATAATGGTGTTTCGGTTGGCTAATCGTTTCACGGCCAATCTCAGCATGGCGGGCGCCTTGGCGTCCGCCATGCTGTTTATGGGTGCGGCTTATGCACAAGAAACCCCGATGAGCCTGTCCGATCGCGTTGCGCAGTTGGAGCAGCAGCAGAAGAACGAGGATCAGACTCGGGTCAATCAGCTGAATCAGATGCAGCAGATGCAGTCCCAGATGCAACAAATGCAGGGACAGATCGAAGTGCTACAGCATCAGTTGCAGCAGCTGCAGGATCAAAGCAAGGCGCAGTACACCGATCTGGATAGCCGTGTCGGCCGTCTCGAGAAAGGTGCGAGTACCGCTTCGGCGCAGCCCGCCGCGCCGTCCTCAGCAGCAAGTGCAGCCACTTCCCCATCGAGTGGCAACGCATCCACCACAGCACCGCCTGTACCCGCTGCACCTGCCGAGTCAGCGGCCCAAAAAGCTGCGGCGCTTAGTGCCTATAACGCGGCTTTCAAATCGTTGCGAGCCGGCGATTACGTTGCTTCTTCCCGTGGTTTCCGGGAATTCATCGAGAAATATCCCAACGACGTGCTCACGTCTAATGCGTTCTATTGGCTGGGCGAATCGTATTACGCCACAACCAACTACCAGGTTGCGGTCGAAGCTTTCAAGCACCTGTTGAGCCAATACCCGCAGAGCGAAAAGGCGCCCGATGCCACACTCAAGCTGGGTTACAGCCAATTGGAGATGAAGCAGACGGATGCGGGTATCGCTACCTTGAAATCTGTGCTGGCCAAGTATCCCAACTCCAACGCGGCCAAGCTGGCCCAGGAACGCCTGCACCGGCTTTCGCAACAGTCGACGCATTAGGTAGGAGATGGCGGTGAGCAGCACTTCAGCGACCGTGGACGTTACCACGTCGGCCCAGCCTTCGGCTGAGCGTTTGCGCGTCACTGAAATTTTCCATTCGATCCAGGGTGAAGCCGATGCCATCGGCTGGCGCACGGTCTTCGTGCGACTTACCGGCTGTCCCCTGCGTTGCGTGTGGTGCGATACCGAGTATTCCTTCTATGGCGGCAATTGGCGCGACATCGACGATATCCTCGTCCAGGTTGCGTCATACGGAGCCAGCCATGTGTGCATTACTGGTGGCGAGCCGCTTGCGCAGAAACGTTGCCTGCTCCTACTGCAGAAACTATGCGATGCCGGCTATGACGTGTCGCTGGAAACCTCCGGGGCGATCGACGTGTCCCCCGTGGATCCGCGCGTACGCAAAGTCATGGATCTGAAGGCACCTGATTCGGGCGAAAGTGCACGCAACCTATGGTCCAATCTGGATCATCTGCTCACGCACGACCAGGTAAAAATCGTCATTGCCAGTCGCGCGGATTACGAGTGGGCACGTAGCGTGCTGGCTGAGCGCCGCATCGACCAGCGCTGCATGGTGTTGTTCTCGCCAGTGCACGGTGCCGTCGAGCCACGCGCGTTGGCGGAGTGGATCCTCGAAGATAAGTTGCCGGTGCGATTCCAGCTGCAGCTACACAAGCTGCTGTGGAATGATGCGCCTGGGCATTGAGCACTCACTGCCATTCTCCGAGATGAAGGGGCGTCGCCCCTCCTTCTATGGATAAAGAGCAGGCACGCGAATCAATCTCGCCCAGTATCTAGGGATGAGCGTGTCCGTGAAGATAAGACCCTCATGGTTTCATTGTCATGGCGAGCACCGTTCTTAGCTGCAATTTCTTCGTGAGAGGACGTCATCGCGCATCGGCCTGTGTTGCCGGTAGCGTTTCCGGCCGGTGACCGGCCGTTTTTGCATTGGAATTCACGTATGTCAGGTTTTACATCCCGCAAAGCTGTCATCCTCGTCTCAGGCGGCATGGATTCAGCCGTCACCATCGCCATCGCACGGGAACAGGATTATCAGGTGCATGCGCTGAGCGTGGCTTACGGCCAGCGTCACAGCTCAGAGCTGGACGCGGCTGCTCGCGTCGCCCACACGCTCGGTGCCGTCGAACACAAAACCGTGCATGTCGATCTGCGCAGCATCGGCGGCTCGGCACTGACTGCGGATATCGATGTACCGGAGCAGGGCGGGGAAGGCATTCCGATCACGTACGTGCCGGCCCGCAACACCATTATGTTGTCGATTGCATTGGGCTGGGCCGAAGTGCTCGGCTCTACGGATATCTGGTGCGGCGTCAATGCCGTGGATTACTCGGGGTATCCCGATTGCCGTCCGGCTTTTGTGGAAGCCTTTGAGCGCCTTGCCAATGTAGCAACCAAGGCAGGCGTGGAGGGCGCTCACATTCGTATCCACGCACCGCTGATGGCCATGAGCAAGGCAGACATTGCCCGTGAAGGCCAGCGGCTCGGGGTCGATTTCTCCGCTACCGTAAGCTGTTATCAGGCGGATGCCGAAGGGCGTGCCTGCGGTCACTGCGATGCCTGCCGGCTGCGTGCTGATGGTTTTCACAAGGCCGGGTTGCCCGACCCTACCCGATACGTTTAACGCACGCCGACCAATTGCTTGTGCCGCAGCGCCTTAAACCATAAAATTGCGAGCTCACTTCTTTCAGGGCCGTTAGCTCAGTCGGTAGAGCAGCGGACTTTTAATCCGTTGGTCGACAGTTCGAATCTGTCACGGCCCACCAATGATGACCTGCAGCGATGCAGGTCTTTTTTTTGGGATTCGCGGAAGTCGAATATCGCTACGACTGATCCGAACGATCTTCCGCGCGAGGCGTCGACGGGTGCCAGCGGGATTTGAAGCGTTCCATGAGCAATGGCACCAGCGAAAGCAATGCCAACACGCCGAGCGGCACGATGACCGTGGGTTCCAACACAAGACCGATGCCGAATTGCTGTCCGCTGCTCAGTGCATGTCCCAGGCCTGCGCCAACCGAGGTTTCGAAGATCAGCATGATCGTGCCGCCGAAGCAGGTCGCGGCGAGAAACAGCCAGAGCGAACAGCGCAGCCATGCGAGCGCCACGGTCACCAGTCCAAACGGCGCAACCGGCACAAGGCGTAGAAACAAGGTGTAGGCGACAGGGTGGCGTTCGAAGCCGTGATGAAGTTTTTCCGCCAGAGCAGGCGGATGCTTGCTGCCCGCGCCAAAGGCGTAGCGGCTGGCAAGGAACAGAATCAAAGAGCCCAGGGTAAGCCCGATCGACGAATAGATCGTGCCCTCGAGAACACCGAAGGCAAACCCGCCCGCAAGGATCAGCACGATCGTAACGGGCACGCCCGTACAGGTTGCCAGGACCATCAGGCCGATATAGATGAAGCGGCTCAGCCAGGGTGCTTCAGCAATATGAGCGCGCAGTTCTTGCTGGTGCGCTACCAGCAAGGACGGATGGATGCGATCGAACACACCGGAAACAAGCAACACGACGCCCGCTGCAATGAGCAGGAGCAGCGGCAGCGCTGCGCGCAGGCGGTTCAATAGCTCGCTCCGGTGGCGCCGTAAGCGGCCAGAACGGTACGCGCCTCATCACGCAGAATGTCGCGACGCACGACGATGTTGCGGCGTGCCAGCTCGCCGATCCAGTCGGCGGGCAATGGGCCTTCGTCGAACGTAGTGAGTTCCTCCACGTCTTCACCGCGTGCACCGATCAGCAATGTATCGATGCCGGCCCAGATCGTCGCCCCATAACACTGGCAGCAGGGCTGTGCGCTGGTAGCCAGCGTGTAGTGGCCGCCTTGCTCATTGAGGCGATAGCTGGCCAGGCGTTGCTGAGCAGCCATATAGGCCAGCATTTCCGCATGGGCAACCGAGCAGCTTTGAGGGATGACCCGATTGGCCGCGGCCGCGATCAAGCGGCCATGTTCGTCGAATACCGCTGCACCGAAAGGCCCACCTTGCCCGTGCTGGCTATTGCGCCGGGATAGCTCGATCGCCAGGCCTACGCGCTCTTCATCGGTGTGATAGCGCCGATGCGTATCGGCGACGTCTTCGATCCAGGGCGGCAGGGTGAGATGGATCTGCAGCGGTAGCATCAGCCCGCTACCTGCTTGGCCCAGGTATCGCGCAACGTCACCGCGCGGTTGAAAACAGGCGCATCCTTGCGGTGGTCGATGCGGTCGGCTGCAAAATAGCCTAATCGCTCGAACTGATAGCGCTGCTCAGGTTCCGCTGTGGCCGCAGCCGGTTCCAGCCATCCATGCACCACCCGTTTGGCATCCGGATTGATGTGCTCGATCCACGTCTTGCCATCGCTTTCGTCATCCGGGGTGGGCACATTGAACAAGCGGTCGTACAGCCGGATTTCGGTCGTGACGGCATGCTTGGCACTTACCCAGTGGATGGTGCCTTTGACCTTGCGGTCGGCGCCGGGCAGGCCGGAGCGGGATTCCGGATCCAAAGTGCAGTGCACCTCGTTCACGCTGCCGTCGCTGGCCTTGATGATCTGCTCGCACTTCACGATACCGACACCGCGCAGGCGCACCTCTCCGTCGGGCTTGAGCCGATGGAAGCCCTTCGGCGGCACCTCGGCGAAATCCTCGCGTTCAATCCACAGCTCGCGGGAAAAGGGCACCTGGCGGGTGCCGAAGCGCTCGTCTTTGGGGTGGTTGGAGAACGTCAGCTGTTCTTCGTGATTTTCCGGCAGGTTGGTGATGACCAGTTTGAGCGGATCGATCACGGCCATGCGGCGCGGCGCAGAGGCATCCAAGTCCTCGCGCACACAGTTTTCGAGAATCGCGTAGTCGATCACGCTGTTCTGCTTGCTTACACCCAACCGTTCGATCAGCAGACGGATGCCACCCGGCGTGAAGCCACGGCGACGGAGGCCGCGCAAGGTATTCATGCGGGGATCGTCCCAGCCGTCAACCAAGCCTTCGTTCACCAGCTGCGCCAGCTTGCGCTTGCTGGTGATGGAGTAGCTGAGGTTGAAGCGCGAGAACTCGATCTGCCGTGGCTTGGCCGGTTCCGTATGGAAGCCGGCATCGCGCATGTGCTGCCAGAGTTCGGGATGATGGGGCAGGTCCACCCTGTCCACGAACCAGTCGTAGAGCGGACGGTGATCCTCGAACTCAAGCGTGCAGAGCGAGTGCGTAATGCCTTCCAGCGCATCGGACAGGCAATGCGCGTAGTCGTACATGGGATAGATCGGCCATTGGTCACCCGTGTTCTGGTGCGTGACCTTGCGGATGCGGTAGATCGCCGGATCACGCAGATTCATGTTGCCAGCGGCCATGTCGATCTTTGCACGCAGCGTCTTGCTGCCGTCTGCGAATTCGCCGGCGCGCATGCGGCGGAACAGATCCAGATTCTCGTCCACGCTGCGATCGCGGTAGGGCGAGTTGCGGCCCGGCTCGGTCAAGGTGCCGCGGTAGTCGCGCATTTCTTCTGCGCTGAGATCATCCACGTAGGCATGGCCATCCTGGATCAGCTTGATTGCCGCGCGATAGAGCACTTCGAAATAATCCGAAGCATGGCGCAGGTCGTGCCAGTCGTAGCCCAGCCAGCGCACATCGTCCTTGATACCCTCGACGAACTCGGGGTCTTCTTTGCCGGGGTTGGTGTCATCCAGGCGCAGGTTGCACCAGCCGTGAAATTCGCGGGCAATGCCGAAGTCCAGGCAGATCGCCTTGGCATGGCCGATATGAAGATAGCCATTAGGCTCGGGCGGAAAGCGCGTGCGGATGGCGGTGTGCCGACCCTGGGCCAGATCATCGCGAATGATTTGACGGATGAAATCGCGCGGCGCGTCCGTTTCAGGGGTGACAGCAGATTTGGCAGCGGCGGACTCAATAGACATCGGATCAAAGCTTCACGCGAGGGGCGGGAACCCCCAAGTTTAACCGCTTGAAGGAATTACGTAACTGGACGCCGTAAAGGGCAGGTTCAATGCCGGGCGGCGGCAAGCGCCAGATAGCGCTGATGCAAAGCAGCAACCTGGGCGTCCAAGGCGGATTCCGAGCCGTTGTTGTCGATGACGTCATCTGCCAGTGCCAGGCGAGCTGCACGGGAGGTTTGGCTGGCAAGGATGCGAAGCGCCAGATCCTTATCGACCCCATCGCGCAGCACCAGGCGCTCCAGTTGAGTGGCCTCAGGAACGTCCACCACCAGGACCCGGTCGACCCAGCGGTAATGCCCTATGTTTTCGGCAAGCAGGGGAATCGCCAGCATCACATAAGGCCCCTCGTCCGCCTCCGCGTGCTCAAGAAGCCACTGTCGTACGCGCGGATGAATGATGGATTCCAGGGTTTTGCGCGCGATGGGATCGACAAATACGCGCTCGCGCATCCGTGGACGATCCAGTCGGCCATCCGCATCCAATATCTCGCTACCGAACGCATCTACGATAGCTGCCAAGCCTGCGCTGCCTGGTTCCACCACGACGCGCGATGCGAGGTCGGCATCGTAGACATGCACGCCGCGCGTTTTGAAGCGCTGTTCTACGACACTTTTGCCAGAGGCGATGCCGCCGGTGAGGACAATCGTATACGGCATGGGACGATTCATTGCACGCCGGTAAGGCTCATATAGACATGCCAGAGCGCATCACCTGCAACGAACCATACCCAGCCCGCCATGGCGATGAACGGCCCGAACGGCATGGGCACCTCACGCGCATGCTTGCGCAAGGCGATGAGTGTTCCTCCAACCAGTGCACCGATCAGCGAGGAAAGCAGGATCACCGGCAGCAAGGCGCCGGGCCCCATCCATGCGCCTAAGGCGGCCAGCAGTTTGAAATCCCCATAGCCCATGCCCTCCTTGCCGGTGAGGAGTTTGAACAGCCAATACACACTCCATAGGCTGAGATAGCCGACGGCTGCGCCGACGATCGCTGATGCAGACCCGGCGAAAAGATGGACCAGGCTCAAAAGCAAACCGGCCCAAAGCAACGGCAAAGTGATCTGGTCCGGTAGCAATTGCGTACGGAAGTCGATGCCCGACAACGCCACCAGTGCCCAGGTGAAAAACAAGCCAGCCAGTCCAGCCCAGGTCGGGCCTAATTTGTAGATAACGACAGCACTAAGAACCGCCGTTAGTAACTCGACCAACGGATATTGGAGGGAAATCGGCGCTTGGCAATAGCGACAGCGGCCGCGCAGCAGGAGCCAGCTGAATAGTGGAATGTTGTCGCGCGCCGAGAGCGGGTGTTTGCACTGGGGGCAGTGCGATGACTCTCGCACGATGCCGGGTGGGAGCGATTCCTGGCGGGTTTCCAGCCCCAATACCTCATGAGCTTCCTGCCTCCAAAAAGCATCCAGCCGCGCAGGTAAGCGCAGAATCACCACATTAAGGAAACTGCCCACGATCAGGCCGAATACACCTGCGATGACTATCCAGACTGTAAGTGGCAACTCAGGCATGCACGGACCGTGATCGTAAAAACGCGCCACATTATCACCGCTTCGCGGTAACTATGTGGCGCGTTGGTGGATTCAAAAATTAGAACGTGCCGGCGAGCTTGAAGATCGGTAGATACAGCGAAATGACGATGCCACCCACCAATGTACCCAGGATCACCATCATCAACGGTTCAAGCAACGACGCCAAGGAGTCGACCGCATTGCCGACTTCTTCTTCGTAGAACTCGGCACACTTGAACAGCATGTGGTCCAAGGCACCGGACTCTTCGCCGATCGCGACCATCTGCGTCACCATGTTGGGGAACAATCCCGTCTGACGCATGGCCAGCTGAAGTTGATGACCTACCGCCACGTCATCTCGCATCTGATGTACGGCTTCGGCGTAGACGATGCTGCCAGTGGCGCCGGCGACAGCGTCCATGGCTTCCACCAGAGGTACGCCCGCGCGGAACGTCACACCTAGTGTGCGTGCAAAACGTGCGATAGCTGATTGCCGCAGGATATTGCCCATGACCGGGAGCCTGAGCGTCAAGCGATCAAGAAAGTGGGCGAATTTTACCGACCGCTTCTTGGCCATAATGATGGCCACGACGCTGCCGACAATGCCTCCAATAACAACCCACCAGTACTCCTGCATGAACTGCGACATCGTCACAAGCAACTGGGTCGGCGCGGGTAGCGACGCGCCAGCGTCCTTGAAGGTCTTGGCAAACACCGGCACCACAAACAACAGCATGATCATGATGACGAGCAAGGCAACCACCAGCACCATGATCGGATAGAACAGCGCTTTCTTGATCTTGCCCTTGATGCTTTCCGTCTTTTCCTTGTACGTGGCAACCGTATCGAGAATGGTGTCGAGCACGCCTGCCGACTCACCCGCACGAACCAGGTTGCGATACAGCTCATCGAACTGAATGGGGTATTGACCCAGGGCTTCATGAAGCGTCGCACCGCCTTCGATGCTTTGCTTGACGTCGACCAATATGGTCTTGAAGCGCGGATTCTTCTGTCCATCGGCGATGATGTCGAAGGCCTGCACCATCGGCACACCTGACGCCATCATGGTAGCGATCTGCCGGCTGAAGATCGCTACGTCGCGTGGCTTGACCGCTTTGCCGCTACCGCCGAACAGGGGCTTTGAGCGCTCACGGACCGTCTGGGGGTTCATACCTTGACGGCGTAGCTCGGCTTTCACCAGCGAAGCATTCTTTGCCAGCATGGAGCCCTTCATCGGCTTGCCACGCTTGTCCAAAGCCACCCAGTCGTAGGTGGGCATTTGCGTGATCTGCGCGCGCTGAGCAGCCTGCTGTCGAGTATTCTTGGCGGCGGTAACCGTGGCCATGCGTTTCATCCCCCCATATTTGTATCCGGCACCCCACAAAAGCGGGGGCAGGATGACTAGCAGCTTACGTTACTTCAGGGGTCAATTTCGTGGCCCCCCGCGCAAGTCTGGTTATTAGAACGTCCGGCGCGAGGTCAGTCCTTCGTGACGCGGTCGATTTCAGCCAAACTGGTCACCCCGGCCTTGACCTTCAGCAGTGCCGAGGCGCGCAGATCGTTGATCCCCAGCTTCTTGGCGACCTCGGCGATCTGCAAGGCATTGCCCCCCTGCAGTACGATTTTTTGGATGTCCTCGACCATGGGCATGACCTGATAAATACCGACGCGCCCCTTGTAGCCTTCGTTACAGTCTTGACATCCAGCCGCTTCATAAACGGTGATGCCCTCGTCGATGTCCTTCTGTGAGAAACCTGCCGCCAAGAGCGTCTCAGGCGGCAGATCCATGGGCTTCTTACAGCTATGCAGGCGTCGTGCCAGACGTTGGGCAATAACCAGCGTTACAGATGAAGTGATGTTGTAGGGCGCAATGCCCATGTTCATCAGGCGGGAGATGGTTTGCGGCGCATCATTGGTATGCAGGGTGGAAAGCACCATGTGGCCGGTCTGGGCAGCCTTGATGGCGATTTCCGCAGTTTCCAGGTCGCGGATTTCGCCCACCATGATCACGTCCGGGTCCTGGCGCAGGAAGGAGCGAAGCGCCGCGGCAAACGTCATGCCGCGCTTGGTGTTCTGCTGCACCTGGTTGATGCCTTCCACGCGGATTTCCACCGGGTCTTCCACGGTGGAAATGTTTCGCTCGGCGGTGTTCAGGATGTTCAGGGCGGTATACAGCGATACCGTTTTACCGGAACCGGTGGGGCCGGTGACCAGCACCATGCCGTAGGGCTTATGGATGGCATCCAGGTAGAGCTTCTTCTGTTCCTCTTCATAGCCCAGCTTGTCGATGCCCAGTTTGGCCGACGAGCTGTCCAGGATACGCAGCACGATCTTTTCGCCGAACAGGGTCGGCAGCGTACTCACGCGAAAATCCATCGCATGCGTCTTGGACAGATTGAGCTTGATACGGCCGTCCTGCGGCACGCGGCGCTCGGCGATATCCAGGCCAGCCATCACTTTCAGGCGTGAAGAAATGCGGTTTGCCAATTTGGTTGGAGGGCTGGCAACGGCTCGGAGCATGCCATCCATGCGAAGGCGTACGCGGAACTGGCTCTCATAGGGCTCGAAATGGATGTCAGAAGCCCCTCGACGGATCGCATCCACCAGAATCTTGTTGACGAACTTGACTACCGGGGCGTCGTCATTGACGTTGGCGTCAATACCGCTACCCGCAGCCTCCCCATCCTCATCTACGGACTCAAGTGCCAGGTCATCCAGCTCGCCACCGCCCAAGTCGGGCGCCACATTGCTGAGCGTGCTGATGGCGCTATCGATGGCCCGGCCAAGCTGTGCCCGCTCCACCAGAATCGGTTCCACCATGCAATTCGAGTGGAATTTGATTTCATCCAAGGCATGCAGCTGCATAGGGTCGGCAATGCCTACAAACAGGCGCTTGCCGCGTTTCAGCAATGGGAGCGCCTGATGCTTGCTGATCAGTTCCTGGCTGATCAGGCTGAGCGGCATGCTGGATGGGCTGAGTGCCGTGACATCCAACATCGGCATGCCGAATTCAGCGGAAGCCACCTGGCACAGGCGAGCATTCTCGACCAGACTCTGATCCAGCAACCATGCGGTTAAGGTTTTCTTTTGCTGCGTTGACTCAAGTACTGCCTTGCGGACGTCGGCTTCAGGCAGCAAACCTTCGGAAACAAGCCGGCGGGCCAATCCGGACAGGCCAAGGGCGGTGGGTTGCGGTTGCGACGACATGACGAAATTTACCTAAAACCCCTGATTGGCCTCGAATTTAGCGCACATTATGTCAGTAGGCTATCAGCCCAACATGACGGCCCTCGCAAGCTACGATGATGGAATGTTCCCAGGGCGAGGCTCCATGGTGACGGCACACACAATTTCAGTCCAAAACACAGCCATATCGATTGCATGAAAGATATGACGGCGGTGTTTGCGGGTTATGATCCAGCTTCACTCGGGGAAGCCAACCGCTTGAATAGTCTAAGTATCATTTTGCCAGCCAAGAACGAGGCGCCGGCTCTGACGGCCTTGCTCCCGCGCCTCCGTGCCTCCTATCCAGATGCTGAAATCATAGTGGTGGATGATGGATCCATCGACGATACCCCAGCTATTTGCGCACGGCACAATGTGCGGTGTCTTTCGTCTCCTTATTCGATGGGCAACGGTGCGGCTATCAAGCGAGGCGCGAGGGTGGCCCAGGGAGATGTTTTAGTATTTATGGACGGCGATGGGCAACATGATCCAGCCGATATTGCCCGTTTGCTAGAAGTACTGGATCGGGGGTACGACATGGTTGTGGGAGCCCGCGACTGGGGGAGTCAGGCTGGCGTAGGCAGGGGTCTTGCCAATACGTTGTACAACTGGCTCGCCACACATATGACAGGGCACGAAGTGGCGGACTTGACATCCGGTTTTCGTGCCGTGCGTACCGAGCGGTTTCGAGAGTTTTTGTATCTGCTGCCAAACGGGTTTTCCTACCCCACCACGAGCACGATGGCTTTTTTCCGTAGTGCCTATCCAGTGGCTTATATGCCAATCAAAGCAGCTCAGCGCATGGGCAGAAGTCACATTCGCCCAATGAGGGACGGTATTCGTTTTTTACTGATCATCTTCAAGATTGCCACGTTGTACTCGCCCCTTAAGCTTTTCGTGCCAGCTAGTGCGATGTTTTTCGTGCTTGGGTGCCTCAACTACGCGTGGACGTATATTCACGAGGGCAGATTGACCAACATGAGTACGTTGATGTGGAGCGCTGCTGTCATTGTGTTCTTGATTGGCTTGATATCCGAACAGGTCACCAATTTGTCGTATCGGAAGTAAGTCAGGTGGTTATGGCGCTAATGCTGTCGTGGGTGTTTTTCAGGGGATCGACATGCGTGTGCTAATCGATATTGGGCATCCTGCGCATGTGCATTTTTTCAGGCGGCCCATCGAAATTTTGCGTGAACGTGGACATCAGATTCTGATCACCAGCCGTCAAAAGGAGATCGCGGAAAATTTGCTTGATGCCTATGGCTTGGAACACATCTCACTTTCCCGTGAAGGTGGCAAAGGTGGTTTGTTGGGTGAATTGATCATCCGTGATTTTCGTTTGTGGCGTGTCGTACGTCGGTGGAAACCAGATGTCATGGCTGCAATCGGTGGCATTTTTATTGCACATACCGGCACCTTGGCACGTGTGCCCTCGTTAGTCTTTTACGACACGGAGAACGCGAAGTTACAGAATCTGCTGACTTATCCGCTCTCTACACGCGTGATTGTTCCTCGCTGTTATAGCGAATGGACACCAAAGAGAAGGGAGTTGCGCTATCCAGGTTACCATGAGCTTTCGTACTTGCGGCCGCCCTATTTTTCGGCTCAGAAAAGTATCGCGTTAGCGAATGGAGTGGTAGTCGATCGCCCTACTTATCTTGTGAGGCTGGTCGCTTGGAAAGCCAATCATGATATTGGTGAGCGGGGGCTATCGTACGATGCAGTGCGTAGAGTTGTTGGTCGATTAAATGCAGCAGGAAAAGTGCTTGTCTCAGCCGAAGCTTCCTTGCCAAATGATTTGGAGGAATTCAGATACAAAGGTGATCCTGCTTGTGTCCATCATGTCATGGCCTATTGCGCAGGATTTTTCGGTGAAAGCGCGACGATGGCATCAGAATGTGCAGTACTAGGCGTGCCGGCGGTGTATGCCGCTCATACAGGACGTGGCTATACCGATGAGCAAGAGGCCCGTTATGGGCTTGTCTACAACGCACGCAGGCTAGACAAGGAATCGCTCGATAGCGCGTTGGAGTGGCTGCTTTCATTTCCCGAAGATCAAGGACAAAGGCTGCGACAGCGGTTGCTCGACGATACTTGTGATGTATCCGATTTTGTCACTTCGGTGATCGAAGCACGGGGCGAATTGCCAAGTCCGCTCCTGGTGGGCACCTGATGTGCGGCATTGCTGGATGGTTCTCCGTGCAGCCCCGAATCGAACAGAGCAGGGTAATCCTGCGGAAGCTCGCTGACGTATTGAAGCACCGCGGCCCGGATGGCGTCAGTACACAGGAGCTCGATCATGTCGGCATGATGCATGCCCGCCTTGCGATGGTGGATCTCGCCACGGGTGATCAACCTATGTGGAGTGCTGATGCACGTGCTGTCATCGTATTCAATGGCGAAATTTATAATTATCGTGAACTGCGAGCGTATTACCAATCGCGGGGCGTGACGTTTGTTTCGCAGTCCGATACCGAAGTCATCCTTGCCGCTTACTTGATGGACGGTGTGTCTGGTTTTCGACGCTTGCGGGGCATGTATGCGTTTGCACTCTGGGATACGGCGGCGCGCCGGGCCTTGCTCGTACGTGATCCGCTAGGCATCAAGCCGCTGTTTGTCCGTCAGGAGCCGAACGGTATATTGCGCTTCGCGTCAGAGGCCAAAGGTGTCGCTGCACAGAGCGATGCTCGGAGCGAGCTTGACGTCAATGCGCTGCATCTTCTTTTGAATTTTCGCTATGTACCGGGTGAGGCGTCTCTTGTTCAAGGTGTGCGCCAACTTGCGCCAGGGGAATGTCTTGAGTGGAAGGTTGATGGAACGTCCTCAAGCCGCCGATTGGAAGCAAGCGTAGAGACGATCGGTAACTCACTTGATGACGTGCTATTTGATTCCGTCCGGGCGCACCTCGTCGCGGATGTGCCTGTAGGTTGCTACCTATCGGGTGGCATCGACTCAGGACTGGTGGCAGCCATAGCAAGCAAGACCTCACCTGGACTTGTCAGCTTTACGCTGGCTGTGGGGGATGATCCCGCAGAGGCGAAGAACGCGGCCGAAACGGCCCGTATCTTGGGCTTACAAAATGTGCAGGCCGGACTTGGCGATGACGAAGTGCGCCGTCTCCCCCAAATGCTTTGGCATTTGGAGACGCCCAAAGTCAACGCCATGCAGTTATTTCGGTTAGCGGAACTGGCGCGTACTCAAGTCAAAGCGGCACTTTCAGGTCTGGGCGGGGATGAGCTTTTTGCGGGCTACAATGTCCATCGCATTTTCAATTTTTATGCTCAACTTCCTGGGTTGCCCTTCCGGAGCATGGCTCGGGTGTTGAAGTATCTGCTACCCGGTTCTCCGATTCCGTATCGAGAGAGCGAGCGAGCGCTTGATATGGGGTGCGCGTTAGGCGACTGGCCGCGTGTCTACGCGCTACTTCGCAACGTATGGGATCGTCCTGACCTGCGTCGTTGGCTATATGGACCGAGAATGCTGGATGCGGACTTGCCGGATGCCGTCGAAGTAGTTCGCGAGCGTTGGCCCAAGCAGAAAATGCCGTTGCTCGCCATGGCAGAATACGAATGGCGGAACAAGATGGTTAATGATCTGCTCTGGCAGGAGGACAGGGCCAGCATGGCGGCAGGTCTTGAGGTTCGTGTTCCGTTCGTGGACGTATCGGTCCATGGTGCTGTGCTGCGAGCCGGTGCTCCCCGGCTAGGGAAGGCTGACCTGCGTGAGATTGCAGCACGTTATCTGCCGGGTAGTGTCTTGCGGCGTCCGAAGAGCGGCTTTCAGGTGGATGCGCCAACGTTCTTCGACAAGCATCTGCGTGAACTGGCGTCAATCTGGCTATCACCTGAGAGAGTGCGTAGCTATGGGCTGTTCAACCCAGATACTGTAGTCGATCTACTGCGTCTGCCAGTGGAACGTCGATATCGTTGGCACTTTTTCATGCTTTATTTGATGATTCAATCGCATATGTGGATAGATATTTTTGAGCGTGGCCAATCGCCTGACGGGGTTGCTACTCATGCATGATCGCAGACCGACGAACATGGCTGCCTCTGCTGAGGGGGAGATTGCTCGCGTCAATGCTGTCCTGGATGCCGTGCTCGATTACTCTGAAGCACAGGGTTGGCGTGGATTTGATAAACACGATGCCCTTAACAGCCCCATACTCGAATCGCTTTGTGGATGGAACCGTATAACTCGCTTGCTTGCGGTCCAAGCAGTCATGCGATCGCCGGTCAATCTTCGCCCTTTCTTGCTTACACCACGTACGTTTAATCCCAAGGGGCTCGCGCTCTTTATACGCGGCTTGCTCGATCGCTACGCAACAGACGGAAGTGAACATCATCTTTCTCGTGTACGCACGCTAGTAGCGCAATTGGACTCGATGGCTGTATCTACCCGCTCGGGTGGAAGAGCATGGGGTTACCAATATCCCTGGCAAGATCTCGGCTTTTTCGCGCCGCGCGGAACGCCTAACGCCGTAGTAACCGCTTTTGTATGCGAGGCTTTCCTGGCAGCACATCGTCAGTTGCGTGAGCCAGAATTGCTGTCGCGAGTAGAAGCGGCCATACCTTTCTTCTTAGGTGATCTCAAGCATTTGAAGGATGAGCCAGAGGAGCTTTGTCTAAGCTACATGCCCCTGCCTATGCGCATGCGAGTGATGGATGTCAGCATCCTGGTGGCGTCGGTACTTGCACAGTTCGCGCATCAAGCAGATCAGCCACAATGGCTGGAACCTGCACGTCGACTGGCGTGCTATGTTGTGTGCCGACAGACGGATTACCACGCGTGGTTTTATACCGACCCCCCTGGCGATTCGCCGATTCGACACGACAACTATCACACTGGGTTTATTCTTGACGCACTTGCGACGTATATGGATGTTACGGGAGAGAGGGAGTGGCAATCGCAATACGATGCGGGGCTGAATTTTTATGCCGAGCATTTGTTTGAGCGCGATGGTGCCCCACGTTGGATGAGCGACAAAGAGTATCCATACGATATTCACGGCGCAGCACAGGGAATTCTGACGTTCTCAAGGCATACGCAGACGCATGCTGATCTCGCTCGACGCATTGTCGATTGGGCACTCGAAAACATGTACCACCCGGAAGGGCGTTTCTACCACCAGAAGACACGTTGGTACACCAAGACGTTTACACAGCTTCGCTGGTGTAATGCCTGGATGGTTCGTGCATTGGCAGTCTATGCACGCGAACTGATCAAGGCACAGCCCAAATTAGTACCCATTGCTTAATAGTCGAACCCACTTATGCCAGATCCTATATTCCCTGGTCGACTCGGTCTATATACCTCGATGCTGCATTATGGCTTGACGAGCTATCGAGAGTTCGCACGTGAGCATGCAGAGTTCTATAGGCGCTTGAGCCTTGATGAAGGTCCTTTGTCTGGATTGAAAGTGCTCGATGTGGGATGCGGGAAGTCATATTGGCTGTCGTTGCTGCTCGCCACAAATGGGGCTCAAGCCATGGGGGTGGATACTGAGCAGGTGGAGGCTGGACGAGATCTAGCCAAATACCTGCATATATTGAAAACCAACGGTTTTGAGCGAGCCTTGAGAACGGCTGTGTGGGATGTGCTTTTTGCTCGGAGCTACTACCGTGAGTTGCAGAGTGAGGCAGGATTGCACCTGCGGCACGAAGCGGTAGATCTTCGTGTTTACGATGGAGTTCATCTGCCACTGCAGGATGCGAGCATCGATCTAGTTGTCTCGCATGAAGTTTTTGAACATATCGCCGATGTTCCCTCTGTGCTGAAAGAGCTGGCACGTGTGCTTCGACCTAGCGGGCGGGTCTACATCTATATCCACAGCTTTACCAGCTTATCTGGAGGTCACCACATTGCGTGGAAACACCCCGACAAGCGCCCTTCGCGTGTGGTGGCGCCATGGGATCATTTGCGGGCACGCAGACATACGGATATACCGTCATGGCTCAATGGACTGCGTGAGCATGAGTACCGGGCCATGTTCGAGGAGTTGTTCGATATCGATGAATGGCGGGTAGTTGCTGAAGAGGGGCGGGCCTTACTGACGGATGATATTCGCCGTGAGCTCAGCCAATTCAGCGAGCGGGAATTGTTAAGCAAAGGGTTTCTGGTACGCGGACGCGTAAAGCCGGCGGCTGGTATCAATGAATCACATGGGTTTATGGCATGAAGCAGGTTCTGGAAGATTTGCGCGATGGCAGCATCTGGGTGGAAGAAGTTCCTCCGCCACAGTTGCGTGATGAATTTGTGCTGGTGCGCAACCGGCATTCATTGATTAGTAGCGGCACCGAAGGGGGTACCGTCAAGCTTGGGCGTATGAGCCTGCTGGCGAAGGCCAGGGCACGTCCAGAGCAGGCCATGAAGGTGATTCAATTGGCGCGAGCGCAAGGTCCGCTCACCGCCTATGCTGTTGCAAGACGGGCGCTAGAAACACCTATTGTGCTTGGTTACAGCTGCGCGGGAGAGGTAATCGCCGTCGGCAAAGGCGTGGACCATGTGCGCGTGGGTGACCTGGTTGCGTGCGCGGGGCAAGGGTACGCGAGCCATGCCGAAATAGTCTGTGTCCCCAAACGCCTCTGTGTTCCCCTGCCTTCGGGGGTAGAGCTTGAGCAAGCGGCGTTCGCGACGGTGGGTGCCATTGCCTTGCAAAGTCTCCGGATAGCAGATGTGCGCCTAGGCGATAATGTCGTCGTCCTCGGCATGGGGCTGGTTGGTTTGCTGGTCGCACAGTTGTTGCGTGCGGCGGGTTGCAGGGTATTTGGATTGGACCTCGATACAGGTCGGTTAGGGCTCGCCAATCAAAATGGGTGGGCAGAGACATGCCCAGTCGATGCTCCCAATGTGAAAGAGAGCGTGCTGGCCTGGTCAAATGGAAATGGTGCGGACGTTGTTATTATCACTGCGGCCACGGAAGATGCCGGGCCAGTCAGTCTGGCCGGGGAATTGTGCCGTACCAAGGGTCGCGTAGTAGTAGTTGGACGCACCGCCATGAATCTGCCGCGCGAGCAGTATCTGTTCAAGGAGCTGGAACTCCGTACATCCATGGCTTATGGTCCCGGCACCGGCGATCCCTCTTACGAGCTGGAGGGGCACGATTATCCATTGCCTTATGTGCGTTGGACAGAAGAACGAAATATGGGGGCATTTCTGGAACAGATTGCACGGGGGCGCATGGATGTGGCATCGATGATCACGCATCGGTTCCCATTGGCTCAGGCTGCAGACGCTTTTGCATTGATTTCCGGAGAGGCGCGCGAGCCTTCGCTAGGCATTCTACTGAACTATCCCAATGATGCCCCTGCCAGTAACAAGATAACGTTGAAGTCACCGGTATCGGCTGTTGCCAAAAGCACCGGAAAGCTTCGAGTGGCCGTATTGGGCGCGGGTAGCCATGCAACGAACGAGTTCTTGCCGGCGCTTGCAAAGAGAGACGTGGAGTTTCGAGGCATTGCATCTGCTACTGGCGTGCGGGCAACGGCGCTGGGTAAAAAGTACGGATTTGCCTTTGCGTCGGCTGAAGTATCCGAGGTTTTTTCGAATGAGCAAACGGATGCTGTATTCATTTTGACGCGGCATGATTCCCACGCGGAACTTGCGGCTGCTGCGCTTTCTGCAGGCAAACATGTGTTCGTGGAGAAACCATTAGCTATTGATCGCTTACAACTCGACGCGGTGTCATCGGCATTCGTAGATGACGATCAAATACTGATGGTGGGTTTTAATCGGCGATATGCTCCGCTTGCACTTTCGCTTCGCGAAAGTTTCGCTAAACGCGCGCAGCCCATGTCGATCGTCTATCGGGCCAATGTCGGCTACCGGGCACCTGATCATTGGCTGCACCATCCCCGTGAAGGGGGAGGGGTCATTGTTGGCGAGGCCTGTCACCATCTCGATTTCTGCTGCTGGATGGTAGGCTCTGCAGTGACTTCTACGGACGTACGCTGTCTGGGGGGTACTGGTGCCGGCTATCTGCGCGAAGACAATGTGCATGTGACGCTAAGCTTTGCTGACGGTTCCCTGGCGTCGGTTATGTATCTCTCCAATGGTGCGAAAGCGTTTCCATCGGAAGTCATCGAGGTTGCTTGCGATAATCGCAGTGCCCGACTCACTGACTTCCGAAAGCTTGAATATGGTCATGGCATGCGGCGGCGAAACCAGCGTTTGTGGCGTGGGGCGGCAAAGGGTATCGACAAGCAAATCGATGCTTTCATTGCTGCAATCAAGCGTGAGCAGAAGCTGGATCGTGAAAGCTATTTACAATCTTCCCGTCTCGCGGTGGATGTCGCGGAGAAAGTAGCAGCCGAAATCGGGCAAGCCAGATCCGCATGACACCGTCGCCTGCGACTGTGCCGGGTATGTCTACAGTCAAGCGGCTAAGAGCGGCACTTATGTCCGCACTAGGCTTGGGTGTACTCGTCGCGCTGATCTGGTACGCCAATCCAGCACGTGTCATGCATGCGTTACGCAACGCGGAACCGGTATGGGTTGCGCTGGCGCTCCTGGCCATCTTGGTGTCTACGATTCTGGGTGCCATCAATTCCTACATGATGGCGGCTCCTGGTCCTTCGCTCGGATTCGCCCGTTTTTTTTGCGCTTACTGGGTGGCGTGGGCCTTTGGGCAAGTGTTGCCAGGGCAAATTGGCGACCTGCTTGGCATGAGCCTGTTTCTGCGAAAACGAGGCCTGGCCCTGCCAACAGCCATTGGGCGCCTTGGGGTCGATAAAGTCGTCTCGTTGTTTTGCACGTTTGGACTTTCCATCGGGCTTTTCTTCTTGTTTACGGAGACGTCGGTACGACTCGCGGGGATGTTTGGGCTCGTTGCTGCCATGGCACTGATCGTGGCTTATCTAACCTCGAAGAAGTGGAGCCCGGGCATGTCGTCGAGTCACAGGCTGGTCGAGCGTATCGCCGACATCTTGGCTGAGGCGCATCATGTTGTCGCTACGAGGCCGTTAGTCGTTGTGGCCAACGCTTTGTTGACCCTCTTAAAGCTGTTCGTTATCGGTATTTGCTATTGGGCCGTATTTAAGGCGTTGCACGCTACGCCAGAAAGTGTGTCCAAGGTGACTGTCATTGCAAACAGTGCAGGGTTGATTGCATATGTTCCTATTAGTGCCAATGGCGTGGGCACGGTCGAAGCAGGGGGGGTATATCTCTTCGGGCTACAGGGGCTTGCGGCACCCGTGGTTGTCGCCACGTATCTGGTGCTGCGATTCGCCAATCTTGCTTTGGCTTGGGTTGGTTCGGCTTTTGTATTACTCGGTGGCTTGTGGAAGCGAAGCGCTTCCGTGTCATAACTGGACATAAGCCACTGTAAAAGAGAGGGAATGTACGGCTACCATGAACACGAGCATTTTGTCCCGCCTTGCGAAGAATCCACACTTACTGATTCCGGGCGGGTTGGCTTGGCTTCGAGGGTGGTGGTATCGAATCGTGTTTCGACTGCAAGGCAAGCATTTTTCGGCTGGCCCCATGTTTCGCGTTTATGGACCTCTGCGGATTACCGGGCCAGGACATGTGCGTTTTGGTCGCAATTGCCTGATCATTTCAGACGCGATCAAGCCCGTATGCATAAGAACCTTGGCGCTGAATGCCATGGTGACATTGGGCGACAGTGCAGGCCTAAACGGTACGTCTATTCAATGTGTTCGTGAAGTCGATATCGGGGAGTGGTCGAATATCGCAGATGCCTATATTACGGACACGGCCGCTCACACGTTGTCCAAGCAGCGCCGCCAGCAAGACGTATTCGAGGCGGCTGCGGCACCTGTGCGCATCGGCCGCAATGTATGGATCTCCGTGCAGGTGGTAATCCTGCACGGAGTGTCGATCGGTGATAACTCGGTAATCGGTGCGTGCTCGCTTCTTAGAAAAGATGTGCCCGAGAACGTATTTGGAGCCGGCAACCCTTTCAGAATAATTCAGGCGATTGAGGATTGATGCCAGAGTCAGGAAGAGCGGGCAAGCTGTGTCACCGTTCGCTCGACAATGGCAGAGGGCAAGTGACCAACGGTGACAGGGGCAGTATCCCCGTTCCATAGCACAGCAAAGATATCGTTACACAGCACCAGCCGCAAAGGGGTGGCACTCAAGCCCTCGAGCACGCGGCCAGGCCACCGCGCCATCATGGGATAGACCTTATCACGTTGATCTTCGTAAACCGCTTGTCCTGCGTGCCACCTCGCTTGCGCAGGTATATGTTGCTCAAGCCACAGGCGGTGCGAGAGGCCAACTCGGTCCAACATGCGATGCAGCTTCACAATGTCTTGCTCGTTGACGTGAATCTGCTTTTCGTATGGATTGCGAGGATCTTGGGGAAGACGGCGAAGAAACAGGCGAGCGAATCGATAGCCCACTTCATAAACCCAGCGATTGGGTAGCGTATGCACTACGGCGAACCCACCGGGACGCAACACACGCTTCACTTCGCGGAACATGGACTCAAGTTGTGCCGGGATCAGGTGCTCGACAATATCGAGCATCGACACCCGGTCAAAGCTGGCATCGGCAAACGGCAAGCTGCATGCATCACCTTGAACAAGCCCAAATCCTCCGGCTGTCCTGCCGTCAAGCGCGCGTCGCATTTCGGATGCAAAGGCGATAGAAGCATCGGAATAGTCTATGCCAATAGCTTCCGCGCCAGACTGCTTGGCCAGGGCAATCACTTCGCCGCGGCCGCATGCGATGTCCAAAACGCGCTGCCCAACTTCTAAACGTAGCAATTCCATCGCCCTGGCGACACGCGGACGTGGCGTCAGGTCACCATGCGCCAGTAGCGACTCATTGGCGGCAGGCGACCAGGCGGATTGGATCCAGCCTGAGTCATAAGCGTGTCTATTTACGGGGCCATGAGACATAAGTGATACGCCAGTGCCGAGATTATTGAACCAATTTACACTGTTTAGCATATCTAGAAGTTACATATCTCCGTTACTACGAGGAGAGATCTGTCGTAGGCCTGGAAGTGATCGTAGCTCAGCTAATGAGGCATCCAGCCGTCCTCCATAATTGAGTCGATTCAACTGAGCTATCTGCTCTTTCGCCTGATCAAATTGTCCGAGCACGACAAACATTCGAGCCAATGTGATGTGATAGGCCGGTTCATCAGGGGAGGTTAGTGCTGCCCTTTTCGACATCTCCAGTCCTAGCCGCCTGTCATTAAGAACATTCCAGGCGTAGTCACCATAATTTTCCAATAGGCGAGCTGACGGGTTTGGATGAGATAATGCGGCTTGGAATGCTTCAACCATCCGGTCGGTTGGAAGATCACAACTATGATCCCTAGCACATTGGGTTAATGAGGCCAGTGAACTCTCATCCTGTATCGTAGGAGCATGAGTTTTTAGTCTAACAATCAAACTATTCCACCAAGCTTCTTTTAGAGGAAGGTGCATACGGGAATTCATAAAAATCAGAGCCTGATCCGGAAGTATCGAGGACTTAGGCAGAGCAGCGGCGCGCTCTAATGGGGGATAGGCCAATTGGGTAAACGGAGATTTAGGGTCGTAACGGGAAAGTATGATATATGTCCGCCCCAATTCGTATTGGGCACGCGGAGACTTGGGCGCACGAATAGCCAAATCTTCTGCTAGGCGTAGAGGATTGCCCCAAGCATAAGCCGTTATCGCGGTTAGGCCAGCCCAGCAGAGCAAAAGGACTGCGATAAGTATGTAGCGCAATCGGGAAAATGAGCCATCGATTAGTTTTTTGACGGAGAGACTTTCAGTCCTTGCCGTATGTGCTGCTGGTGACCCGATAAGCAGCGGGATAACTGCCAATAGCAACCCGAAGCTTGCGAAATAGTTTCGATGCTCATAAATGAGTTCTAGCGGTAAAATGGTCCCTGTTAACAGATGACATCCTAAGAAAAGAGCGATACCCAGTGCGGCTAGAGGGCGTCGCGCCCGCAGCCAAATTATCGCTAAGGATAGTCCCACTAAGAGCAATAGACACGTTAAGGTTGTCCATGGAGTCAAAATTCCAGAGGAAACCAAGAAGTCGTCATGGTAGAACGATAGTTCGTGTGGCGTAGGAAGGAGCGTCCAGTAGATGTAATCAACGACGATTCGTGCCTCACTCAGCATTCTTGTGGTTAAAGTGAAGTCCCGCGTAATCCAGGCCGATGGCTTCAATATTTTTGGTAGCAGCCATGTAAGGCCAATAATTAAAGGTAGTGCAAGCGTAAAAACAAATAAAAAAATAATTCGCCAGTCAATTTTCTTCTCTTTGTGGATTTGATCAGGTTTTATATCTGCGAATAGCTTCTTTTTATTGTTCGTGATGGGTGTGCTGCATTTGGAAGAATGAAAGTGAAATATCGTCCATTCAATAAGTGCTGCATAAAAGGGCAGCATAACTGCCGTTTCCTTGGCTAGCACACCAAGAGCTGTGGGTATGGTAATGCTGGCGGCGCAGAGTACAAAGCCATAGTTAAACCATGATCTTTGCCATTTGTATCGCGTGGTGGGGATGGATGAAATAATTTCGTCAGTCTTGGGGGCAGTTAACATGCGACGCCGGCCTGCTAGATAACCGATTAAACCTAGAAGGACAAAAAGATTAGCAAGGCTTTCCATCCGCTGGACGATGTACAGCACTGCTGTGAGATTGATAGGTAGTAGCAGCCAGCTTGCTGTAATGATGGTGGCAATAATGTCTATGTGGGAACCTAAGCTTGCTGCACTAACAGTAGTCCCTTCTATATCTCTATCTTCTGTAAGTTGAAGTAGTGATTTTGATAGAATAAAAATTAGAATACCATTTAGAAGATGAATGACTAGATTGGTTAGCTTCATCCAGTATGGATCTAAACCAGCAAAGAGATAGTTAATTGCAAAACTGAGGGAGGCGAGTGGACGGCTGAGGTCGCTAGATGGAGATGAAAGGGCGGCACGCACAAGAGACGCCAAACTAAACGTTTTCGGTTGTATGCCCTCGTTATCTACAATGTTCGGAAAGTCGTCAAAGATGAATCCGCCAGAAAGGCCTGGCCAATAGATAATTGCTGTTATTAGCAGGGTTAAAGCAATCAACAGGTACTTTTTTTTTGTATGGATAGGCATTTATTTGGTCTGCGGGTTTGAAGGTTCAGAAAGTTGTGCTCTGGCATCGGCGGTCAATGTTGCGCGTAGAACATCTGTCTCATGCTGCCAGTAGCCTTGTTTCTGTAAGACCCAATTATGCAGGCGAGGCATGCCCCAGCCAAACTTGATGCGCTGCGCATTGTCGTGCGCAAAATCGAGGTGCTGCAATCCATACTTGGGATACCCTGCTGCCCCCAGTTCCGCTGCCTGGGCTAGGGCTGTTTCGATGTTGGGACGTATCAGGAATGCTTGGTTGAAATCGTCCAACGTCTCCCGGGGTTTTTTTTCGGCCAAAGCTAATAATCCGGCAGCGTGAACAATGCCTTGGCGAATGCTAGATTCCCGCTTGTAGAGTGAATTGGCCCTCGCTGCCTGCAAGGCTTCGTATACATCGCGCAGTGTTAGTCCAGGACAAGCATGGCTTTTTGCGCGCTGCACGGCGTCATCAAGCCAGTCAAGCATGGCCCCTGATCCATTGCTGGTATGGCGTAACGAAGACAATGCAAGGTGCCACGTTGCTGGTGTTACTTCTCCGATAGAGCATTCTGCGTCGACGAGATTGAGCGTGATCTGTACTTCGTTGGGCTTCTTTCTGGAAGCATTGCGTAATCGAATAACTGCCGCAGAGTAATTTCCGCGCTTCATTTCTACTGAGGCGGCTACAGCTTGAGCACGTGCGGAATTTGGATTCGTTGCGGCCCATATAAGTGCCTGTTCCCGGGGATTACCCCAAACTTTTGCGCCACTCCACGTTAGTAGTGCAACAGTTGCAAGGACAAGAACGATAGAGCAGTACCTTAATAATCTAGAATTAATGCCTGTCAGCCACAGTGCTAAAGGCCAGAACATGAAGGTGGCTGGCAAATAGTTGCGATGTTCAAAAAACAATTCCAGCGGAATGAAGGTGCTCTCCATTGCCTGTCCCGCGAAGTAGAACAGTATGGCAAATGCAGTGATCGGGTTTCGCTTACGTATTCCCCAGCCGAACGTACATAGCGCGATAATTGCAAGTAAACACGGAAGAGTGGTCCAGGGTCTAAACAAGGAGGTAGAAATTATTGTTTGGTCATTGAAGATACCTTGGGAGGTGGCTCGAGGTAGCCATAGCAGGCGTAGATAAGTCACTAATACCCGGGGTTCACTTAGCAGACGCTGGGTAATAGTCCAAGGGCGTTTGTCGAGCGCTACGTGAATATAGGCTGGTATCTGTGCTAGCAGGTATGCAGCTAGTAAGCAGGTAGGAAGAGCCAATAATCCAATGCGCTGCCATCTAAGATGTTTTGATGCTTCGGATGACAGTTTTCTGTTATCAATTCGCAGAACAGTGCATTCCGCTACACCGATCAGGAGCGGGAGCAAAGCACCATTGCCTTTGCACAGCACGGCGAGGAATGTGCATATCAAACTTCCTCCTGCCATCCAAGTCCAAGCAGAGGCAATGCGATTCTCAGCAAGGCGGCCGCGCCCAGTGCACCAAAGTAAGATACCCACCAAGCTGAAAGTAGTGGGTAAGATAGCTTCTCTTTGTACAATATAGAGGGTTGTCGAGATAAAAAGCGGATGTAGTAGCCAAATGGCAGAGCCTAGCAATGCAGTTGTGTAATTGCGATTTTCATCCAAATTGGTATGACGACCAAGTTTGAACATCGCCCAACATAGTAACGTACCGTTTAAAAGATGAAATAATACGTTCGTATGTTTAAACGAGAATGGATCTGCAGGCCAATTTTGGGCGTCCAGTAGGAAGCTAAATAAGGTAAGTGGTCGGCCTGTTGGGTCTGCTGTACCTGAGGTGATGTAGCGAAGAAAAGATGGCCAGTTATTTATAGGGCCTGTATCACCCAAGGCATTCAGATTAACGAAATCATCAAAAAGAAATGATCCGTATAATCCAGGGTGATAAATCCGCCAGGAGAGTAACAGCATTGCCATCAATAAGGCCGCAAAGATTGTTGCCTTATAAATCTGAGGCAACTGTGCTTTGTATGTATTCATTGCTGAAACTATAGAGGAAGCTTACGTTGTTTAAAAAAAGGGCCGCAATAGGGCGGCCCTTTGGTATTTGCTCAGTTTAAAAAGTTTTATTGTCCAGTGCCGCGGCATGAGGCCGGCAAATACTTTTGTGGGATAGTGGTAGTTGCCATGCCACAGTGCCACGCAATGCTGCCAGCACTAGCGCCAGTGACCGGAGAAAAGGCCAGGATCAGGCCATTAAGTGCAGTGTTTGCCACGAACCCATTTGCGTCAGAAAACGTTGCTTTCACCACGCCACCTGTTACGTCGACCTGAGAGACGTACTTGCCCTTGATCGACGTATTTGTTGCAAGGCCGGCTGACTGATTGTTACCAGGTAAGCGACCAGTATTGCTATAAAACTCCGCAACTGCGGTCTCGGCTGCGTCGGCCAAAGATGCCCCTTCCGAGACTTGAGAGCGAATCAGGTAGTCCTGGTAAGCAGGAATGGCGATAGCAGCCAAGATCGCAATGATCGCAACCACGATCATTAGTTCGATCAGCGTAAAACCTTTTTGCATGCTCTTCATTAAGTGGTTCCTCTGTCTTGGTTAGCTAACCTTGGGTGATGCCCCCTGAGCCCCTGTCCCGAATCCCCTAGGCGGAACCGGTACCTCACTCTTGGTCAGGAAAGACCAGGAAGCTCGCGGCAGAATGAAGCAGGTAGTATGCCATCAAGGCCGCTAAAACATTCTCTCAATCTCGTATGTTTGTTGGTTGTGGTCCTTGTCACGAAAGTAGCTAAGCAAAGAATCTAGGCACTTACCGGCGGACAGAGCCCGCTGGATGGCGCAACCTAAGTGCCTATCAAATTGGGGCAGATAGTGACCAATTTTGTCAGTTCTGCTAACTAAGGCCGTCACTCCCTGGTGTATCGATTTAGAGGCGGCAAGTGGAGGGTAGATATTTCCCGGGCACAGTGCTGGCAGTACAGGTCCAGTTAATGCTGCCATCTCCAATTGTTATGGGTGAAAGTAGTAGATAAATCGTCGCGGGTTTTATCGCAGTGTTTGCTTCGGGAGTGGCGAAAAGTACTTTAATGGTACCGTCGGCTACATTCACGCTAGACACGTATCTGCCAGCAATCGATACCGGACTTACCAGTCCTGCTGTTTTATTGCTAGCTGGATATGTTCCGTATGCCGATACGTAATCCCATACTGCTGCTTTGGCACCCTCAGCAAGGCTAAAACCTTCTGATATTTGGGCGCGGATCAGGTAGTCCTGGTAGGCCGGGATAGCAATCGCTGCCAGAATGGCAATAATTGCCACGACAATCATCAACTCGATCAAAGTGAAGCCTGCAGTGAGGCGCTGGCGCGTCATGATGATGGATTCCCCCTCTTGGACTGGTTAAGTTAGGCAGGTTCTGTACCAAGGCCCTAACTAGGATCGTGACCGGCATCCCGATTTTCCATTGGGATTGTCTCAAGATGTCCCTGCCCTTACCTTGGCGTTTTCCACGCATAGAGGACGGTCCATGAAACGATTGCTTGCGGCCCTCATGGTGGTATGGGTCGCCATGCCGGCCATGGCAGTGAATTCCGTATCTAGCACCTTGGTAGAAAGTCATTCGCCGCATTCCTTTGGCGTCAATGACCTAGTCATGCTCGATCGCGTTAGCGACCCCCAGCTTTCCCTGGATGGCCGCTATGCCGCATTCTCGGTACGCAGCACGGACTACGCCGCTAACAAAGGTATCAATACTCTTTACGTGAGGGACCTGGACAAGTCCGGCAGCGAACCCATCAGGGTGGTGGCGAAGCAGGCGTCATCACCGCGGTGGTCTCCGGATGGGCGGTCTCTTTATTACGTCGCGCCTGTGGATGGTGTGGCGCAACTCTGGCGTTTGGACTTCAGCATTGGCAAGCACGGCTTGGATCTGGCGGCTGCCTCGCGGCCGATACAAGTAAGCCACGCCCCGCTGGACATCGAAGCGTACAAGCTCTCACCGGACGGCAAGAGCGTGCTTCTCTCCTATGCGGTGTTTACGGATTGCAATGATCTTGCTTGCACCAAGGAGCGTCTCGACGGCCGCGCCAAGAGCAAGGCCACGGGCACGCTTTATCACAAGCTGTTCGTGCGGCATTGGGATACGTGGGAGGATGGTCGGCGTAATCAGTTGTATATCGCGCGCTTTGGTGCGGACGGTAGCCTGCCGGCAGAGCCAACTTTGTTGAGCAAGGGTATCGATGGGGATATTCCCAGCAAGCCGTTCGGTGACGATAGCGAGTTTGCGTTCTCGCCGGATGGCAATACGGTGTACTTCGACGTTCGTATTGCGGGCAAGAGCGAGCCGTGGTCCACGAACTTTGATGTCTACAAGGTCGCGGCGGATGGTTCTTCCGTGCCGCAGGACCTCACTGCTGCCAACAAAGCGTGGGACGGTTATCCGGTTCCTTCGCCGGATGGGAAGACGCTGTATTACCTGGCGATGAAAACGCCAGGTTTCGAGTCGGATCGTTTCGGCATCATGGCGATGGATCTGGCGACGGGCGCGACGCATGAAGTCGATCCGTCATGGGATCGTTCGCCGGGTGGCATGCAGGTGAGTGCGGATGGCAAAACGCTATTCGTGACGGCGGATGACGAAGGGCAGCATCCTTTGTTTGCCGTGGATGCGACCACCGGCAAGGTGAGCAAACTGGTCGGCAAGGGTTCGGTGACGGCGTATTCCATCGCAGGCAAGCGCATTCTGCTGGCGCGCGACGATCTCAAGCACCCGGCCGATCTTTATACGGTCAGCACCGATGGTGATGAATTGAAGCAAGTCACGCACTTCAATGCGGTGCGCTTGAAGAACGCGCGCATGGGTGATTTCCAGTTTTTCACCTTCAAAGGCTGGAATAACGAAACTGTGCAGGGCTATGTGGTGAAGCCGGTGGATTACAAAGCCGGGCATACCTATCCGGTGGCCTTCATCATCCACGGCGGCCCGCAGGGTGCGATGAACAATGATTGGAGTTATCGCTGGAATCCGCAGACGTATGCGGGCCAGGGTTTCGCCGTCGTCACCATCAACTTTCATGGTTCCACGGGCTATGGCCAAGCCTTCACCGATTCCATCTCGGGTGATTGGGGTGGCAAACCGCTGGAGGATCTGAAGCTGGGATGGCAGGCCGCGCTGGACAAGTACTCTTTTCTGGATGGCAACCGTGCGTGTGCGCTCGGCGCCAGTTACGGCGGCTATATGACGTATTGGATCGCTGGCGTATGGAACAAACCCTGGAAATGCCTGGTGGATCATGATGGTGTGTTTGATGCGCGCATGATGTATTACGCGACGGATGAGCTGTGGTTCGAAGAGCACGAAAACGGTGGCACGCCATTCGATGCGCCGGATAACTACGAGAAGTTCAATCCGGTCGATCATGTGAAAGATTGGCGCGTGCCGATGCTCGTGGTGCATTCGGGTCATGATTTCCGCATTCCGATTACGCAGGGATTGGGCGCGTTCACGGCGCTGCAACGTCAAGGCATTCCCAGCGAGTTCCTTACTTTTCCGGACGAAAATCATTTCGTGCAGAAGCCACAGAACAGCGTGCTATGGCATGAGACGGTCAATGCATGGCTCAAGAAATGGACGTCCGAGAGTGGACCGTCGAACAAGCAGTAATGGGATTCGCTAAAACGAGTCCAGTTGAAGATGCCCTTGCCGCCTTGGTGGCGAGGGCACTTCTTTGCGCAGGGTTTGGGTCTTTTGAATACGCGCCAGTCCGTTGGCGTCGGCTTCTGGACCCGGTGGGCTGAGGCAATAGGGCCTCTTAAACCCGGTCTGCGGGGGTGGAATGCCCCAAAACAGGCGAGTCAGCAGCTCTGTGATGATCGGCTTCACAACGGCTATCACACAGCTTGACTGTCGTAAAACTCTACGCCGCCCAGTCGCGCTACTATATAAGCGTATAGCCCGGGAAAGAGTCACGGTTTCACCAGAATTTCACAGTTCCACCGGGAATGTCGCAGCACTTAGGTTGGGCGTCATATCCACTGGGGAGTGGAAAAATGCAGGATCGTTCAGGGGTGAAGACAAGAGACGGGTGGAAACGCCAACTCGCGGTCGCCTTAAGTTATGGCGTCGGCATTTGGCTTGTTCAACAATTAAACGTTCCGCACTTTCTCTTGCTCTGCGGCGTGCATCTGGCCGTGCTGCTGTTGGTGCCTTATCGGTATTGGCCCGCGCTGATCGTGGCCGATATAGTGGCCCAGATCCCGGTAGCGGTGATGTGCGCTCCGTCATACGGGGTACTTTGGTCCGTGCTGATGCTGGTGCCAGGCATCATGTTCAGTGGGCCCATCGTTTATTACTTCAGAGAGTACATGCCTGTCCTCGATCGCAAGGGCGACGTGCACATAGGAAGGCTGCTGCTCTGTGCGTTGGTGATCTCACTGGTCATGACCGGCGTCAACGAGTTGCAGTTCTCAACCGTCGTTTATGCGCCGGATGTAAAGCCTTCGCACTATGACCATCTCGCCGCGCAATGGGTGCTTGGTAATTTGCTCGGGATTTTGACGGTGGTTCCCAGCGTGCTTGCGGTGCGCGAAGCGGGACATCAGCGCGGATGGCGGACGCTGTTCTCAGCGGTTGCCGAAAGCCGTCTCACTTTTGAGAGCGTGTGTTACCTGGTGCCGGCGCTCGCGGTTCTGCTGTGGATTGGATTTACCCAGCCGCATTTTCGCGGCGTCGCGCAGATCGCGATGTTCATACCCGTGGTGTGGCTTGCGCTTCGTCATGGCTGGCAAGGGGCTGCGTTAGGGGGCACCGTGGCCAGTCTCGCCCTGGTGTGGTTGATGCCGGAGAAGTTCGATCAAACGACTATCCAGGCCGAGGTGGTGGTGGCGTTTGCGATCTCGACCATGCTGCTGGTTGGCGCACGCATCGAGGTGCTCGACCGCCGTGCCGAAAAGGAACGCCGGGATGTCCGTACTGCCTTGGCGCTGGCGCAACGCAATGTGCATCTAAGCGAATTGCAGCTGCGCATGACTGCCCAGGCACTGGAGCAGGTGCGGGAAACCGTGCGTGGCGGGTTCACCATGATGATGGGGCGACTGCGCCACTTGCAGCCCGCCGTTGACGATGCAGGGTATCAGCGCTTGGCGTTGGCCGCGCAGGATCAGTTGTTTGGCATTTCCGACAGCCTGCATCCGGTGGTCTGGCGTGATCGCGGTCTGCCTGCTGCGCTACGCGAGGGCACGGTGGCGCGCATGCTGGATCAGGCAGGTATTCGTTATTGGTGTGAATTGAAGGGGCCGCTGAGTTGCTTGTCTTCGAGCGTTCACCTTGCCATTTATCGGATGGTGAGCGAGGCCATTGCCGTAGGCTGCAGCAAGCGAGACGTGAGCGACATATGCGTCCGTATCCGTGGCGGTGACGTCAATGGCAGACGCTGGGTAGTTGTAAGCATCGTCTTCCGCGGACATGCGGTGCGCCTGCCGCATGTGCAATGGGAAGGCTTGTTTCCTCGCCTTGTCCGCATGACGACGGGAATGGGCATCAAGGCCATCAAGGACAGAGCGGCTGTTTTTGAAGGCTATGCGCGGCAGCGGGACATTCCCGGTGGTCACCGCATTTCATGGCTGATGCTCGATCTATAAGCTAAAAGCCCAGCGACACGCTGGGCTTTTAGCTTCATTAGCCGTCTTCTGAGCATTAGCCTTTCGATCCACACGAGGCTGGATCTGAACAGATGGCCGCAACATTCAATTGCGTTGTGCCATCGCTCATCGGCGTGGCCGTGATGGTCGTGGTGCCATCGTTGTAAACAGTGGTCGGTGCAGCGACTGGCGTGGCACTGGTGGTCAGCGCTGCCGGTTGCTGTGGGGTGCTGACGAGCTGGGCGAATCTGCCGATCGGCAAGGTGATGAATTGGCCGGCCGCGGTTCCCACGCTTCCAAGCACATTGCCGCCCAGATCATTGATCTGGATGTATTGGATACCACCGAGCATGAAAACATAGGCGTGATAGTTCGGACTTACGCTCACGTCCGGTGTGTTGGGCCAAGCCTGGCCCAGACCCGTTGCCGGAGGTGTGCTGGCGCTGGCGACGCCCGCGAGGCCCATGGTCAGCAGCGCGGCGAATATGGCAGCACGACGAGACCTGATATGCAGCATGACTATTCCCCTCGGGTTGGACGGGCATTTGCCCGCAGTAAGTGAAATCTAGCACCCGGAAAGTTGCAAAAGCGTAGGCGCCCGTGCGAGAGGTTCTTGCTTGCCGGTTCAGGCGGCGGGAGCGGTGAGTGGTGTGAGGGCTGGTCAAGGTTGGCGGGCAAAGGGACAGCCTTGCACGATGCGACCTTTGCACACGAGGCTTAAAAACGTCATCAGGCTGCATCGTGGGCTTGGCAAGTCTGTCTTCATCCTGACTGCATCCCGATGTGTGGGACCGTTGAGAGGCATGAATGGCGAAGGAAACTCGCCCTTTATTGCAACCGGGCTTTTCAAAACCACTTCGCGCGCTTCAATAGCCCATAGATCGTACCGACCAGACAGGCGACCACTATCATGATCGCAGGGTAGGCCCATGGTTTGTTGAGTTCGGGCATGTGTGTGAAGTTCATGCCATACCAACTGGTGATAAGCGTGGGCGCTGCCAGCATGGCTGCCCAACCGGCCAGTTTCTTCATCACTTCGTTTTGACCGAATGTCACCAGGGAGAGGTTGACGTTGATGGCGGCCGTGAGCATTTCGCGCATGGCGCTGATGGACTCATTGACGCGGAAGACGTGGTCGTGGACGTCGCGGAAGTAGACGCGGAGTTCATCCGGGATCAATTCAGGATGCAAGCGGACCAGTTGGTTGATCACATCCTGCATCGGGGCGGCGGCAAGACGTAGCGACAGTAGGTCACGTTGCATGTCATAGAGACGGCGGACGGTGTCGCGATTCAACGTGTCGGAAAAAATGTCTTTTTCCAGCTCCTGCAGCTCTTCGCGGAAATCGCGCACGATAGGAAGCAGGTTGTCCACGATATAGTCGAGCACGCCGTATAGGCCGTAGCTGGGGCCGTGCGCCAATAGCTCAGGCGTCTTCTCGCAGGTTTGTCGTGCAGGCTTGTAAGAAAGCGACGCGCCGTGGCGAATAGTGATCAGATAGCGTCGTCCCAAGAACACGTGGGTTTCGCCAAAAGCAATGTGGCCATTGATGAGTTGTGCGGTCTGCACCACGATAAATAGCGAATTGCCGTAGGTTTCGATCTTGGTGCGCTGATGTGCGTAGCGAGCATCCTCCACCGCGAGGTCATGTAGGTCGAATTCTTCCTGCAGCTTCATAAGCAGTTGGTCATCGGGTTCGTGCAGACCAACCCAGACAAAGGTGTCGGATTCTTTCAACACTTCGCTGATGTCATCGATCGGGATATCGCCCAGGCGGGTACCGTTATCCCGATAGGCCACGCAGTTCACGACCATGGCGGATGGTGTGGTGGCTGTCACAGTGGGCGGCACGTTGTCATTGGACATAGCAAAATCATGCCGCTGATGGGGGATACTTCGCAATCAAGTAGCGATTGTTAGGTGGCAGGGTGCTTGCGTACGCCATAAGATCGATAAATCACGGATGTAGGCATTGTAGGGGGTGGTAAGTGGGGATTCGTAATGATGAGTATCGCCTTGGCTATCGGCCTGATATCGAAGGTCTTCGCGCGCTTGCCATTCTATTGGTTATTGGGGCGCATGCTGGAGTTCCGGGTATAAGTGGAGGCTTTGTTGGGGTCGACGCATTTTTTGTTCTTTCGGGATTCCTGATAACTGGACTCTTGATACGGGAAATCTCCGCTACATCGCATCTGAAGTTTACGGATTTCTATATTCGCCGCATACGACGTCTATTCCCTGCCCTTGTCGTCATGCTACTCATCAGTAGTGCTTTTGCAGCACTAGTTCTTGCGCCAGAAGCGCAGATGACGCAGGCCGTGACGGGGATCAGTGTTGCGACATGGCTCAGCAATATTCATTTCGCTCTAGGTAAGTTGGACTATTTCGCACCAGGCAACGACGCAAATATTTTTCTGCATACTTGGTCGCTAGGGGTTGAAGAACAGTTTTATTTAGTATGGCCGGCGCTCATTTTTCTGAGTTTGCGGCGAAGCTCTGCACAGGGGATGAATCGACTGCGTCTGGCGATGGTTCTGGTCATTGCCATCAGCTTGCTGCCGTCTATCGCAATGACTTACCGCGCTCCCCAATTGGCCTTTTATATGATGCCACTCCGAGCATGGCAGTTTGGACTGGGTGCGCTTGTCTGGTTGGAATTTAGGGAAGAGACGAGTGGCCTGGCGGCTCGTTGCTCCAGCGTCCGGGTGAGAAGCTTATTGGGATGGGCAGGCATACTTATGCTGCTTGGAGCGGGCTGCCTGCTTAATGCAGATAAGCCGTATCCTGGCTTCTACGCGCTAATTCCGTCTATTGGGGCTGCATTGATCATTGCCTCGGGCAGCTGCGGGGAGGGGACAGCAGTTCAGCGTCTTTTGTCACTTTGGCCACTGCAGGCGATCGGTCGGATTTCGTATTCTTGGTACCTTTGGCATTGGCCGGTACTAGTGCTTGGACACGCATTGACTGGCTCGAATGACCCGAGGTATCGAGCTATGTATGTGCTCGTTTCACTTCTACTCGCGTCTGCATCATATGGGTTTATCGAGTCACCGATCCGGCATCAGCGCTGGTGGTTAGTCTATAAACGTGCGGCGGTTTATGGCTTGATTGTTGCTGTTGTGGTCACCCTGACAGGTCTATGGCACTGGTATGTCTGCGCCGACGATTTGGCGCATACGCCAGAGCAGCGGCGTATTGTGACATCGCACTTCAATGCCCCAATTATTTATGCAATGGGCTGCGATGACTGGTACAGAAGCGACCGGGTAAAAATATGTGCTTTTGGGAACCTGCGTGCAAAACACACGGCTGTGCTGCTCGGCGATAGTATTGCGGGCCAATGGTTTCCTGCCGTCTCGAAGGTCTTTGATCGACCTGATTGGCGTTTGCTGGTAGTGACCAAATCATCGTGCCCCATGGTCGATCGTGATTTTTTCTACGCTCGTATAGGGCGTGTGTATAGCGAGTGCACGACATGGAGAAATGCGGTGCTGACAGATCTTGCTAAGGTCAAGCCGGATGTAGTGATTATGAGTTCATCAGATACGCCTCATTTTTCTGATCGCGACTGGACGGAAGGCTCAAGCAAAGTAATTAGTGCGATCAGTAAAGTCGCAGTCCAGGTTTACGTACTTCGCGCTACACCTCATTTACCTTTTGACGGACCTGATTGCCTCGCGGAGCATGCTATGCGTCCGCATTGGTTGCTTGCATCGGGTGACTGCAGTGCTTCGTCAGGTAGCCGGCACGCAGACGAAGTCTATGCTTCCTTGCAGAAAGCCGCAGCTCAATTTGGGAACGTCCATGTTTTGGATATGAATGGAAACATATGCAAGGGTGGTGTCTGTCATGCTGAACAAGACGATGTGATTGTTTTTCGTGACTCTCAGCACATGACCGCAGCTTTTGCTAGCTCTCTTGCCCGAGTACTCGATAGTCGATTACAGCTAAATGACGCGGCCACGCAGCTTCCGTCAGAGGCGAATATGTGACTCGATACGTCTGAGTGTCCATGCCAGTGCCAACCAACAGGGCAGCGCGAAGAGTATCCACGGCTGATTCTGCTGCACTGTGCCAGGAAGCAGGTGCATCAGTACGGCGAGCAACAGCGCGATGAGTTGCAGTATCAGGACGCTATGGGCGAGGCGTGACGGTGCCATGTTGCGGCGTGCTCGCCATAGCGACGCGATCAACACGAACGCGAGCGGATTAAAGAGAAACAGATTGGCATTGGCCCATGCGGAGTGATGGGCGGTCAGGGTCCAGAGGATCAGCATGAGCAAGCCGGCGATGCCTGCGAAAAGCAAGAACAGGGTGCCGAGCAGTGCATAAGCGATGCGTACGCGACGCCATGTAACCACGATAAGCACGGCCATAATCAAGCCGGCGATGCCGAGCGGAATGCGTAAGTCCGGGGGTGCGGTGGGTGGTACGGCGAGATGGTTGGGGGCGAGCAGGGTTTCGTTTTGGATGAGGGGCTGGGTGCCGCCATGGCCGTCAGAAATAGTGACGTGGCGGAGGTTGGTTTGCAGTTCTTCGGGTAGAAAGCTTTCCTGCCACGCATTCAGGGGCTGGTCGGCATACGGCCCGAGACCGAGGTCGAGGATGAACATCAACCAGGGTTGTGCGCTCATCAGGCGGATGGTTTGTTGGCGATACGTCATGCCGCCGGGGAGCGTGCTGAGGCGTGCCTTGATGATGCCGCCCAGTGCATGATCGAGTGCATCGCGCACGCGAGTGGTGCAGTTGTCGACGTAGTAGTCGTAGTTGTAGACGGCGTTTTCCGGGCGCAGATTCCAGAACAGAAAATCGCGTAACGCAGCGGCTTGCGCTGGAGTGAGCGCCAGGCGCTGTTTGGTAATGGACCGGCCCGCTTGCGCGTAGAAGTTTTCTTCGTCGGTGGTGACTTCGGCATCGATGAGGTAATGCATGCGACCGCGCGCGAAGTTGAGGAAGAAATTTTTCTCGTCGAAGTTGAATACGCCGTAGTTGAAATTCACTTCCTCGCCGGTGCCGGTGTCGCGCAATTCGATGGCGTCATGGCCGAAGCGTTCCCAATAGATATCGCCGGGGCCGTAGGTGATCAGCGAAACCTCCAGGTTTTCCCCAGGGGCATTGGACACGTCCGCATGAGCCGGAAGGATCGTGCAGCAGAGGAGTACGAGGGCAGAAAGAAGGATGCGGCCGGCCAGGGTCATGGGATGGGCGGTGATGGGGGACGCACTAGGGTAGCGGATATGGGTGACCGGCTCGAAGCAGGATGGGCGAGTCGATTGCACTGTGGCTGTTGGGTACTAAGGGCACTGGACCCTGGCGTTCGCCGCAGTGATGAGGATGAAGTGGATTTCGCATGCTCTCAAGCGTGGGTTTTCAGGCTTGGCGCGCGTGTCGATCGACAGATCGACAGGCTTGGGACTCCATGATTTGGCATGTGATGCGCTCAAACAATGCCCGCAATAAGTTCGTCGTCCTTTCATAAGGCAATAGGCGAGGAAGTGACTTCTTACGGGAAGGCTTCAAGAGCAAGTACGACCAACCCCGCCCCGACCCTCCCCTGCAAGCAGGAGAGGGGGAGATGAGTCGCAGGTGGTCTAGATGTCTGCACTCCGGGGGCGCAGCGGCATCGATAGGATGTGTACGCCTGACGTTACCGGCGTACGACGCGAAATTGCTGCACGCGGCGGTCGTCGGCCTGGGTGACGTGGAACTCGAAGCTGCCGATGGCGATCTGCTCGCCCACTTCCGGCAGGTGACCGAATTCCGCGGTGGCCATGCCGCCGATGGTGTCGAATTCCTCGTCGGAAAACGAAGCACCCATTTCCTCGTTGAAGTCGGCGATGGGGGTGAGGGCGTCGACGATCCATTCGCCTTCGGCCTGGGCTTGCATCAGGTCGGGCTCTTCCTCGTCATCGTGCTCGTCATCGATTTCACCGACGATTTCTTCCAGCACGTCTTCGATGGTGACCAGGCCGGCCACGCCGCCATACTCATCCACCACCAGCGCCATGTGGTTGCGGCTGCGCCGGAATTCGGCCAGCAGTATGTTCAGGCGCATGGATTCGGGAATCAGCACGGCCGGGCGCAGGATCGAGCGCAGGTCGAAGTCCTGGCCATTGCCGAAGTATTTGAGCAGATCTTTGGCGAGCAGGATGCCGAGGATGTCGTCCTTGTCTTCGCCGTGCACGGGGAAGCGGGAATGCCCGGATTCCACCACGGCGGCAAGGATGTCGGGGAGCGGCGATTCCACGTTGATCATCACGATCTGCATGCGTGGCACCATGACGTCGTCCACGTTGAGCTCGGTGACTCGCAGCGCGCCTTCCAGCATGGGAAGGGTATCGGCGCCTAGCAGGCCGTTGGCCTGGGCGGTCCGCAACTCGTCGATCAGTTCTTCGCGGTTGCGTGGTTCGCCGGAAAACAAATGGCCCAGTCGATCCCACCACTTTCGGTGGGCCGGGCCGCTGGTACTACCAGGGTCCTCGTTCATTACTTTCGGAAAAACAGCCCGCGAAGGGGCGGAAACTCAAGTCTATAGGAAAAGCCTTTGCCGTTCAGAGACAAGGGCGGCTGGGGGCGGAGGCTGGGAGGGAGGCTATTGCCGTTCTACGGCGGTTTCCCGATAGGGATCGGGAATACCCAGGCCCTTCAAAATGCGCCTTTCCAGTGCCTCCATCTTGATGGCATCGGCTTCGACCATGTGGTCGTAGCCGAGCAAATGCAGCACCCCGTGTACGGTGAGATGCGCCCAGTGGTGGGCCGCCGGCTTGCCCTGTTCGGCCGCCTCCCGTTTGACGACC
Source organism: Dyella sp. SYSU CM1112 (assembly GCF_058216415.1). Classification (NCBI taxonomy): domain Bacteria; kingdom Pseudomonadati; phylum Pseudomonadota; class Gammaproteobacteria; order Lysobacterales; family Rhodanobacteraceae; genus Dyella; species Dyella sp. SYSU CM1112. The sequence continues at coordinate 159,016 of NZ_JBZEGI010000002.1, read as the reverse complement.
GGGGCACAGATGGCGATATCGCCGAGTAGGGGAAGACGAAGGCCCGGGGACAGGTCGGCGGGAAAGGATAGGACGTTGGTGGCGTAGTCCTTTTCCCGATACGTACGGTTGAGCGTCCGGCCTTCCCGCGTTCCCACGATGCGGATGGCCAATTCGGCAGGGCGGTGGCGGCGCGCTCCGGCCAGGGCGGCTTCCACCCAACGGCGAAAACTCACTGGCGACGGCACACCCGCACGCGCAACGCCGTAACTGAGATGCACGGTGGCGACAGGCGCGGATGCTGGATGGCGTTGGATCGGCATGGGTGGTCAGCTCGCGGGATTCGGTTTGTCGCGCGCTTCGTTCTTTTCTTCAAACGCTTCGTAGGCCCGCACGATCTTGGCCACCAAGGGATGGCGCACCACGTCGCGCGAGGTGAAGAAAGTAAAGCTGATGCCATCCACGCCACGCAGCACCTCAACCGCATGGCGCAGGCCGGAGCGCACGTGGCGGGGCAGGTCGATCTGGCTGACGTCGCCGGTGATCACCGCTACGGAGCCGAAGCCGATGCGCGTGAGGAACATCTTCATCTGCTCGACGGTGGTGTTCTGCGCTTCGTCCAGAATCACATAGGAATCGTTGAGCGTGCGGCCGCGCATATAGGCCAGCGGCGCGATTTCGATCACATTGCGCTCGATCAGCTTGGCGACTTTTTCGAAACCAAGCATTTCGTAGAGTGCATCGTAGAGCGGGCGCAGGTAGGGGTCGACTTTTTGCGAGAGATCACCGGGCAGGAAGCCCAGCTTCTCACCGGCTTCCACCGCAGGGCGCACCAGCAGGATGCGTTGCACGCGATTGGCCTCCAGTGCTTCGACGGCGCTGGCGACGGCGAGGTAGGTCTTGCCAGTGCCGGCAGGACCGACGCCGAAGTTGATGTCATGCGTGGTGATGGCGTGCAGGTAGCGTGCCTGATTGGGACCGCGTCCCTTGATCACGCCGCGCTTCACCTTGATGACGACCTCTTGCGCGCCGTCGGCGATTTCGTCGGTCATCGCGTCGATGCCGGACTCGGCCAGGTGCAGATTAATCTTGGCGCCGGTGAGCGATTCGTTTTCCGTGCCGGCGTAGAGCGCCTTGAGGACTTTCTCGCCAGCACGCGTGGCGGCTTCTTCGCCGATCACCTTGAACAGGTTGCCGCGGTGGTCGATCTCCACACCCAGGCGCAGCTCCACCTGACGCAGGTGTTCGTCGAACGGGCCACATAGATTGGCGAGCCGGGCGTTGTCTTCCGGATCGAGCGAGAAATCACGTTGGTTCAAACCATTGGTCATAGATAACGATGCATCACGTAAATGTCGGTCGGGCCATGCACGAGATGGCGGAATGCGCCTGGTACCTGCCCGACAATGTTGAAACCGTGGCGTTGCCAGAGGCGCACCGCGGCGGTATGGGTGGCGACCACGAAATTGAACTGCATGGCCGTAAAGCCGGCTTCGCGCGCCTGCTGCATGGAATGCTCGCACATGATGCCCGCGATGCCTTGCCCACGTGCCGCCGTCGAAACCATGTAGCCGGCATTGGCGATATGGTTCCCTAGGCCGGGTTGATTGGGGCGCAGCATGTAACAACCAAGTGCCTCGCCGTCGCGTTCAGCGATAAAGCAGCGGCTGGGTGGCGTGGTCCACCACTCCCTGGCCTGTTCCATGCTGAGCTCGGGTGGATAGCTGTAAGTGTCGCCGGCAGCGATCACGGTTTGGAAGACGGGCCAGATTCGGCCAAATTCGTCCGCGCCGATTTCCCGGATGATCAGTTCGTTGGCTGTTGCGGTATCGCTCATCGGTAGCGTGAAGGTGGGTGGTATGGGATAGGTGGCGGTGCCATCACGCTACGCCGTGCCTTCTCAGCCAGCCAGGCCTGCGCCACGCACTACCACCTGGCGGCTACGCAACGGCAACGCGAGTTACGCCAATAGGGTAAACAGGCCCTAGGAAGATGAGCCGTACAGCGTGGCGTTTGGCCCACTCCATCGCGGTGTGCAGCAGCGCTGCAGCAACCCCGAGTTCAGCGCCGCGGTAATCGGTTGCGACGAACATCATGTCCAGCCCGGTAAGGCATACACGGGATGCGGGCGGCTGTGCTTGCAGCATTCGCATCCATGGGGGTTCAGGCAGCCTGACTATCCATGTTGCCAAGCCGTCCCCGCAATGAGTTGGTCATGGCCTCAGTGATCACTACATCCACGAATTGGCCGATCAGTTGAGCAGGACCGGGAAAGTTCACGTAGCGCATGTTTTCCGTGCGCCCGGTGAGTTCGTTTGGATTTTTCTTGCTGGGCTTTTCCACCAGCACGCGTTGCATGGTGCCGACCATGGCTTCGTTGATGGCTTTCGCGTTGCTGTTGAGCACAGCCTGCAGTCGCGACAACCGCTCGCTTTTCACCGATGCGGGGGTATCGTCGGCGAGATTGGCAGCCGGGGTGCCAGGGCGCGACGAGAAGATGAAGGAGAAGCTCTGATCGAAACCGACATCGTCGATCAGCTTCATTGTCTTTTCGAAATCCTCTTCCGTTTCGCCAGGGAAACCGACGATGAAGTCGGAGGAGATACAGATGTCCGGACGTACGGCGCGCAGCTTGCGGATCTTCTGTTTGAATTCCAGCGTGGTGTAGCCGCGCTTCATCGCGGCAAGGATGCGATCCGAGCCGGCTTGCACCGGCAGATGCAGGAAGTTCGCCAGTTTGGGTACGTTGGCGTAGGCCTCGATCAGCGAGTCGGAAAACTCCAGCGGATGCGAGGTAGTGAAACGGATGCGACCAAGACCGTCGAGCTGCGCAATGGCGTGGATCAATACCGCCAGGTCCGCCGTGCCGCCGTCATGCGTAGGGCCGCGATAGGCATTCACGTTCTGGCCCAGCAAGATCACTTCGCGCACACCCTGCTCGGCCAACTGGGCCACTTCGACGACCACATCGTCGAACGGACGGCTGATTTCTTCGCCGCGGGTGTAAGGCACCACGCAATAGGAGCAGTACTTGGAGCAGCCTTCCATGATCGAGACAAAAGCGGTCGGGCCTTCGGCGCGTGGTTCGGGCAGGCGATCGAACTTTTCGATTTCGGGGAAGCTCACGTCCACCTGTGGCTTGCCGGTGCTGCGCTTGGCTTCGATCAGCTCGGGTAGGCGGTGCAGGGTTTGCGGGCCGAATACCAGATCCACGAACGGGGCGCGCTTGATGATCGCCTCACCTTCTTGAGAAGCGACGCAGCCGCCCACGCCGATCAGCACCGGCTTGCCGCCCTGCTTGTATTCCCTCCAGCGCCCCAACTGGCTGAACACCTTCTCCTGTGCCTTCTCGCGAATGGAGCAGGTGTTGATCAGGATGACGTCGGCTTCCGATTCGTCCTGGGTCAGCTCCAGACCGTGCGATGCCCGCAGCACGTCAGCCATTTTGGCCGAGTCGTACTCGTTCATCTGGCAACCGTGGGTCTTGATGAAAAGCTTGCCGCTCATGGCGTTCGGTACCGTGGGTTCGAAGGGCGCGATGATGTTCGCGTCGAACTCTCTATTGTACTAGCCGTCTGGCCACCTTGCCATTGGCGGATCAATCACTTGCGAGCGAAGCGGGGGATCGGCACGCAGGCAAGCGTGACTGGCGTCGGTGGTGGAATGGAAATCGCGGCTCGTGAACCTGCAAAAACGCATTTGGCGCACGAAACCCACCATTTGGGCTTGGCTGTCGCCGGACGTAGGGGCACACTGGCCGCCATGTTCGCCGCCGCTCGCCAAGGGGGAGGCCACGGCCTCCGAACAACCTGCCTCCCTGTGCTTTTACTTGCCCTGCTGCAGTTGCTGCTGGGGGTGATGAGCGTGTTCGTGGCTCGCCCGGCCTACGCGGGTGCGCTCTATCGTTGCGCCGGTTCGCAGGGCGAGATCGTCTTCAGCAGTACCAGGCTTGGTTATCGGGATTGCCGGCAGGTCGCGTCGTTTGCAACGCCGGCTCCGCGCAGCGGGCTACGGCGGGCAGTGTCGAAACCGATCACATCGCTGGCGTGGGTGACCGGTTGGGCTGAGACTACGGCTACGCCGATCACTTTGCAGGTGGCGTCGCTGGATCGAATTCAGGGCGGTGTGGAGACGACAGCACGAAGTGCGGTTGTGCCTTCTTTTTTAACCGGCAAGCCCGGACAGTGGACCTATAGCGAATCACGCGACGCTTTATCGCCGGCATGGGCTGCCCGTGATATGCCTGATTCCCCGGAGAATCGGATTTTGCGCGGCGCAGTCTATCGGGTGGTGCATCGCGATGGCAGTGTGGAATACACCAACATTCCGCCCGCCGGCGAACAAGGAAAAAATATCACGCGTCTTTTCAGCTACATCGCGACGTGCATGGCGTGCAATCTGCACTCGCCGATCAACTGGGGCACCGTGCGGCTCGATCTGACGGATTATGCGCAGACCATCCATGATGCGAGCCTGGAATCGGGTGTGGATGAGGCATTGATCCGCGCCATCATTCATGCCGAGAGCGCCTTCAATCCGCGCGCGATGTCACTCAAGGGGGCGCAGGGTTTGATGCAGTTGATGCCGGGCACGGCCAGTGACATGGGCGTGCTGGACGCGTTCGATCCAAAGCAGAACATCCGCGGCGGTGCGCGTTACCTCGGCTTGCTGCTGAAGAATTTCAATGGCAACGTGCGACTAACTGCCGCAGCCTACAATGCCGGGCCGGCGGCGGTGCAGCACTACAACGGCGTGCCGCCTTTTGCCGAAACGCAGGTATACGTGCAACGGGTGGGCGAGTTATTGCAGCGTTATAGCAAGGCGTTGCATCAGCCGTTGTCGGCCAGTCTTTGAATTGGTACTGGGTCATCGGGTGACGTTACGGTTACACGCGTGTTGCCCCACGGGCTTAACCCTCGATATTGGTGCCGCTATTTGCTGCTGAATTTGCCGTAGGCAATTGCGGTGGCCGCTGGATGACATGCACCAGCACATGGAAGGGAACGCCATTGCGCAACCCGGAAACTTCGACCTTGCTGCCCGGCTTGAGGGCCGCTTCATGGCGACTCAAGTCGGCCGGATCGCGGATATCGTCGTCGCCAAGGCGCAGCAGGATGTCATGCGCCTGGATCCCGGCTACCGCAGCGGGTCCACCGGGATAGACGTCGGTGACTTGCGCACCGCGGGCGGCGGCGGCAGGCAAGCCACTGTCAGCCGCTACTGGAACGAAACCGTAATTGGCGCCGAGCCAGCCACGAATGACGCGTCCGGTTGCGATTAATTGTCGCAGGACGCTGGTGGCGGTATCGACGGGAATGGCGAAACCGATGCCTTCGGCATTGGCTGCTTTGCCGATCAACAAGGTATTGATGCCGACCAAATCGCCATTGGTGTTGACCAGCGCGCCCCCCGAGTTGCCGAAGTTGATGGCGGCATCGGTCTGGATGAAATCTTCCGGACTGCTGTTGCTCAGCTGGCGACCGATCGCACTGATGATGCCCATGGTGACGGTTTGATTGAGATTGAGCGGGTTGCCTATTGCCAACACCACGTCGCCAACGCGCAATTTTTTTGGATCCGCCATGTGGATCACGGGCAAATTACCTGCTTCAATCTTGAGCACGGCGAGGTCGGTTTCTTCGTCAGCTCCGACCACCTTGGCTTTCGCGACACGCCCGTCATACAGCAGTACCTGGATGTCGTCCGCGTTGGCGATAACGTGATTATTGGTAAGCACGTAGCCGTCTGCGCTGACGATTACGCCAGAGCCGAGGTTCTGCTCGCGGCGTTTGACCGTACCGATGGGTGTGCCGCCGAAGAGCTGTTGCATCAGCGGATCGGTGAACATGCGTACGGCTTGTTCGGTGACGATCTTGTTGGCGTAGATGTTGACCACCGAGGGTGCCGCTTTGGCGACTGCATCGGCGTAGGAAACCGGTGCCGCAGGCGCGGTCGACATGGGCGGTGTGATGGAAGAGTTGCCTGCGCTGGATGTCGCAACGGTCGCATGCTCCAAACCGAATCGGGTACGCAAGCGATCACCGACTCCCGGCCAGATCAGGCTGATCACGAACGCGATCGCCAACCCGAGTACAACGAATCGGGCAACAAAGGCGACGATGCCGGCGGCATGCTTCATGTCGTAATGCAGTCTTGGAAAGGAGGCTGGAGAGTGTGGCGGAGCGACGTGACCGCCTGTGCGGTTTTATTGTAGGGTGCTTGACCTGAGGCTAGACTAACGCGATTTTTGTAGGTAACGCGATTTTGCAGGGGCACGATCCTGGGGCGGTCGGCGAAGCGCAACCTTTCTCGTCCGCAATGGCAGGATTTGGTTTCTGCAGTGTCCATGGCATGCAAGTACCGGAGAGCCTGATGGCGAACGAAGTCGTCGATCAAGGCCGCCGCCGCTTTCTCACTACGACAACCGTCGTGGTGGGAGGAGTAGGTGTAGTGGCGGCAGCTGTGCCCTTCATCAAATCGTGGGAACCCAGTGCAAGAGCCAAGGCTGCCGGTGCTCCCGTTACGCAATCGCTCAAGAAGATCGAGGCTGGCCAGCAATTGATCGTGGCCTGGCGCAGCCTTCCGGTATTCATCGTCAATCGCACGTCGGCGCAACTTGCTGCGCTGCCCAAGCAGGACCCGCGACTGGTCGACCCGACCTCGACCGGCTCCTCTGCCGATCAGCAGCCCAAGTACGCGCAGAACGAAACCCGTTCCATCAAGCCCGAGTGGCTGGTGATGATCGGCATCTGCACCCACCTCGGTTGCGTGCCGAACTACGTGGGCGAGATGAAGCCCGAGCCTTTCGATCCGAACTGGCAGGGCGGCTATTACTGCCCCTGCCATCACTCGCGTTACGACATGGCCGGCCGCGTCTACCAGGGTGTGCCTGCGCCGAAGAACATGGCGATCCCGCCTTATCACTTTGTCGATGACATGACCGTGCAAATCGGCGTGGATCCGCAGGGGGCTGCGTAATGGCGAATGTCTTCTCAAATATTGGTGAATGGGTCAACGAGCGTGCACCGGGCCTGATGCCCGTGTATCGCAAGCACATGACCGAGTACTACGCGCCGAAGAATTTCAACATCTGGTACTACTTCGGCTCGCTGGCGCTGCTGGTGCTGGTCAACCAGATCGTCACCGGCATTTTCCTCACCATGAATTACGATCCGAGCGCGGCCGGCGCGTTCGACTCGGTGCAGTACATCATGCGTGACGTGGAGTGGGGGTGGCTGATCCGCTACATGCACTCCACCGGTGCGTCGCTGTTCTTCGTGGTGATCTACCTGCATATGTTCCGCGGCATCATGTACGGCTCGTACCAGAAGCCGCGCGAGCTGGTGTGGTTGCTCGGGATGCTCATCTTCCTGGTGCTGATGGCCGAGGCGTTCATGGGCTACGTGTTGCCGTGGGGCAACATGTCGTTCTGGGGCGCGAAGGTGATCGTCTCGCTGTTCGGTACGATCCCGGTGATCGGCAAGGATCTGGTCCAGTGGATCATGGGTGATTTCCTGCCTGCCGATGCCACGCTCAATCGCTTCTTCGCCCTGCATGTCATCGCGCTGCCGCTGGTGCTGTTGTTGCTGGTGGTGCTGCATTTGGCCGCCTTGCATGAGGTGGGTTCGAACAACCCGGACGGTGTGGACGTCAAGCATGGTCCGAAGGGCAATCGCTGGGATCCGACCAAACCGGCAGATGGCATTCCTTTCCATCCCTACTACACGGTGAAGGATCTGGTTGGCGTCGGCCTGTTTCTGGCGATTGCCGCGTTCATCATCTTCTTCCAGCCCACGCTCGGCGGTTGGTTCCTTGAACACGACAATTCCATTGCTGCGAACAACCTGGTCACGCCAGCGCAGATCAAGCCGGTGTGGTACTTCACGGCTTTCTACGCAATCGTGCGCATGATTCCTTCGGCAATGGGCACGGCGGTTTGGGGCGTGCTGGGCATGTTCGGTTCGATTGCGTTGCTGTTTGCGCTGCCATGGATCGATGCGGGCAAAGTGAAATCCGTGCGCTATCGCGGTATCGGCTACAAGATCGCGCTGTTTCTGTTCGTGCTCTCCTTTCTAGGCTTGGCCTTGATCGGCACTGACTTGACCGATGAGTTGTTCCCGAAACTGTTCGGGCAGGACATCGACATCACGGCCTGGGACAACACGTTCGGTCGGGTGATGGTGCTGATCTACTTCGGATTCTTCGTATTCCTGTGGCTGTATACGCATCTTGGCTGGGAAAAGACCAAGCCGGTTCCGGAACGGGTGACGACGCATGATTAAGCGCTACATTTCCAGCTTCGCGCTGGCGCTGGGATTGTTGCTGGGCGCTACCGCCGTGATGGCCGAGGGCGAGGGGCCGGAACTGCCCGCCGCCGCTACCAATTTGCGTGACCAGGCGTCACTGCAGCGTGGTGCGCACCTTTTCTTCAATTACTGCGTGGGCTGTCATTCGCTCAAGTACATGCGCTATGAGCGTATTGCTGACGACCTCGGGCTAACCGAGGATGAAGTGATGAAGAATTTCAACTTCACCGGTGCGAAATTCGGTGATCCGGTGATTTCGCATATGCCGCCCGAGGATGCGCAAAAGTTCTTCGGTAAGGCGCCACCGGATCTCTCGTTGGAGGTGGCGGCCAAGGGAGCGAACTGGGTATTTGCCTACCTCAATTCTTTCTATCTCGATCCCAAGAGTCCGATCGGCTGGAACAACACCGTGCTGCCCAATGCGGCCATGCCGTTCCCGTTGTGGGAACTGCAAGGCCTGCAGGTACCGGTGATCAAGCCGCCGGCCAAGCCGGGCGACGATCCGCAGATCGAAAAGCTGAAGCTGCAAAGCCCCGGCAAATTGACGCCGGAACAGTATCAGCAAGCCACCCGCGATCTGACCAATTTCCTTGAATATGTGTCGGAGCCCGCTGCGCTGCAGCGGCGCCGGTACGGCATCTGGGTGGTGCTGTTCCTATTAGGATTCACCTTCCTGGCATACTTGCTCAAGAAAGAATATTGGAAGGACGTCCACTGAAAGGACTTGTGGCCGCAGGGTGGGTAACCCCATGCTTGCGGCCACGACAATGGGGAGGTTGTGCATGGTCCAGAACGCTCGTTCCCGGACGGTACTCGCCCTGTACTCCGCTGCCGATGACATTCAATGTCACCGTGTTCGGCTGGTGCTGGCAGCCAAGGGAGTGACTTACGACTTGATCCTGGTCGACCCGGCCAAGCCGCCCCAGGATTTGATCGATCTCAACCCTTACAGCATCTTGCCGACCCTGGTCGATCGGGAGCTTACGCTGTACGACACGGCGGTAGTGTGCGAATACCTGGACGAGCGGTATCCCCACCCGCCGCTGATGCCTATTGACCCGCTCTCTCGTGCCCGTTTGCGCCTGGCTATGGTTCGCATCGAGCGCGACTGGCTGCCGGATATCGAACAAATCCGGGCTGGCGGCCGGCCTGCCGACGCAGTGCGCAAACGGCTGCGTGAACAGCTTTTGGCGGCGCTTCCATTGTTCAAGGCATCCAAGTTCTTCCTCAATCCGGAAATGAGTCTGGCGGATTGCCTGGTGGCGCCCGTGATCTGGCGGTTGCCTTCCCTCGGCGTGGATCTGGGGCGTGAGGGGAAGCCGATCATGGATTACGGGGAGCGGCTGTTTCACAGCCAGGGATACGCACGCAGCCTTACACCTGAGGAAAAGGCGCTCAGGGGGGGCTGACTGGTTCTGGACATCCCCTCGCGTTTCCCCTTCAATACGCCGGGCCGGTTCTGTCTGTCCATAGCCTTTTGGCGTGCCGGTTGGCGACTACCTGCCCGGAGACGGTTCTTCCGTCAGGGTGCGAACGGTTTTCGCGACCTTCCCGCTACATTCATTCATCAGAGCACTTTCCGTTGACCCAGCAGGACACTCATCAGATGACTTCCAATCGTCCGTATCTATTGCGGGCGATTTACGACTGGATTAGCGACAACAATCTCACGCCATACATGCTGGTCGATGCGACTCGCCATGGTGTGCATGTGCCACCGCATGTGGTGAAGAACGGGCAGGTAGTGCTGAACCTCGCGATGCGTGCTGTAGCGAATCTCGATCTGGGCAATGAGTGGATCAGTTTCCAGGCGCGTTTTTCCGGAGTCAGCCATAGCATCCAGATTCCGATTGCAGCGGTGATGGCGTTGTATGCCCAGGAGAACGGGCAGGGCATGATGTTTCCCGCGGAGGAAGACGATGGAGAGCCGCCGAACGATACGCCGCCCTCGCCGCCCCCTGCGCCGGAACCTCCGTCTGCCGATGGCGACAAGCCCAAGCGCGGTGGTGGTTCTCACTTGCGCGTGGTGAAGTAATCGGTTGGCGGTTTCATTGACGCTACCGCCGCTTCGGCAAAATCGCAGTCCGCTGCTAGTGCGGCAGGTCCCGATCCCGATAGCGGCGCCGGAACGGTAGAACATTGGTGCCGGCCGTATGGGGCAGGAGCTTGTCGTGCTCGGGTGTATACAGTTCGATGGTCGGTAGGATCAGTGCTGTCAGCATATTGCCTACCATCCATAGATGGCCCGCTTCGCGATCGTCGCCGTCGATGCTTACTTCAAAACTGTAGCGGCGCTCGATGAACCGCTGACCGTTCAAGCGGCGCAGCCGCAATCCGCTCAACCCAACCGTCTCATCCAGCAGCTGCAAACCATACTGTTGGCAGCGCGAGCGAGCTTCTTGGATGGCGCGGTCGCGAGCGCGGCTCAGCGTCAGCCACATGCCGCCGATGGCCATTAATACAAGAAGTAGCAGAAGGGTAATGAGGTCGCTCATACTGGGTGAAATATCGGAGAGCCTTGCTCATAGCTCCAGCATGTGGGCGACCCGTCCCTACCGCAAGGCGGCCGAATAAAGGTCGGTTGCGGCATGCCGTTTTCCGCGTGGGCGAAAAACGGTGGCCAAGTAAATTAGAGCACCGTCAAGCGCAAGGAGAGATCGACGGCGCACACGTTCTTGGTCAGTGCGCCGACCGAGATGTAATCCACCCCGGTGCGGGCGTAATCCCCGATGGTCTGCAGATCGACGTTGCCCGAAATCTCCAGCGGTACACGTCCGTTTGCCAGTGCGACGGCTTCGCGCATCAGCGATAGCGTGAAGTTATCCAGCATGATGCGGTCCACGCCGGCATCAAGTGCTTGCTGCAGCTCATCGAGATTTTCTACTTCCACTTCCAGCAAAAGCGCCGGATGAAGCTGGCGTGCCGCGAGCACAGCGGCTGAAATGCTGCCGGCGGCGATGATGTGGTTTTCCTTCACGAGGATGGCATCGTAAAGCCCGATGCGATGGTTATGGCCACCGCCGCAGCGTACGGCGTACTTTTGGGCAAGCCGCAGACCTGGGACGGTTTTGCGTGTATCGAGCACATGAACCTTGGTGCCGGCAACGGCGGCTACATATGCGGCGGTGGTGGTAGCCGTGCCAGACAGAAGCTGCAGAAAATTCAGAGCGGAACGTTCGGCGCTGACAAGTGCGCGCGCATTGCCATGCATTTCACAGATGATGTCGCCGGGTTTGACGCGATCGCCATCGCTGACATGCCAATCGATCCGAGCATTCCGATCGAGTTTGTGCACGCAGGCGTTGAACCAGGGAATGCCGGCGATCACTGCGTCCTCGCGACAGGTGAGGCGTGCAGTAGCTTGAGCTTCTGCGGGCAGCAGGCTGGCAGTGGCATCGCCTCGACCAAGATCTTCCGCGAAGCTGCGCTCCACGTCGGCATCGATCAAAGCGTGATCGGGTGGTGCAAAGCGAAAGGCAAGTGTCATGGGGCTTGTATCCATGTCGTGGGTGACCCTGCTCGGCATGCTGAAGAGCCGCAGGTTGTGAGGCGCATGAGCGTACACGCACACATGGGAGCAAGGAAATCGTCGGCCGCGTTATGCGCGGCGTGCGGGGTGCAGATTAGAGATCCGTAAAGCGGCGATTTAAGCGTGCTTATTCGCCGGTGCTTTCCTCTTCGTGGCTAAGCCGATCCACGATGGCGTCCATGGCGCGATCAAACAAGGCATTGGATGCGAGGATGCGCGCATGGTCGTCCACCATCAGCTTGGCCAGCTCGTAAGGGGAGTAATCGGCGACCTTCAAACCGCGGCGATTGACGAACAGATAGCGACCGCTCATCGGACTGATCCAGGAAAGCTTGGCGCGCTCGAAATGCTCGTCCTGTCCGATGAATTCCAGCCAAGTGCCTGGCTTAAGCGCATGGACGCGCTCAAGCTCCTCGCGTATCTCCTGCGTCATGGCTTCCGCTTCCGGTTCGATGCTTGCCGGATCGTCTTCGAGCTCTGCCATGCTTTCGGCAATCGGTTGGATGCTTTCAGGAATCGGTAGCGGAGCTGGCGCGTTGTGCACGGCCTGAGCTTGGTCAGGAGCAGGTGCCACTTCGCCTAGCTGCTGTCGATAATAGGTATGCAGCTGGCTGAGAAGTTTTTCGATGTCGGCTTCCTGGAAGGCGACGTTTGCGAGTCCTTTCCGTAGCGCACGTTCGATGCCCGGCAGTAGCTGGCGCAGATCGCGCTTGGCTTCCGGTGTGCGTACCGGTTTGGTGCTGGCGATGAAGGCATCAATGAAGCGCAGTGCGTCGCGCAAATCACCGGAATCTTCACCCTTGCGCAGGATCGTAAGCACGAGATAATTGGCCCAGGCGCGCGTCAGCACACCGTGGATCAGTGGCGGCAGCACGTGATCGCCGATGCGATTGAGGATTTCACGCGCGGCGCGCCGGCGCGCTTGCTCCAGCTTTTCGCGACCGCGAGTGGATTCGGCTACGCGCTGCTCAGCCAGTTCCGCGCGACGGCGATTGGCCTCCTGGAATTGCTGCAGTTCGGCGGAAAGACGATCGAAGATCGTCATGTCGTCGTCGAACTCTTGTAGCAGGCGTTCAACAATGGCCTTGATGGTGTCGTGCAGTCGTCCATCCCGATCGGATTCTTCCGACCAGCTCTTGGCGGCCTCGGCCAAGCCGTCAAGGAGGCGTCGCGCCGGGTGCTGGCGATGCGCGAACAGCTTGCGATCGAGAATCGCTGCTTTCAGATAGGGAATCTGCAGGCGTGCCAGCAGTACCTGCATCTGCGGTGGCAGGTTGCGGTCTTCGAGGATGAATTCGAACAGCATGCCCACCAGATCGATGGTGTCTTCATCGATGGTGGCGATCTGCCCTGGCCGCTGTCCGCGCAAGGAGCCGAGCTGTGACAGCAGTTGTTCCTTCAGCTGCAAGACCTGCTGAGCAATGTCTGCTGCGTCGCCCATGGCTGGCATGGGCGGCGCTGACACTGTCGCGGCCTGGCTTTGCAATACGCTCAGCGCACCGATTAATTCATTGGCGGTGGGGAGCGGACCATGCGTCATGGTCGACAGCGGCACGCTCGGATGCGCGCGGCGCGCACTGAACAGGGTGCGAAGGGTCTGCAGCAGTTCGGCAGACGCTTCACTGTCGTCAGCCGGCAGGGGTGCGGGGATCTCGCTCGTCGCGCTCGCGGCGGTCGTTGCGCCACCCGTGCCGCTGCCAGCAGGGCTGCTGCGAACGACTTCGTGACGTAGCTGCGGCAATACCCCTGCGCGCATCAGTTCAGCATTGGTTTCCTGGTAAAGCTCTTCCAGTGACGCCATCACATAGCGATCGAACAACTTATAGATGATGAGCTTGACGCGCATGTCGGCGTTGAGCTCACGCATTGACTGCCGGAACGCCTGAGCCAGCAAGGCGGGTCCGATCGGATTGATGGCGTCTTCGATACGCGCACCGCCGCAGATCACCGAAAGGCGCTGGTTCACCGCGAAGAGTTCACGTGCCAAGCGCGTCTCGTTTTTGCCGATCATGCTGGTGATGGCCAGCGACTCCTCCAGTTCGTTGTCGGCTACCAGCGACAGCTCGATGGAGCCGGCTGTCGGCACTGCGGTGCTGCCTGGGCTGGGGGAACGCTGGCCGGTTACAAAATCATTGAGCTCACGCGTGACTTGCGCCAGAAAACCGCGCTCGATCATGGGGCGGCGCTTGCGTACTTCGCGCATGCCGTCGAAGTAGTGCATCTGGGCGGCGTTGTTCTCGGCCTTTTCCGCCAAGTCAAACAACGCGTCATCCACGTGTTCGAACATGTTGCCGATGTACTGCTGCAATCGACGGGAGGCGATATGGCGGACAGCATTCAAGAGATCGCCTCCGCGACCATTCGAGGGGTCCAGCCGCTGGCTGAGATTGACGATGTTCGATGAGTCGTTGGCTTCTTTCATCGCCACACCCCTGTGGTTGCCTGGCTCGGCTATTCAACTGATGGAGGGCTGCCGTAGACGGCAGCTACCGACCATGCGACCTTGGAAAGGCCGTCCACGTTGGCGCCGCCGATCTGCGGAACATAAGCGAAAAATGGTTTTCCCGCTATGTCGGCCGTCAAGGTTCTGTGTACCCCTGTTCAGCCGGGAGAGGAAGCTCTCCTTAGATGGCCGACGGGAAATCCGTGAACTGGGTCGTGCCGATGCCTTCCTCGGGGAGCATGACGGGGATACCGTCTTCCACGCGATAAATGACTTTGCGGTCGACCGTGATCAGGCCCTCATCCCATCGGCCCTTCACGGTTGCTCCGGAGACATTCACGACCTGGCCGCCATCGATGGCCCGATTCAGGGCGCCGAGTTCGTTGGTGCTGAGCGGGCGTACCGGTGTTTTGCTTACCGGGCAGCAGAGGATGTCGAGCAGGCGTTTGTCCATACGTGGAGCGGGTATCGTTGTAATACGGGGATGCCCTTACAATAGCCCCTTTTGGACGACCGGGCCATGACGGGAACAACTGCAGCACCGCGGGTCGGTGTGGTGATGGGATCGCGTTCGGATTGGGAAACCATGATGCACGCGGCCGACGTGCTTCAGGAGCTAGGCATACAGCATGAAGTGAAGATTGTCTCCGCGCATCGCACGCCGGATTTGTTGTTCCGGTACGCCGAGGAGGCCGTTGAGCGGGGCATCCAGGTCATCATTGCCGGCGCCGGTGGGGCAGCTCATCTGCCAGGCATGTTGGCGGCCAAGACACGCATACCTGTTTTCGGGGTGCCGGTGCAGTCGAAGGCCTTGAACGGTATGGATTCCTTGCTTTCCATTGCGCAGATGCCTGCTGGCATTCCTGTGGGGACGCTTGCGATTGGTCGTGCCGGAGCGGTCAACGCCGGCTTGTTGGCGGCTGCGGTGCTGGCGTTGCATGACCCTGCTGTTGCCTCCGGTCTTGAGGCGTACCGCACCCGCCAGACCCAATCCGTCCTGGATAACCCGGATCCACGCTCGTGATGAAGACAGGTTCTACACGTCAACAACCCGTGCTCGGTATCTTGGGTGGTGGGCAGCTTGCCCGCATGCTTGCACTGGCGGCGGCTCCCCTCGGCGTCAAGACGCTGGTAGTGGACAGTGCTCCGGATGCTTGCGCGGGACAGGTGGCGCCCTTGCGGGTTGCGGACTGGACGGATTTCGACGCATTGGCGAAATTCGCCGCCGAAGTCGATGTCGTCACGTTTGATTTCGAGAATGTGCCGGCCGATACGGCCCAGTGGCTGGCCGAACGCGTGGCGGTGTTTCCCAATCCCCAGGCGCTTGCGGTGGCGCAGGACCGTCTTGCAGAGAAGACCCTGTTCCGGCAGTGCGGTTTGCAAACTCCTGCCTTCGAGGCGGTTGATACACGGGAAGATCTCGATCGCGCACTCGGTGCCATCGGCGCGCCGGCTATCTTGAAAACGCGCCGGCTGGGTTACGACGGAAAGGGTCAGTTCCGCATCAAGCAATTGTCCGACGCGGATGCCGCCTGGGATGCGCTGGGTGCCAATGCCCATGGTCTGATCCTGGAAGCGTTCGTGCCGTTTGAGCGCGAGCTCTCCGTGCTGGCGGCGCGCACGCGCGCCGGCGATTTCCGGGTTTGGCCCTTGACACAAAACTGGCACACCGATGGCGTGCTCAGCCTCAGCCTTGCACCTGCTCCGGACGTCGGGACGCTGCAGGCCCGTGCAGAAGGCCTCGCGCGCACGCTGGCGGAACGTCTTGGTTACGTGGGTGTTTTTGCGCTGGAGTTGTTCGTCAAAGACGGCGAGCTGCTTGGCAATGAAATGGCACCGCGGGTGCACAACTCCGGTCACTGGACGATCGAGGGTGCACCCGCCAGCCAGTTTGAAAATCATGTCCGTGCCGTGCTCGGTTTGCCGCTGGGTGATACCTCGGCGCGCGGTTTCTCTGCCATGTTCAACTGGATCGGCGAACTGCCGGATGCTGCGCCGGTGCTGAATACGGTCGAAGGCCATTGGCACGATTACGGCAAGCAATCGCGACCGGGTCGTAAGGTGGGGCATGCCACTGTTTGCGCGCAGGATGCCAAGATTCTTGCCGCGCGAATCAGCAGCATTGCGCGCGCATTGAAGCGGGAAGAGCAGGTAGAACCCGCGCTGCACGTGCTGCGTTGATTCCCTTCGCTCTTTCAGGGAGAAGGTGTCCGGAGGCTGGATGAAGCAGCAGCTTTGCGAAAAAGATGATTCGAAGAGTGCTTCGACTGGTGCGAGACAGGTCATTCGCCTGCCTTCTCTCCCAAGAGGGAGAGAAGGCAAGTACGAAAATCCAGTTTTGTTTGGTTAACCCAGATTCTTCGCAGCGAAGTCCCAGTTCACCAGATCCCAGAACGACTCCACGTACTTCGGCCGCGCATTCCGGTAGTCGATGTAGTAGGCGTGCTCCCATACATCGATGGTGAACAATGGCTTGTCACTGCCTGTAATCGGTGTGGCGGCGTTGGACGTATTGACGATACCGAGCGAACCATCCGGGCGTTGCACGAGCCAGGTCCAGCCTGAGCCGAAATTGCCTACGGCCGACTTACTGAATTCTTCCTTGAATTTGTCGAAAGAACCGAACGCCTTGTTGATCGCATCGGCAAGCTTTCCGGCAGGAGCGTTGTCCTTTTTAGGCGAGCGCATCGAGTGCCAGTAGAAGGTATGGTTCCAGGTTTGCGCTGCGTTGTTGAACACGCCACCGGACGACTTCTTGATGATGTCTTCCAGCGAGGCATTCTCGAACTCGGTGCCTTTGATCAGATTGTTGAGATTGGTCACGTAAGCCTGATGGTGCTTATCGTGGTGGAACTCCAGCGTTTCGGCCGAAATATTCGGCTCCAGCGCATTCTTTTCATAAGGCAGGGGGGGAAGTTCGATCGCCATGGGTAACTCCTGGGCGTTGGCTGAGGATGACAGTTCCGGCGGCCCAACGGGTCCGATGGGACGCCGAGGCGGCTGGTACACTACTAAGCTGGCTGCATTGTAGTGATGAATCTCAAGTTATGGACGTCAACGAGCGAATCAAGGCGGTGCTGGCCGAGCACCCTATCGTGCTTTTTATGAAAGGCACGCCGCAATTTCCGATGTGCGGCTTCTCCAGTCGTGCGGTGCAGGCGCTGACGGAATCGGGAGCAGTGTTCCATGCCGTGAACGTGCTGGCTGATCCGGAAATTCGCGCCGCGCTGCCGCATTACGCCAATTGGCCCACGTTCCCGCAACTTTTCATCCAGGGCGAATTGATCGGTGGCTGCGATATCGTCGAGGATCTCAAGGTTTCCGGAGAGTTGGCCCGGATGGCGCGAGATGTCTCGGGGGAGAGCCACGCATGAGCTTGCCGCTGTGCCGTCTACCCTCAGCGTGGAAACCCGCCTGGCAGGAACTGGATGGCCGAGTGGTGCTGGTCACTGGGGCGTATGGCGGATTGGGCAGCGCGGTATCGCGTGCGGCAGCGCGTGCGGGCGCAACCGTGGTGATCACGGGTAAGCGGAAGCGGCAGCTTGAGCAGCTGTACGACGCCATGGTGAAAGAGGGTTTGCCTGAGCCGGTCATTCATCCGTTGGATATGGAAGTGGCAACGCCACAGGACTACGAAGCCTTGGCGGATGGCTTGCAGCGCGATCTGGGACGCTTGGATGGCATCGTCCACGCTGCGGTGAGCTTCGCGGGCCTGACACCTATCTCTATGCATAAACCCGATGCCTGGCTGCGCGCGCTGCACATCAATGCATCCGCTCCT
The DNA here is from genome assembly GCF_058216415.1 of Dyella sp. SYSU CM1112. Classification (NCBI taxonomy): domain Bacteria; kingdom Pseudomonadati; phylum Pseudomonadota; class Gammaproteobacteria; order Lysobacterales; family Rhodanobacteraceae; genus Dyella; species Dyella sp. SYSU CM1112. Next base: position 140,978 of record NZ_JBZEGI010000002.1, on the reverse strand, counting down.
TTTGCACTTACGCAGGCGTGTTTGCCCTTGCTGACAGCAGCGCCCGATAGCGCCGCCGTATTCGTGCTGGATAACCCGGAACTGGTGCAGCGCGCACATTGGGGCGCATACGGGGTATCGAAGGCAGCGCTTGAACGCTTCGTTTCCATTCTTCATGACGAGTACGATTCCGGCGTTTTCAGGGTACACGCGTTGCTGCCCGCGCCAATGCGTACCGCTTTGCGCCGAATGGCTTATTTCGGCGAAGACACCATGCAGCAACCGTCGCCGGATGTGGCCGCCGAAGCCGCTCTTTATTTATTGAGCAATCAAGCCGCTGCTGCGCGAGGCGGGATCTTGGACTTGCGCGTAGCATGATCGCATTCGCGCCACGGTCTGCACCGGGCAACAAAAAGGGGACGGAATGGAAACGCAGATGACGACCTTGTCGGCGGCAATCCTGCTGTTTCTGATCATGGATCCGCTCGGCAACATTCCACTTTTCCTCAGCTTGCTCAAAGACGTGCCACCCAAGCGACGCCGTGCAGTGATGGTGCGGGAGCTGTTGATTGCACTCGCCGTCCTGCTGGTATTCCTGATGGGAGGGCAGTTGATTCTCAAGCTGCTGCAACTGCGCGAGGAATCCATCAGCATCGCCGGTGGCATCGTGCTCTTCCTGATCGGAATCCGTATGGTATTTCCTCCGGCCGAAGGAGGCATTTTCGGACAGTCCGGCGAGGGCGAACCCTTCATTGTGCCGATGGCGATTCCTGGCGTGGCCGGCCCCTCCGCCATGGCGGCGCTGCTGCTGCTCACGAATACGCAGCCGGGACGCACAGCGGATTGGGCCATAGCATTGCTGTGCGCGTGGTTGGCAACGGCGATCATTCTGCTCAGTTCCACTTATTTGTTTCGCTGGCTGGGCGAAAGCGTGCTTATCGCTCTGGAGCGCGTGATGGGTATGCTGCTGATTGCTTTATCGGTGCAAATGTTTTTAGGTGGTGTTGCGGCATACCTGCATCTATCGGTGTAAGGCGCGTTCCCATTGTCTTGCTCGCAGCGGCTGGACCGTTGCAAGCGTGATGTTGAACAAGCTTTTAAGCCTTCTATCCGAATCGATCGTGTATTCTTGCGCCCGGTGCCATGGTTGACCCCGCAATTTCGCGCAGTTGTCACACTTGGTCGGCAACATGGATTAAAACCAAGGGAGGCGGTCATGCTTCGCGTTGAACAGGCCCTTACCGAACGTCTGCCATGGCTTGCGCAGCATCCAATGATCCGCAGGCCCGTCGCCGGCGTGTTGGGGCGTCTTGCAGATGAGGCAGGCTTCAATCGTGTCCTTGATCGGCTTGCAGATACCCAGGGGTTCGACTTCGTCGAAAAGGTGCTGGATCTGCTTGGCTGCAGCTATCACGTTGTGCAGCGGGAAAGAGAGCACATCCCTGTCGAGGGGGGCGTGCTGGTGGTGGCGAACCATCCGCTTGGCATGCTCGATGCGGTTGCTTTGCTGCAACTGATCGGGTCGGTACGCCAGGACGTACGTATTCTGGGAAATGACTGGCTGGCTGCGGTGCCGCAACTCGGCCCCTTGCTGCTGCCGGTAGACGTATTCGGCGGCGGCGCCGCTTCGCGTCTGCGCAATATCTATCGCGCGCTGGATCGGGGTGAGGCGCTCATTATTTTTCCGGCTGGCGAAGTGTCGCGCATGGGGCCTGCAGGGGTGCGCGATGGACGCTGGGCGGACGGGTTTGCCAGATTGGCTTTGCGTAGCAAGGTGCCCGTGCTGCCTATTCATGTCGCTGCGCGCAATTCAGCCATGTTCTATGGTCTGTCGATGTTGGCCAAGCCCCTCAGCACGGCCATGCTCCCGCGTGAAGCGGTTGCGACCAGCGTCAGCCGGATCGGCTTCAGCGTCGGTGCGCTGGTAAGCGCGGAAGAGTTGGAGCGGCGCAGCGAAGGTTCGCCGCAGCGCGCTGCGAATCTGATGCGCCGGCACGTTTACCGACTGGGGCGGCGCCGTGGCTTGATCTTTGGTGGTCAGGTGCCGCTGGCGCATCCCGAGCCGATCGATCGCATCGTGATGGAACTGGCGCAGTGCGAAAAGTTGATCGATCTCCCCGATGGCAAGCAACTGCTGGTGCTGCGCGGTTCATCCGATGGTGCTGCACTGCGCGAGATCGGGCGGTTGCGCGAGCTGACTTTTCGCAAGGTTGGCGAGGGCACGAATACTCGCCGTGATCTGGATGCCTACGATGCACATTACGAGCATCTGGTGCTGTGGGATCCGAAGGCCTTGCATATTGTTGGCTCTTATCGGCTCGGCCAGGGCGGCCGCTTGATCGCTGAGCGCGGTATGGGTGGTTTGTACACCGCCAGCCTGTTCAATTACTCGCCGGCGCTGGAGTCGCGCCTGGCGCAGGGGCTGGAACTCGGACGCAGCTTCATTGCCCCCGCTTATTGGCGCTCGCGCGCACTGGACCAGCTCTGGCAGGGAATCGGTTTGTACCTCCAGCGCCATCCGGAAGTGCGTTATCTGTTTGGACCGGTGAGCATGTCGGTCAACCTGCCGCGCCAGGCGCGCGAATGGATTGCTGCAGCTCATCAGCATTATTTCGGAGCGCCAGGGCTGGCTTCGGCACGCCAGCCCTTTAGAGTGTCGCCAGATGTCCTTGAAGGTGTTCGGCGGGAATTGGAGGGCTTGGATTCCGTGAGCGGGCTAGGGCGCCTCCGTAATCATCTTGATGCCCTCGGCGTAAGCCTGCCGGTGCTGTACCGCCAATATGTCGACCTGGTCGAACCGGATGGCGTGCAGTTTCTCGACTTCGGCGAAGACCCGGGCTTTTCGGGTTGTGTCGACGGTTTGGTCATGCTGGATCTGGCACGTCTCAAACCGGCCAAACGTGCTCGCTATCTGGGCAAGAGCATCTGATACGTCATCGATGAAAACGGCAGGCCGCGCAAGGGCGCGGCCTGCCGTTCTGCGCGCGCAATGGTGCTTTGCACCAGCTGAGATGCTACTGTAAAATTAATGTAAAGCTTATGTGCAATCGTGCTAAGGTATCGCTAAGGATACGTGGCCGCGCTTTCGGGGCTCAAGCTTGTCATGAGGCTGAGAAAGGCGCTGGAGTCAGTCACTTGCACGTATTGTCCAGGGTGAGTCAACGGATCGAAGTAGTTTGCTTCGCTCCCGAAAATCGCAAAACCTAGGGTTCCAGAGAAGGCCGAAGCGGCTCATGCGATTCATGAGCCCGAGCCTTTTTGTGTCGAAGAATTGCCGCGGCGCAAGGTCTGGAGAGGTCGGCTGATGGCGTGCTCATCGCAAGTGTTCAAGCGGCCATACCAAAAACAAGCGGTGCCAAGCTTTTTAAATCAATAACCGGACTACGGGGCTCTTAATGAAACGTACGCATCTTTCCGCAGCGATTGCCATGGCCTGTTGCATGACGACCGGTGTCGTGATGGCACAGACCACCGGCAACGATCAAACCCAGACTGGCCAGGGCAGTACGACGGTCCAGCAGCGCGTCAACGCATCCAGCACCTCCAACACTACGACGGCCAACGCCACCCAGCGTGACGTAAAGCAGATGTCGCAGGTAACGGTGCAGGCACAATCGCTGTCACTGGGTGGCGGCCTGATGTCGGTGCAGACAGCACCCAAGGCTGTGTCGACCATTACGCGCGAAGCTATCGAAAAAGCGAGCCCGGGCAGCAATTTTACGCAGATGATCGCCACGATCCCTGGCGTCAATGCGGCGACGGATGACGTCACCGGCCTGGCGAATGGCCACTACAGCATCCGCGGTTACGATTCGTCCGACATCGGCATGACCGTCAACGGTGCGCCGATTACTGATACCGGCAGCTATTCGGTTTACGCCACGGAATATGGCGACTCCGAAAATATGGGCGATATCACCGTGCTGCAGGGTATTCCAGATGTGGATATGCCTGACTCCGGCGCGAGCGGCGGCCATATCGGCTGGGCCACCATCGATCCTTCGCATCAGGGCGGCGTTGATTTCACCCAGACCGTCGGCGGCAACGATTATCGCCGCACCTTTTTCCGCTTGAACACGGGCGATCTCGGTCCGGTGCGCTCCTGGGTGTCGTATTCGGACAACACCGCCGACAAGTGGCGTGGCCAGGGAAAGCTGGACGTCACCAAGGTTGATGGCAAGTCGGTGTGGACGATCGACGATGACGATTCGATCAGCGCATCGCTGCAATACAACCGCGAAAACAACATCAACTACGAAACCGTTTCCAAGCAGCAGGTTGCGCAGAACGGTTATTTCACCGATTACAACACCACCTGGATTCCGACCGCAGGTCTCACGGGTACCGCACTCAAGAACGCGATCAGCAATGACACGTACTACTACGGTCTGCGCACCAATCCGTTCCGCAGCTATCTCTTCAGCTTGGACGGCGAATTCAAGCTGACCAATAGCCTGCACGTGTCGGTGATTCCGTATTTCTGGTACGGCAATGGCGGTGGCGGTTCGGCAGCCACGGTCACCGAAAGCACGGCGAACACCGACCGCTTCGGCTATGCCGATATGGACGTCAACAACAGCGGCGCCGTCGTCAATGGCGAACAGGGCGTGGTGTACTCGTACTCAGCTGCCCTGACCTATCGCCCTGGCGTGATTGTCAAGTTCAACCAGGACTTCGGGCTGGATAACAGCTTGGAATATGGCTTCTGGTACGAAGATTCACGCAAGACCCAGGACGACAGCTACTTCCAGGTCGACGCCAATGGCCAGCCGGCGAGCGAGTGGGGTAATTCCAACTACATCACGTACCCGAGCGGTATGCCGATGACCTACTACCACGAGTACACCAACACTGAAATCGAGAAGGGCTTCGTCACCGACAACTGGACACCGACCGATCAGTGGACCTTCACGGCAGGCGCCTCCTTCCTGCATGCCAATCGCACGGCTTGGGGTTATGACTATCCCGGTTCGTTTGCGGGTTCGGTCTCCAAGCAGCAGACCTACACCACGGCCGACGCATCCTGGAACAAATTCCTGCCGACGGCGGGCATCAAGTTCCAATTGGATGAGCACAATCAGTTCTTTATCGGTACCGGTAAGACCTTCCGCGTGCCTACCAATACCGTGGTTCTGCTCAACTCTTTTGTGGGCCAGGATCTGAAGAAGCCGGAAACGTCATGGAATACCGATCTCGGCTGGCGTTACTACGGTGACGCGATTTCGGCCAGCGCGGACCTGTACAACAGCAACTACAGCAACAAGCAGGAAAGCGCGTACGACGAAGCCAACGGTCAGACGTATTACACCGCCATCAATCGCATGCACATGCGCGGCTTCAACGGCGAGATCAGCTACAAGGTTGCGCAGGATTGGACCGTCTACTCCTCGTACACCTATACCAAGGCGGACATCGTAGGCAGCATCGATGGCGGTGGCGATGGTATGTATCCGACCAACGGCAAGATGATGCCGGATACCGCCAAGAACATCGGCAACCTGAGCCTGAGCTACGATGACTCGCGCCTGTGGGCGACCCTCAACGGCCGTGTCACCAGCTCGCTGTATGGCGATTACCTGAACACCGAGCATGTAGGTGGCTTCACCACCTTCAACTTCAGCGCAGGCTATCGTTTCGGCGATTGGGATTGGTTGAAGAAGCCGTACATCAAGCTCAACCTGTCCAACCTCACCGACAAGCGTGCTTTCTCGTACGTGGGCTCCGCGCAGTTCCTGGCCACCTCTGGCGAGAAGCTGTATCCGTCGTTGTATGCGAGCACGCCGTACTACGGCCTGCTGCAGCCGCGTACATACATGGTCACCGTCGGCGCATCGTTCCAGTAAGTCCGAGGTTTGCCATGGCCGCGTGATGCGGTGCATACGCAATGTCCAAGAAGCCCTGCGCTTGTCGCAGGGCTTCTTTTTTTGTGTGCGCCAATGCCTGGTGTTGGCGATCCATTGACCCTGCCACGCCCAGGCGAGATGCTAGGTGGCCGGGCTGCGGCAAACGCACGCATGCCCTTATGTAGGAAGTGGTAGGAGAAGAATGGGAATGAATGACACGCAGATCGACAAATCCGGCAAGCCTGCAACGGTGAGTGCGCGCATTTCGCCTGCCGGTGGACTGGATATTCTCTCTCGCAATGAAGTGGTGCGCTTGCGTGACGCCAGTGGGTCGGGCTTGCACGGTCTGTTGCGTCGCTGCGCGCTGGCAGTGTTGACCTCCGGTGATGTGGGTGACGATCCGCGCGGTATGTTCGAGCAATATCCGAATTTCGACATTCAGGTGCTGCAACAGGACCGGGGCATCAAAATCGAGCTGTCCCATGCACCCGCCAAGGCCTTCGTCGATGGGCAGATCATTCGTGGCATCAACGAGCTGTTGGTTGCCGTGGTGCGGGATATCGTCTACGTGTCGACGCAATTAGCGCAGGGTGCGTTCGATCTCGACGATACAGTCGGCATTACCCATGCTGTGTTCGAGATCTTGCGCAACGCACGCATCCTCAAGCCGCAAATCGATCCCAACCTCGCCGTCTGCTGGGGTGGGCATTCGATATCGCGTGACGAATACGAATACACCAAGTCGGTAGGTTATCAGCTTGGTCTGCGAGGGCTGGACATCTGCACCGGTTGTGGTCCGGGCGCCATGAAAGGTCCGATGAAAGGCGCCACTATCGCGCACGCCAAGCAACGTCGGCGCAGCGATCGCTATATTGGCGTGACAGAGCCCGGCATCATCGCGGCGGAATCGCCCAACCCGATCGTGAACCAGCTGGTGATCATGCCGGATATCGAGAAGCGGCTCGAAGCATTCGTACGCATGGGCCACAGCATCGTTGTGTTTCCGGGGGGCGCAGGTACAGCGGAGGAGATACTCTATCTGCTGGGTATCTTGCTGCATCCGGACAATGCCGGCATTCCGTTCCCCCTGATTTTCACCGGCCCCAAACAGTCGGCCGCTTATTTCGAGCAGATCGACACGTTCCTAAGGTTGGCGCTCGGCGACGAGGTCGCTCAGCATTACAAAATCATCGTGGACGACCCCATCGCCGTAGCGCATGAAGTCGTGCGCGGCATCGACAAGGTGCGGCATCATCGCCTGGATAACAAAGACGCGTTTTTCTTCAACTGGTCATTGAGCATCCCGCTGGCATTCCAACAGCCTTTCGTGCCCACCCATGAGGCCATGCGCGCCTTGGCGATCCATCGTGATCGTCCCCGGCACGAACTCGCTGCCGACCTGAGGCGAGCGTTCTCCGGCATCGTTGCCGGCAATGTGAAGGACGAGGGCGTGCGAGCCATCGAAAAATACGGCCCCTTCGAGATCGACGGTGAGACCGAAATCATGCGGGCGCTTGACCGCTTGTTGCAGGCTTTTGTGCAACAACACCGCATGAAGCTTCCCGGCGGTACCGCTTACGTACCTTGCTACCGCGTGCTGACCAACTAAGCGGGTTCGTGAACACGGTCATGGCTTGACAGGCCATGGCCAATTTCCTCAAACTATGCAGCTCCCCGCCCGAATAGCTCAGCCGGTTAGAGCACTTGACTGTTAATCAGGGGGTCGTTGGTTCGAGTCCAACTTCGGGCGCCAGACAAAACAAAGGCTTGCGGTTCCGCAGGCCTTTGTTGTTTTCGGTGACCGGCGTTCGCTTACGACGACCAAGGGAACACGTGTTCTTGATCATCCCGCGTCCACATCATGAATGCCGGTCCGTAGCGCTGGCGCCGTGGAGAAATACTCACGGCTGCATCCTGGCGCCGTCATTGGCGGCAGAAATAAGGGTGCCGCGAGCATGCGGGCGACAAGCGGCAAAAGCTGCGCGTTATAAAGCGCAAGGCTTGGAAAAAGCGCAGCGGTATCAATGCATGGATTTGTTCACGCCATTAAGTTTGCCTTGAGCGTCGAAGATGAACTCAAGTTCATGGCGGCGCATCAGCGGCGGCTCTGCGCAAAGTGTAGAAAGAGGCCTCCAGTATTCCTGCACGTGATAATGCCAAAAGGTGGCATGCGGCAGATGGCTTTCCGAATCGGGTGTTCCAAGCACTTCGAGTACTCTGGACTGATGCGTAATGCCAATAGGAAATTGCTCTTGCAGCGAGGTTTTTCCACATTGCGCCCAGTGAGAGCGGTGTGATGGAACACATAAGCCGCTGTGATGAAACCAAAGCTCGGACCACGCGTGCAGATACGAACGAAGACTTGCAAAAAATGAGCGCGTGTCGGGACATTTTTTTGAAATCATTGCGCAGCCTGCTTGAATAGTGGCGACGATCAAAACTTAGGCATCCGGCAAAAAAATGTCATGGGGAAATGTCTTGTTGTGCTTATGACCGGCGCGATGGATGTTGCTGGCCAAAAAAGGGTGGGGTTTTGGCGGTCTGGGAGGGGCGGTGAGGTTGCCTTGTGACGGCCACGGATGCGCTGCTTCCACTGACAGGACGCTTGGCGCTCGGCCCGATTTGTGCTTGTCTATCCGACTCGCCGTTTGGCGCCGTCAGGATGTTGACTCGTGGTGTGCTCGAAAGCGTTTTCGGCCAAACGTAAATTTCCATGACTTTGGCCGGACCAGAATCCCCCCTGGCTAAAAATCGTCCGCATGCGACGCAGCGGGTCGTGCTGTGTGCGCCCGCAGCATTTTGGGGGCAGCGCGCGGCGGGTGGGCAAGCATCAGGGAAGAAAATCCTGATGGTCGGTCCGCAGGGATGGGCGGCGCGCCGCCATATTGCCGTCCGAATTCAACGCAACGATGTAAGGCCGATAGGGCTCAGCTTGGTTCGGCAGTGGATGGCGACGTATCGCCCAGGGCCTTTGAAGCTGCCGCTTGATGTCGCCATGCTGTCTGGCTTGAAGCAGCGCGCAATTACCTATCGTGTTCCGTTGGTTGGATACCTGGGATCGATGGCGGCGATTGCTGGGGTTGCGTTGGCCATGCACAGTTGGCATGCCCATCGCATGTCTGCAACTGTGGCGTCGGCGGCCGTGGCGCAGGCGCGGGTCGAGCACCCGGTTGCGTCATCTAAATCCGTGCGTATGCCGGATTCATCCATTTATCAGTTGCCCACGCGAAGAACGGCTAAGGTAGGTCTCTCCAATCAGTCACGTGACACGGCACTTGGACTCGCAGGCGATGGCACGATCGTCGTGGTGGCACAGGCGCCTAGCAATCATGCGGGAGGATTCAATCTTGACGTCACGTCGCCTGCTAGCTTGTGGGCAAGGGCCGGTGCGCGTTATCACATCGACCCGGTCCTTATTTATGCGATCGCGCTAGTCGAAAGTCGCGGGGTGCAGCCAGATGGGTCGGTGGCTCCAAGTCCGTGGATCGTGCGTATCAACGGTCACTTGCACAACGGCACGCGTGCCCAGTCGGAACATGCCATCGAATTGGCTAATCTCCTGGCAGTGCCCGTGCAGGATGTCGGCATCATGCAGGTCTATTACCCCATGCACCGCGATATGGAGCCCGATCCCATCGCATTGCTCAATCCAGCACGCAATATTGATATCGGAACACGTTTGTTGCGCAAGGCGATGAAAGAGAGCGGCGACCCGGTGTTGCGCATCGGTTATTACCATAGCCACGATGTCGCGTTGGCACGCGGCTATGGCCAAATGGTGCTGAACGTCTATCGAGAATTGAAAACGGCCATGGGTAAATCGCCCACTAGTGTGATTGCGCTGGAGCGCACCAAGGCCGACATGGTCGCCATGCATTCGGGCGGTTGATGCGTAGCAGAAAGGCCGTCTGACGGCGGCTTTTTGTTATGTTGCGAGAACGCTTTAATATGCTGATGCCACCTCATCGGGCCAGTTCGGTAGCGTGTTGCGTGAGTCATCCATGCATATAGACTCCGTCGCCTGATCAACCGCCGTATGCGATGGCATCACTTCGGTAAAGCCCAGGAACCTTTTAGCCCCTGCATGCCTGGTGATGCCTGGCCGCCGCAAGATTCCCGCCACAGGATGTCTACGCGATGGGCGACACCGAGGTATCTGTCGCGAAAACGTGTGGGATATGTGTAGAAAAAATATAGGCACAGTGAAGGCGGGGTTTAGGTCAGCACAGATGGCTTGCAAGCTGTAAAAACTGTGAGTTGCATCGCAAGCTTGCTCTGCCTGCGGTCACGGAACCGCGCTCATGCCAAGGGGAATATAACGACCTGTTCGGAACACGGAGCATCATCGGTATGAATACCCTTGTGGAATTTTTGCATTCGTGGGAATCGGATTATCAGAAGCAGGCGAATAACGTTCCTCTTTTTGCCGGTGTAGTTGAAGACATTAATCGGGACCAGGCAAAGTTGTTTTGCCGCCTCTTCTATCACGCGCGCGGCCACTTCCATCGGTTTCTGTGGATCATGGCGAGCTGGGCGCCGAAGGGTGAATGCCAGGGCATCATTATGCGCAATATTGCCGATGAGCTCGGTACGCTTGGGGAAGATCATGAACCTCATGAGCAGCTATTTTTCCGCTTCGCCGAATGCATTGATCCGGACATCCGCCAAGAGGTGCTGAGTAACGAGCACTATGCGCCTTTCCTCATGGCCTTCGATGAGGGCCATGTGCAGGCGTTGCTCGAAACAGATTGGGACGGAAAATGGTCGATCTTTTCGGCCTATGAGTTTCTCGATAATACCGATTACGAAAACCTCTATCGGCTCGCGGAAAGGCTCGGTATCAAGGGGGATGCGCTTACGTTCTTTGACGTGCATCGTGGTGGCGACCACTTCGGGAGCACCTTTGGGCCGCTTGAAAAAATATGGATGCGACATCCCGGTATCGTGCAAAAGAATTTTGAATTCATAGCTCAGCATCAGTTGCAGATGTGGAAGGGCATTAGTGATGTGGTGTTTGCCAATACAGGAGAGCGCTTATGGAGTTGAGCGGCGAGCAGCGGCAACATTACGCAAGCCAGGGCTACCTGCTTTTACCGCGGTTCTTGTGCGATGTATCGGAACTGGAGGGCGCATTGTCTGAACTGCTGAAGGATTGCAGCGAGGGCTATATCACGGAAGAGGACGGTCGTACCCCACGTTCGATTTATTGCTCGCATCTGAAGACGGGCGCATTGGCCGAGATGGCGCGCGATAGCCGCTTGTTACGTCCCGCACAACAGTTGCTAGGCGATGATCTGTATATCTATCAACTGAAGGTCAACTTCAAGCGCGCATATACAGGTGGGGCGTGGAGTTGGCATCAGGATTTTATTTATTGGAAAAACGAGGATCAGCTGCCATCCGCCGCTTTGATCAATGCGGTCGTCTTTTTGGATGACGTGGGGTCTGACAGTGGGCCGATACAGCTCATCCCCGGTTCGCATGCTGGTGGAGTCTTACCGGTGCTGCCGTTTGTGCAATCGACGTCCGATCCCCGGCAGCGTGAAGTGGTTACGGGGGAGAGCTATACGCTTGGTGATGCCCAGGTCGAAGCGCTGCGGCAAGCGGGAGGGCAGGTGTCTGCCGAAGGACCAATGGGGAGCCTGCTCTATTTTCATCCTAACCTGGTCCACGGATCTTCAAGCAATCGTTCGAACCGTGATCGCAGGCTGTTGCTTGTTACCTATTGCGACGTACGCAATCGTCCAATGCGAACTCGATCCAGGTTTTTAGTTGGCAGGGATTACCGGTCGTTGCAAGCGCAGGTGACGGTTTCTTGAGCCACCCTCGGCGACGTCGTTTGTAGCATTCGCTTTGAGCCATTGCACCTTGCGCAGCGCGGCGTCAAACGCGCTTGTTGCGCAAGGCAATGAAAAAGAGCGTCGTCCCTGCATGGCGCCGACTCACGTGGCGTTCTTCCTTGTTGAAACCATGACCTTCCTTGGGTTTGTGAGCCCTTGTAGGGTTTGTGCCCTGCATCCAGCACCGTGCGCATTCCAGGATTCGGTTGATGGTGTATTCCGCCATGACCTCGTGCGAATTCTTCGAAGTGGCGCGCCGCTTGGGAGGTAGGAATGGGTACGAAATTGCCGCCATGTCCTGACGTCCTGGTCGCGGGAAGGCTAAACTGCCGGCTTTGAGTCTTTGTGGTTACATCATGTCCCAGCCCTTCGTCGTGCATTTCAACCCGATTGCGGTCCACCTGGGACCACTCCAGGTTCACTGGTACGGATTGATGTATCTGTTTGGCTTTCTTGGGGCATGGATGCTGGGGGAGTACCGCCGCAGGCGCGGCCGTCTGCCGGTGAGCCGTGATGCCTTGGGCGACCTGGTCTTCTACGCGATGATGGGTATCATCCTTGGCGGCCGTATCTGGTACATGTTGTTCTACTACGCGGGCAGCATCCACTGGATCTGGACCGATCCGTTGGCCTTGTTCCGCGTCTGGGATGGCGGCATGAGTTTCCACGGAGGACTGCTCGGTGTACTGGTGGCGGGTTTCTGGTGGTCGCGCCGGTACAAGCTGCATTTTTTCGATACGGTGGATTTCGTTGCCCCGCTTGTTCCCCTGGGCTTGGGCTTGGGGCGGTTGGGCAACTTCATCAACGGGGAGCTCTGGGGTAAGCCGGGGGATGTGCCGTGGGCCATGATTTTCCCCAATGCGCATGATGAAGATGTCGCGCTGGCAGCAGGCAATCCGCATCTGGCCCAGCTCATGCAGCAGTACGGTGGCCTGCCCAGGCATCCATCGGAGTTGTATGAACTGGCGCTGGAAGGCGTGGTGATGTTCACCGTGCTATGGCTGGTGTCGATGAAGCCACGCCCGCGCTATCTGATTTCAGGCCTGTTTGCCCTGATGTATGGCTGCTTCCGTTTCGCCGTGGAATTTGTGCGTGTTCCGGACATCCAGTTGGGTTACCTGGCCTGGGGCTGGCTGACCATGGGGCAAATTCAGTCCTTGCCGCTGATCGTCATCGGTATCTGGCTGTTGTGGATGTCACGCCGGGCACCGACACTGCCCCTGGCAAAGACGGAAACGACGCCAACGGCATAGTAAACTTTCGGTATGCGCGTTTACCTCGACCTGCTTCGTCATGTGCTGGAACATGGCACCGAAAAAACCGATCGCACCGGGACCGGTACGCGCAGCGTATTCGGCTACCAGATGCGCTTCGATCTTGGCGAAGGCTTTCCGCTGGTCACCACAAAGAAGCTGCATCTGAAGTCGATCGTGCACGAGTTGATCTGGTTCCTGCGTGGCGATACCAACATTGCTTACCTGAAGGAACATGGCGTCAGCATCTGGGACGAATGGGCCGATGCGAACGGCGACCTTGGTCCGGTGTATGGCAAGCAGTGGCGCTCGTGGGCGGCTGCCGATGGCCATGCCGTGGATCAGATTCGCTGGGTGGTCGAGGAGATCAAGCGCAATCCGGATTCGCGTCGATTGATCGTCAGCGCATGGAACGTGGGCGAGCTGTCGAAGATGGCGTTAATGCCTTGCCACGCCCTGTTTCAGTTCTACGTGGCGAACGGCAAGTTGAGCTGCCAGTTATACCAGCGTTCTGGCGATATTTTCCTTGGCGTACCGTTCAACATAGCCAGTTATGCCTTGTTGACGCATATGATCGCGCAGGTTTGCGGTCTGGGCGTCGGCGATTTCGTGCATACCTTGGGAGACGCACATCTCTACCGAAATCACCTGGAACAAGCACAACTGCAATTGACGCGCGAGCCGCGGCCTTTGCCTCGCCTTGTACTCAATCCGCAGGTGCCCTCGATTTTCGATTTTCGCTACGAAGACATAGCGTTCGAAGACTATCACCCCCATCCCGGGATCAAGGCACCCGTGGCTGTCTAGCCGCATGACAACTTTCCACGCAGCGCAAGTACACGGTAGCGCGCGGATAGTCGATGGTCATGATGAAGTGTTGGAATACGTTGGCGCCTACCGCGCCTTCTGTTGGCTTGTCCATCCATTGCGCCATGTAAGTGTGAAACGCGTAGTCCGGTTGCTCGGTGAACCAGATGGGACCTGCCAACCATCCCGCGATGCTTACTTCGGGCACCTTGATGATGCGTGTTGCGCGGTGGGCTCCGTGCAAATCGTCGCCCTTGTCCACGACGTCCCAGTCAGGATGTTTGGCATGCCAGCGTTCGAGCGTACTCGTGGTGATATAGCTCGTTACTCCTATGCCGTCGACGACAGGCGTACGACTGGCCTTTTCGCCAGCTTCGGTGGGGTGCGCGCTGGCACCCGTGTCCAGCAGCATGTCGAGCGCTTGTCCATCGACCTCGATGCGGATACGAGCGAAGCCATCGACGGGGACGCCGCTCTCGTCGCGTAGAAACCGCAGTGGCGCGGCATGGGCGTCAGGATCGGGTTGCCAGTTCGAAGGCTCTAATATGACGTGTCTGTCCGGATAATCGAAGGTCCAGATGCGTCCAAGCAGAAAACTGGCGCCCAGTTGTCCGTCGACATGCAGAGGGTTGCTCGGCATGGGGATCACCATGGCAGCGTGGCCGCACGGTCCCACCAACGGGGCGGGTAATGAACGATCAGGCGCGAAATGGGGAATATCCACTACTTGGATAGCCTCTTCACCCTTTCCGCAGGCGTGAGTTGCCCATCCCAATCGTTTTGCAGCGGACGTGCTGAGCCAATAGAGGTGGGCCGCGCCGCCTCCGCCCGTATAGATCAACAGGCGCAGGGTCTTTCCGTCTTTTGTTTGAGGTATCGCGAAGAAGTGACCTGCTTGCCATAGCGTCGGAATGAGTTGAGCTGACGGTTGCGGCGGTGCGCTGGCTGCCGCTGTTGCCATCGCTAGCAGCCCCAGTAGATTCAGCATGCTTGCCAACCTCCTGTATCGCTATAATGGACGGTCAGCGTGGCCGGGGCGGTGTCCGGCTGCACGTGCCGTTCTGCCTAACTGTTACCTCCCGGAGTTTCCATGGCCATATCGTTGATCGCTGCCCTCGACGAGAATTTTGCAATCGGTCGTAAGGGCCAGCTGCCCTGGCACCTTCCGGATGACCTGAAATGGTTCAAGCAGTTGACTGTCGGCAAACACGTACTGATGGGATACAACACGGCGATTTCGATTGGCAGGGCGCTTCCGGATCGTGAGAATCTGGTGCTCTCGCTTCGTCATGAGGCACCGTTTCCGGGGCAGATTACCGTACGCTCGATCGAGGAAGCGCTAGCGCGTGCCGATGGCACCGGCTTGATGGTTATCGGTGGCGGCAAGGTATTTCACGAAGCATTGCCGTTGGCGCGCCGCATGTACCTAACTTGGGTGGGTGCGGCGGTCGAAGGTGCTGACACGTTCTTTCCCGGTATTCATTTCAGTGATTGGACTGAAGTCAAGCGCACGCATCATAAGAAAGACAGCGAGCACAGCTACGACTTCGACATGGTCGAGTACATCCGCAACAATTGAGCGCTTGCATGAGCGACCCGAGCAGCACGCCGTTGCACGTCATGGCTGGTGTGCTACGTGATGCGCAGGGCCGGGTGCTGTTGGCGCAACGTCCGCCTGGGAAGCATCTTGCCGGTTTCTGGGAATTTCCCGGAGGAAAGCTCGAATCAGGCGAACTTCCCCAGCAGGCCTTGAGGCGCGAACTGCGGGAAGAATTGGGTATTCAGGTCGATGCTGCCGATGGCGTGCCCCTGATCCGCATCCCTTGGTGCCATGAAGGTGGGGCGCAGCTGTTGCTCGATGCGTGGCAATTCACGCGCTGGCAAGGTACCCCCGCTTCTCTTGAAGGACAGGCTTTGCAGTGGGTACTCCCTGCAGAAGCCGATCCCTCTCTGCTGGCCCCCGCGGATCGTCCCATTTTGCAGGCGCTACGCCTCCCTGCCGTATACGCCATCACGCCTGCAGAGGTGGTTCCCGATGACTTCGATGCGTGGTACGTGCGCATCTCTGCCGCATTCAAGCAGGGGACGCGGCTGATCGAATTGCGCTTCCCGCTCTGGTCCATTGAACAAGTCCGTGCGCTGGCGGCCCGCTTGCAAGCGGAAGCCGTGCAAGCGAACGCCCATCTATTGCTCAACAGCGATATCGACGGCGCGTTCAAACTTGGAGCAGGCGTCGGCGTTCACGTGACCGCCGTGCAGCTGGGTGAGCTCACAGAGCGTCCCTTGCCATGGACCCAGCTGGTGGGAGCTAGCTGTCACCATGCGCTTGAGCTGGCTGCCGCCATGCGCGTGGCCGATTTCGCCACCCTTTCGCCGGTAGCTTCCACGCAGAGCCATCCGCAAGCCGCGCCCCTGGGCTGGCTGGCGTTCCAGGCACTTGCCGCTTCCGCAGCATTGCCAGTCTATGCGCTTGGCGGCTTGACCCCTCTTCAAGCAGAAGAGGCGCGCAGACATGGGGGGCAGGGCGTGGCGGGTATCCGCGCCTTTTGGTGAATGCGCAGGGGATGGTTCCCATCGTCTTATGCCCGACGATTGAAAGTCGATGCGCCGGGATATCTGGTTGCCTGGCGAGGCGCACAGCAGTAGCGTGCATGCATGCGCATTGTCTACCGAGCCCAAAACCTGATCGACGCCCATCTGGTGAAAGATGCGCTTGAGAGTGCGGAAGTGCCTGCCTTTATTTCAGGCGAATATTTGACCGGGGGGGTGGGACAACTGCCTGCGCTGGACTATGTCGCGGTGCTTGTTCCCGAATCCAGCCTGGATATCGCTGAGCCGATTGTGCGCGAGATCGATCAAGCCTTGGCCGAAGCCCGATCGGCGATCCAGGAGCTGGATGACGATACCGGGGATGCTGCCTTGCAGCCCAGCTAGGGATGTCCATGTCCGAAGGTTCTGCCGCGACGTCCCCGGGCGTCGGTCATGATGTGCCGCTGCGCAACGCCATTCTCCAGATGGCGGCGGGTGCAGCGCTGCTCTCCAGCACAAGCTTGTTCGTGGTCTACGCCCACACGGCCCCTACGGTATCGGGTTTCTATCGGATGCTGTTCGGCGGAAGCATGCTGCTGGTATGGGTGGTCATCAGCGGCGGGTGGCGAAGAATCGGCTGGCGTGATCTCTACCTGGTGCTATTGCCCGCCTTAGGCTTTTCCGCCGACTTGATTCAATGGCATCGAAGCATCTTGTGGGTCGGTCCCGGCATAGCGACTTTGCTGACCAATTTTCAGGTGTTCCTGATGGCAGGGATTGGTTTCGCGTTTTTTCGCGAACGCCTGGCGCGCTGGTTTCTGCCGGGCATGCTGTTGGCGATGGGCGGTTTATGGCTGCTAGTCGGTGCACATTGGTCCGCATTTGATGCGAGGCATCGTCTGGGGATCTGGCTCGGCCTTGGTAGCGGCGTGGCCTATACCGTTTATCTGCTGAGTTTCAGGCGGGCATTGAAAATCCATACGCGACTCTCGTCGGCGCAATTCCTAGCGCTCATGAGCTTGCTCAGTGCGCTGCTTCTGGGACTTTGGGGATGGGGCGAGGGTGATTCGTTCGTGTTGCATGACATGCGGAACCTGGGGGTGCTGCTGGCACTGGGCTTTTGCGGGCAGGTACTTGCTTGGCTTTTGATGGTACGAGCGATGCCACGTCTGCCAGCTTCGCTGGTGGGCTTGTTATTGCTGCTACAACCTGCGCTGGCGTTCGTGTTGGATGTCGTGTTGCTGGGGCGGCCGACCGTTGCTGGCGATTGGATAGGATTGATGCTTGCGCTGGCAGGTATCCTATTGGGCGCGCTGCGTCCACGGCAGCGTGTCTAATGGGAGCTATGCATGACCTCGTTTGAAAGCCTGATCCGTGCGGTGCCGGATTTTCCAAAGCCTGGCATCACCTTTCGCGACATCACACCATTGCTGGCCGACGGTGCTGCTTTTGCACGATGTATTGATGCCATGGCGGAACCGTGGAGCAATACCCACGTTCAGGCTGTATGCGGCGTTGAATCGCGCGGCTTTATTTTCGCTGCCGCCCTCGCACAAAAATTGAAAGCGGGGTTCGTGCCGCTGCGCAAGCCGGGCAAGCTGCCGCCGCCGGTTGTGCATGCGGAATATCAGCTCGAATACGGTACCGATCGGCTCGAAGCGCGCGTTGATACTTTGCGCGAAGGTGAGCGCGTACTGCTGGTGGATGACGTACTGGCAACGGGAGGAACACTGGGTGCTGCGCGTCACTTGCTTGAGCAGCTGGGTGCCGAACTGGTGGGCGCGTCTGTGGTTATCGAGCTGCTGGCGTTGCAGGGACGCGCCTTATGGCCCCAGGACGTGCCGCTGCATACGGTGTTGCATTATTGACAGGCGGCCACACCTTTCCAGCATTCTCATCGAAGCGAAAGAGGTGCAGTCATGCTTGGCATCGGCGCTTGGAAACAACGTATGCCTCGTCCTGAAGAGGCCCTGCCGGGACGTGAGCAAGCGATACAGCCATCTCAGGCACACCACGTCCACGGCCGCCCCTTGCGGCAGGATGCCTTTCCGGGCAGCGAAAGCGTGCTGTTCGGCATGGGCTGCTTTTGGGGCGCCGAGCGTAAATTCTGGAATCTGCCCGGTGTGTTGACCACCGCGGTGGGTTATGCAGGCGGCTATACGCCTCATCCCAGCTATCGCGAAGTGTGTTCCGGCATGACGGGCCATGCCGAAGTCGTTGACGTGGTGTACGACCCGTCGCGCGTATCGTTTGACACCTTGCTGAAAGTGTTTTGGGAGAACCACGACCCCACCCAAGGCATGCGCCAGGGTAATGACACTGGAACGCAATACCGCTCGGCTATTTACGCGACAACGGCTGCGCAACTCGACGCCGCGCAAGCATCCGCCAAGCAGTTCCAGTCGGAACTGACGCGTGCAGGCTACGGCCCTGTCACCACCGAAATAAGCATGGCAGGTCCGTTCTACTTCGCTGAGGATGAGCACCAGCAGTATTTATCGAAGCATCCCGATGGTTACTGCGGTTTGGGCGGCACCGGGGTTTCCTGCCCGATAGGGTTGCTGGCTTGAGCGTTTGCATTGCTCTCTTTGCGTCAATCATCAGCGGACGTCATTCCCCTAAGGGCGGGAATGACGTCTCAGGAAAGAACGTACGAAGTCAAAGCCCCGTGAACCCGGCTTGTATTAGTCGAAATCAACGGCGAGTGCCTGCCGCACCGCAGGTGTAAGCGTCACTTGTTCATGCATGGCTGGAAGCGTGGACGCAAGCATTACGGCGGCGCCTGCTTTCCAGTCCCGAATCATTCCTTCGTCCAATTCGAAGCGAAGAAAATGCACCGCGGCTGTCTTTTCTTCCGTGCTGCGATCCATGTCTTCGTCAGCGATGGCAGTTACTGGCGTGTGCCCTGTCACTGTCAGGGCGATACCGTGTTCGATATCGACGAGCCGGGCCAATTCGCGTTTGCGTTGTTCTACATCCGGGTACTCCACGAACAGCGTTGCCTTGAGGTTTGTGCCGTCCGGTATGAGCGGATTGTAAGCGTCCAGTTCCTCGTTGATCCCTGCTGCTTCGAAAATGCGTTCGATGCGTAGCATTTCCTGAATTTGATATTGAATGGTAAGCCGGTCTTCGAATACGAGATGCAGATGTTCGCCCAGGCGCACGCCCCGATGTTTTTTATGTGCCATGACGCGTGCGCGAAAATCCTGGCGCTGCGTGGCATACGCTTCGAGCGAGAGTAGATCGTGGCGCTGCAATTTGTTCATAGCGTAGTTTTCATGTGATGACGTGTGCATGGATGCTTCCGGGTCCGGGATCGGATCAAATGCCGTAAGCCTTGCGCAGTAGCGTCAAGGGGTGCTCTGCGGCGGGCTTGTCATCCAGGCCGTGAGCTATGTGACCGCCGGCCATCGGGCAATCGCTGGTGAAGTGGGTGGCCTCAGCCTGCGCGACTCTGTTTTCAACGGGCTTGGCGAGCTTGCGCGACAGGGCATAGGTCTTGTGCTTCACCCCGTAAGTACCGTCGTGCCCGGAACACCGTTCGATGGTGACAACGTCCGTGCCGGGTATCAGTTGCAGAATATCGCTGGTTTTCGGACCGATTTTTTGGACGCGCTGATGGCAAGGCACCTGCCACGCGACCTTGCCTAACGACTGCTTGAAATCGATGGCGAACAATCCGGCCTTGTGACGTTCGGCCAGATATTCGAAAGGATCGAAGAAACGATCGCCTACGAAGGCGACGTCTTCCTCATCTGGAAACATCAGTGGCAGTTCTTGCTTGAACATCAAGACGCAGGAAGGAATCGCCGCCGTAAAATCCCAGCCCTCGCGCGCCATCCTGGCTAGCACGGGGATATTCCGCTCTTTGTACTTGCGCACAGTGTCCAGGTCGCCGAGTTCAAACTTGGGCATGCCGCAGCAGCTTTCCTGCTCCACCAGACGTACCGGGATCGCATTGTGTTGCAAGACTGCAGCGAGGTCTTCCACGATACCGGGTGCGGAATGATCGCAATAACAGGTTGCGAAGATGGCGACTTTGCCGCGAGTACGCCCGGCTGGCCGGGGTTCGCCTTCGCCTTTGAGTTTGCGTAAGCGCTTCCGTGCGGTAGGTGTCTGGTAAGTGGGGACACGCGCCTGCGCGTCCACGTTCATGGTTTTTTCGAGCAACTTGCGTGCTGTCTTGTTCTTGTTTGTCGCGTTGATCGTCTGCACGATGACCGGAATCGATGCGAGCTTACCTACGCCGCGTGTGTTGGAAAGGATCCTCGCCGACCATGGCGCTTTATGCTCGCGAAACTCCACTGCCTTGGCGCGCAGCATCAGATGTGGAAAATCCACATTCCACGGATGGGGTGGCACATAGGGGCATTTGGTGAGGTAGCACAGGTCGCACAAATAACATTGCTCGACGACCTTGCCGTAATCGCTCTTGGCGACGCCGTCGATCTCCATCGATTCAGAAGCATCGATGAGATCGAAAAGCGTGGGAAACGCATGACAAAGACTGACGCAGCGGCGACAACCGTGGCAGATGTTGAAAACGCGTTCCAGTTCCGTTTCGAGGGATTGCCGCTCCCAGAACTCCGGCTTCATCCAGTCCAGCGGATGACGAGTCGGTGCTTCCAGGTTGCCTTCGCGAGCCGTATTGATCGGTTCTGCCATAGCTTCTGCCTCCGACGGGTCGTCAGCCCTCATGACGAGACATTCCCGCCCGGACAGCGGGCGGGACAGAACGTGTAACAACCCGTCCGATAGGTTTGCTCCTCCCCGCCTCCCCCTGTAAAGGGGGAGGTGCACCCGAAGCACCGTGCAGGCCCGAATGGAGCCTGCCGATGCTTTGCATCAAGTTAGTTCGTTCAAGGCCTTCTGGAAGCGGTTCGCGTGCGAGCGTTCCGCTTTGGCCAATGTTTCGAACCAGTCGGCGACTTCATCGAAGCCTTCGTCATGCGCCATTTTGGCCATGCCCGGATACATGTCGGTGTACTCGTGGGTTTCACCCGCGATGGCGCTTTCAAGATTCAAGCGCGTTGCGCCAAATGGCTTGCCCGTAGCAGGGTCGCCGCACTGCTCCAAATACTCCAGATGACCGTGAGCATGTCCAGTCTCACCTTCGGCGGTGGAGCGGAATACCGTGGAAACGTCGTTATAGCCTTCCACGTCGGCTTTCGATGCGAAATAAAGATATCGACGGTTGGCCATCGATTCGCCGGCGAATGCGTCTTTCAGGTTTTGCTCCGTCTTGGAGCCTTTCAACTTGCTCATGACATCACCTCGTGGCGTTGGGCTTGAGAGGGCAATGCAAGAGATGGCCATGACTGGCCGTACTGTCCCAGGCTAACGCGGTGCGAGTCAAATATGAAATTGATTGTTCTTATGAAGACGATTGATTGAGACTATGGCTCGGCTCACCGCTTCAGGTTGTCCGGCGGCGCTTGGCAGGCAGGGTGGTCGCGGTATGAGGATCAAGCAGATCGTGCGGCAATGTCTTGAAGACCTCCGCCAGCTGCTTGAGGAATCCGCCCATGGCCGAGCTTTTGCGCCACACCATCGCAATGCGGCGGCTCGGCGGATGGCCGCTGAACTCAACCAGTTGCAGGTTGGGTGCTTGCGCGACCGGCGGTTTCACGGCGAGGGTGGGCAGCAGCGTAATGCCGACGTTGGCAGCAACCATCTGCCGCAGGGTTTCAAGGCTGGTGGCGC
Source organism: Dyella sp. SYSU CM1112 (assembly GCF_058216415.1). NCBI lineage: Bacteria > Pseudomonadati > Pseudomonadota > Gammaproteobacteria > Lysobacterales > Rhodanobacteraceae > Dyella > Dyella sp. SYSU CM1112. Next base: position 119,024 of record NZ_JBZEGI010000002.1, on the reverse strand, counting down.
GGAAGCCGCTCTTCTCGCCAGCGCCGGCCATGTGGCAAACCTCCAGCGCCTGGTCGCGCAGGCAGTGGCCGTCCTCCAGCAACAGCAGGCTCTGATCGGAAAGATCGTTGAGCTTCAGATGCGTTCGTTTGGCGAGTGGATGGGATTGCGGAACGGCCAGTAGAAAGGGCTCCTCGAACAGGAATTCCGAATGCAGGCTGTCGTCATGGATAGGCAACGCAAGAATGCCCGCATCGAGCTTTCCTTCGCGCAGCCGATGCAGCACGGTTTCGGTCTTTTCCTCCACAAGAAGCAGCTCAAGTCGTGGAAAGCGCTCGCGCACCATCGGCACCACGTGCGGTAGCAGATAGGGGCCAAGGGTAGGGAAAATACCAAGTCGCACGGTCCCGGACTCCGGATCCACAGTGCGGCGAGCAATGCCTTTGATCTGCTCGATCTCGTTGAGCACTTCACGGGCGCGGTTCGCGATTTCACGGCCAACGTCGGTGAGCAGAACCTTTCGCGGCGTCCGCTCCACGAGAGCAACCCCTAGCTCGTCTTCCAGCTTCTTGATCTGGGTAGACAAGGTGGGCTGGCTGACGAAGCAGGCGTCGGCCGCGCGTCCGAAATGACGGTGCTCGGCCAGGGAAACCAAGTAATGCAGATCGCGCAAGTTCATAGAGGAATTATAGGTATGGTCTATGGAAGATATAGTAGTGATCGATTTTGATAATACAAGCGGAAAGTTACGAGCCAACCGTGCTGGCACAAAATGCTCGGCGGGGAGGTGAGCGAATCACCGGAGGTATATGCCCTCTGGCACTGTGGTGAACCGCCTGCGTGCTCTAGCGTGAAAATCTTTTTGTGACGCAGGTGGGGTGCCCGTGAATCGTTTTATCCGTCCTTTTGCGATGACCGCGCTGGCGGTGTGCTGTGGAGCCGCGTTCGCGGCGACGCCCGCCGACCAGACTCCTCACGAACAGTTGCCACGATGGGCGGTACCGGAGTCGTATCGACTTGCATTCAAAGTCGATCCTTCCGCACAAATATTCTCTGGTACGACCACGATCAAGGTCGACCTGAAGCAAGCGGCGGATCATGTCTGGCTCGATGGTCGTGAGCTTGATGTTTCCAAGGTGACGATCACCGACGCGTCTGGAAAGACACATGACGGCAAGTACGTGGCCGTAGCACCGAAAGAGGGCGTCTCGCGCATCGATTTCGGCAGCGTGCTCAAGCCTCAGCCATTGACGGTCACCGTGGAGTACACGGCACCTCTCAATGAGCAGTTGCAGGGCTTGTACAAGGTGACCCATGCCGGTGTGCCGTATGCGATGACGCAGATGGAGCCGATCAGCGCGCGCTACGCCTTCCCTGGCTTTGACGAGCCGGATTTCAAGACGCCATATGACATCACGCTCACCATTCCTGCCGATCTGACGGCCGTCGCCAACACCAGGCAGATCAGCGAGACGGCGGCAGGTGAGAAGTGGAAGACACTGACGTTCGCGCAGACGCGACCGTTGCCGACCTATCTTGTCGCTTTTGCGGTGGGACCGTGGGACATTGTCAATGGACCGGATATCACGCCAGACAGCTATCGCAGCGAAGTGCTGCCGTTGCGCGGGATCGCCGCTCACGGAGAAGGTCATCGCATGCAGCATGTGCTCAGCGAAACGCCGAGCATCATTCATGCGCTCGAAAACTACTACGGTTTCGGCTATCCCTTTGGCAAGCTCGACCTGCTGGCCGCACCGGATTTTGCCGCAGGTGCAATGGAAAATCCCGGACTGGTGACATTCCGTGATTGGTTGCTGCTGCTCGATCCGGACTCGCCCGCCAAATATGTACGTGGCTCGTTCAACGTCACTGCGCATGAACTCGCCCATCAATGGACCGGTGACACCGTCACGCTGGCATGGTGGAACGATATCTGGTTGAACGAAGCGTTTGCGACCTGGATGCAACAGAAGGTCACCATGAAGGTGCATCCAGAATACCGAGCAGACCTCGATCGCATCATCGGTGCCGAACGCGCCATGCAGAACGACAGCCTGGTGAGCGCACGTCAGATTCGCCAGCCGATCACCGGCAACGGGGATATCGAGACGGCGTTCGATGGCATCACGTATCAGAAGGGCGCGGCCGTCATCGGCATGTTCGAGGGATACGTCGGCGATGACGTCTTCCAGAAAGGCATGCGTGCCTATATCCAGGCGCATAAATTCGGCAACGCCACGGCCAACGACTTGGTCGACGCGATCGCCACGGCCGCGCATCAGGGAGATGCATTCAAGCATGCCTTCAACAGCTTCCTCGACCAGTCGGGTGTGCCTTATGTGCAGACTCGACTTGAGCAGAAGGGTGGCCAGACCATTCTGCATTTGAGCCAGAGCCGTTATTTGCCCGTAGGCAGCACTGGCGATGCCAAGCGCGTATGGGGCATTCCGGTTTGCGTGCGTTATGGCACGAGCGGCGGTAGCAAGGTCAGCTGCGAAATGTTTGATAAGCCGACCGGATCCATGATGCTGGCAGACGCCAGTCAACCGACCTGGGTGATGCCGAACGCAAATGCGCGCGGTTACTACCGCTTTAGCTTGGCGAAGAAGGAATGGGCTGATCTCACCCAGCACATCGCTGCATTGAGTGACAACGAACAACTGGCGTATGCCGATGGCATTGATGCCGGCTTCCGCCACGGTGATCTTGACGCGGGCGATGCATTGCTTGCTCTCAAGCCGTTGGCGGGAGCGAGCACCCGCGAGGTGGTCGTGGCGCCATTGGAGACAGTGGATTGGATTTATCGCAATGAAGCCGTGACGGATGCGCAGCGCGCCAAGGTTGTGGCCTGGGTAAAAGATGCTTACTTGGGACGCATGCAGCAGCTGGGCTATCAGCGCAAGCCGGGTGAATCGGATGGCGACATCATCCTGCGCACTACGCTAGCCCATGCGCTGGCGCTGGATTTCAAGATTCCGGAAGTGCGCGCGGCCCTGCTCAAGCAGGGTGATGCGGCGCTGACCCGTAAATCCGATGGACGCCTCCATTTGGCTGCTGCCGATCCGGACTTGCTTGGCGATGCCCTTGCCGTTGCCGTGCAAGAGCACGGCAAGCCGGCAGTCGATGCGTTGATTGCCGAATTGCCAAAGACCACCGACCCTGCATTGCGCAATGCCATGCTGGCTGGCTTGAGTGCTGCCGATACACCAGCGCTGGCAGATGAAGCGCGCGACTTTGCGCTGAGCAAACAGGTGAAAGTCGGCGAGATGGCTGCGGTGCTTCGCGGGGATCGCGATACCCAAGCCCAGCGCGATGCGCTGTGGCATTGGTTCACCGGCCACTACGACCAGGTGTTGGCGCGCACCGGCAGCTTTGCGGGTGGCATGCTGCCCAGGCTGGTAGGTGGCGGCGGTTGCTCCAAGGCAGAAGCCGATCGTCTGGAGGCCTACTTCGCGCCGCGCGTGAAGGACATCACTGGTGCCAATCGCGGTTTGGCGCAGACGCGCGAGCAGACGCTGCTGTGTGCCGCTCTGAAGGCCAAGCAGAATCCGGCGGCGATTCTGCGTTAATGACATAAGTGTTTGAGGGGGCCGGGTGGCGGAAGCCATCCGGCCTTTTTCATGCCGGCAAGCCATGCAGAAGCGCAACACACTCTAAAATGGCTGGATGGCAGACATTTCCCGTGATGCCAACGTCTTCGTTAGCGCATCGTAGGCGCTGCTTAGATCCAACTCCGACCTGCCCGATATCACCATGCCCGACATACGCCACGTTCTTATTGACGCCACACTCCGCCTGGGAGAGCGGGTCGATGCGGAAGCGTTGCTATTACATCTTCTTGGCAAATCGCGTAGCTGGCTGATCGCCCATGCGGACGATGTTCTTGCAGCGGATAGGGTCGAGGCCTATGCAGCGCTGGTTACGCGGCGCGCGGCCGGCGAGCCCATTGCCTACATCACGGGGCGGCGCGGCTTCTGGTCACTTGACCTGGAAGTGACGCGGGCAACGCTCATTCCCCGGCCGGAAACCGAGTTGCTGGTGGAGCTTGCCCTGAAGCGTCTTCTTCCCGACGCGCGGTCGAGAGTGCTGGACCTCGGCACGGGTTCAGGAGCGATTGCACTGGCGGTGGCGCGCGAACGCCCGCTCGCTCGCGTCACGGCCACTGATGCCAGCAAGGAGGCGTTGACGGTGGCGCAGGGTAATGCGGCGAGGCACGGCATTGCCAATGTCGATTTCGTGCATGGCAATTGGTTTGCGCCTTTGCGTGGCAAGCGCTTCGATCTCATCGTGTCCAATCCCCCTTACATCGAAAGTGACGATCTGCATTTGAGCCAGGGGGATCTGCGTTTCGAGCCACAGCACGCGCTGGCTTCCGGACGAGATGGACTTGACGATGTTCGGCGCATTGTCCGCCATGCCGGTACTCACCTCATCGACGGAGCATGGTTGTTGCTCGAACACGGCTGGATGCAAGGCGAAGCTGTACGCATGTTGCTTTGCAAGGCAGGTTTCGTGGAGGTCTTTACCGCTCGTGACCTGGAGCAGCGGGATCGCGTCAGCGGTGGACGATGGCCAGTATCGTCCAACTGAGTATGAGGCCTAACTAGGGCGTCCACGTTCCCTATGGAATGAAAATTCTTTTGCTTTTTAACCTGCCCGCATGCATGGACTGCATGCGGGATATGTCGTCTTGCGACGTCAGTGCCCGCTGCCGCTGAGCTGCGACGGTGGCTTGATGGTGTAAAGCACCGCTGGCAGGAAAATGAAGGTGGCCAGCAGCACGGCGACCAGGCTGACCAGTAGCATGCGGCCCATGCTGGCCATGCCAAGGTCATGCGACAGTGCCAGCGAGCCGAAGGCAGTACCCGTCGTCAACGCGGAAAACAACACCGCGCGCGCTGACGCCGAGCTCACGAATCGACGCATGCCTGAGCGCCAGTTCATTACGAAGTACACATTGAACGAGACGCCTACACCCAGCAACAACGGCAACGCAATGATATTGGCGTAGTTCACCGACATGCCGAGCAGGCGTGCGAGCAAGGCGGTCAGTAGTGCAGACATGCCAAGCGTCAGCAGCACGATACCGGCGTCTTTGAAGCGCCGGATCACCAGCATCAGCACAATGCCGATGGCTACGATCGCAAGCACGGCGGCTTGCTGAAAGGCGCGCATGATCGTATCCGCCGATGCGATGGTGGTGACTGCCGGCCCCCCTGCATCAGGAGCAATGCGCTGCACGGCTTTGACGAATCTGCGCAAACCCGCGGTGTCCTGCTCATTGGCGGCGGGTGACACCTGAATACGCACCATTCCGTTTGGGCTCACCCAATCGCGTTTGATGGATTCGGGCAAGGTCTGCAGCGTCACAGCTTTTGCATTGAGTGCATCACGCAAGCTCTCCAATTGTTTTGGGAGGAAGCGGCTAACGGCTTCGTTCATCGCCATGAGCCGGTCATCGGACACTTTGGCGAGTCGTTGCAGGGCGGCATCGATGGGGCGCAACGGGGAATCTGCAGGCATTTCCGGATGGGCGTCGACGATGGCATCGTGCGTGTCTGCGATCGCGGATCGCAACGCTGCAGGAGTGACTGGCGGCGCGGAGGGATCGACGTCCAGCGAAGGCAGCATCAGTACCTGTGCCTGATTAAGCTGGTCCAGTGAGGCTTGCTGGTCGGCCGGTACGAACGTAGCGGCGGAAATCACGCTGGAGACTTCCGGTAACTTCGACAGCTTATCGGTGAGCGCCCGCGCAGCATCCAGGTTGGGCACCATGATGTTGATATTGAACGGGTTGGTGACCGGGTTATCGGCCATGCTCCGTAATGTGCGCATAGGCTCGGAATGGGGATCCTGCGTGTTGAGCGGATTGGCGTCGAAGGGCATGCGCGCCGCAGCGATCAGGCCGGCTACGCCAATCAGCGCAAATGCGATGAGCACGGGACGATGGCGGCGATGCAAGGCTGCGTCCAGCCTGGGACCAAACGGCAGCGAAAGCTCCTTGCATTGGCGCGGTGGCTTCAGCAGGCTAAGCAGCGCCGGCAAAAGCGTGAGGGTGCATACCAGCGCAATACCCATGCCGACACCGGCAATCGTGCCCAGCTCCGCCACACCTACGAAACTGGTGGGTGAGAAGGCCAGGAAACCACACGCGGTAGCGGCTGCGGCCACCGCAATCTGATTGCCGGAAACGCGTGCGCCTTCGGCAAGGGCTACGTTGATGTCGTCATGCAGCATACGCATTTCGCGCAGGCGCACGGCGAATTGAATGCCGAAGTCGACCGCCAGGCCGACAAAAAGCACAGCGAATGCAACAGAGATGACATTCAAGGTTCCGACGGCAAGCGCTGCGAACCCTGTAGTCAGTGCAAAGCCGACCAGCAGCGTCAGCAAAATCGGAATGATGCGGCGAAACGAGTGCATCGCCAGATAGAGCCACAAGGCAAGCAAAAACAGGCTGACGATGGTGCTGGCGACGATGCCTTTGGTCAGTGCGCCGAACTGTACGTCGGCGAGCGCGACGGAGCCGGTGTAGTCGATGCGCGCACGGCCGCTTTTCACGTCAGGCAGGGTTTTGCTGATGCGTTCGAGTGCTTGCGTGGCGGCAAGACCCGGCTGCAGCGAGCCCTCTTCAAGCACGGGATGGGTCAAGACGAATCGCACGTTTTCTGGCTGTTGCGTGATGTCCGACCCAAGCAGGCTCTGCCATGAAAGTGGCGTGGGATGGCCGTCGGCCGCGTTATTGAGCACCTTCGTCAATTGATCCAGTGCCGGCTTATAAGGCGAGAGATCGGCATGCTGGATGCGTACGCCTGCTGCCATCAGCGACACACCGTTCAACAATCCGCGCGCCGACGGATCAGCGGCGAGCGGACCGAGTAACGGCTGTGCGTTCATCAACGAGTTGAGTATCTTGGCCAGATCGTTCGGATCAAGCAGCAGCAAACCTTCGGTGCGAAAGAAGGGATCGGCATCTGGCCGATTGACATCCAGGAAGTGTTTTTTGTCCGCCTCCAGCGCCTTGGCCAGCTGCGCAGCCGTTTCATCGGATTCTTCAGGCGTCGCGCCACGCACGATGATCGCCAGCACATTATTGAACTGGGGGAATTCGCGGTCGAAGGCCATGGCATGCTGGCGCCACGGCAAGGTCTTGGCGAAAAGGTTATCGGTATCGGTATCGACGCCCAACCGGTTAGCGGCGATCCAGATGCTGACGCCGGCCAGCCCAAAGAAGAACAGCACGACAAAAATGGCGTGGCGCCGGCAAAACTGCACTAAGCGGACAATGAACTCAGTCACGGGCCAAAAGGCTCCTCAATCCATGGGGAAAACGTTAAGGATATTGCATTCCCTTCTGTTTTCCCTTAGGCGGTGGTAACGACACAGCATGCCAGCGGGTGAAAGGAGCGTCTAACGACGCTCTTCCCTCCGAAGAAGAGGCGGCGCTCTTTTCAGGCGCTCACCTGGTTCCACGGGACTGCCAGCGGGAAGCGAGCCCGTATTGCCTTGCGAATGCCGGGTAGGTCGAGTCCGGCCTCGCTCAGCACCTCTTCACGGCTGCCATGCTCGAGGTACCCATCGGGCAGCCCGAGATGAAGAACCGGCAAGTCTACCCCATGTGCCGCCAGGCATTCGGCAACCGCAGCGCCCGCACCACCGGCGATGACGTTGTCTTCGATCGTCACAAAAGCGTCATGCTGCCGGGCAAGTTCGATCAGCAAGGCTTCGTCTAGCGGTTTGACGAAACGCATGTTGACCAGGGTGGCATCGATTTCCGCGGCGATGATTGCGGCCGGGGCAAGCATGGCGCCAAAGCTGAGGATCGCCAGTCCGCGCCCTCGCCGGCGCACATCCGCCTGGCCGATTGGCAGCGTATCGAGCGCGCTGCGTACGACCACACCCGGACCCGTGCCACGCGGGTAACGAATGGCGGCCGGGCCGTTGTAGCGGAATCCGGTAGTCAGCATGGCACGGCATTCGTCTTCGTCAGCCGGCGCCATGACGACCATGTTTGGGATACAGCGCAGAAAGCTGAGATCGAAACTCCCTGCATGGGTTGCTCCATCTGGGCCGACAACGCCGGCGCGATCAACGGCGAAGGTGACGTCGAGATTTTGCAGGGCGACATCGTGGATGAGCTGGTCGTAGGCGCGCTGCAGAAATGTGGAGTAAATCGCGACCACCGGCTTGGCACCTTCGCAGGCCATGCCGGCGGCAAGCGTCACGGCATGTTGCTCGGCGATTGCAACATCGAAGTAGCGAGCAGGGTATTCCTGAGAAAAGCGCACCATCCCGGAACCTTCGCGCATGGCAGGCGTCATGCCGAGCAACCGTTCGTCCGCGGCAGCCATATCGCAAAGCCAGTCACCGAAGATATCGCTGTAAGTTGGCTGCGTCGGTCCAGTCTTCTTGACGAGGCCCGCATGCGGGTCAAACGGTCCGACGGCGTGATACTCGATTTGGGCCTGCTCTGCGGGGGCATAGCCTTTGCCCTTGGTGGTGATGACATGCAGAAGTTGCGGACCGGATGCCTGCTTCAGCGTGCGAAGGACTTCAAGCAGCTTCGGCACGTCGTGGCCGTCGATGGGGCCGGTGTAATGGAAGCCCAGTTCTTCGAACATCGTACTGGGCACGGTCACGCCTTCGCCACGTTTTTCCAGGCGTTTGGCGAGCCCTCCCACGTTTTCGCTGATCGACATGCCATTGTCGTTGAGCACCACCAGCAGATTCGTGCCGAGGTCGCCAGCGTGATCGAGCGCTTCGAATGCCATGCCGGCAGTCATGGCGCCATCGCCAATGACGGCGACGAATTTGCGCATGTCGCCTTTGCGTTGCGCGGCAATCGCCATGCCCAGCGCGGCGGAAATCGAAGTGGACGAGTGACCCACGCCGAAGGTGTCGTATTCGCTCTCTGCGCGACGCGGAAAGGGTGCCAGGCCGCCTTTTTTCTTGATGGTGGTGATGCGATCACGACGGGCGGTGAGGATCTTATGCGGATAGCATTGGTGACCGACATCCCAGATCAACCGATCGCGAGGCGTGTCAAATACCGAATGCAGCGCAACCGTCAGTTCCACCACCCCGAGACCCGCCCCGAAATGGCCGCCCGAACTGGCCACGGCTTCGATCAGGTAGCGCCGCAATTCATCGGCAACGGCCTGAAGCTGGTCATCCGGAACGCGGCGAAGATCGGCGGGCGTCTGGATGGAAGACAGGTGCGGATAAAAAGATAAGTCGATCATCAGGGATATTGTTGGCCCTGTGCCGAGGCAGGACAAGGGCAACCCCTGCGAGGGTTTTGCGGCAACCGGTGGGGATTGCCGCCGGTGTTTATATCAAGGCTTCGCGCCGGTGCCGGGGCAGATGGCTGACCAGGAACTCCATCTGGTCGGCAAGGATGTTGCGGTTGGAGAGAATCAGGTGCTCTACCCAGCTAGGCCGGTACGGTACCGCCAGCAGCGGCATATTGGCTTCCTGCGGCGTGCGGTTGCTCTTTTTCAGATTGCAGGCAACGCAGGCGCTTACCACGTTTTCCCATTCGTCACGGCCCCGTTTGGACAGCGGCAGCACGTGGTCCCGGGTGAGTTCGCTGCGAGCAAAGCGCCCGCCGCAATACAGGCACAGATAACGATCGCGCCCAAACAGGGCGCTATTGGTAAGAGCGGGTGCCGGATCAATGGCGTGGTCCCGGCAGTGGCCACGACTGGCCACGATGGGATGCAGGTCGATCCGGCTCTGCATGCCAAGGTGGCGGTTATGGCCACCATGCACGGTGAGGCAGGGATCGCCGAGGGTCCACGCCACGGCGTCGCGTACATAGAGGCATACAGCGTCCTGCCAGCTGATCCAGTCAAGGATGCGGCCAGCGGCGTCCAGCGAAAGCACACGAGTCGAATTCAGGTCGGCCCGATTTGGCACTTCCATAAGCATGTGTTTCGTCCTTCACGTGTAGCGAAAGAGCGCCCCATCGATGCAGTGGTGCTCGGTTTTACCGCAGCATAGAACAACTTGATTGCAAAACGCATGCAAACCGGTCCCATTTGCGGGGCCTAAAGTGGGTGCGACATTGATTCGCCCCTGAAACCCGGCGCTGATATAGTGGTCGTTCATCTGTAGACCCGACGCCGGGTTTGGGAGGGGAAGCCTGGGTGGCTACCCCGGCACGGCGGGGCAGAGGTAAGTAACGTGGCTGAAGTTCTCTTCTATGAGCGTCCGGTTCCGCTCAATCGAACCGTTCACAAGGATCTGCGCATCAAAGGCCTGCAGAATCTCAAGTTTGCGAACGCCGTGCATTCCGTACCGCTCACCTGCAGCGAGTTTCCGGTAGCGGCTCGCGATATCCCGATTTTGTTCGCCGGTACTGATTCGGAAAGCGCCGGCCCGATGGCGCTGCTGGGTCTGCGCCAGAACGAAAACCTGTTCCTGGATGCCGAAGGCCAGTGGGCTCCGGGCGTCTACATCCCGGCATTCGTGCGTCGCTATCCCTTCGTACTGGCCGAAAAGCCGCCGGGTACCGAAGGCGACGACTTCACCGTGTTCCTCGATGAAAGCTATGAAGGCTTCAACGACCAGGACGGTGAACGCCTGTTCAAGGAAGACGGCACCGAGACCGACATTCTCAAGAACGCCGTGAACTTTCTCGGCGAATTCCAGCAGCACGTCACGCGGACCAAGCAGTTGATGGACGACTTGCGCAAATACGATCTGCTTGAGCCGCGCAACATTCGTCTGGAGCGCAACGGCAATGTGATCAACCTCAACGGCCTGTTTGTGGTCAGCGAAGAGAAGCTGCGCAAGCTCGACGCGGAAACCACGCATCGGTTCCTGACGGATGGCACCCTGGGTTGGATCTTTGCCCACCTGCTTTCGCTGTCCAATATCGATCGCGTGGGGCAGCGTCTGGCCCAGCGTGAAGAGGTCGAGACGGCGGAAGCAGCCAGGGCAACCAAGAACTGATCTGCATTCACCTGTGCTGGTGGGAAAAGCCGCCCGGATGGGCGGCTTTTTTTTATAGCCGCTACGCGTTCATGGTTTGGATGCGGAGGTATTTTGCATATGCATGGCAGCGACGTCGGCAGCGGTAATGTGGTCAGTGTAGTGATTGCCAAAATGGGTTCTTACGTAGTTGACGACTTCGGCGATCTGTTCGTCCGTGAGCGAGGCATCCTTAAAGAAACTATGGCGGGATGCCTTGGGCACGAAAGACGGCATGTCATGCCGGCCAAACAGGATGACCGCTGCCATGTACTGCGCTGAGACCAGCCGCGGATCGCCAGCAAGCGCGGGATAGGTTCCCGCACCGGTGGCGCCTTTCGCATCAGGCATATGACAGCCCTGGCAAATGGTATGAAACACCGCTTCGCCATCTGCATTCTTGAGGCTAGTAAGGACCGCGTTATCAGAGGATTGAGCTTTCACCGCACCTATCGATGCAAGCAGGATCGTCGCGGCAAAAATCTGTCGTTTCATGTCGCGCTCCCCGAGACCACACGCTGATGGATACGGCCGATCAGATCGAGGGCCGATGTCACGGCACCTTCCTGCCATGCTGGCAGATACGAGGCATGCTCGCCTGCGAGTCCAATGCGTCCATCGATCTGGCAGAGATTGTCGTAATGTTTGGCGCGCGCTTCTTCGGACCAGGTTGCAAAGCAGCCCATGGTGAAGGGCGCGCGATGCCACGCCACGGCAATGCCTGTATCGAATTCGTCTTTGTATTGCGGATGGATCTGGGCGCCGTACTCTACTGCCTTGCGAACGCGTTCTTCCGGGGTCATGGCGGTAAATTCATAGGCGCTCAAGCCCCACACATAGGCGCCGAGCAATACGCCTTTGCCTTTGCTGTTGAAGTCGCAGCTGGGGTAACTGATGGTGTTGATTGGTAAATCGGTGGCGGTAATGCCGCCATAGATATCTTCGTCTTCCTCCCAAAAGCGGCGCTTGAATTGCAGGCCGACTTTCACGGAGGCCGCGTAGGGGATGGCGCCGATGGCGTCAGCCATGGCTGCTCCCACATTCATCGGAATCTGGCTGAGGATGGAGAGTGGAATCGTGCAGATACACCAGTCCGCGCGTTCGGTCATCGAATGGCCAAGGCGTTGGGCGTCTTCATATTGCACGGTCACGCCATGCTCGTCCTGATGGATGGCAGTGACTTTGGCGTGATAGCGGATCAGGTCTTTAAGCTCGCGCCCAAAAGCTTCGCCGATGCGTCCCATGCCGCCTACCGGCTGGAACATAGTGGTCTGGAATTCGAAGATCTCGCCTTCGGTAAGGTCCGACCACAAATGTGATTGCAATACATCGTGCAATTGCAGCGGTTGGGAGTCGATCGGCTTGGCTGACAATCCGCCGCCAGGAGGCTTGAGATATCCGCGCCGATTGCTTGTGCCAGGGCCGGCAACATAGGCGTAGTTCTTATCCAGCGCACCCCATTGCCGTAATGATTCGAGCAGTATCGCCTGATCGTCCTTGGTGACTTGCGCGTTGAGCGCTCCCTGCTGTGTGGACTTGGCGAGCAGCTCCGCGACATGTCCGCGATAATCGGCGTTGATGGCTCGATAGCGCTGTGGTTTGCCACCGAATGCCTTGGCGCTGTGCAGATAAGCGTTGTGGTTGATCTGTACGAAGGGCTGCAGCGGAACGTTCAGTTTCTTGCAATAGTCGAGCAGGCCGCGATGATGGTAAGGAATCCGCCATGGGCCTGGATTGATATACAAGCCGCGATCGAACGTACAGTGCTGTGTGTAGCCACCAAGTTCGGTGTATGTATCGCCACCGCGCAACGTCCAGTTGCGGCCACCGGGACGATGGTTGTATTCCAGTACCCGCACGTTGTACCCGGCCCGGCGCAGTTCGTAGGCCGCCACCATGCCGGCGAGCCCGGCGCCGAGAATCAGCACGGATGTACCGCGCGGCGCTCCCTGCAGCGTGGGCACGCCCTGATAAGGCGATTCGGCCGCCAGCCCGAGACGGGTCATCGCCTGATACATGGCGGCACCGCCAGCGCTGAGGCCGATCAGGCGCAGCAGATCGCGTCGCGTCATCGAGAGTGCGGAGTCTTCTGTTTGCATCACCGTCCCCTGATCGTAAGGGACCAGCACAGCGCATCACGGCCAACGGCGACAGTGACATAAGGCATGCCCGGAGCGCACGCGCTGGGCATGCGGAAGCTCCTTGGATGGACGGCGTCAGTGTGCTGGCTTGGCGAGCCGGAGCAGGTCAACGTGGTAGCCGGCTGCTTCGTAGAGCGCGCGGGCGCGATCGTTGCCCGGGAATACCGCAAGCGTGATCAACTGACACTGGTGTTCCCGCGCCCATGCCTCGGCATGCGCGATCAAGGCTTTGCCGACGCCTTGACCCTCGTAGCGCGGCAGGACCGCGAGGTCGGAGATATGGCAATTGGGGCGACCGGTAAAGAAATCCTGCGTCTTCTGCAGGTGGATGAACCCGACTCGCTCACCATCGTCGTTTTCAGCCACGAAAACAAAGCTGTTGGCAGGTTGTTCGTCCAACTGCCGGGAGAGGTCTTTGCGGATGCCCTCGATGCACTCATGCCGTTTACGCCAGGCGGGCAAGGTGAAATCGACGAAGCGGGGAACGAGGCCGAGGATGAACTCATCATCATCCTCGGCGAGTCGAATGAGGAAATGGTTATCGCTCATGCGTCTGCTAGTGGGTTGCACAGATAGGGCGGTTCTACACCCAAGCGGCGGCAGGTGGAAGTCCCCATGCACCAAAAGTGGCCGAATCGCATGCTCAGGCAGGCGCGTGTATCTCCACCCCCGCGGCAACATACGCGGCCCCTTTCCACGAAAGGGGCCGCGTACGAAGCGGTCAGATACCGATCACAGGCAGGGACAGGTAGCTCGCCTGATTCGCCGAGTGGTACACGCGCTGCGTGGCCTTCTGATAGTCGCCGGGCTTGGCCCAGAAGATATTCGGCACGAAGGTCTGCGGATTGCGGTCATAAAGCGGAAACCAGCTCGATTGCACTTGCACCATGATTCGGTGGCCCGGCAGAAAGACATGGTTCGCCGCTGGCAGATCGAAGTGATAGGCAAGCGGCTGATTGGCTGCAAGCGGCTCCGGATGGTCGAAACCTTGGCGATAGCGTCCGCGGAAAATATCCATCGATACCGCAAGCTGGTAGCCACCCATCTCAGGCTGATCGGCGACCTGATCGGGATACACGTCGATCAGCTTGACCACCCAGTCGCTGTCGGTACCGCTGGTGGAAGCGATCAGATGGACTACGGGTGCGCCGCTGATGGTCAACGGTTGGGTGAGCACATCCGAGACATACGTCAGCACATCGGTACGGCCGGATGCTTCGCGTTGATCGTCGACCAGCCATTGCGACCAGGTCAGTCCGTTGTCATAACCGATCGGCTGGATTGGGCGCGCGCGAAACGGCACCGGATGCGCGGGATCGGAGATGTATTCGTCGTACGCAGGGGCGCCGGAGGGTGCGTGGAAGCCAAGCTTCAAACCCGGTTCCAGATATAGCGGCCGGCTCTTGATGTTGCAGCCCTGCTCGCAAGCGAGTGGCCAGTGGCTGAGGCGCTGCCACTGATTGCTACCAGTCTGATAGGCCGTGACCGGCGCGATATCGGCCTTGGGTGCGCCGTCTTTCAAATACTGAGCCAGATAAGGACGAAGAATGTGTTCGCGGAAGTATTTGCCCGTGTCGCTGCCGAAACGAATGGCGCCGAGCGAACTGGCTTCTTCGATTTCCTGGCCGTGATGCCAGGGACCCATCACCAGCTTGACCATATCGCCGTTGACGTCCTTCGGCTTGAGTGCGCGATAGACGGCCAAAGCGCCATAGATGTCTTCCTGATCCCACAGGCTGTGCACCAGCATCACTGGCACTTTCAGTGGTTGTGCGGCGAGCACTTTGTCGACCGCCTGATCCTTCCAGAACGAGTCATACGCGGGATGTGCAATGACTTTGTTCCAGAAGCCAAGCTGTTCCATGCCGTATTGGCGGCCGAGTTCGCCCGCAGAAACGTAGTGCATGAAAAGATCGTATTCGTCGTGATAGTTGGTCCACCATTTGTAGTAGTTATCGCGACTCGCCGACTGCTCATAGATGTACGACATGTTCTGCTGGCGGAAGGCGCCATGATGGAACCAGTCGTCACCCATCCATCCGTCCACCATCGGGTTCATCGGTATCGCGACTTTCAGTGCCGGGTGCGGATTCACCAATGACATCAGTGGCTCGAATCCGTCATAGGAAATGCCGATGGTGGCTACTTTGCCGTTGGATTCGGGGATGTTCTTTACCAGCCAATCGATGGTGTCGTACGTATCGGTAGCATCGTCCACCGGTGTGGGATTGAGCGGTCCATGGATGGGGCGGTTCATCACATAGTCGCCCTCGGAGCCATACTTGCCTCGGATATCCTGGATGACGCGGATATAGCCGTCTTCGACAATCACGTCGGTGGCGTTGTCGTAGCCTTCCAGCATCGGGCCGAGGTGCCCGCTCATCGTGTGATGAGTAAGCTCCTTGGCGTCGTAGGGTGTGCGTGTAAGCACGATGCCTGCATGGTGCGCTCCCTTGGGAATCAGGATCACGGTATTTAGCTTCACGCCGTCGCGCATCGGGATTTTTACATCGCGCTCGATGTAGTCGAAGCTGCCCGTGGCGGGCTTGAAGTGGGCGGGCGTTTCGCTGGGGTAGTTGGGGTATTGCGGCGGCGGTGTGTCATCCATGGCCAGTGCTGCGCCACTCAGGCTGAGCAGCAAGGCAAGCAAAGCGGGCTTGACGCCGCGGAATGCATTCGCGGTACGACTCGACTTCATGGTGGCTCCCCTCTGGATAAGCACCACTAGACTAGCGGGAACAGGGGGAAGTTACTCGCGCTCGTGGGGCGGGTAAGCCCAGATGTTATCGCAGCCGATTCGTCAAACTGACCATCCCCTGCTGCCTTTACTCCAGCAAGCAATGGGACGCCCATTTGGCG
The DNA here is from genome assembly GCF_058216415.1 of Dyella sp. SYSU CM1112. Classification (NCBI taxonomy): domain Bacteria; kingdom Pseudomonadati; phylum Pseudomonadota; class Gammaproteobacteria; order Lysobacterales; family Rhodanobacteraceae; genus Dyella; species Dyella sp. SYSU CM1112. Next base: position 103,071 of record NZ_JBZEGI010000002.1, on the reverse strand, counting down.
GGGATGAGGCGCCAACAGGCAGTCCCCTTTGTATAGGATTGCTTGCGCGTTCTGCTTGGAGTCTTGCCGATTCCTTCCCCGGCCATCTGGAGGAAGGAATCGGCGAGTCGGCGTTACCCGATTGCCGGAATCGTATCCACACCGGCTTCAATAGCTGCCTTATGCATTTGTACGCGCGGTAACAAGCGCGCGAAGTAGAACGCCGCTGTATCGCGTTTGGCTTGCTTGAAAGTCGCTTGCTGCGAACTCGAGTCCAGCGAGGCCACGGCACGGGCCCAGAAATAACCCAAGGTGATATAGCCGCTGTAATAGAGATAATCGTTGGCAGCAGCGCCCAGTTCTTCCGGATTGGACTGAATGCGTTGCGCCAGCTTGAGCGTCAGCTCACCCCATTCCTTGGCGAGCGCGCCGAGCTGTCCGATATAAGGACGCAGCGTTTCGTTCGACGCGTGCTGTTTGCAGAAGGTGCCCACCTCGCGGAGGAAGTGCTGCAAGCCCACGCCTTTCAGCTGGAGAATCTTGCGTCCCAACAGATCCGCTGCCTGGATGCCGGTGGTGCCCTCGTACAACGTGATGATGCGCGCGTCGCGCACAAACTGTTCCACGCCGTTTTCGACGATAAAGCCGTGCCCGCCGTAAACCTGCAGCGCTTCCTTGGTGCATTCCTGCGCCAGTTCGGTGACGACGCCCTTGGCGATGGGAATCAGGAAGGCCAGCAATTCGCCGGCATGCTGGCGTGATGTTTCATCGGCGCCGCGTGCTTCGATATCGGTTTGCAGTGCGGCATACAGCAGCAACATGCGCGAGCCTTCGACGATGGCTCGCTGGGTGAGCAGCATCCGACGCACGTCCGGCTGCACCAGCAAATTATCGGCTGGCTTGTCGGGAAACTTGGGGCCGGAAAGCGAGCGCGATTGGAGACGCTCGCGCGCATAGTTGAGACTGTTCTGGAATGCGCGCTCGGACAAGGCGAGGCCCTGCACGCCCACGGACAGGCGTGCTGCATTCATCATGGTGAACATGGCCGCCAGGCCTTTATGCGGTTGGCCGATCAAATAGCCTTCCGCATCGTCGAAGTTCATCACGCAGGTCGCTGAGCCGCGGATGCCCATCTTGTGTTCGATGGCACCGGCGTAAACGTGGTTGCGTTCGCCAAGCGTACCGTCGGCATTTACCTTGAACTTGGGCACGATGAACATGGAAATGCCGCGGCTGCCGGCAGGCGCATCGGGCAGTCGTGCCAGCACGAGATGGATGATGTTTTCCGCAAGGTCGTGTTCGCCCGCGCTGATGAAGATCTTGGTGCCAGTGATGTTGTAGCTGCCGTTTTCACCGGGCTCGGCACGGGTTTTGAGCAGGCCCAGATCCGAACCGGCCTGCGGTTCGGTCAGGCACATGGTGCCGGTCCACTGGCCCGCAACGATGGGCTTCAGGTAGGCGTGCTTCTGCTCCTCGGTACCGTGCAGTTCCAGTGCATGGCAGGCACCCTCGGACAGCAACGGGTACAGGCTCCAGGAGAGATTGCCGGATTGAAAGAGTTCGGTGGTCGCCACTCCCAGCACCGACGGCAGGGCCTGCCCACCGAAGGCTTCCGCCATGGTGAGCCCCGGCCAGCCGCCCTCCGCGAATTGCCGAAAAGCTTCCTTGAAGCCTTTGGGCGTCGTGACGGTCCGGGCGGTCTTGTCGTAGTGGCAGCCCTCTTCGTCGCCGGAGGCATTGGTCGGTGCGAGCACGTGTTCGCTCAGTTTGCCGGCTTCTTCCAGCACCGCGTCGAGTAGGTCGCGCGTATGCCCGTCGCCGCCTTGCAATCCGGTAAGCGTGGCATCGGCGCCAAGCACATCAAAAAGTGCGAAGCGCTGGTCATCGAGCGGAGCCTTGTAGAGCGTCATGACTGGATCCTTCGTATGTGGCTAATGCAAGTCGTGAATCACCGGTACGTATTGGCGACGCCAGGCACCGGCGAGAGAAAATCTCTGCTGTTGAAGGGAAAATCGCGGGGATTCTTGTTGTCCGGGTGGTCTTCCAGGTGCGGCCTGCAATGCACGATGCCGCTTAGCGTGTAGCCCAGCGAACCGGCGCTGCCTTTGGCAGCGATCGCCTGCAGGGCCTGGTTCATGGCCGGTGTCGGCAATACATCCAACTGCTCGACATCGCCGGCGAAGGACGGAATGTCCAGGTTGAACTGGGCATGCACGCGCACGGGGATGCCTTGTCCGATCTGGAGCTGGCCTTCGACAGATTGGTACGTCATGCCGGTGTAGCTGTTGTTCTGGAAGCGAAGCGTGAGGCGCCAGGCCCCATCGGGCTGCACGTGCATTTGCTGGATGGTGATGGTGGGTGGAAACACGCTCTGCCGTTGCGGACCGCAGGCAGCCAATAAGCCTGCGAGCATCACCAGGGCCAATCCGTGGAGCAGTCGTTTCATGAAAGCACCTCAAACGATTGTTTGAATATAGCAGGGAACGGGATGGGTGAAAGGGTCATCCGCAACATGGGAAACGTTTGAAACGAAAAGGGTTGTACGAGCAAAGTAGAGCCAGAAGGGTAGTGGGGTTGCCTATCTGACAGCCCGCCGGCGAAACGTGCTGCGAGTCTTCGTCCTTTTCCATTATCGCGAAGCCAGTACTGGTGCATCTTTTTTTCATTGCTTGCGCCGCTCTTCCACGATTCCCATCCTCACGCGGAGCAGGCATCATTAGCGGCTAGTCTTTTACCTTCGCTACCTCTGGCTCATTCATGTCCCGTCGCATCGCTGCCCGTCGTTCCCCTATCCATGGCAATGGCGTATTCGCCCTCGCTCCGATCAAGAAGGGTGAGGAAATCATCGAATACCGGGGCACGCTGATGACGCATGAAGACGCTGACGAGATGTACGGCGATGGCGGTGAAACAGGCCACACCTTCCTGTTCACCCTCAACGACACCTACATCATCGACGCCAATCGCAAAGGCAATATCGCGCGCTGGATCAATCACAGCTGCAACCCGAATTGCCAGGCGTTCGTGGAAGAAAGCGAAAGCGGTAACCCGCGCAAGGATCGGGTGATCATCGAGGCCAAGCGCAATATCAAGGTTGGCGAAGAGCTTACCTACGACTACGGCATCGTGCTGGAGGTGCCGCATACCGCGCGCCTCAAGAAACTGTGGGTGTGTTTGTGCGGTTCGCCCAAGTGCACGGGCACCTTGCTCAAGCCCAAGCGCTGATCACACCGCCCTCACCACGGGCATACGCGACCTGGATCGTGGCGCATGCAGACTTCCGGCATCTCGTCCGGAGTCAGTCCCATGAACAGCAAGAAACCCCTGGCCGGCAAGAAGATTGCTGCGCTCGCTACCGACGGCTTTGAATACGCCGAGCTTACCGAGCCCAAACGCATGCTTGAGGATGCCGGTGCCGTGGTTGACGTCATCGCGCCCGGCGACGCCAGGCAAATCAAGGGCTGGAAGGTCACCGACTGGGGTGATGCGGTAAAGGTCGATCGGTCGCTTAGTCAGGCACAGCCCGATGACTATCAGGCTTTGCTACTGCCGGGTGGCGTCATGAATCCCGATAAGCTGCGCATGAAGTCGGAGGCCATTTCCTTCGTGCGCGCTTTCGGTGAAGCCGACAAACCGATCGCCGCCATCTGCCATGGTCCCTGGACATTGATCGACGCGGGCCAAGTGAAAGGCCGCACCATGACGTCCTGGCCCAGCTTACAGAAGGATCTGGAGAACGCCGGCGCGCAGTGGGAGGACCGCGAAGTAGTGCGTGACGGAAAGCTGGTCACCAGCCGCAAGCCGGACGACATTCCGGCATTCGGCAAGGCATTTATCGAGCTCCTCGCCGCCGAACACAGCACATCGACAAGGGCTTCTGGCTAAAACTTGCCAGAGATTGTCGCAAGCTTAGACGAGCACAAGCGCGGAGCGCCTGCTCGTCTTCGTCAGCGGGTGGCTAGACATAGTCGATCGTCACCACCTCGATAGTCACGTCGCCGGCCGGACGTTGCCAGCGCACCTCATCGCCGACGCGGGCGCCGATCAGCGCCGTGGCGAGCGGTGACACGTAGCTCACCAAACCGTGTTCGGCATCGGCTTCGTCTTCGCCCACGATCTGCCAGCGCTGCTCACCCTCGGCGCTATCCACCGTAACGGTTGCGCCGAACGCCACGCGATCATGGGGCTGTTTGGAAAGGTCGACTTCAATGGCATTTGCGACACGGATGCTGAGATAGCGCAACTCCCGTTCCAGCGCGGCAAGCTCGCTTTGCTGCGCGAGTGTTTCTTCTTGCTCGCTGGCTTTCAGTGCGTCACGGCGTGCCTGCACGTTCGACAAGCGTTCTCGCAAGGCGGCCAGGCCGCGTGACGTGACGTAATTGGGGTGTGTACTTACCGGCAATTCCGGCATCACATCCTGTGTATCGTCATCATTTTCTTTTACGAAGGCTCGGCTCATGCGGCCCTCCATACTCGTTGGTCGTGGGTGGGAGCGGGGTCGGTAGCAGCACCTATACCTGCTGCGGGGATGCTCAATGAATGGGGCTATGGCCGGATGACTGCAACGTCGTCCAGCCACGGATGAAAGCGAATGGGCGACGTCAGTCTTCGTCCAGTTTCGGCTTCCATGCCTCACTGAGCTGGCGCTGGACGGGTGGCGGCACCGGCTCGTAATGACTGAGATCAAGACTGTAGCGCCCACGCCCGCCGGTCATGGCCTTCAACTCGGTGGGGTACTCCATCAGCTCGGCCAGTGGCGCCTGTGCCTTGATCACCAGCTCGCCGCCGCGTTGGGTATCCGTGCCCATGATGCGTGCGCGTTTGCTGGCCAAGCCGCCAGTCACGTCGCCCACATTGAGTTCTGGAATGGATACTTCAACGTCCACGATAGGCTCCAACACGATGGGGCGCGCCTTGCCGACTGCGTCAAGAAAAGCTTTCTTGCCTGCTGCGATAAAGGCTACTTCCTTCGAGTCCACCGGATGATATTTCCCGTCGTAGACGGTGACGCGTAGATCCTGCAGCGGATAGCCGGCTACCGCACCGTTTTCCATGGCCTGGCGTACACCCTTCTCGATCGCAGGAAGGAATTGCCCGGGAATCACGCCGCCTTTGACAGCGTCGATGAACTCGAAACCCGCGCCGCGTTCAAGCGGATCCACCCGCAGGAACACTTCGCCGAATTGTCCTGCGCCGCCAGTTTGTTTTTTGTGACGATGATGTCCCTCGGCAGAACCAGAAATTGTTTCACGATAGGCGATGCGTGGCGGGTGCGTGGTTACTTCCACGCCATAACGCTCGCGCATGCGCTCCAACATGATCTTCAGATGCAGGTCGGAGAGGCCACGAATCACCGTCTCGTTCAGCTCCTTGTGATGCTCAACCCGAAAGCAGGGGTCTTCTTCGGCCAGACGTGTAAGCGCCTGAGAAAGCTTCTGCTCCTGTCCCTTGTGCTTGGGTTCCAGCGCAAGGCCGAACATGGGCTGCGGAAAGCGTGGGGGATCGAGGTGAATACTGTCCTCATCATGCGAATCGTGAAGTACAGCGTCGAAATGGATTTCCTCGACTTTGGCGATAGCGGCCATATCGCCAGGGATGGCCTGGTCGATCTCCACGTGTGATTTGCCGTTGAGGCGAAACAGATGCCCGACCTTGAACGCTTTGCGATTGTCGTCAATGAATAGCTGACTGTCGCGGCGCACCGTACCCTGCCAGACACGGAAAACACTCAGCTTGCCAACGAAAGGGTCGTTGACGATTTTGAACACGTCCGCGATGACGTGTGCATCCGGATCGGGTGCAACCGCGATCCGCTCATGCTGCGCGTTGCGAAAGGGAGGGGGATTGGCCTCTGCCGGATTGGGAAGCAGACGCTCGAAAACGTCGAGCAATTCCGTTACGCCCGCCCCGGTGCGTGCACTGACAAAACAGATCGGCACCAAATGGCCTTCGCGCAAGCATTGCTCGAACGCATCGTGCAGTTGCTGCGGCGTGAGCGCTTGCTCGCCCGCGTCGAGATAGGCGCCCATGGTGGACTCGTTGATCTCCACCACCTGATCGAGAATCTGCTGATGCGCTTCGCGCAATGAGGAGAAATCCGTATCGCCTTCGGCGTGAAAAAAACAATCCAATACCTTATTCGCGTGCTCGGCAGGCAGATTGACCGGCAAGCATTCGTTGCCGAATTCTTCGCGCAGCGTTTGCACCAAGGCCGACAGATCCATGACATCCGCATCGATCTTGTTGATCACCAGTACGCGTGCCAGTCCGCGTTCGCGTGCGTGTTCCATCATGCGGCGGACGCTGTGTTCGACGCCGTTGCTGGCGTTCACGACGATCGCGACGGTGTCGACCGCGGCCAGCGCGGAAAGCGTGGCACCGCGAAAATCCGCGTAGCCGGCCGTATCGATCAGATTGATATGGCAGCTTTCGCGATCGATAGCCGCGATGCAGCTATCAATGGAGTGACCACGTGCCTTCTCCTGGGGATCCATATCGGATTGCGTGGTACCGCGCTCTATCGATCCTATGGCCTGAATCACGCCCCCAGCGTGCAGCAAAGCTTCGAACAACGTGGTCTTGCCGGACCCGGCGTGACCGGCGAGCGCGATGTTGCGGATATTTTCCGTGTGATAGGACACGATGCGACCCTCCTCTTGGATAGGCTTCCAGGCGCAGATCGTGCGAAGACCTTCGGCACCGCACGAAGCCGCGTTTGGCGGCTGATGATGGCGGGCCGTCATGGTCGTCCTTTGTGCGCGGGACGCAGGGCGGTCATGGCGGGAGTCGACAGCGATACCTGCAAACCGCGCAGGTGGCATGCTGCCTGCGGATTAGCCTTCTCTCATTGGAAAGGATGGTCAAGCTGCAGTGCGAAGACACTTCGGCGACGACTGTTAACCTTGTGTGATCCAGGTGCTGCGCCCATCTGGAACCACAACGCTGGCGAGAGGTCAGTGTGACATGCCATCGCCCGCATCACGGCCGCACCGTGCGGCCCTGCGTTGACACCGAGGACGGCTTATCGAACGCCCCGATGAGGTCGAACATCACCGCTGGTTTCCACCATCTCCCGAGCGGGGACGTGGACTGGCGCCGTTCGACGGACCTACCCGCGCCATGCTGCATCAGCTGCGTTGGCGCAAACCGCCCCGCGATCGTCGCCGTTTCTGGATGGCGATGGTTATCGCGTTGCTGCTGCACGCGTTTTTTACCACTGCTGTCTGGTATGAGATGAAGCCGCCCGCACGCTCGCCGCAAGTGGTTGAAGTGCAATTGAACAACGCGATCCAGGTACGCTTTATCACCCATAATCCGGTAGCCAAACCAGTTGCGCCGCCACCCATTGCGCCGCCGCCTCCACCGCCGCATCCGGCGCGCGAACCCGTCTCGAAAAATGCGATGACGTTGCATCTGCCAGGGCCGGCGCCTTTGCCGGCGTCGCCCCCCCAAGCGGCACCTGCGTCGTCCAGCTCGGCGCCGCCCCCGATGTTGTTCAGCCGTACCGGGCAAATCATCTTGCCGCCGAATGCTTCCAACCCGCCGATACCCAAGGCTGGCTATGTGCAGCGAACACCCCAGGGTGATACGCAGATCATGCAGAACCGCGCCGGCAGCCGATACCAATCAGCGCCAAACCGGTTCGAGAAATATTTTCCGCCTCCGAAGGAGTCGTTCGTCGGTGGCCTGATGCGCAAGTTGAATGGGAGCGAGAGCAATACAAAGAGCATGGATCTTCCACATGGCATTCACTTGAAGTGCCAGAAAGTTTTCGGGATACCCATACCCAATTGCGGCATGCCGCCCGCACCTCCGCCGTCTACCGATGGCGACGAACGGCTGGATATGGCGCCGCCGCCTCTGGTGAAAGGCAGCGTGGTGCCGAAGCGCGCCATCGCTACCTGTATCGCCGAATATCGCGCCGGTAAGCCGTTGCCTTATGGGTGTCCGGTGGATACGCCGGAGCGCGCCGCGAGCGAGAAGAAATCCGTTACGCCACAGCACTGAAATCGCACCGCCCAGAAGCAGTGATGGCATAGCGCGAAAGAAATGTTGCCGAGGCCATTACACTGGCGCCCATGCCGCCATCGCCACCGGACAAGTCCGCGTCCCCAGCACCTGTCGTCCTGATCAAATCGCCGCGCGACGCGACGACGTGGGCGCTCGTCTATCGACGCCGCACACGGGAAAAACCGCGCGATCGTCTGCTCAAAGTGATTGGTTTGGTCGGCACGCTGCTCGTGCATCTGGGCTTTCTATTCGGAACCATGCTCGGCTCCCCTTATGAGTTGCCACCGCCGCCGCCAGAGCCCAAGGGGAACGCCTTGATGGTGCGACTGATCGAGAACAAGCCGCAGCCACCACCGCCGCCTCCGGTCCGTGGAGTGCCGCCGAAAGAGCATGGCCCTACGCATCGCGGCAATACGGCTCACGTGGCGCGTGCAATCCATGAGGCTTCTACTGCTGCACCCGTAGCAGCCACGCCTACGCAAGTGCCGGCCATTGCGTCACGACAAGAGGCCGTAATAGCCGAAGCACAGTCGCCTGCCGCCGAAAAGAAGCAGCCAGTTGCGGCACCCTTGCCGCCGATCACCTTGCCAAAACCCTCTGCACCGCCGATCGAACAAACCAAGCCGGTCGGTCTGACGCCGCCACCGCCGTCCTTGCAGGCCGTCCAGGTGCAGCAACCGGTTCCGCCTGCATTTCAACCGGCGCCGGTGCGCAAGCCTCAGCCTGAGGGGACGCAACCGATGCCGCCATTACCGTCGCTGGCGTTGCCGACGCAAGCTGCGCAGTCGGCAGTAACAGTAACGCCGCCGCATATGGCCGTTGAGAATCCGGCCCTCACGCCGGTGCCAATGCCCAATGCCGTAACGACCCAGGCAAACCCTGTCGCGGCAGCACCGCCTGCGCCGGCATTGCAAGCTATCCCGCTGCCGGCCAAGGTGGCACCTACCGTCAACCTGCAAGCGTCGTCGGCCAACTTGGTGACACCGAATGTGTCGCGTACAGCCGAGCACGTTGTAGGACCGGTGATGCGTCCCCAAGAGCCGCCGCAACTCGCCACGGCGCCGCCTGTGCCGACCACGACGCCATCGACGGCCGCCAAGCCTGCTGCGCCGGCATTGACGGTAGAAGCACCCAAGCTTTCCGTGCCGGAGGTGTCACTGCGGCCCCAGCTGAGTCCGGTGCCGGTGGCGACACCATCGTCTCCACAGGCGGAAGCCAAGCCGTCATCTTCAAACAAGCCCGAGCACGAAACAGTCAGTGCTTCTGCGCCGGCATCGAATGCATCGCCATCCAGCGCATCCGAGAGCGAAGCTGCGACAAATGTCAGCACCGCACCTAACGCTACGCCGGAAGGAAGCGAAACGGCCAACCCGGGCCAGCCGAATGGCGTGATTCAATCCGCCGAAAGCAACACCGCCAACGGCAAGCAACCGTCGCCGTCGATTGGAACCGGGAATACGGCTGGCACCCAGGGCGGTGGCACGCCAGGGACGCCGCATGGCACGTACATCCAGCTGAAGCCGCGCGGTGATACGGAAATCATGTCGCACAACACGAATCTGCCGAAATATCGTCCGACCGTGTTCGACAAGTACTGGACGCCGGAAGGCGAGAGTTCCATTGATACGGCGCTTCGCCATGCCGTGGAAAAAACCACGGTCAGCCACACGTTCAATCTGCCCAAAGGGATTCATATCGAGTGCACGGTGACCCCACTGCTGCCGTCTTCGCTCTTTGGCTGCCACAATCCCGATCCGCCTGCGGTGCCGTTGCCGCAGAAGATTTACGATCGGTTGAACTTGCCTTCGACCAACACTTCCATTCCGAAAACGGTGGCGACTGCCGGGAGCGCGCCGACGCCTGCCGCACCGGTTGTGCTGGACAATAGCGCTGAATGTGCGGCGGCTCGAATAAGTGGTGGCCCGATGCCCCCCGATTGCCCGCCGGCCCCCTCCACTTTGCCGGCAGTGCCGACAAAGCCATTGCACATGCCGGCCCCTGCGTCGGGTTCGTGGGTGCCCGCGAGCGATCAGTTTCATTAAGCACGCATTCTCCCGCGACGGAAAAGCGTGGCGGGTTACAGCAAGCGCAGGAATTCCTTCATCAAGGGCAGTCGACGTACACGCACGGCGCTGACGCGGAAAACAGCGTTGGCCAAGGCGGGAGCCGCGGTTGGCATGGCAAGGAAGCTCGCGCCGGTGGGATCGCCTTCGCCAGGTACCGTAATCACCTCTACGGCACGCGGCAACTGCGCCATGCTTGCAAGCGGGTAATCCTTCCAGCTCGTCTGTTGCACCTTGCCATCCTTGACCGTGATGGCGAGGTTGAGCGCGTTGGAAATGGCGTCCAGCGTCGCGCCCGCGACCTGGCCTTCGAGGCCCATGGGATTGATCACGCGTCCTACATCGACCGCGCAAATGGCACGTTCGACCGTAAGCTTTTCGCCTTGCAACGATACTTCCATCGCATGCGCGACATAGGCGCCGTCCATGTGCCAACAGGCGATGCCCAAACCGTTGACCGAACGCAGCCAATCTTTCCAGCCAATACGGTCGGCGACCAGCTTGAGTACGTTCACCAGCCGCGATGTATCGATGGCGCCGCCGCCTTGCAAAGGCACCAGTCGAGGCTCGCCAATCAGGCGCAGATAGGTGACCAGCGGGTCTTCCTGCAGCGCATGCGCGATCTCGTCCATGAAACTGCAGACGGCGAAAGCGTTGGTGGTATGTGGCATGCCCCGATGCGGGCCACGCGGCAGGGAGGAAGCAAGACTGAACCAATCGCTGCGGTAATTCGGTACAAAACCGGCAGGTAGCTGGTTGACGTCTACTTCGGACGTCCAGAGGTGATCGCTGGGCACGCCACGGCCGGTCAACGCCGGAGCGCTGGCGAGCCGTTGATTCCAGGCAATGACATGGCGCTTGCGGTCGATGATCGCATGGAACTTGTGCACGCAGCCGGAGCGATAGAAATCGTGCGTGAGATCTTCCTCGCGTGGCCAGAACAGGCGTAGCGGCTTGTCGACTTGCTTGGCCAACAGCACGGCTTCTGCGACGTAATCGTGATCCAGGCGGCGTCCGTAACCGCCGCCGATGCGCGGCACGCGAATATCGATCTGGTCCGGCGCGAGTCCGGTAAGGCGCTGCACGACGGTCCAGGCTTGCTGCGGCGATTGCGTCGGTACGTAGAGCGTCGCGCTGGATTTGTCCAGGCGCACCAGGCAATCCATCGTTTCGCTGGTGGCATGAGCCAGCCAGGGTTGGAAGTACTCCGCCTCCACGCGTCGCGCAGCCTTGCGTCCCGCTTTATCGATATCGCCGTCGTCGCGCACGCGCGTGGTAGGAGCGCTGTCGCTATCGAGCAACGACGTTGCCTGTTGCTCCAACGCAGCCGTGCTTTCCTTGCCGCTTGGACCCGGCTTCCAGCTGAGCTTGAGGGCGCTTCGCCCTTGCAGCGCGAGCCAGGTGTTCTCGGCAATCACCGCGACAGCCGGTGCAATCACCGTTTCACCCGGCGGTAGTTTTGGATCCGGCTTGAGTTCGACGACTTTCAGCACGCCTTTGATGGCCAATGCCGCGCTGCTGTCGAGCCCGGCCAGCTGGCCGTCCGGCCATGGACAGTGAGCCAGTACCGCTACCACGCTGTCGCCGAAATGATGGTCAAGCGTATACGGGGTCTGGCCGGTTACGATCGCCCGCGCGTCGACATCGCCTGCCGGCTGGCCGATCAAGCTAAAGCGGTCGGGCGTTTTCAGCACCATAGCTGTTTGCGGCGCTGTGATTTTCGCAGCAGCGGCTGCCAACGGGCCGTAGCCAAGACGACGCCCGTCAGGGGCGATCACCTGGCCGCGCTCGGTGCGCAGGCGATCGGCCGGTACGCCAAGCTGTTGCGCAGCAGCCTGCATCAGCAGCGAACGCGCGAGCGCACCGGCGCCGCGCAGGTCTTTCCATGCACGCGGAATGGAATTGCCCGTGCCGCCAACCTGCTGCCCATACAGCCAACGCGGCTGACCATTGTTGTTGGCGACGCCGAGGCCCAGCGGGATCACGCGTACACGCTGCCAATCCGCATCCATTTCATCGGCGATGATGCGCGGTAACGATGTCGCTACGCCGGTGCCCGTCTCCGGATCGCGCGCGCCGATCAGAATGCTGCCATCAGCATCGACGCGAACGTAAGCGTCCAGATCGTAGAGCGCATCGCCCAACATGTCCGGTGGTGTTTGCATCGCGAAAGCGCGCGCCGAGCGGACACCCACGATCAATGCACCGGCAGCGCCAGCGGCGACTTGCAGAAAACGCCGACGCGACAGCCTGATCGGGCCGCTCATGCCTGTGCTCCCTTTTTCATGGCGGCTGCAGCGCGTTTGATCGCACTGCGCACGCGCGTCTGGCAGCCGCAGCGGCAGAGGTTGGGGAGCGTGTCGATGTCGTCGTCGGCAGGATCCTTGATGCGGTTCAACAGATCCATCGATGCAATCAGCCAGCCCGGGGTGCAGTAGCCGCAGCCGATGGCGTCTTCATCGATAAAAGCCTGTTGCAAGGGATGCAGGGTGCCTTTGGCATCGGCGAGGCCTTCGACCGTAACCACTTGCTTGCCTGCGAGCTTGCTCATCGGCAGGGTGATGGAAGAAATGGCCTTGCCATTCACCAGCACCAGATCGGCGCCGCCTTCACCGTGTTCGCCAGCGTACTTCGTGCCGTCGAGTTGCAATACATCGCGCAGATACCAAAGCAGCGGCATGTGCGGATCCCCGGTATGCCGGTAATGCTCGCCGTTGATGTGCAAGTCGATGCCAGGACGAACCCCTACTGGAGTGATAGCGGTCTTGTCGGCGAGCGTGGCGTGGTCTTGCACCATCGGATGCTTTCTCCCTATTACCTATCCGCGCATTGTGGCATTGACGCAAGAATTTATCAGGTTGCGGAAAATGCGCGTTCTTCACTTTTTCAGCACGTTCGTGCAGGCATGCGAATGTCATGCACTCACGCGTGGCGTGGTTTGAACGCAACCGGCACAGGCCGGGTGGGGCGTTCACTCACGAACGGGCCGGATTGAACAACCCACGCCAGATCAGGTACACGGGAATGCCGGCCGCCATGATGGCCAGGCCGATGCCAGTATTCACCAGGCTCGTGCGCAAGCTTTGCACTACCACGAGGGCGATGGTGGCGATGAAGATGCAGGGAAGCAGCGGATAACCGGGCACCCGGAACGAAACGTCTCCCGCCCGCTTCCGGCGATACCAGAACAACGTACCAACGCCCACGGCGCAGGCAAGCCAGTCGCCGAAGGTGGCGTAATCGAGCAGTTGTCCGTAACTGCCGGACAGCACCAACACAATCGACCAGCCCACCAGCAGCAGCAATGCGAGATTGGGCGTGTGATGACGCGGATGCAATCGCCCCACGCTGGCGAAGAACAGGCCGTCCTCGCCCATGACCTGCAGCACGCGAGCGCCGGCAACGAGTGTGATGTTGCAGAAGCCGAAGGTGGAGATGGCGATGCCCACGGCAATCAGCTTGGCGCCAGTCGTACCGAAGACCTTGCCCATGACATCCGCCGCGGGGGTGTGGCTGAGCGCCAGTCCGCCATGACCGAGCACCGCCAGGTAGGCGACGTTGACCAACGCGTATGCACCGATCACACCTAGCATGCCCAGCAAGAGCGCGCGGGGCAGCGTGCGCTGCGGTTCGCGCACCTCGCCGGCGAGGTTGTTGAGATAGGTGAAGCCAGAGTAGGCAAACAGCACCGGTAACGAAGCACTCATGAAACCGACATGGCTGCGCGCAGAATCGACAGCCAAAAGCGGGGTTTTCCCCGCTCCGGCGAGAAACAGCCCGCACACGACGAGAGCCGCTACGGCAAGCAGTTTCAGCAGCGTGAACAGATTTTGCATCTGCACGCCGAACTTCAGTCCGAACAGATTGATACCCGCGACGAGCACCAGGGCGCCAACGGCCAGTGGGGTAGCTGTAGCCGCCGGAAGGCCGAACACGGATGCCGCATAGCTGGCAAAGATGGTGGCGACTGCCGCGCTCGATCCGGAGTAGATCACCAGCAGCATGGTCCAGCCAAACAAAAATCCAGCCAGCGGCCCAAAGGCTTCACGCAGGTAGACGTAGGTTCCGCCGGCATGCGGCCGGCGAGCGCCCAGTTCGGCATAGCACAGTGCGCCGATCAAGGTCAGCACGCCCGCACCCACCCACATCAGCAGCAAGGCCAGGCCCGATTCCGTGCGCTGCGCGGCGATACCCGGGTTCAAGAAGATGCCGCCGCCGATGATGCCCCCGACTACGACCAGCGCTGCATCTCTCAGGCGAAGGCTGCGCTGGTAGCCGGTAACCGGTGACGTCATGGAAAAAACCTCGGAAGGAAACGCAGAGCATGGCAATCGCGTTGCCATCCGGCAAGCGGCAAGGTGGCAGAGCAGGAGGCTCAAGTCACTGGCAGCACGGCAGCGCCTGGGCCGGCCGCCGTACGGGCGTACATCGCCCCTCTCTTCGCAGTCTCTCTACAATATCTTGCCCGCCGGGGATCGGCGGGGTACGAGCCTGCCCGCATCGCGGTAGGCGCGGGCGTGGTTCGATCGTTGCGTTTTATCCGTCAACAACCACCCATATTCATCAGGGGCTTCAATGAACAAATGGACTTCGAAGGTGGCCATCGGCGCTGCACTGGCTGTGATGTCGACTGCAGCGATGGCAATGGACGGCAATTTCTTCGTCAATGGAGAAGTCGCCGGTTCGGATGTGAACATCCGCAACTTGCAGCAAAAGGACAACACGAGCACGGCCGGGGCCTTGCGCCTGGGCTATCTGTGGAATGCCGGCGCGGTTTCCTGGGGCGTCGAAGCCGGCTACGTCGATCTCGGCAAAGTGATCGGCAATGACGATTACGCCGTGGTCGATGCCGGCGGGCCGTTCGATCCCGTGCATATCTCGATCAAGACCCAAGGGGAACTGCTCGGTGGTAATTTCAAGCTGCATTACGGCGACTACGGTTGGTTCATGTCCTTACGCGGCGGATGGTTCCATTCGCACACAACCGGACGGGCCAGTGACCAGCTGGGATTTGCCTCCGTTTCCAGCACTAGCAACGGCGACGGGTTCTATGCCGGCCTCGGTCTCGGCTACGACTTCAATCGGCATATCGGCATCAGCTTGAATTACGACGTGTTTCAAAGCCGGGCGAGCGACATCTACGTCGGCCACTTCAACACGGGCATGTACGGCGGCACATTCGAATACCGCTTCTGATGTGTGCATAAAAATACGCTACGGCCACCATGCAGGTGGCCGTGGTTTTAGCGATCAATCGAGTTCAAGGTGGCCGTGAATCAGCGGCACGCATTGGCCGCCGATCGTAATGTTTCCGTGGGTATCGCGACGAACATCGATGTAACCGTCGCGCGCGACTTCACGTCCCTGGCTGGCGCGATAACTGTTGCCATACGAGGTGTCGCCACAATCGGCTAGAAACGCCATGATTGCCGCGTTAGCGCTCCCCGTGACAGGGTCTTCCGGAATGCCGTCGGCAGGGCAGAAGGCGCGTACGGCCATGGCTGCATCGCCCGCGTGTTCCCGGCCGAACACACAGACACCGATGGCACGGTGCTGCATGCACAGTTCGGCTACAGCATGCATATTGGGCTTCAGCATCCGTACGTGCGATGCATCGTGCAGATGGCAAATCCACCAGCGCGGGCCGTTGTTCACCAGCCGTGGGCATGCATCGTCCAGGCCGCAGTGAAGCGCTTCGCCCATGGCAAGACGCAAGGCATCGTCGACATGCTCCACTTGTGCAGAAGGCGCTTGCACATGAATCGTTCTTGCTCCGTCCGAACCTTCAATGTTTACCGGAAGCAAGCCGGCGGCGCATTGCTGTATGAGCCGGGTTTTTCCCGCCGCTGTCAGTCCTGCTTCGATGGCTACGTAAGCACTGCCTACACTGGGATGTCCCGCGAATGGCAGCTCCTGATGCGGCGTGAAGATGCGGACGCGATAATCGGCACCCGACTCAGTGGGCTTCAGCAAAAAAGCCGTCTCGGAAAGATTCGTCCAGCGCGCGAAGGCACGCATCGTTGCCTCGTCGATGCCATCGCTGTCGATCACCACCGCGAGTGGATTGCCTTTCATCGGTTGGCGCGAAAATACATCGAGTTGCACGAAGCGGCGTTGGAGTGGCATGGCGAGGGCGATGGGAAGCGAAGCGATTCCCGATCATAGCAAGCCACCAGGATGTGCGGCGCAAGCGTAACGATGAGCGGTGCGGCACATCCGCGAAAGCATC
Organism: Dyella sp. SYSU CM1112; assembly: GCF_058216415.1. NCBI lineage: Bacteria > Pseudomonadati > Pseudomonadota > Gammaproteobacteria > Lysobacterales > Rhodanobacteraceae > Dyella > Dyella sp. SYSU CM1112. Next base: position 86,790 of record NZ_JBZEGI010000002.1, on the reverse strand, counting down.
GGCAGGTATACGTTGAAAGAAGTGTCCTCTTGCCAACCGGCAAGAGGACACTTGAAGCAGAACTCAGAAACCGCTGCGCAGGAACGCATCCAGATTCGCTACATCGAGTGAGCCGATGCCGGCACCCGGGTTGTAGCGTGGCGCACCGTAATAAAACCAGTTGTCACCGGCACGCACATCGTTGAAGGCGGAGAAACGCCCGTAGCCGAAGATGTTCTGGATCGCGTAGACCTGTGGATTCCAAAGGCCGATACGATGCCCGGCACTTTGACGCAATAGCGCAGTGATGCCATTGAGTTGCGGTGCGACGAAGCTGGTACCGCCCTCGCCATCAAGCAGGCCGCCGTCATAGGTTGAAACGAAGATATAGCCGGTTTCCGGATCGGCGTTGAGTGAGATATCCGGCACGTTGCGTCCTGCAAAACGGCCTGGCAATTTCAACAACGTGGTGGGGCCGGCACTGGGGTCGTTGTAGACCAGCGATTGCTTGGTTTCACTGCGTTGAATGCCGGAGGTGAAGTCCTGGTAGAACGGTGTATGCCAGTACACGCTTACGCCGCCGCCGCCGCCCACCGAGAACAGATCCACCACGCCCTGGCCGATGTACGTATCGAAATAGTTCTGCAAGTAATCCCATCCCCACACGCTCTCCTGCTTTACCGACTCGGTCGGGCCTGTGCCGAAGGCGTAGCTGTAAGGTGTCGTGGTGCCGCCTGCAGCGGTGATGAACGGATCGGATGCCGGCGAATCAACCGTCAACGGTGCGGTGTAATCGCCCACGGCGGTGCCTGCGCCCAGGTCGCGGACCGTGTCATAAGCACCGGAATCGCCTGACGCGGCGAACAGCGACTGCCCTTGCACAGCAGCCTCCAGGAAGATCTTGTGGAAAGCGCGAAGATCGCCGACGTCCGTAGTGTCCGTATTGCTGGCGTCGTCCACATTCAAGGCGGCAAAGTTGAAGATTTCCGGTAGTCCCCAGCTAGTCGAAAGGCTGTCGGCCTGGTTGTCCGAAACCGCCTGCGCAAAGGCATCCACATAGCCGTCTTCGGTATTTGGTGCGTCATACACGATGATGTTGGCATACGGCGCAATGCCACCCGATTGTTCCACGTCGATGGAAGTCTCGCCGCTGCCATCATCGATGGCGCCACCGCCGTTGACATGCACTTGCGTAATGCGATTGGGCTTGGTGGTCAGTCCGATATCCGACCAATAGGTCGTCGCATCGCTCGGATAGAAGTTCGACAGCGTGACGATGCCCACGGTCGAACCTTTGCCGACCACGCCACGGTGATAAAGGGGGTTGATGTCATAGAAGTTGGCAACATCCCCTACCGTGTATTCGCCCGGTATGCCCGACGCGGTCGGATTGCCGCTGGAACTGTCGGAGCCCTTGCCGAGTGCAAGCGGATTAAGTTTCGCGTTCTGGCTGCCCAGCGCGGCAAAGGCCGGCGAGGAAAGGTGGTGCGGGCGATAGACGCGTTCATTGCTCAGGCCCGCGGCCACATCGACCACGTCGGCGATCGCTGACGGGATCTGCGGCGTGGAGACCGGCTTATGGAAATGATGTCCGGTCTGGCGCGTGACGTAATTGTGGATCGAAGTCTGGAATAGCTTGTCGAACTGGCTGAGCGTGCCGCTGGTGCGGATCGCCAGATGACTCGGCAGCACTTCGCTGCTCAAGCCCTGTTTTTGCAGATAGGCCTGCACTCGCGCAATCGAACTGTCCGTGGCGCCGTATTGCTGCGCAAACTGCGCGGTGGTCAGGAATTGTTGGAAGTGCGGATTGCCGGGTGTGACGGTCTCCTTGACGTAATTTTCCAGCGCGGCCTCGTTGCGCAGTTTCAGGATCAACGTGACGTGCACGGTTTGATCGGCTGGTGCAACACCCGCGTCGATGGCAGGGGTAGTGGCGGCCAGTGCACCGGTACTTGCGCCGGCGAGCAACAGGCTTAGCGACAGCGGAAGCGACTTGCGAGATAGCTTCGCGAACATGGTGTTCCTCCTTTGAAGGCGCAACGGTTGTACGCATGCATCGACGAAGGCAGCGAGCAGACGCCTTCGCCCCATCCGGACAAACCGTTGGCACAGGGCTGAGATCTCGTCTATTCCGCGACGCGTGTCCGTCTCCCCTGTGGACCAACCCTGCGCCGCTCGAAGGAGCCTATAGCGCTTTCGGGGATAGTTGGAAGTGCCGCTGCGCCATGAGGGTACGAACGATTTTCATGTCGATGGATCGCAGCAAGTGCCTGTGCCTGCGCTTCTTTTCAGGCAACACGCCAATTTGCGGCACAATAGGGCGGTTGTGTCCCGCGAGTGCAAGGCTCCGGGGCCGTTCCCCAGCCAAAGCAGCCGCCATGACCATCATCAAGCAAGACGATCTGATCCAGTCTGTCGCCGACGCACTCCAGTACATCAGCTACTACCACCCCGTCGACTACATCACCAACCTCGCCAAGGCATACGAGCGCGAGGAATCACCCGCCGCCAAAGATGCGATGGCGCAAATCCTGATCAACTCGCGCATGGCTGCCGAAGGGCATCGTCCCTTGTGCCAGGACACCGGCATCGTGACGGTCTTTCTCAAGGTGGGCATGGATGTTCGCTGGGACGCGAGCATGAGTCTGGAAGATATGGTCAACGAAGGCGTTCGACGCGCCTACAACCATCCCGACAACAAACTGCGCGCCAGCGTGCTGGCCGATCCCGCCGGCAAGCGCGCCAACACGCGTGACAACACGCCTGCAGTGATCAATGTTTCCATCGTCCCCGGTGACAAGGTGGACGTGATCGTTGCCGCCAAAGGTGGTGGCTCCGAGGCCAAGTCGAAATTCGTCATGCTCAACCCGTCCGACTCGATCGTCGACTGGGTGCTGAAGACCGTGCCGACCATGGGCGCTGGCTGGTGTCCGCCGGGCATGCTGGGCATCGGCATCGGCGGCACCGCCGAAAAGGCGATGCTGCTGGCCAAGGAAGCGCTCATGGAACCGATCGACATCCAGGACTTGATCGCTCGCGGCCCCGGCAATCGTGCTGAGGAATTGCGTATCGAGCTGTACGAAAAGGTCAACGCGCTCGGCATCGGCGCACAAGGCCTGGGCGGCCTGACCACGGTGCTGGACGTAAAAGTGAAGGACTATCCGACGCATGCCGCCAATCTGCCGGTGGCGATGATTCCCAACTGCGCCGCGACGCGCCACGCCCATTTCACCCTGGATGGTTCCGGTCCGGTGGCGCTCGATCCACCTTCGCTGGAGGATTGGCCGAAGCTCACTTATGACGCCTCCAAAGGTCGTCGCGTGAATCTCGATACGGTGACGCGCGAAGAAGTTGCCAGCTGGAAACCCGGCGAAGTGCTGCTGCTCAACGGCAAGCTGCTGACAGGGCGCGACGCCGCGCACAAGCGCATGGTCGATATGCTCAACAAGGGCGAGCCGTTGCCGGTCGATTTCCATGGCCGCTTCATCTACTACGTGGGCCCGGTGGATCCGGTACGCGACGAAGTAGTCGGCCCAGCCGGTCCCACCACTGCCACCCGCATGGACAAATTCACCGAACAGGTACTCGCCCAGACCGGCATGCTGGGCATGGTCGGCAAGGCCGAGCGCGGTCCTGCGGCGATTGAGGCCATCAAGAAGCATCGTTCGGTCTATCTGATGGCCGTGGGCGGCGCAGCCTACCTCGTTTCCAAAGCGATCAAGGCCTCGCGCGTGGTGGGCTTCCCCGATCTTGGCATGGAGGCGATCTACGAATTCGAGGTCCAGGACATGCCGGTGACTGTGGCCGTGGATTCAGCCGGCTCCTCGGTCCACAAGACCGGACCGCGCGAATGGCAAGCCAGGATCGGCAAGATCCCTGTTTTAGTCGAATGACGCCGTGCGCCGCTCTGGCTTCCTTTCCCTTCCATGGAAAGGAGGCCTGCGGCATGTCTAAACATTCGTAGCGCCGCGCCTCCATTTATCTCCGCGGCATGCGTGGCCTTTCATCCGACCCGCTCCCTGCTGGGGAGAGGGAGCAGGGCCACGGAGGCATTTAGCCGTCCAAACCGATATGCCCAACGATTGGTTGCATTCCGGCTGATGCGGCGCAACACTGGCGGGATTGACTTTTCCCGCAACCCTAGACAAAGAAACCGTGACCTCGAATGCCTCCGCGCCGCTTTCCATCGGCGCCCCCTGGATCGTGATGAAGTTTGGCGGCACCAGTGTCGCCACCCTGCCACGCTGGCAGAACATTCGCGAACTCGTTGCCAGCCGTCGCGCCGAAGGCGCTCGCGTGCTGGTGGTCGTGTCCGCACTGACCGGCATCACCGACGCACTCAAACACTTGTGCGCCCAGGAAGACAAAGGCAAACGCATTGAGGATGCGAAAGCGATTGCGCAGCGGCATTACGATTTGCTCGATCACATGCAGCTGACTGTTCCGGATACCCTGGCTACGCGGTTGCACGATCTGGCGCAGCTCGCGGCAGAAGGGCCGCTGGCCATGGGCGAACTGGCATGGTCCGCGCTGGTGCAGGCACATGGCGAACTCATGTCCAGCGCGCTCGGCGCGGCGTTTCTTACGCATAGCGGTTTGTCGACGCAATGGGTGGATGCGCGCGATTGTCTCGCAGCCGTAGCGTTGCCCAACCAAAACGAGCGCACGAAACTGCTTTCCGCGATGGTCGAGGCGCGCCCCGATCCGGGCTTGAACACACGTCTTGCACAACTTGGCGAGGCGTTCATCACGCAAGGCTTCATTGCGCGCGAGTCGCAAGGCCGCACGGTGTTGCTCGGTCGTGGTGGTTCCGATACCTCAGCATCGTACTTCGGCGCTTTGCTGAAAGCGCAGCGCGTGGAAATCTGGACCGACGTGGCCGGCATGTTCACTGCCAATCCACGTCAGGTGCCCGGCGCGCGATTGTTGCAAAAGCTGGATTACGAAGAGGCCCAGGAAATCGCCTCCACCGGTGCCAAAGTGTTGCATCCCCGTTGCTTGTCGCCGCTGCGTGAGCCGCGCGTGCCGATGCTGATCAAGGACACCAACCGTCCGGATCTGGACGGCACCGTGATCGGTCCGGAAGTGCGCGAGCATGCACCCAGCGTCAAGGCGATCAGTGCGCGCAAGGGCATTACGCTGGTATCGATGGAATCGGTCGGCATGTGGCAACAGGTCGGCTTTCTCGCCGATGTGTTCACCCAGTTCAAGCAGCATGGCTTGTCGGTGGATCTGATCGGTTCAGCGGAAACCAACGTGACCGTGTCGCTCGATCCCACCGAGAACCTGCTCGACTCCGATGCTATCGCCGCGCTCGCCAGTGACCTGGCCAAAGTGTGTCGCGTCAAGGTCATTGCGCCGTGTGCGGCCATCACCCTGGTGGGGCGTGGCATGCGTTCCATGCTGCACACCTTGTCCAGCGTGCTGGCGGAATTCGGCCAGTTGCGCGTGCACTTGATTTCGCAGTCGTCCAACAACCTCAACCTCACTTTTGTGGTGGATGAGAGCGTGGTCGATGAACTGGTGCCGCGCTTGCATGAGATGCTTGTCGCCGCCGGTGCGCTGCGTACCGACGACAGTGCGCTGTTCGGCCCAAGCTGGCAGAGCCTTTACGGCAGCGGCGACACTGTTGCCGCCAGCGATGCATGGTGGCGCACCGACTGCCGCGAGCGCCTGCTTGCGCTGGGCGCCGAGGCTACGCCGCGCTATGTCTACCATCTGCCAACCGTGCGCAAACAGGCGCGTGAACTGAAAACGCTGGCAGCGGTGGATCGCCTGCATTACGCGGTCAAAGCCAATACGCATCCGGCCATTTTGCGTGCGCTTGCCGAAGAGGGGTTTGGTTTCGAATGCGTGTCGCCCGGCGAGTTGAAGGCGGTGATGGCGGCGGTGCCTGAATCAGCGCCTTTGTTGTTCACGCCTAACTTCGCGCCACGCGCCGATTATGAGTGGGCCTTGACCACGCGCGCCACGGTGTCACTCGATTCGCTCTATCCACTGGAGTATTGGGGTGAAGTATTCCGCGGGCGTGAAATCGTGTTGCGCGTGGATCTTGGCCGTGGTCTGGGTCATCACGAAAAGGTGCGCACCGGCGGCAGCGGAAGCAAGTTCGGCTTGCCGGTGGACCAGATCGATGCCTTCCTGCGCCTTGCTGACACACATGGTGTGATAGTGCGCGGCCTGCATGCGCATCTGGGTTCGGGCATTCTGGATGACAAACATTGGGGCGAGGTCTATAGCCAGCTCGCAAGCCTTGCCGAGCGCATTGGCAGTGTTGCTTTTCTCGATATCGGCGGTGGGCTTGGCGTGCCTTCGCATCCCGGCGAGGCGCGGCTCGACATCGCAGCGCTGGAAGAAGTACTGCGCAAGGTCAAGTCGGCTTACCCGCACTACAAACTGTGGATGGAGCCCGGCCGCTATCTGGTGGCGGATGCCGGTGTGCTGATCACGCGCGTGACGCAGCAGAAAGGCAAGGGCTCATGGCGTTATCTCGGCGTGGATACCGGCATGAACAGCCTGATCCGTCCTGCGCTTTACGATGCGTGGCACGAAATCGTGAACCTTACGCGACTGGATAAGACCGCGACAGCGCTTTACCAGGTAGTCGGTCCCATCTGCGAAAGCGGTGATGTGATCGGCTCCGATCGCCGCCTGCCGGAGGCGCAGGAAGGTGACGTCATGCTGATCGCCCAGGCCGGCGCTTACGGCAAGGTCATGTCCTCGCCTTACAATCTGCGGGACGAGGCGGAAGAAATCATTCTTGATTGACTTCACGTCTCTATCTTGGCGTGAAAGAGGCCATGTTTCTCGACACGTCGCCCCCTCTCAAAGGGAGAGGGGGGTAGAGACTGAGGCGGATTCTCGATGTCGCCGACCTGGCACGCTCTCCCCCTAGGGAGAGGATTAGAGTGAGGGGGCTGCCTCGCGAAGCAGTTAGAAGACCTATCCGGAGTTTTTTGAGTGACTCAACCGATCCAACCGCGCCTGACCCAGGTATTCCGCTTCGTGCGCCGCAGCTATGCCGATGGCGTGGCCGAGCTGGTCTATGCTTTCGACCAGGGCGAGGAGTTGATCGAGCGCGTGCGGTTCCCGGCTGCACCGCCGATTGCACCGTCACGCCGCAAGGCTTTCGATGCAGCGCTGGCGCTACTGCACTACATCGCGGGTATCAGCTATTACAAGGCAGGTGTTCCGCCGAAGATCGAAGTGGCCGATGGACCGCTTGACGACGCTACCGCCAACTTGCTTGATGCCTTGTATTTGCACGGGCTGGCGGAATTCGCTTATCGCAATGGATTGGATTTGCGCGGGCGGATCGCGTTCCCACGTTCTGGCGAGCCGCCCGGGAAAATCGAAGCCGCGACCTTGCATTTACCCAAGCGCACCCTTGTTCCCATTGGCGGTGGCAAGGATTCGCTGGTCGCCGTCGAAGCCATCAAACAGATCGGTGGTGAGGCCACGGCCGTATGGGTCGGTAATTCACCCTTGATCGCGGCATGTGCCGAACGCACCGGCCTTCCCACGCTGAACATCCAGCGCGAACTTGCGCCCGGCCTGTTCGAGTTGAATCGCCTGGGCGCGTGGAACGGACATATTCCGGTGACGGCAGTAAATTCGGCAATTCTTGCTGTCGCAGCCATTCTGTATGGCCATGACAGCATTGCCTTCGCCAACGAGCGTTCCGCTTCCGCGGCAACGCTGGAATACGAAGGCCAGCAAGTGAATCATCAATGGAGCAAAGGCTACGCATTTGAGCAATTGCTCAGTGACTGGCTGCATACGCATGTTGCCGCCGATCTTGATTACTGTTCGTTGCTGCGCCCTTTTTCAGAACTGGCGATTACGCGTTCCTTTGCCAGGCTCACGCCGTATTTCGACGTGTTTTCCAGCTGCAACCGCAACTTCAAGATCCTGGGGCCTAAGCCGGTGGATCGTTGGTGCGGCCAATGCCCGAAATGTCATTTCGTATTTCTGGCATTGGCGCCGTTCCTGCCCAAACCACGCTTGCTTGCCATCTTCGGACGCAACCTGCTGGATGACGAAACGCAGGCTGCCGGCTTCGATGCCTTGCTTGAGTATCACGATCACAAGCCGTTCGAATGCGTAGGCGAAGGAGCCGAGGCGCGTGCGGCCATGTATGTGCTGAGCCAGCGGCCCGAGTGGCAAGAGGATGCGCTGGTGGCGCGTTTTCGCACGGAAATCCTCCCGCAGCTTGACGTGTTGCTGCTTGCCTTGGCGCCTTGGCTGCAGCCCTCCAGCGAGCATCGCGTGCCGGCTCGCCTGCAAGCGGCCCTCGCGGCGATCAGCTGACATGCGTATCGCGGAACTTGCCGGGCAACGTGTCGCAGTGTGGGGATTCGGCCGTGAAGGCCGCGCTGCGATTCGCGCCATTCGTCGTCGTTTACCTGAGTTGCCTCTCGCGCTTTACTGCAACGAAGCAGAAGCCGCAGATGCGCAGGCACTCGATCCATCGCTCCGTGTGTACGCGCATGAACCGGATGCGGTAGCACTGAGCGCCTACGACGTGGTGGTGAAGTCGCCGGGTATCTCGGTCTACAAGCCGGCGGTGACAACAGCACATGCGCAAGGCACGGGCTTCACGTCCGGCACGGCGCTGTGGTTTGCGGAAAATCCTGCAGCGCGTGTGGTGGCGGTTACCGGCACCAAGGGCAAGAGCACGACCACAGCCTTGATCGCGCACCTCGCCAGGGCGCTAGGTATTCGTACTGCGCTGGCCGGCAATATCGGCTTGCCGCTGCTTGAATTGCTCGACCAGCAAGCCGAGGTGTGGGCGGTCGAGTTATCCAGCTTCCAGACCAGCGAAGCCGGTCCGGCAGAGTTGGGCATCATCACCAGCTTGTATGAAGAGCATCTGGACTGGCACGGTTCTCCCGAGCGCTATGTGTCGGACAAGTTGAAGCTCGCCGATGTGTCGCGGCAGTTGCTGGTAAACGCGCTGCAGCCTTCCTTGCTCGCGAAGACGGCCGAACATGCGCAACGCGTTCTATTCGGACAAAAGGATGGCTGGCATGTGGCGGATGGTTTTATCCGGCATGGCGAATCAGCTGTGTTTGCGCTGGATAAGTTGCCGGTTCCAGGTTTGCACAACGCGTTGAACGCCTGTGCCGCATTGGCCGCGTTGGACATCTTGGGTTTCGATGCGCTTGCTGCCGCGGCAAGCCTGGGTGAATTTCAGCCGTTGCCGCATCGTCTGCAGCCGCTGGGTCAGCGGCATGGCCTGCAGTGGATCAACGATTCGATCAGCACTACACCGCAGGCCACCTTGGCCGCGCTCGAGAGCCTGCATGGCTGCGAAGTCACGGTGATCGTCGGTGGTCACGACCGTGGCCTGGACTGGTCGCCGTTCGTCGAGGCCGTGGCCGCAAGCAAATCGTTGCGCATCATTACCCAGGGAGCTAATGGACCGCGTATCGCCGCAGCGCTGCGCGCAGCGAAAAGCGAGGTACCGCTAGGCGACGTCGATCAACTTGCTGATGCCGTCGAGATGGCATGCACCGTGACGCCAGAAGGTGGCATCGTCCTGCTATCGCCGGGCGCGCCCAGCTTCGACCAGTTTCATGACTACGCCGAGCGCGGCAAGCGCTTCGCGGAAATGGCCGGCTTTGAAAGCAACGCGCTCGTCGGTATCGGTGGCCTCGGGGTCTCATGAGCGAGACCTGCATTTTCTGTGCGATTGCGGCAGGAAAGTCGCCCGCCAGTATCGTTGCAGAAGATGCCTCGACCATGAACTTCGTGGATGTACGGCAGTTTCATCATGGTCATGTGGTAGGGCCTTTTACACTACTGGCGTAGCTCGCGCTGGGAGCGAGTTGCGCGCCAGACAAGGAAGAGCGAAGGCGTGTACGTCGGTCCACGATATTCGGGACATGGATGAAAGGACACTGCACGGCGTGATGTCCGCCGAGCCGCGTGTATCGCGTGCTATGCAGCAGGCCTTTCCAAACGATGGCTTGAGTATCTGGCATTCGGCCGGGGCCGGCGCCAATCAGGAAGTGCCGCACGCACATGTTCATGTTCACCCGGGAGCGCTGGGTGATGGCATGTTGGCGGTTTCGATTGAATCGAGCGAGCGGAACGAACTGGGGCCGCATGAAGCGGCCCCAGCGTAAGCAGCATTACCAGATCTTCACGCGCTGATCCGGCGCCAGGTAGAGCTTTTCGCCGGGTTTTACCTTGAAGGCGTCATACCAGCCATCGATGTTGCGCACAGTCTCGGCACGAAATTCGGCCGGTGCGTGCACGTCTGTGGCAAGGCGTTGGCGCAAGGCCGCGTCGCGGATCTTGGAGCGCCAGGCTTGACCGAACGCCAGGAAGAACCGCTGGTCGCCGGTGAGGCCGTCGATCACCGGCGCGGGCTTGCCGTGCAGCGATGTGTGATAAGCCGCATAAGCCACCGTCAGGCCCGATACGTCGGCAATATTTTCGCCCAGGGTCTGTTGACCGTTGACGTGCAGCCCGGGCAGCGGTTCGTATTGATTGAATTGCTGGACCAGTTTCTGCGTTGCTGCCTCGAAGTGGGCGGCATCTTGTGGTGTCCACCAGTTTTCCATCTTGCCCTGCGCATCGAAATCGGCGCCGGTATTGTCGAAGCTATGACTGATTTCATGGCCGATGATGGCGCCGATCGCACCATAGTTGGCAGCCGCATCCGCATGCGGATCGAAGAACGGCGGCTGCAGGATGGCGGCTGGGAAGTTCAGTGCATTCTGCAGCGGCAGGTTCACGGCGTTGACGGTCTGCGGTGTCATCCACCATTCGCCGCGGTCCACCGGTTGGCTGAGCTTGGCGAGCTGGTGCTGGTATTCCAGCATCTGCGCGCGTTCGTGATTGCCAAGCGGATCGTTGGCGCGAATGTCCAGCGTGCTGTAGTTGCGCCAGGTTTCCGGATAGCCCACGCTCACCCGCAGCGTGGTGATTTTCTCCTTGGCCTTGGCGCGGGTGGCAGGTGTCATCCATGCCAGCGTGTCGACACGCGCGCTGAAGGCGGCGAGGATGTTTTTCACCATGTCTTGGACCATGGCTTTGGATGAAGCAGGGAAATAGCGCTTCACATAAAGCTGGCCGACCGCATCGCCAAGATCCGTGTTGGTCGCGCTGACGGCGCGCTTCCAGCGTTCTTGCTGTTTGGGCGTGCCCTGCAGCGTGGTGCCATAGAAATCGAAACTCAGGTCGGCATAGGCCTTGGGCAGCAGTGGCGCGGCTTGATCCAGCGCGTGATAGCGCAGCAGTGCTTTCCAGGTGTCGAGGGGTTCGCTGCTGACCAGCGCGGCGATACCGGTGATGGCGGAAGGTTGCCATACATCGACGTGCGGCTGTCCGCTCAGACCTGCCGCTTTGAAGTAGGCATTCCAGTTCAGGCCGGGAGCCTTCCTGGCGAAATCGGCCATGCTCCAGACATTGTTCGCCTTATGCACGTCCTGGCTTTCGACCAGGCTTTCCTGCGCTTTGGCGATCTTGGTTTCCAGCGTGATGATGGCTTTGGCCTGTGCTTCGGCGTCGGGTGTGCCGGCCAGCTTCAACAGCGACGTGACATACGCCTGATACTTGGCGCGGAAGGCCGCCATGTGCGGATCCGTTGACAGGTAGTACTCGCGGCTTGGCATGGCGAGGCCGCCTTGCAGCAGATAGGCCATGTAGTGCGCGGGGTCTTCCAGTCCTTGCGCGACGAACAGACCGAAGAGATGTTCGGTATGGAAGTTCGTAGCATTGATCGGGTCGACGTCGGCGCGCAGGTTGCTGCCGAGCACGCTGGCCAGGTCGTCGCGCGTCTTGATGGCCGCGATGCGGTCGAGCTGTGGCTTGAGTGGTGCGAGGCCGTGTTGCGCGATGCCGGCCTCATTCATGTAGGCGGCGTAGTAATCGGCGATCTTGCGTTCGTTGGAACCGGGCGCGGCGTGTCCTTGGGCGATCTGGCGGATCAGGTCAGCCGTGCGCTTCTCGGCCAGTTCGTAAACGTGCAGGAAGGTACCGGTGCTGGAGCGATCTGCGGGAATCTGTGCCGTTTTCAGCCAGGTGCCATTGGCATAACGGAAGAAATCGTCGCCCGGACGGACAGCATGATCGACGCCCTTGAGATCGATGCCGATGTCCGGCTGGGCCGTCGTGGCGGCATGGCCGGCGTTTGGCATAACCGTCAACGCCGTGCCGCCAGCGAGCACCGCCGTCGTCAAAATCCATCGAAATCGCTGCATGGCAATCACCTGCGGGTAGAAATGAGTTCCCCACCATAGCCCCCTGCAGCGCACTTGTGAGTATGACTTTTGGACTATGTCCCTCACCGCCGAAGCGGAGAGGGACGCCGGGCGGATCAGTGACCCAGCAATGCGATTTCAGCCAAGGCGCTGGGCTGGGGAGTGTCAAAGCGCAGCCGGTAATAGGTGTGCGCTGCCGGCTTTCGTACCGCGAAGGCGCGAGTCTGGCGAGCCCACGGAAAATGTTGTGCCTTGCGCGTATCCAGACTCACCCAGTGCTGTCCGTCGTCGGAGGCTTCAAGCTGCCAGTCCGCGGGAGCTTGAGCGTGCGCAGCCGAGGTGAGGGAGTACATCGACACCACCCGCGCCTGCGGGAAGTGCCAGCTCACTATGGGATGCGAACCGGGTAGCACCGCTTCGGTATCGCTGGTGTGATCGAACAATTTGCCGAGATCGGACATGGCCGGCTCGCTGCCGGGTTCGCCTTGGCCGGCGCCGACAAGATCGCTGATCGGATCGGGTTTGCCATGCGGCGTAAGCGATGGCGGTAATGCTTGCTCGTCGCTGCCCCAGGTGGAGGGTCTGGGTCCCATGGTGAAATCGAGCGTAGCGCCCCGCGCAAGCAGCTCGTGCGGCAGCGTGAGTTTGGTCCATGGGTGCCCATTCACGCGCAGGCTTTGCACATAGCGATGGGTATCGCTGACACCGCGTGCATTGATGACGATGTGCTTGCCGTTTTCCAAGGTGATATCCATGTGCGGGAAATAGGGCGCACCGATCACGTAGGACGGTGTGCCGACCCGCAGCGGATAGAAACCGGCAGCGCTAAACAGCCACCAGCCCGACATCTCGCCGTTGTCTTCATCGCCCAGATAGCCTTGGCCGATGTCGCTGCCGATATACAGGCGCGCTAGCACGTCGCGAACTTTGTCCTGGGTTTTCCAGGGTTCGCCAGCATAGTCATACATGTAAATGATGTGATGCGAGGGCTGGTTGCTATGCCCGTATTGACCCATGCGCACGGCCTGGGCTTCGCGCATTTCGTGGATCACACCGCCATAGCCACCGACGTGATACACACCGGGGGTGGCGAAAAGCTGATCGAGCTTGGCCGCCAGGGCTGCGCGCCCACCGTACAGCGCAGCGAGGCCGGCGCCATCCTGCGGTGCGTGGAAAGCCATGTTCCAGGCGTTGGTTTCGGTGTAATCGTCGCCCCAGCGCAGCGGATCGAAGTTCTGTTTCGTGTAGCGCCAGTGTCCCTGTGCATCGCGGCCTACGAAGAAGCCGACATCTGCATCGAACAGGTTTACGTAATCGGCTGCACGGTTGTGGAAATATTCGGCATCCGTTGCGTAATAGGGCTGATAGGGATCGTGCGCGTCGTGTTGCTGGGCCAACGCCTCGGCCAGGTTGCCGAGTGCGAAGTCAGCGATATAGCCGTCCATCGACCACGAGAGTCCTTCGTCGACGCCAAAATCGGTATAGCCGTTGAAAATCGAACGCTGCAAGCCTTTGCGGCCGGTGCCGGAAAGTGGGCTGACCACCGTGGCGTCTTTCAGCGCGGCTTGGTAGAAGGATCGGACATCGAAATTGTGCACGCCTTTCAGCCACGCGTCGGCAAAGGCGACGTCGGCGCTGGTGCCCACCATCAGGTCGGCATAACCGGGCGATGACCAGCGTGCGATCCAGCCGGCATCACGATATTCCTGCACGAAGCCGTCGATCATCTCGCCGGCTTGATGCGGCATCAGCAGGGTATAGGCCGGCCAGGTGGTGCGGTAGGTATCCCAGAATCCGTTGTTGACATAGACCTTGCCATCGACGATGCGCGCGCCGGTGTGTGTGGGTGTATTGGCGCCCACTGCTGGCGAGAACGGACTGGCGTATTGGTAGATGGGATGATTCGCCGTGCCGGTGTTTTCATAGGCCGAATTGGGATACATCAGCAGGCGGTAAAGATTGGAATACAGCGTGACGAGTTCGCTGTGGCTGGCGCCTTGCACGCTGACAATGCCAAGCTGCTTGTCCCAGATCTTCTGTGCCTGATCGCGTACTTGATCGAAGCTTTCCTGCGGACCGATTTCCAATTCCAGATTGTGGCGGGCCTGATCCACGCTGATCAGCGACATCGCCATACGCACATTCACGGTTTTGACTTTCGACGTATCGAAGCCGAGCCATGCGGTGACGTGATCGCGTCCTTCGCCGGTGAGGCGGCCGCTCTCGCTTACCGGATGGTCCACGGTGGCATAGAAGAAAAGGCGTGTTGCGCCGGTGGACAAGCTGCTCTTGACATCGGAATAGCCACTGAAGCTTTGATGTGCAGGATCCAGGGTGATACCACCCTGGTCAGTGCGGTTGTCAAAGATCAGCTGGCCGCGCCGGCCGGGAAACGTGAAGCGGAACATTGCCGCGTGATCGGTCGGTGTGATTTCACCCACGATGCCGTTGTCGAACTTCACCCTGTAGTAGTGCGCGTGTGCGATTTCGTTCGCATGGCTGAAACTCAAGGCACGCGCTTCGCGGTTTGCACTTGGGGCGCCACTGGCTACTGCTGCGGGCATCATCTGGAACGTCTGCCGGTCACCCATCCATGGGCTGGGTTCGTGCGATAGTGAAAACGCCTCGATGCGCGGACGGTTATGGGCATCATTGCGTTGCTGGTATTGGTACATCCAGTCCGAACCCGCATCGGTAACAGGCGTCCAGAAGTTGAAGCCATGCGGAAGCGTCACGGCCGGGATGTTGTTGCCACGGGAAAATGCGCTACTGGAATTAGTGCCGCGCAAGGTGTCGACGTCATCGCTGGGATGGTTGTCCTTCACCAAAACGGGAGCGGGACCGATGCGCAGGTCGTCCAGAAAACCTTCGATGTGTCCGGCGGGGCCATCATGGATAAGCACGATGCGGCGGATATGCCGCCCAGCAGCTACTTTGCCGACATCGATGACAAGCCGGTTCCACTGATTGACGTAGACGGTGCGACTGATGCCGAGGGCATGTGCCGTGGCGGGTATCCGGTATTGATCGGCGACATGCATCTGCGAAAGGCGCGTGCCATCGTCGAAAACCAGGTCGACGGCGACGTAAGTCGACGGATCGGCGAGATCGTTTTGCGCAATACAAGGAAACAGCAGATAAGAGAGCTGCGTATCGGTGTGCACAGGCAGGTCGACATCGAACAAGGCCGCTTCTTGTTTGCCGCCGATTGCTCCCTGGTAACGCAGGGCGTGCAGGCCGGTAAAGCCGACGCCTGGCTTGGCGCTATAGGCGTCCTGTTTGGAGGGACCGCCATCGACCTGCACATGAAAGGGCGCCTGGGCAGGACTGGCGATGGGCGTCGGTTCGCCCGCTTCAAAGGACCGGAAAAATGGCTTGTCCTGATCGGCACAGGCGACGGTCGAGAACAGCGCCAGCACGAGGAAGGCCAGCTTCCGCTGGGAAGAGCGAACGGTGAAACCTGGCATCTGCCACCCCCTGCAAGATTGTGCGGGTACCCTGGACGGTACCGGAAGTCCACGAATTTGATCGATCTAAATTGACGATGTCAAATGGCGTCGCAGCAAGATAGAGGACCGGCAGGGGATTCGTACAAAACTGGCAGTTCGGTGCTTACCACCGGTCGATCATGTCGACGTAAGTTGAGTTGAAATGGATAACGCTCAAGCGATCACTCGGCTCGATCCCAGCCAGCTGCTTCAGCTTGCGAGATAATGCCCACACTTCACGCTTGCCGGCGTCAATCTGCTTGGGTGTATCGAAGGGATAATAGAAGCCACTTTCCATAGTCAGGACCTTTCGTGAGACGGATGTCACTCCGTCACCTTCCATGCTTTTTCGAATCATGCAGCGCGCGCGCTTGCAACGCGGTCCAGACGTTTGGAGCCCCGGCAGTAAGATCGCCGGTGAATCGTGGCTCAGGCAGCCGATAGGGATCATCGGGTTCAATCACCGACTCGGCTTCGATCTCGGGTGGCCATACCGGATCCTTGCAGGTTTGCATGATGAGCCAGCGTGCGCCGACGACCAGCGCGAGGAATCCCCATTTGATGATAGGAACGGGGATAAAGACACTACAAAAAATACGCGACCAAAAGAAGCAATTACGCCAGCACTTGCTGGTGGATGTCATCATCACCGTATCCGTGCGAAGCGCCTGCGGCCCCTGCTCCATGTAAAGCACCAGGAATTTCCAGCCTTGCCGGATCGATGCCTCCCTATTGGAGAAGTCACCCACGGCGAAGGTATCCAGCACGGTATCGCCGTCCATCACGTGGCCGCGCAGATCGAAGCAGTCGCGATCTTGCGTGCCTTGCCCGATATGAAAAAACACCTCGTCCCACGGTACTGACAGCACACCGCCCGGACCGTGGTGCCGGAACACATGGATCATGCGCGTCTTGCGGTTGAAGCGAATCGGGTAGTGGGTGTAACCGAAGAACTCGCGCCCGAGGATGGGCTTGGCAATCCTAATGAAGACGACAGGTAGGGCGAGAACGACAAGCACGCCAATAAAGAGCTCCCAGAGGGGGACTCCTCCTCTAGACGCTATGATGGTGAAGTAAAACCCGATCAAGGTAAAAACAACAGCAAGCGGAGACATCAATAGCAACATGGCACTCCGCACCCCTCCCCGAACCGTATACCACCGGTCGATCATGTCGAGGTAAGTCGAGTTGAAACGAATAACGCACCCGCGGTCACTCGGATCGATCGCGCCAAGCTGCTTCAACTTGCGAGATAACGCCCAGACTTCACGCTTGCCGGCGTCGATGTGCCTGGGCGTATCGAAGGGATAATAGAAGCCACTCTCCATGTACTTATCCTTGGGCCAGTTTCGTCAAGGCCGCTTGCTGATCGATCAGGTAACGATATTGCTCGTCTTTGGGGAGCTTCCCGAACTTGCTCCGGGCCATCCATCGCTGGATCTCGTTGGGTTCGTAGTACTGAACGCAGCATGTCGCGACAGCGATGAGTAGGCTTAGCGGAAATCCAACCCCGGCTACCGCAGCCGCTTCACTGAAGATCATGGCGGCAGCAACGAATTCCGCTAATCCGAAAACAGTCATTCCGTAGCCATATGCTTTATTGAATTTATAGTCTTCAACGCCCTCCCACATGTCTGCGGCTGCACCAACCATCCCGCCAATGGCGCCCAGCCACTTGCCCATCTTCACCAGCTTCGCCGCGCTGACTTCAACCTCAAATCCCCTCCTGGCAATCACTCTCTGGATCATCGACTCCGCCCACGGGGCGTTCTCCAGCAGGCGTCCGCTGGTTTCCATCGAATCGCCCAGGAAGGTCGTGACGCTGGCGCCGAACCTCATGCCCTTGATGGTCTTGTCGTCGGACGCCACCAGTTCCCGATACGAGGCATACACGGAGAAGGCGCTGAACAGCATGCCGATCGTGCAGGCTTTGACCTCCGCGTTGAGCATCCTGCGGGTGGTGTGCGCCAGCAGTTCCTCGTACTCCTCCGCCACCACGTGCACGGCGCCCAGCTTCGCCACGTTGCGGGCGTCGCGCATGGCCTGGTATTCGGCGGGGTCGATCAGAAACAGACCACGCGCCCGGTGCTGCGAATCCGCGTCGTTCCGGATCAGCGTCTCAGCGCTCTTGTAGAGGTTCTGCGCGCCGCCGCCGGCGACCGCATCGATGGCCCGTGACAGCGCCTTGGCCGCCTGGCGCGGGGAGAGCTCGCTGCGGGTATCCAGCAGCACCCAATCCGGGTGGTCGGCCCGCAGCACGCCCATCATCAAGGTGATCATCCGGCGCTCGGGCAGCTTGGCGGCGCCCAGGTCGGCGACCTGGTTGAGCGCCTCGCCCAGTTGACGGGTGAGCGGACCGCCAAGCTGATAAAGCAGCTTGCAGAGATTGGATAACGGACCGCGGATGTCTTCGCCCAGACTGCTGTTGACGAACGTGTCGCGCACGGCGTCGTAAAACTTCTCGCCCACCTCCATCCAGGAGACGTCCGTGCGGATGCCCTTCTCGCTGGCGGCCTGGGTCCACTGGGTGGCCAGCTGTTGCTGGTTGAAGATCAGCGCACGCAGGATGATCTCAGTCGGTTGCGTGGGATCGTGGTCCAGGCACTGCTTGAAGTACGCCGAGGCGCCGCGGCGTCCACTCGCATGCACGATGCAGTCATGCACCACCCGCTGATAGATCGCGCCGTTGTTGGCATCGGCCGGATCGAAGTTGTGGGTGAAGTGCCGGGTGAACGCATCGCTCTTGAGCCAGCTCACGTAGACGCGATCGAGCGGGGCGATGGTGGTTTGATCGAGCGTTTGCAGATCGATGGGATAACGGCTTTTGAAGCGCGACCATGCGTCGTTGTCGAGCATGGCCTGATATTTGGGCCACGCCTCGATGTCCAGCGCGTTCTTCTCGTCCGGCGACAATAGGCCGGCCTGCTCGATGTTGCGGCTCATCCCTTCGAGGTGGCCGGCGTCGCGAATGGCCGGGTTGGGTACGAAGGGTCTTAGCCAGGCGGCGTGATCTTCCTTGGACTGACTTGCTTTGGCCACGGCGCCGTTGAGCACCGCGTTGTGGAGGGCGTCGATGGCGCTCACTGTGTCGAACTGCCATGCCCACTCCGGCCTCTCCAGAAATTCGATACCACGCTGGAGGGCCAGCCCATTGAGTTCCATCGCCATACCTGCCGCATCCAGCACGCCGACGATGGCGGGGCGCCAGGGTTTGGCGGCACGGTACGCCCAGCCGGTGAACGCGTCGGTTTCCTCGCGCGCCAGGTGCAGCCGCTGTGGCGAAAACGCCCAGGCGGCGGTGACCGCCGGTCCCTCGGTGACCGGTGTGCCGGTGGCGCCCACGAGCAGATCCCGCAGCATCGGCGAAAGCGTCTTCAGCGCCGCCCTGGCTTCGGGCGCGATCCCGGTGATGTCTTCGGGCGTCTTGAACGGGGCGGGAAAGAAGGACGTCAGATAGGCGCGTGTTTCCCGATAGAGCGTGGCTCCATCGGCGGCGAATTCGGCCACCTGTCCGAGTGCGTCGAAGGCGGCGACATGCCGCTGCCTGCCGCCGTTACGCCAGGCGGCGATGTCGATGCACTGCATGTGCGCCTGGCGGTAGTCGGCCGAGGCGTGCCTGGCCAGCACCGCCGCTGTCCATGCCACATCACTGAAAGCCAGCCACACCTGGGTGGCGCGCTTGGCGCTTTTGACGGTGATGCAGCGCGCGAGGTAGGGATCGCTCTTGCCACGACAGGCGGCATTGAAGGTCACATGGTTGTTCACCGCCGGCGGGGCCTTGGCGTGGATATCGAATTCCCATAGATAGCTCTGGCTGTTGACGACGTAGCCGCGCCATTCGTGGCGATGTTCGTCGTACACGTAGAGATAACCCGGGCGCAGCGTGCGCAAGGTGTACCTGGCGAGGTCGGCGGGCAGCGCGATGTCGGTCACGCCCGCGCCGAAGGAGGGAGGCAGGGACGGGGCATCGCCCAGGTCCGTGCGCGCGATGGCGTAGCGCACTGGCAGGATGGGCAGGCCCTGCTTGTCGCAGAGGGCGCAGGTGGGGAGTGAGGAAGCGGAAGTCATCGAGAGGTCGTCTTCATGCTTTCGAGTTCGCACACGAACTGCTGCATGCGTGTGTCATCCAGATCGGCGCACGACTCGACGTAGGTCAGACCGTCGTCACCAAGCCGACCGAGGCGATGCTGCAAACGGGGATGGCGATGGATCGCCGGATGAAAGCGCACCGCTTGGAGGGCATACAGAAGCCGGTCAGCACGATCGTCCATGCGGTAACGAAGCCTGGCGTCACCGAGCAGCACGTCGATCTGCTGGGCCGTTTGCCATGACCAGGCCAGCATGGGATCGGTGCGCGCGAGGGTGGTGAGTGCGAGGTGAAGTTCAGCCATGCGTTGCAGCGATGGCCATTGCTGCGGCGTCAAGCGCAGCGGACGCAGGCTGGGCATCTCGCACTGGCGTGTGTACACACGCCAGGTGCCATCGGGCTCGCGCCAGTGCCAGGTGTCGACAGGACCCAGCAGGCTGTCCATTTGATCCGACGTGAGCAGCCAGCCACGAAGATGTCGGAACACCCAGGGGTCGTAATAGCGCAAGACATCCTCGCGACCATCGGGACGGCGAACGCTCATGCGCCGTATGAGGTGCGTGCGAACGGTCGATGCCGATGCCGATCCATTTAGCCAGGCCAGGGCATAGGGCGTATCCGTCTCGCGTTCCCAGGCACGCATGCGTTCCTGCAACCGTTTGCGCTGTGCGTCGTCGATCGCATGACAGTCGACCAGCACCGGAAGGAATGCGGCCTGGCTCCGATGTGCTTCCGGAACGAGAGGTAGCGGCTGGAGATCGTCCCAATACGAGGCGTGCACCTGGGCCGCATTGATCAATACAAAGCGTGTGGATGACGCACGGACGACGTCCTGTGTCACGGACATGCATGAGCTCCCTATAGCGATGGATGACGCGCGGCGTAGACGGTGCGCGTTGGAGAAATCAGGGTCGCGACATGGACGCGACGCTGTGGCTGCCAAGCATTTTTTACTTCAGATGATTGTGAAAGCGAGTGCAGCGAACGCAATCTAAGACATTTCACCTGTCGGGATGACGATGTTGTCGTAAAGAACACGCGTCGATGTCTGTTCGACGTTCAGTAGACCCGTAAAGGTAATGAGCCGCGATGGCTCGCGGCCCCATGCATTGCGGGATTTCTACCTGATCAAGCCGGGCTCCGGTGACGTTCTCAGCAAGCGAAGACACGGACCCTGGCTTTACCGGAACAACGGACCGGAGTTAATCGGGCATTCTTAGCGGCGCAGCACACCCATGCTGAACGCCCGTGGCGGTATGGAATACTATGATTCGATTGCCCGGTATGCCAACAAATGTGGTGCTAGGGCACCATGGAGCGCAAATCGGTAGAAGACACGTTCAGCCTATTACATCAACTGGTCTTGCGCGAAACTGCCGGATGTTGGGCGATTCCCTGTCGTGCTTCACGCACATGCGATTTCTGCAAATCCGCTCAAGCGGATTGTCGATAGCCGGCGGTTTCATTCGACGTGCTAAGAAGACTTCATTCTCCGAGATTGCCAGGAACTGTAATGACCGAACTTTCCCGCCCTCATGCTCAGCCGGTTTCGATGCATCCGGACCGCCGGTGGCTGGCCTTGATCGTGTTGTGCCTGGGCGTGCTGATGATCGTGTTGGATACCACGATCGTTAATGTCGCGCTGCCGTCCATCAAGACCGATCTGGCATTCGGCGATACCACGCTTGCGTGGGTGGTGAATGCGTACATGCTTACCTACGGAGGCTTTTTGTTGCTGGGAGGCCGCTTGGGCGACCTCTATGGGCATCGCCGTTTGTTTTTGCTCGGCATTGTTGTTTTTACACTTGCTTCGCTTGCATGTGGGTTGTCGACGTCACAGGTGGCTTTGATAGCGGCACGCAGCGTGCAAGGGTTGGGTGGTGCTGTCGTGACAGCGGTGGCGCTGTCCCTGATCATGGATCTGTTCAGCGATGCGCAGGATCGTGCCAAAGCCATGGGCGTTTATGGTTTTGTGTGCGCCGGCGGCGGCAGTGTCGGCGCCATGCTGGGTGGCGTATTGACCAGCAGCCTGAGCTGGCATTGGGTATTCCTGGTCAATCTGCCTATTGGCGTGGGTGTCGTCGTGGCTTCGTTGCGCTTGTTACCGGCTTCCTCGGGCAACGCCGTAACACGGCATCTCGATGCATGGGGCGCGATAACCGTAACCGCTGCGCTGATGCTGGCCGTGTACGCGATCGTCAATGGCAACCAGATGGGCTGGACATCGATGCGCACGCTGATGCAGTTGGCCTTGGCCGCCGCGTTGTTGGCGGTATTCCTGCTGCTGGAAGCGCGCGTCCCTATGCCGCTGATGCCATTGCGTCTGTTTCGCCTTCGCAATCTGGTCATCGCCAATATCGTCGGCGTGCTGTGGGCGGCAGCGATGTTTGCGTGGTTTTTTCTGTCGGCGTTATACATGCAACTGGTCTTGGGCTACGGCCCGATGGAAGTCGGGCTGGCATTCATGCCTGCCAATGTGATCATGGCCGTGTTCTCGTTGGGCTTGTCGGCGAAGCTGGTCATGCGGTTTGGTATCCGTCGTCCGCTGGCGGCGGGCTTGGCCTTTGCGGCAGCGGGCTTGTGGCTTTTCTCGTATGCACCGGAGAACGGTCATTTCTTGCCTGACATCTTGCCGGGCATGCTGTTGCTTGGCGTGGGCGCGGGAATCGCCTTCAACCCTGTGTTGTTGGCGGCGATGAGCGATGTGGGGCCTTCGGAATCGGGTCTGGCGTCCGGCGTCATGAACACTGCTTTCATGATGGGCGGCGCGCTCGGCTTAGCTGTGCTTGCAAGCCTTGCATCGTGGCGGACACAGAGCCTCACCGCCCTTGGTTACGTACGGGGTCTTGCACTGACCGGTGGCTATCAATGGGCCTTTCTGGTGGGTACTTGCTTCGCAATATTGGGTGCATTGCTAGGCGGCTTCTTGATACGAACCCACCGTGCTTCGGCGGAAGAAGGGCAAGTCAGCATGCCTTAGAGGACACCTTCGTCGACAGCCGTCTATTTTTCGACGCGATAGTTGAAGCTCGCACGGTTGAAGTCGGTTGCGTTCTGCGCTTCGAAATTCCAGCGCCGGCTCAGGCGGTAGCGCAAGGTGATGACTTGGCCGGGTTCGAACAGTCCGACGCCGTAACTAAGGTAAAGCCGCGGTGAAAGGTATTTGCCTACGGTGAAGGCAGAACTGCCGCTCAAGGCGTCGTTGCTGGATACGCCGATATCGCTGATGCCGAGTTTGCTGCCGATGCTCTTGGCCAGCAAATTGCCGGTAGCGGAACCAAGCGCTTGTGCGGCGGCGTTGACGGTATTCCCTTCGCTGCCTTTGACCTGCGACAGGGGCTTGCCGGTCACCAGATAAGAAAGCGCATCGGATTGATCCATCACCGGATTGGAGAAGACAGTGAGAACGGGGCGTTTGGCGGTACCGGTGATCTGCAAGCCGACTTGCTGACCGTCGCTGACCGTGGCGTTGGGATCCAGGCTGCGTATGGCCTTGATATTGAGGCCCGGATTGTCGATGGGCGTGCTTGCGAACAGCAGCTGGCCTTGCTGGATATTCAGGCTTTGCCCGTAGGCCTTGTAGGTGCCGTTGACGGCGAGTTGTCCTTGGCCGGTGGTCTTGCGGCCGGGCTGTTCGTTCACCGTGAGCACCCCACTCACGTGTCCATCCAGCCCCATGCCAGAAAGATGCGTGTGCTGCCCGAGGTCTACCTTGATCGACGCGAAGATCGGCGTCGCACCGCCTTGTGCCGCTGGCTGCGGTTGATCGACCACCACGACATCCGGCGAGGCCTTGTTGACGCCCCCGCCGGGCAATTTATTCAAGTTGACATCCGCGCTATCGAGTCGCACGGAGCCCGTCGCCTGAATGCCTTGAGCGTCGCGACGGACGAGCAGGTCCGGTGAGAGAACGACTTTGGCGGCAGGAACATCGACCGCAGTAAACGTATGCCCTTTGAGTGAAATAGCTGTAGGCGTTTGCGGATCGAGACCGGCTATGCCGCTCAGGGTCAGCGTGCCCTTGCCGGAATCCACCGAGCCATTGATCTCCAGCTGCCGCGTGTTCGCAGCGCTCAGGCTGAGGTGCCCCTGGGTGAGTTTGAGGCCGGCATCAGGCACTTCGGCAGCGAACCCGTCGATACCGGCTTGCCCCGTAATGGTCGGTTCTTGCAGGGTGCCGCCCAGTTTGAAATCACCATTGATGCGGCCTTTGACGTTGGCGATTTCATCCGTGAAGAGTTCGACAAACGCGAGCTGATCCAGGTGCAGGCCTATCTGGCCGGTCAAATCTTGTTGCGAACCGGTGATCCCAATTTGGCCGTCCAGACGTCCGTCGCCATTGAGGATGGCGTGCACGGTGGCTTGCTGGCTGCCAGGCGAAAGCGTCGCATTGAGCACGAGGTTGGTATAAGTGAGTACCGGTTGCTCGGGATGCTCGTTATAGACCATGCGACCCTGTGGCGAACTGATCGTGGCGTTGCCGGCCAGCGCGCCGGCTGCACTGCGGCGGATTTTTCCGTTGCCCTGGAGGATGCCTTCGGCGGAAACCGGCAGCTGTGGATTGCCCAAGGCATCCATTACGAGCGTCAACGGCACCGCGTGCAAGCGATAGCCGGCTTCAGCATTCCCGGCTTTATCGAGGTTGCCATTGACGCAGAGCAACGGTTCGCCTGCAGTAAGGCAAAGTTCGGCCAGATTGACATGGCCGTGATCCCAGCTCAGGCGTGTCGCTTGCTGCAAGCGCCATTGCGGCAGTCCTTGTACATCTAATGTGAGCGCAGTAAGTGCGCTGTTCCAGTTTTGATCCTTCAGCGCGCCGCTGAGCGTGAGCGAAGCGGACAAGGGTTGGCCGGAGGCCTCCAGCGTGAGCTGATGACGCGCCGAGGTTCCCTGTGCATTCACGCGTATCTGCCGGAACGTCAGCTTGCCGATGTCGGCACCCGAGGCATCCAGATCGAGTTTTCCGGCCGCATGGCTTAGATCGGGCACATTCATCTGCAAGTGCAGCTGACGGACGGTTTGCGACTGCCAAGCCAGCGATTGCCCCTGCAGGGCACCCTGTACGGCAAGGCCGGGAAATTTCCCACGCACCTGGAAGCGGCCGTTTAGACGGCCATCTGCCCGTGGAAGCCAGTCGCCCAGTGATGCGATCGCGAGGGTGAGGGTGGCATTGTTGCTAGCGCCGGCGTGCGCGCGCAACGTGACGCTGCTGCTGCCCGAGGCGAGATCCAGGCTGCCGTCCACCACCTTTTGCGGCGACACATGCAAGTGGCCGAAGCCTCGTATCGGACGTTGCCTCAGTTGCCCATCGAGCTTGTGCAAATCGAGTGTCGCATCGGGTTGATCGTCCGCCCATGTGCCGTTCGTGGTGAGGTCAGCGTTCAACGAACCTTGCCAGCCCGCAAACAAGAGTCCCGGATCGAATTTGTCGGCATTGGCTTTGAGCTGCCATGCCAACGGAGGTTGCAACGTCAGCGAGCCACTCGCCGCGAAATGACCTTGTGGCTGTTGCAAGCTGAGCGTATGGAGCTGGATCTGTTTCGGCGTGCCGTCCAAGTTCAGCGCCAACTTTGCCGGTTTGCCGGGCGGTCCGATAGTAAGGTCACCAGCAGCGTGGTAAGCGTCCGCGTCGCCTTTTATCGTAAGCCGGCCTCGGGTATCAAGGATTTGCCCGGCGACATTTGCTGGTAGCTCAAGATCCTTCCAATCCACGCTGAGATCGGCGCTAACAGGCTTGGCATAGAGCTGGAAGGTACCGGCTGCATTGATCGTGCCTTTTATCTGTGGCGAGGTGAGTTGGAGCTGGTGCAAGGTAAGCGTCTTGAAATCGCTATCGATGCTTGCCTGCAAGGGCTGCAATACGACGCGATAGCCGTTCAGGTCGAGCTGCCCGGTCAGCGTGCCGCTTTGGCGATCGCCATGTCCTTGCAGATTCAAGCCGAGGCGCGCGAGGGATGTCTTGCCGAGCAAGGGACTGGGATCAAAAGGCGGGGCATCGAGCGTGGCTGTCCATGCATTGTTTTTACGCTGGCTCAGATCGAGCTTCCATTGCGCTGACATGGGTTGCGTGAGGTTGAGGCGCCATTGCGCATGGCGGCCATCAGCCTGCGCATCGAGCGTGCCGCCGTAAGTGGTGCCGTCTGCTTTCCACATGGCTTGCAGATGGCCCTTGCCCCGGTAACGCCGCTTGAACCCAAGCTGGCCCGTGAGATCGACGTATCCATCGGGCGCGTGCAAGGCGAGGCGATCGATACGGATATCGCTGGAGGTCCAGCGACCGGCAAGTTCGAGCTGATCGAAGGCAAAGAGTGCTTGTTGCGGCCGCCGGATGGAGGTCGGGCCGATCTGTACATGATCCAGCAACACCTCAATAGGGGGTTCCAAAGAGAAGGAGGAGGATGAAGCGGGTGTTTCTTGCGCTGCAGGCCATGTCACGTCCAGGCTTGCTACGCGCAGATCAGTAATGTGCAGACGTTTGTAGAGGAGGGCACCGATACGCCAGTCCAGATGCAGCTGACGAATGGTGATCTCGGTACCGTTGCCGTCGTGGTACTGCAGGGAGGTTGCCTGCAGCGGACCGATCAAGCGTCCTTGTGCCTGTTTTATCTGCAGCGCGCCATGCGAGAGTTTCTGTGCTTCGGAGAGTGCAAAGCGCAAGCCTGAGCCGGTGCACAGCAGCCAGCCGAGTCCTGCAACAACAACCATGCACAACGCGACGACCATGCCAACGACTACGCGCGTCCAGCGACGCCGAAAGCGGGGTGGTGTGGAGTGTGGCGTGGCGTTCATGACGGCAAGCTCATAGATCCGGACCAATGACCAGATGCAGTTCGACGCCGTGCCGCTGCGCATCGTTGATGGGTGTGCCTACGTCGACACGGATCAACCCTACAGGCGAGCGCCAGCGTACACCGACACCCGTGCCGACTTTCGGATGCACGTTGGTGCCGTTAAAGGCGTTGCCCGCGTCGAGGAACGTGGCGATGCCCCAGCGTGGCGTGAAGTAATGCTCCAGCGTGGCGCTGGCGATGACGAGACTGTTGCCGCCGATCACGCGTCCGTAGCTGTTTTGGGGACCAAGTGCCTGGAACGGATAGCCGCGAATGGATTGATCGCCGCCGGCGAAGAAGCGCAGCTGCGGTGGCAGCGCGTCGAAATTATCGGTCCACACATGGCCAAGGCTGCCGCGCAGGATCAAGCGGTTGGTGCGCCAGAATGCGCGGATCCACTTGGCGTCGGCCGTCAGTTCGTCAAAGCGCGCGGTGGAGAGCAAGTCTCCTGCCGTGCTGCGTGCATCCAGGTTCACCGACCAGCCGCGACGGACGAAGTCAGGGTTGTCGGCTACTTTCCGGGTCAGTGAGGCTTCCGCATAAACCAAGGTACTGCGTCCGTGCTCGACGCCCGGCGTACTCTCTGGCTCGTCTGGAGTTTTGCCGACATCGAAGGTGCCGGTCAGCGCATGCACACCTAGTGTGCGTACCCACTCGTGCCAGAGTTGGCTTTCATTGGCGACCAGCTCGACCGTGCGTGATTGTGAGGTCACCGTATTTGCGTCGCGGTAGTTCGCGCCGAAATTCAGGCTGCGCTGGTTGTCGCCAGGCAACGGGATGGTGTACTGGCTGGACAGCGTCTTCAGGCGCTGCGCAAGTACGATGTCGTTCTTCCACTTATGGCCATATTGGTTCACCCAGCGTTTTTCGATGCCGCCGCGAATACCGACGCCGGTATCGGTACCAACAAACAGGCCGCTCGTGTAGATGGTGCGTTTGGCTGGTGCCAGTTCCACTTTGATGTTGACGATGCCATTTTTGGCGGTGTCGATTTCAGGCATGACATTGACGGCGGAGAAGTAATCGGCGCCGTTCAAGGCTTGCTGCAAGGCCAGCAATTGGTTCTGGTCGAAGTAGTCGCCGGATTTGAACGGCACGTAGCGTTGCAGAAAGCCTGCGTGGAATGGCGAGCCCTCGAAGCGGATGGTTCCGTAGCGGTAGCGGCGCCCCACCTCCCAGGCAAGGTGGACAGCGGCACTGTGTTCGCCACGGGTTACCTCTACGCGATGGACGGTGAGTTTGGCGTCGAGAAAACCGTTGGCCGTAAGTGCATCATTCAATCCGTCGCGTGCTGTCTCATAGGCGTGGTCATCGAGGCGTTGTCCTTTCAATTTTTCGATCGCCCGCCGAGCGTCCCGGATGGGACGGAGATTAGCGGCGGAAGCATCCAGCCGGATGTCTACCGAGGTGACCTTGACGGGCTGTCCTGGAACGACGTCAAGCGTGACGCGCCAATTCTTTCCTGTCTGCTCGATATGGCCGGTTGCGTGCGCGTCGTAATAACCGTAGGGCTGCAGGGCGGTGCTGACCTGTGCGTCGGCACGATCGTACAGACGGCGAACTTGCGCCTCGCTGACGTCCCTGTTTGCGTATTGGGAGAGACTGACACCCGCGACGACGGCGGCTTTGAGCGGATCGTCCACGCCGTTCACGACGAGCTGCACTCCGGCATGGCTGATAGCCGGAAGCAACAGAAGCAGAAACAGGCAGCGGCGGATCCGGTGCATGCGTTAGGGTTCCATCCTCACTTCGGCATCGCAAGGGGGAGCTTAGCGATGGCGGTGTGCACCATGCATTAATTCCTTTATCCAGAAATAGCTGGATGATAGCGGCGTGGCTGCCCAGTCAAGCCGCGCGCTGCCACATGGTGGCTACGCAACGGCAATGCGTGCTACGCCAGTAGTGTAAATAGACCTTAGTCAAAGGGAGGCAGGCATCGCATAGCGATGGCTTGATCATCAAAGACACGCAGTCGCGGCTGTTCGCCTGGGCCTCGTATCCGTGATGTTTGATGGGCAGGTGAAAAGTCGTCTTGCGCCATGGCCTGCGGTATAGCTTGAAATCAGCCCGCCTTGTCACCCGATGTGTGGGCGATCCACGCACCGATCAGCGCAGACATATAAGGGATCGACTGCGCGGCCAGGATGAATATCCACAATCTGCCTTCGATGTAGTGCGACGCGGGGCTCAAGGCCATGCCGAGGATGCACAAGATCAGCGCACAGAACATCAGCATCTCTTCGCGTACCGGCGTGAAAGCGGCGAAGTTGCTTTCACCCAGGCGGCGGCTCTTGGCAGTGACCACGAATGAGGTCTTTTCACGGGTCAGGCCATGCAGGATGCCGCGGGCGATGGCATGGCTCAGACTCATACTGGCGATGGAAGCCATGATGGTGTCGTACCAGCCACAGGGAACACGCGCCCGATACAGCACAACGCCGAAGATCGCCTTTGCAAAGAAGAAGCCGATGACCGGAATGAGGAACAGCTGCATCGGCAGGCTGAACGTGTGCGGTAGGCCGACCATGCCAGCGGTCCAGAAGATCGCCATCAGCGTGAAGATCAGATGCAGCGCGTCGGCGAACCAGCTGAACCAGCCAGTGAGGAAGTGGAAGCGCTGGCCGCCGCTGAGCGGCCCCTTCTTGGTCATCCAGTCCCAACGGCCCTTGAGGATCTGCATTGCACCGAAGGCCCAACGGTAGCGTTGACTCTTATAGGCCTTGAAGTCGGCAGGAGTGAGGCCCTTGCCCATCAGTTCATCGACATAGACCAGCTCGTAGCCGGCATGCATCAGGCGCAGGCCGAGTTCCGCGTCTTCGCAGATGGTCCACTCAGACCAGCCGCCGGTGCCTTCCAGCGCCGAGCGGCGCACCATGGTCATGGTGCCGTGCTGGATGATGGCGTTGCGCTCGTTGCGATGGTGCATGCCGATGCGGAAGAAGCCGTCGTATTCCCAGGCAGTCATGCGGCGAAAGCGATTGTGTTCGAAGTCGCGGTGCGCCTGCGGGCACTGCACGACGGCGACCTTCGGATCATGGAAATAGCCGGTAAGCGTCGCCAGCCAGTCGTGGCGCACGACATAGTCGGCGTCGATCACCGCCACTACGTCAGCGCGTGGATCGGTCTCCTTGAGGCCGAAGTTCAAGGCGCCGGCCTTGAAGCCCGGCCAGGGTTCCAGATGGAAGAAGCGGAAACGAGGGCCGAGCTTTTCGCAGTAGTCCTGCACCGGCTTCCACACCGCCGGATCCTTGGTGTTGTTATCGATCACCAGCACTTCAAAATGCTGGTAATCGAGTGCTGCCAACGAGTCGAGTGTGATGATCACCATCTCCGGCGGTTCGTTGTAGCAGGCGAGATGGATGGAAACGAACGGCTGCTTCTCGACCGGGTCGGGCTTCAGCATGTCGGCATGGCGAACCCATTCACGCCGCCACAACACTTCGGTGAACTCGAAGCCGTTGATCAACAGGATCGCCAGGATGGCGAGCTGCGCGGGGAACAGCAGCACCAGCATGCTCCAGTCCACCCAGCTCAAGTAGAAATTGAACGGCAACGTCACCGACCAGACGATCAGTCCGCAGGCCAGCTGGATCAGTACGTCGAAGAACAGGCGACCCATCAGCTTGAAGCGCCTGAAGCGAATGCCGAACCAGATCATCGGAATGATCGCGAGCAAGCTGGCGGCCAGCGCTTTCCATGGCCAACTGGTGTCTTCGGTGACCGGACCCGTGAACGGGAATTTCAATTGCCGGTCAGCGTTGAACATGCCCCAGTAGGCGCCGGTGCGGCCTTCGCCGAGGTTTTCCTTCCAGGGTTGATCGAATGCTTCCAGCAGGTAGTACTGGATGTGTTCGGCCTTGGCGGCATTCAGCCAGTCGCGGATGAAGATCGCTTCGTTGGAAATGGAGGGGTAGGCGCGTTCGTGATGGTCGCCGTTCGAGGGCCAGCCGATTTCGCCGACGATCACCTGCTTGTTGGGGAAATGGTGTTTGATGTTCTGATAGGCACCAAGTGCGGCGCCCACGGCATCCTTGCGATCAATGCCGTTCCAGAACGGGAACAGGTGGATGGTGATGTAGTCCACGTGATCGGCCAGTTCCGGATACTTCAACCAGATGTAGTCCGGCTCGGCGATCGACACGGGCTGGCGGATATGCGCGCGTGCCCGATCGAGGTAGGTGATCATTTTGTCGACGGGCAGGTCGTTGCGGAACAAGACCTCGTTACCCACGATCACGCGATCGATCGTATGGGGATAGCGCCGCGCCAGCGCAATCAGCGTATCCAGTTCCTTCTCATTGTTTTCAAGCCGCCTGTCGATCTCCGCGCCCGCCATCACCTTCAGCCCTTCTTTCTTGGCGAGGCGATAGACCTGAGGATTTTGCAGCGTCGAGTAAGTGCGGATGTGATCGGTGTAGCGATGCAGCAGCTTGAGATCGCTATCGATCTGTTCATCGCTGGGGAAGTCTTGGGTGAACGGATTCTGATAACGCTGGAACAGCGATACCGAAAAGCCGTGGATCTGCCCATGCCAGTCGTCCGGACCATTCGGCAGATTGCTCCACCACCACAGGCCGATGTTCAACGCAGCGACCACGATAGCCAGCAGAAAAGCGGCAAGGATCGATAGTCTGGTTTTGGGTTGGATCGGTCTGGCGCTCAAGAAAGTCCCCGTAAGTCACCTCTCCCGAGGCGCGTGCATCCTACGGAGCTTAACCAATTCGCGGGAGGAGGCTCAATAAATTGCGGGTGAGGCGGTCAGCACGAGGTCAGGGGTTCGGCTTTCCACGGGTATATCAGAAGAGCGGAAGACATATATATTTTTTGTGAGTTTGGCCTCCGAAGTGTCGCCATTCCTGTTGGCACGGGAGTGACGACAGTGGCGGTGCAGCTTGCGACAGAAGCTGGGACGGTGAAGGCGAGGGAGCTCGCGGCCGACATCACTTCAACAGCGAGCGCAGCATCCACGCGGTTTTTTCGTGCTCTTTCAGGCGTCCAGTCACCATGTCGGCAGTGCCTTCGTCGCCGGCATCGTCCGCGGCCTTGATGACTGCGCGCGCGGTGGCAGCGGCGATTTCATGGCCCGTGACGAGCTGGGTCACCATCTCCTTCCAGTCCGGTACGCCGGACTCTTCCTCGATGGTGGTGAGTTTGCCGAATTGACTGTAGGAACCCGGCGCCACGACATCCAGCGTGCGGATGCGCTCGGCCACTTCGTCGGCGGCCAGCCAGAGTTCGTTGTACTGGGTTTCGAACATGGCATGCAGGCTGTTGAAGTGCGGCCCGGTCACGTTCCAATGAAAGCTATGGGTTTTCAGGTAAAGCGAATAAGTATCGGCTAGCAGCTTGGAGAGCTGTTTGCCGATGGTCTCGCGATCCCGCTTGGCGATGCCGATGCTGGTAGTCATGACTCATCTTTTCCGCTTGGCCGGTGGTGTTGGCGAACGAGATTATTCGCGCGGGGCGGCCATGAGAAATGAATAATGCAGATGCCGACGATAGTCTCCAGCTATCATGTACGCCTGCATGAGTGATACCAAGCCCGATACCTCCGTTTCTCCGGAAGCCCGACTGCGCGCCGTGCGCAAATCGCTGGATGCCGTTTCCAGTCGCGACTTCGGCCGGCTGCTGGGCCGCTGGCGCGGCTTGTCGCGTCGGCCAGATGAGAAAAAACTCGAAGCCCTGGTTGCCGACATCGCCGCATCCGCGGAGCGCCGGCGCCGGCGTGTGGAAAGCAAGCCCGTTATCCGGTTGGATGAATCGCTGCCGATCACGGCGCGCGCCGACGAAATCGTCAGCTTGATCCGCAAACATCAAGTGGTGGTGATTGCCGGCGAGACAGGCTCGGGCAAAACCACGCAACTGCCGAAACTATGCCTGGCTGCCGGACGCGGCGAAGCGGGAATGATCGGCTGCACCCAGCCACGCCGGCTAGCCGCGCGTTCGGTGGCGCGCCGGGTGGCGGAGGAGCTGGGCACGCAAGTGGGCGACCAGGTTGGTTTCCAGGTGCGTTTTACGGATCAGGTATCCGAGCAGAGCCTGATCAAGTTCATGACCGACGGTATCCTTCTCGCTGAAACGCAGCACGATCCGTGGCTGTCGGCCTATGACACGCTGATCATCGATGAAGCGCACGAACGCAGTCTCAACATCGACTTTTTGCTTGGCTACCTGAAACGGCTTGCTACGAGACGGCCAGAGCTGAAAATCATCGTCACCTCGGCCACTATCGATACGGCGCGGTTTGCCCAGCATTTCGACGGCGCGCCGGTGGTATCGGTGGAAGGACGCACGTATCCCGTAGAGGTGCGTTGGCGGCCGGTCGATGATGCAGATGCCGGAAACCGTCGGCGGGGTGGGGACCTGCAGCAGGGCAGTGCCGAGCATATCGCTGCCGTGCTGGATGAGATCACGCATGACGATCCGCGTGGTGATGTGCTGGTGTTCATGCCTGGAGAGCGCGAAATTCGCGACGCGCATTTGTTGCTGTCACGCCGCCAGTATCGGGAGACGGAAATCCTGCCGCTGTATGCACGCCTGTCGGCCACCGATCAGGATCGCGTCTTCAAACCGGGTCCGAAGCGTCGCGTCGTGCTCGCCACCAACGTAGCGGAGACGTCCCTGACGGTGCCGCGCATCCGTTATGTGGTCGATACCGGCACGGCCCGCGTCAAACGCTATAGCCAGCGCAGCCAGCTCGAACGCCTGCATGTTGAGCCTATTGCGCAGGCGGCGGCCGATCAGCGCAAAGGACGCTGTGGTCGCGTGGGCCCTGGTGTGTGCTATCGACTCTACGATGAAGCGGATTACGCGTCGCGTGCGGCCTACACGGATCCCGAGCTGCTGCGCTCATCGCTAGCCAACGTGATCTTGCGCATGCTGTCGCTGCAGCTGGGCGACGTGGATGCGTTTCCCTTCCTCGAAGCACCTGATCCACGCGTGGTGGCCGATGGTTATCGCCGGCTCGCTGAGATCAGTGCGATCGACGAAAAGCGCCAGCTCACCGACATCGGACGCACACTCTCCAGGCTGCCGATCGACGTGCAGCTTGCGCGCATGTTGGTCGAGGCCCAAAAACGGGGCAGCCTGCGCGAAGTGCTGACCATCGTGGCGTTCCTCAGCATCCAGGATCCGCGCGAACGACCTGCCGAGGCCCGCCAGCAAGCCGATGCGGCCCATGCAACGTTCATTGATCCAAAGTCGGACTTTGTTGGCGTCCTGAACTTGTGGCGTGAATACGAAGGCGCGCATGAAGAGCTTACGCAGTCGAAACTGCGGGACTGGTGTTCGCGGCACTTCTTGAGTTTCCTGCGCATGCGCGAATGGCGCGAGTTGCATCGGCAGCTGCTGCTGGTCGTGCAGGAGCTTGGCTGGAGCATGGCTTCTCCCTCTCCGCCAACTTCATCGTCTTCTTCCTGGCGGGCAGAAGGCCGGAATAGTCAGGCAGCCCTGCCTGGAGCGACGGGCGATGTCACGAAGGGTCCTCGGAAAAAGCACGCGTCTAAGGCTTCCAGTAAGTCCCAGGCCGTCGTCCCGGCCTCCTCTCGAGAGGGGGGAGGGGAGATGGTCGTCGGCGAGAGTGAACGTCTCTACGAATCGATTCATCGCAGTTTGCTGGCGGGCTTGCCGACGCAACTGGGTCGCAAGGATGAAAAAGGCATCTATCGCAGTACGCGCGAACGACGCTTTCAGGTATTCCCGGGATCAGCGTTGGCCAAGACGCCGCCAAACTGGATTTTCGCCGCGCAGATTCTGGATATCGGCGGACGCGTCTGGGGCATGATGTGTGCACGCGTAGAGCCGGTGTGGGTCGAGGAGGAGGCCGCGCATCTCTTGCGCAGTACGTGTCGCGACGCGCATTGGTCGCGCAAGCGCGGCATGGTGGTGGCGTACGAACAGGTGAGTCTGTTCGGGTTGGTGCTGGTTGAACGTCGCGCGGTGACCTTCCAGCGCCAGGATCCTGCACTGGCTCATGAGATCTTTCTGCGTGAAGCGCTGGCGCGTTGTGATATCGACGCACGCGCGGACTTCGTGCGCGCTAATCAGCGCGTGCTGGACGATGCACGCGGCATCGAAGCACGGCAGCGGCGCGAAGGTCTGATTCGGCACGAAGACGACCTGGTGGATTTCTTTCGCGGTAAGTTGCCGCAAGACATCGCCAGCAACCGCGCGCTGGATGCCTGGTATCGGCAGGCTCGGCCGGCCGAACAGGCCGCGTTGCGCTGGTCGATGGATGATGTCATGGCCGGTGGCTCCGGGCTCGATCCAAAAGCCTTTCCGACTTCTCTCGACATTCCGCCGCAGCGTTACCGCTTGGAATATCGGTTCGTGCCCGGCGATGAGGCGGATGGCGTCACGCTTCATCTGCCACTGGCGATGCTCAATGCCTTGCCTGCCGCGCGTTGCGAATGGCTAGTGCCTGGTCTGCTGGGCGATAAGGTGGCTGAGTTGATCCGTGGGCTTCCGAAGGCACTGCGCCGTAATTTTGTTCCCGCACCGGATTTTGCGCGAGCCTTCGTTGAGGCCGAAGCGCCGCGTGATGAACCCTTGTTCAAGGCGCTTGCCGTTTTTCTGCGGCGTACGACAGGCGTGGAGATTGAGGAGGACGAATTCACTTCGGTGGAACTCACGCCGCATTTCTTTATGCGCTATCGGTTGCATGACGAGCAGGGGCACACGCTTGCGACCGGGCGCGACCTTGCGGCACTGCGCAGTGAATGGGAAGGGCAGGCCCGCGAGGCTTTCTCGCGCAAGACCGATATCGAACTCACCCGCGAGGATGTGACGCAGTGGGATTTCGAGGAGATTCCCGGGCAGGTGCGTTCCGAAGGCGGTCTGATGGCCTTCCCCGCACTGGTCGATCTTGGCGACGCCGTAGCACTGCGTGTATTTGAGCTGCGCGATGAAGCCCATGCCGCACATATCAAAGGCGTGGAGCGTTTGCTTCGGCATGCGCTTGCCAGTGACTTGAAGCAGGCCCGTCGACGCCTCCCCATCTCCCATGCGGTGTCGTTGAAATATGCGCCGCTCGGTAGCGTCGACGGTTTGCGCGAAGACCTTGTCGAAGGTGGCTTGAGGGATTTGCTCGACACTCAGGATTTGAACGTACGCAGTGCGGTCGCGTTCGAGTCATTGCGTACGCATGCGGTGCGAGAGCTCTTTTCGGCAGCGGTGGAACGGCTCAAGCTGGCTGAGCCGATCATCGAGGCGCAGGCAGATCTCAAGCCATGGTTGCAGCCTCCGCTTATCG
The DNA here is from genome assembly GCF_058216415.1 of Dyella sp. SYSU CM1112. Lineage (NCBI taxonomy): Bacteria > Pseudomonadati > Pseudomonadota > Gammaproteobacteria > Lysobacterales > Rhodanobacteraceae > Dyella > Dyella sp. SYSU CM1112. Next base: position 50,944 of record NZ_JBZEGI010000002.1, on the reverse strand, counting down.
GCTTTGCACGCGCGAGTTACGACGATCTGGGCGAGCAGTTGGACAGGCTGCTCGCGCCAGGCTTTCTGCGGGAGCTATCGACATCGCGGCTTTCGCATTTCCCGCGCTACCTGAGGGCGATGCGCCTGCGTGCCGAACGCTTGCGTCAGGATCCCACCAAGGATCAGCAGCGCATGCTGCAGGTATTGCCGTATTGGCGCGCATACCTCAACCACCGCGCGGCTGGCGATGAGGGGCTGGATGAGCTGCGCTGGCTGATTGAGGAATGGCGGGTATCGTTGTTCGCGCAGGAATTGAAAACGCCCGAGCCGGTATCGGCCAAGCGGCTGGCGAAGGCGCTTGAACAGATCGATGCGCTTTCTTCCGCGTTGCGCAGGCGGTGATCGGCTCTCGTTTCTGCAAGCTTGAGCTATGCTCGGCTGACGCAGGATAAGCACAAACCATCATGGTTCACGCCACCACCAGCGCAGGACATCTGGCGGCATGGCAGTCACGGGCCGGCGCCTTGCCGCCCGTGCTGTCCGACGCGCTGGCCGCGTGCGCGCAAAACGGCGTCAATGAGCGCGAATGTGGTGATGTGCTCGACTTGTTGGCGATGCTCGGTTGTGATGCGCAGACCCAGGCTGCCGCGCTGTGGTTTGAACTCTCGCGTATGCATCCATTGGTATGGGAACAGCGCGCGCAGAAGCTTCCCGAAGAGCTGCAGCGTCTGGTCGCTGGACAGATGGCGGCGGAACGGGTGTGGACCTTGCATGCACAGCGTCCCCCCGAAGGCGGCTCCGAAGGGCTGCGCCGCCTGTTGCTGGCGATTATCCGGGACCTGCGTGTGGTGTTCGTGCTGCTGGCACGCCAGCTGGCGCGGATGCGTGCCGCCAGCACGTTGCCGGAAGATGAGCGCAAGGAGTTGGCGCGGCTCACGCGCGACATCCATTCGCCGCTCGCCAATCGCCTGGGTATCTGGCAGTTGAAGTGGGAGCTGGAAGATCTCGCTTTCCGTTACCTCCAGCCCGACACCTATCGTCGGATCGCGAAACTGCTGGACGAGCGCCGCGAAGACCGCGAGAGTTTCATCCGCGAGGCGCTGGCCGAATTAGGCAATGCTTTGCAGGCGGCAGATATTCGGGCCGACTTGGCTGGGCGCCCAAAGCACATCTATTCCATCTGGAAGAAGATGCAGCGCAAAGCGGTGGAATTTTCCGAGCTCTATGACATTCGCGCCGTGCGCGTGCTGGTGGACAATGTCGGCGATTGCTACGCCGCGCTGGGCATCGTGCATGCGCTATGGCCGCATTTGCCCGGTGAATTCGACGACTATGTCGCGCGTCCCAAGAGCAATGGCTATCGCTCGCTGCATACGGCTGTGATCGGACCGCATGGGAAAACGCTGGAGGTGCAAATTCGCACGCATGACATGCATCGAGCCAATGAATTGGGCGTAGCTGCCCACTGGCGCTACAAGGAAGGCGGCAGCGGCGATGCGGATTTCGAAGCCAAGATTGCGTGGATGCGCAAGCTGCTCGAGCCGCGCAATGATGATGGCGAACTCGCGGCGGAATTGCAGACCGAGTTACTGGAGGATCGCGTCTATGTGCTGACGCCCAAGGGCGAGGTGGTCGACATGCCACGCGGTGCCACTGTGCTCGATTTTGCCTATCACGTGCATACCGAAGTGGGGCATCGTTGCCGCGGCGCCAAAGTCAATGGCCGCATTGTGCCATTGACGTATCAACCGCGTAGCGGCGATCGGGTGGACATTCTTACCACCAAGATTGCCGAGCCGAGCCGCGATTGGCTATCCGCACATCACGGTTATCTGCATACCAGCCGCGCGCGTGACAAAGTTCGCGCCTGGTTTCGTCGCAGCGCGCACGAGGCGAATCTTGCAGCGGGACGAGCCTTGCTGGAGCGGGAATTGAAGCGCTTGGCGCTGCCCGACCTGGATCTCTCGAAGTTGCCGGCGCTGTTTCATCTGCAAACGCACGACGAATTGCTGATCGCGCTCGCCTTGGGCGAGGTCAATCCCGGCCAGGTGGCGCGCGTGTTGCAGGAGTCGCAGCAGTCGCAAGCGGCGACGCTGGACGTGCCGATGCCCATGGTTCGTCCTACCGTGTTTGATCACGGCGCGATAACCATCGAAGGAGTCGGTAACCTGCTGACGGTGCTCGCGCGTTGTTGCCAGCCTTTGCCGGGTGATCCGGTGCGCGGATTCATCACGCGCACGCGAGGGGTGTCGGTGCACCGGGCCAATTGCGTCAGCCTTGCGCGACTGGCCCGGCGCGATCCGGACCGGGTGATCGAGGTGAGTTGGGGGCAGGCTGCGGCGCAGGCTTACGAAGTGACCATTCAGCTCAATGGCTACGATCGCAAAGGCTTGCAGAAAGACGTCGTCGGCGTCATCAGCAATGCCAACGTGGGCATCATTGCATCCTCCAGCCGGTTGTTTGCCCGGACAGGTGAGGTGGAAATGCGCTACACCTTGCGGGTGAGAGATTTTGAGCAGCTGTCGGCGCTACTGGACCGCCTGGCGGCGCTTCCCAATGTGGTAGAAGCACGCAGGATCGGGGCCGGCTGAGAGCCTGTTGGTGATTTCAACCTGACCTGGCTTGCGTCGGCCTGGCTGTCAGGTCGCAGGCAGGCGCTTGACCCCTGAACGCGCTGTGCCGTTCTGTCAACGCGCCTATGGGATGCGATGTTAAGCTGCGTAGGTTGACTTGCCAGCCGACGAGCTATGAGCGGAAACCGCGACCCCAACGAGCCGGGCTACTCCGGTCGTACCGAACCGAAACTAGGCAATCTGGACCACCTGGATCGGCCTCAATCCCCCGCGGAGCCGAACGATGGCTTGCCGCGCATCAAGGTCGAACCTGGCTATCGCCGTGCGAGCGCATCGGTGCCCCATCATCGGCATAAGAGGGGGCGGGGCTGGCTGATGCCTTTGCTGATCGTCGTGCTGGTGGTGGTGATCGGTGGCCTGTGGTTGAACCAGAGCCGTTTGCGTGGACTGGTTCCACGCACGGACTTCGACGACGTGCTCCATCGTGCGCAGATCGCTTTGCAGGAAGGCCATCTGGATGGCACCGACGGCACCAGTGCGCGTGAACTGTTTGAGGCGGCGCGCGCCTTGGAACCGGACAACGATGCTGCGCGGCAGGGTCTCAATGACGTCGGTCGTGCGGAGATCGCACGTGCAGACGCCGCGCTGCAGGCGGGTCACCTGGATGAAGCGACACAAGCATTGACCAATGCGCGTGAACTGCTGGGAGGCGGCAGTGACGTCGACCGTCTGGCGCAGCAGATCGCCAAGGCTCAAGTAGCGTCGGGACAGACGGCGACATTGATCGCGCAGGCGCAGCAGGCTCTCAACGACAATAAGCTGGATGGTCCGGACGGAGCCGCAGCGCTTTACCAGCGTGTATTAGCCGCTGAACCGGACAATGCCGTCGCGCGGCACGGCCTGGATCAAGTGGGCAGCGCCATGGCAGCGCAAATTCAAAAGGCATTGGACGCGAACAATCTTGCGGACGCTTCCGCCGGCATCGATCATCTTGCGATCCTGCTACCCAATTACGCGCAGCTTCCTACGTTGCGGGCAGCGCTTTCCGCACAGCAGGCGCAGGCCATCAGTGCGCTGACCGACGCGATCAGTCAAGGCAACGATGCGCTGCGCGCCGGTCGCGTTGCCGGGGATGGCAGTGACACCGCGCTGGCACATTTCAAAGCTGCGCTTGCCATCGATCCGAACAACGCCCAGGCGAAAGCCGGACTTGGCCAGGTGGCCGAAGCCTTGGTCGTGCAAGCGAACGCGGCAATCGACAGCGGTGATACGGGACAGGCGCGCAAATTGCTGGATGAGGCAGCCCCCCTTGCGCCAGGCTCGGCGGACTTGGTTGCAGCGCGGGCGCGATTGGGGCAGCAAGGATCTGCAACAGACGAGGCAGAGCAAGAAAGCACGCAACCGGCGACCGCAACCGTCACGTTGACGCCGCAACAACAAGTGCAGGTCGCGAATATGGTGCAGCAGGCGAAGCAGGCGGCAGCACGCGGCGACATCATGGCGCCGCCCGGCGATTGCGCTTACGACCTCTATCGCGGTGCGTTAGCTATCGACGGCAACAATCAAGAGGCGCTGGCAGGTTTGCAAGGTCTTCCTGGATTGGTGCAGCAAGAATTCAACCAGTCACTGAGCAGCGGCAATCTCAACAAGGCAGATAACTTGCTGGATACGCTCGATAGCTTGGCTCCTGGCGATGTTTCATTGGCGCAATCACGGCAACGCCTTGCTTATGCATGGTTGGATCAGGCAGAGCAGCAGCTGGATAGCGGCGATCGCAACAACGCGGCTCTTTCGCTTGAGCAGGGACGCAAGCTGCTTCCCAATGATCCGCGTGTGCAGCAGCTTACCGTGCGTATGCAGGGTGGCGGATGACCGTATTGGTGTTCGGCGGCAGCAGCCAGATCGGCTATTACCTGCTGCCATTGCTTGCTGATCGCGGAGAGCCGATCGTCGCAATGAGCCGCTCGGGGCGTTTGTCCATGCCGGGCGTGACATGGGTGTCTGGAGAACTTCCTGACGCTGTGCCAGTCGTGCAGAACGTCTCGGCGATTTTCAGTTTCGGTCCCTTGATGTCGTTTGCGCAGTGGCTGACACAGGTGGATCTGTTGTCTGCGCCGCGCATTGTTGCCACCAGTTCGATGAGCGCGGAAAGCAAGCGTGAATCCGAGGTGCCGGCCGAGCGGGCGTTGTCCCAGTGGTTACGTGACAGCGAGAACGCACTGGCCGAAGCATGCAACCGGCACGGCAGTGCATGGACGGTACTTCGTCCGACGCTTATTTACGGGGTGGGTCTCGACAAGAGCCTTACGCCGATTGCTCGCCGCGCGATGCGCACGCGCGTGTTTCCTTTGCCGGCCGGGCAGGGCATGCGTCAGCCCGTGCACGCAGAGGATCTTGCCTATGCTGCGCTGGCCGCACTGGATACGGCTGCGTCGGCGGGCAAGATACTTTCCATGGGCGGCGGCGAGCGGCTGCCTGTCGGGGACATGTTCGCGCGGGTGCGTCGCAGCCTTCCCGTGGATACCTTGCCCTTGCCGTTGCCGGCCTGGTTGTTGCGGCTGGCGCGTCGGAGCATGGGGCGCTTGCGTGGCCCGCTGAGCCGGCTGGAAGCCGATCTGATTGCCGACAATGAAGAAATGACCCGCTTGCTGGGTATCCAGCCCCGTCCTTTCCGGCCCGATGCGGAGTGTTGGGAGATGCCTGGGTGAAATGCCCGTGCAAAGGCCTTCGAAAGGCCGTGCCGCGCCCTTTCTGGCGGGGTTGCGTTCATCCAGCCGCCGGGTGCCGCACCCTATGATCCGGGCTCAACCGAATCGTCCCTCCCTCCACTGGATACCACCGCGTTGGACTTCCTGAGCCGAATTCGATCGATCGCAAGCGCGTGCTGGCCTTGGTTGCGGTTACCTTTCTGGATTGGCACGGGCTTGTTCTTCGGCTTCGTGTTGCCGTACTCACTGATTCTCAACAAGCGCGTACAGGATCGTTTCAACGATCTGGTGTTTGCCGTGCCGACACGAGTGTATTCGCAGCCGCTGCGGCTTGCGGCCGGCGTGCCGATGAATCCCGCTACGCTGGAGGTGGAGCTGACATTTTCCGGCTATGTGGATGACGGCCATGGGGACGTTCCCGGTAGCTGGACCAAGAAAGGGAGCACCTATTTCATCTCATCGCGCGGCTATGCCGGACCGGATGGCGGAGAGTTGCCCAAGCATATTCGCGTCGCCCTTGGACAGGGCATCGTGCAATCGATAACAGACCTCGCGACGGAACGCGCATTGCGCGAAACCCATCTGGATCCTGCACGCATCGCCACGGTATATGGCGCCAAGCAGGAAGATCGTCGCATCGTGCAATTGAGCGATGTGCCGCCTTTGCTGGTGGCAGGTCTGCAGGCGGTCGAGGATCGTGATTTCAAGCATCATATCGGTGTCGATTTCAGTGCCATCCTTCGCGCGGCATTCGCGGATTTGCGCGCCGGTCATACGGTACAAGGTGCCTCGACGCTCACGCAGCAACTTGTGCGTAACCTTTTCTTGAGTCGCGACCAAACGTTTGGCCGCAAGTTGAATGAAGCCTTGATGGCGATCTTGCTGGAGATGCACTACAGCAAGGCACGCATTCTCGATGCGTATATCAATGAAGTATTTCTCGGCCAGCAGGGCAGCCAGGCAGTGCGCGGTTTTGCTGCCGCGTCCGAGTTCTATTTTGGACGTCGCCTCGAATATCTGCGTCCACAGGAAATCGCGCTGCTGGTCGGTCTGGTGAAAGGCCCAAGCCAGTTCGATCCACGCAGGTATCCGGATCGCGCCTTGGCGCGTCGCAACCTGGTGCTGGATCAATTCGCGAGCACCGGCTTGCTGACGCCGGAGCAGGCGCGCGCAGCAAAGGCGACACCGTTGGGTGTGATCGCCGATGGTCAGTTGCCGCATGACCGGTTCCCCGCCTTCATGCAATTGGTACGTGACCAGATAACCAACGACTTTGACGAAGAAACCCTGCAAAAGGGGAATTTGTCGATCTTCACGACACTGGATCCGGCGACACAGCTTTATACGGAGCAGGCGGTCGCTACGGCCATCAAGAACCTTGGCCGGCGGGGTAACGATACGCAGGCCGCCGGCGTGGTCACGGATTCAAAAACGGGCCATGTGCTTGCTGTCGTTGGCAGCAAATTTGCCGGTGACCAAGGGTTCAACCGCGCACTGGATGCACAGCGGCCGATCGGCTCGACCATCAAACCCTTTGTGTATCTGGTCGCCCTTACGCAGCCGGAGCGTTGGAACCTCGCCACGGAACTCGACGATTCGCCGATCAGCATGCGTCAGCCCGATGGCACCCCTTGGACACCGCACAACGATGACAACCAAAGCCATGGCATGGTGCCGATGGTGGATGCATTGGCCTATTCGTGGAATCTCGCCACGATTCATCTCGGGCTGGCCGTAGGCCTGCCGCGCATCAAGGCTTTTCTTGAGTCGTTTGGCCTCACCAGCGTTCAGCCTGGACCGTCCCTGTTGATCGGCGCGATCGATCTTGCACCCATCCAGGTTGCACAGCTCTATGAATACCTGGCTTCCGACGGTCATGCGCTGCCCCTGTTGGCAGTCAACGGCGTGGTCGATGGCAATGGTCGCACCATCAAGCGTTACGAAGTCGAGAGCGGTCCCGGCGAATATCAGCAGGCGGTTGATCTGATTACCTGGGCCATGCAACAGGTAACAACCTATGGCACGGCGCGCGCCTTGGGAGATTCCAGCCTTGCGTGGCTGCATGCGGCCGGTAAGACGGGTACCAGCAATGATCTGCGCGATAGCTGGTTTGCCGGATTTACCGGCAATCGTCTGGCCGTGTTCTGGATGGGACGCGACGACAACAAGCCCAGTCACTTGTTCGGCGCGACGGGCGCCTTGCGCGCATGGCAGGAATTGTTCCGCAAATTGCCCACCGAACCGCTTTCCGCATCCCCGGGGCCAGGGTTGGAAATGGCCTGGATCAATCCCGCTGACGGCAAGCGCAGCGATCCTCAATGCTCGGGGGCACGGCAGGTGCCGGTGATTGCGGGCTCGCTTTCGACCGATTCGGAAGGGTGTTTTTGGCAAAAGATCGGTAATCTGTTCGGCGCCGGCCAAAGTGCTTCTGCACCTGCCACGACGACTCCGACCACCACTACCACCACCGTCAGTACGCGAGATTGACCATGCCGTTCCGTTTGCCTCGTCTCTACCCGTTTGTTTCCGCCACGCTGGCCAGCCTGCTGCTCGCCGCGTGCGCCCAGCCCGTCCCTGAGGCGCCCAAGCCGCCAGCGAAGTCGAACGTTTCCATGGTCGCTGAAATCGAGGCAGCCGGCGCGCGGGATAAATCGGTCATCGATGTGCAGCCGCTCAAGGATCCCGGCATTACGGCCTTGCAGGATGCTGCGCATGAAGACGAGCGCACCGGTCAGTATCAGGCGGCGGCGGCCAAGCTGGACCAGGCGCTCAAGCGCAGCCCCGATTCCCCGGATCTGTTGCAGGACCGCGCTGAGGTGGCCATCTACATGGGCGATTTCCAGCTGGCCGGGAAGCTTGCCCATCAGTCTTGGACGTTGGGTTCCAAACAGGGGCCGCTATGCGCGCGCAACTGGCAGACCATCGTGGAAATCCATCAGCACAACCACGACGAAAGCGGTGCCTCCGTTGCCAGCAAAGGGGTCAGTCAATGCCGCGAGCCTGGCATCCAACGCTACTGACGCATGAACGTGGCGCCACGGATCGGTCTGGTCGGTAGCCGGGGCTCATACGGACGCTGGCTGCGTCGCTTTTTCGAGCAACGCATGGGTCTGTCGGTCGTGGGGCGAGACCCTTGCGGTGAGACTGAATTATCCGAGCAAGCGCTCATTCACGCTGTCGACGTGTTGGTGTTCTGTGCGCCGATCCGTCATACGCCTGCGCTTATCCGGCAGTACGTGACGCAAGCTGCGGGTGCTGAACGCGGCCAGCTGTGGCTGGATATCACGTCTATCAAAGCCGCTCCCGTAACGGCAATGCTTGCCTCGCAAGCCGAAGTGGTCGGATTGCATCCGATGAGCGCTGCACCGAAGGCGGATACCTTGCGCGGCCGTGCCATGGTGGTCTGCGAAGCGCGCTTGGATACCTGGCGTCCCTGGCTGGAACGTTTTCTTGCCGCAAGCGAAGCCGATTGTGTCCGTGCGGAAGCCGAGCAACACGATCGCATCATGGCGCTGGTGCAGGGCATGGTGCATGCATCGCATATGGCGCAAGGAGCTGTGTTGCGCGAACTGGCGCCCGCCGTAGGTGGACTTGACGACATCCGGCCGTTTGCGTCGGTGGGCTATGAACTGGATAGTGCGGTAACGCATCGCATGCTTGCCGGCAATCCCGCGATTTACCAGGACATCCCGTTTGAAAACCCTTATGTCGCGCCCATGCTCGCCCGACTGGCCGCGCAGCTGGGTGCATTGCGTGACTTGGTGCATCGTGGAGACGATCCGGCGCGTGAGCAATTGCGCGCGAAATGGCTGGAACAGAGCCGGGCCTATGCCGGGGAGCGCGCGGTGTCCGATGGCAGCTATGCGTTCGAGCGGCTGGGATATCTGCTGGCTGATTTGCGCGAACCGAATTACCTCAATGTATTTCTGCCAATCGATCAGCCGGGTTCCTTGCGCGCGTTGCTGTCGGTATTTGAACAGCGCGGCATCAATCTCGATTCCATTCATTCGTCGCGCAGTGCAGAAGGCGAGCTGCTGTTTCGTATTGGCGTTAGCAGATCGTGCAATGCCATGGCGTTGCGCGAGGCGATGACGGCCATCGAGCACGAAGGAATCGGGCGCATCGTAGAGGCGGCAGGCATGGCCGCATCGAAAGGCACGTCTCATTCTTGAATGAAGCAAGCCGCGGCATGACTAAGGCATGCGCATGGTTTCGCAGCTGCCGGGCCTGCGCGATACTGCACCGATGACCGATTCTGATGACATCGACGCATTGCTTGGCGCCGACGGCCCGTTCGCCCGTGAATTGCCGAACTTCGCGCCTCGTCCGGCGCAGCAGGCGATGGCGCGCGCGGTGCAACATGCCATCGCCGAATGCGAAACGCTGATTGCCGAAGCCGGCACCGGCACTGGAAAAACCTACGCTTATCTAGTGCCAGCCATGTTGTCAGGCGAGCGGGTCATCGTGTCGACTGGAACGAAGGCCTTGCAAGATCAGCTTTTTTTCCGCGATGTACCCAGGGTGCGATCCGTACTCGGCGCGCGTCGGAAAACGGCGTTGCTGAAAGGACGCGCCAATTACCTCTGTTTGTACCGGCTTGATCAAACCGTGCGCGAAGGCACCAACCTGGATCGCAAGCAGGCTGCGCACCTGGCCGCCATCCGCGCGTGGTCGGCACGCACACGGCGTGGTGATCGCATGGAATTGGCAGAAGTGCCGGAAGACTCGACGCTATGGCCGCGTGTAACGTCCACGGCGGAAAACTGTTTGGGCGTGGAGTGTCCCTTCTATGAGGATTGCCACGTGATTGCCGCAAGGCGCGAGGCGCAGGAAGCGGACCTGGTCATCGTCAATCATCATCTGCTGTTCGCTGATCTTGCCTTGAAGCAGGAGGGATTCGGTGAAATCCTTCCAGGTGCGCAGGCTTTTATTCTCGATGAAGCGCATCAAATCCCGGAACTCGCCGGACAATTCTTTTCGCAAAGCATAAGTGCGCGCCAGTTGACCGAGCTCGCGGCGGACGCTTTGACCGAGTGCAACGGTATTACCGGTGCGATCGGCCTGGTGCTGGAGCCGGTCGAGGCCTTGCAAGAAGCCGTGCGAAAGTTCCGCCTGATACTTGAGCCGTTGCCGGCACGCGGCCCATTCCACGAGTTGTTGAAACGCGAGGGCGCGTCGGCAGCCTTGCACGAACTTGGCGAAGTGCTGGCGGCATTGGCCGATGCGTTGGCATCGCAAGCCGAACGCTCGCGTGGCTTCATGAACGTGCATGAGCGCGCACTCCATCTGAGCGAACGTTTGGATCAGGCTGTAGAAACGTCGACGGGGCAGGACGTCCGCTGGTATGAACTGTTTCCACGTGGCTTTGCCCTGCATGCTACGCCGCTGGATCTCGCCACACCGTTGCGGGCCATGCGGGAGCGTACCTATGCGGCGTGGATTCATACGTCGGCGACGCTCTCCGTGGCAGGCCAATTCGATCATTTCGCGCGTCAGCTGGGATTGGATGACCCGCGGACACTGAGCCTGGAGAGTCCCTTCGACTACGCGCGCCAGGCACTCTGTTATTTGCCGGAAGGCTTGCCGGACCCGGCTGCACGGGATTACACCGAGCGTGTGATGGAAGCGACGATACCGGTGCTCGAAGCATCCCATGGCCGCGCCTTCTTATTGTTTACCTCGCACCGTGCACTGCGTCGCGCCGCTGAGTTGTTGGCCAATCGTGTGCCTTGGCCATTATTCGTGCAGGGAGATGCGCCACGGCATCAATTGCTCGAAGAATTCCGTGCGAGTGGACATGGTGTTCTGCTCGGTGCGGCGAGCTTTTGGGAAGGGGTCGATGTGGCGGGCGAAGCTTTGTCGATGGTCATGATCGACAAATTGCCGTTTGCGTCGCCGGATGATCCGGTTCTGCAGGCACGCCTGGAAGCATTGGAACAATCCGGTATCAATCCCTTTATGGGGTGGCAGATACCTTCCGCAGTCATCGCACTGAAGCAAGGCGCCGGGCGTTTGATCCGCGACGTGCACGATCGTGGCGTGTTGATGTTGTGCGACCCGCGCTTGACCAGCAAGGGCTATGGCAAGCTGTTTCTCGCCAGCCTGCCCCCTATGCCGCGTACACGAGGTCTCGCCGACGTGCAGCATTTTTTTGAGCGCGAACCATCGACCGGCGACAGCACCCGTTCTGCACCTCGGGATCGTTCCGACGCGCGGGATGACCAGCGTCCTGCCTGACAAGCACCTCAAGCGCGAGTTTTGCCTGTTTCGCGCTTTGCAGCATGACGGATCCATGCAATGCCATACACTCCGTGAGTCCAACTCGGCCCTGGTTCGATGCCGGCATGCAAAGAGCTGGAACCGCTCCTGCGTATGCATACGTATTCAAGCGGACAGTGACGGGCGCCAAACTCAGAATCGGTCAACATTTGAACCCATCATGCGGGGAGCATGGTTTCGATGAATCTCAATACACCTACCAATACAAGTACCGCGCAAGGGGAAGAGGCACGTACGACGGCGCGCGTCGTACTGATCGCCGCCGCCGCGGCCCTTGGCGGATTCCTGTTCGGTTTTGATACCGCCGTGATCAATGGTGCTGTGGATGCCGTGCGCCATGGCTTCGGGCTTGGTGCGGGAGAGATCGGCTTTGCCGTGTCTTGCGCATTGCTGGGATCGGCCCTGGGCGCATGGTATGCCGGGCCGCTTGCGGATCGGCTGGGACGTGTGCGCACGATGCAAGTGGCGGCACTGTTCCTGGTGATGTGCGCCATCGGGTCTGGATTGGTGCATGGGGTGTGGGGCCTTATGCTGTGGCGCGTTGTTGGCGGCATTGGTGTCGGCATGGCATCGGTCATCGCGCCGGCTTACATTGCTGAGGTGTCTCCGGCCAGCGTGCGCGGACGGCTGGGTTCCATGCAGCAGTTAGCGATTGTGCTGGGCATCTTCGTGGCCTTGCTCAGCGACGCATGGTTGGCCAGCACGGCTGGCGGCGCCTCCCATATGCTCTGGTTCGGACTGGAGGCATGGCGCTGGATGTTCCTGGTCGCCACGGTGCCGGCGCTTATCTATGGCGTTCTGGTGCTAGGTGTGCCGGAGTCGCCGCGCTACCTCGTGGCGCGTGGTCGTCCTGCCGAGGCGCGAGTGGTGCTGGCCAAGGTGCTCGACCTGCACAGCGATCATGCGCTGGATGCCAAGATCCAGGACATCGCGCACAGCCTGAAGGTGGAATACCGCCCTACCTTGCGTGATCTGCGCGGTCCAAAAGGCGGATTGTTGCCGATTGTCTGGACCGGCATCCTGCTCTCCGTGTTCCAGCAGTTCGTTGGCATCAACGTCATCTTTTATTACTCGTCGACGCTTTGGCACTCGATAGGTTTCAGCGAATCGGACTCCTTCTCCATTACCGTGGCGACGTCCATCGTCAATGTGCTGGTGACCCTGGTTGCTATCGCCCTGGTCGACAAAATCGGACGCAAGCCACTCTTGTTGATCGGTTCGGCCGGTATGGCCATCACCCTCGGCTTGATGGCATGGTGCTTCTCGCAAGCCACCGGCAGTGGCGCCAGCTTGAGTCTGCCTGCACCTTGGGGCGCTGTGGCGTTAGTCGCCGCCAATGCTTACGTGGTGTGCTTCGGTTTGAGTTGGGGACCCATGGTATGGGTGCTGCTGGGCGAAATGTTCCCCAACAGTATTCGCGCAATCGCTTTGGCGGTTGCGGCAGCCGCGCAGTGGCTGGCCAACTTCGTCATCACCAGTACCTTCCCGTGGCTTGCGCAGATCGGTCTTAGCTTTGCATACGGCCTGTATGCGTTGTTCGCCTTCCTGTCACTGCTGTTTGTGATGCGCGCTGTGCGCGAAACACGCGGCATGGAATTGGAAGATATGCGCGCTTGATCGGTGCATGATTGATTTGAGCGGGTTACTGCTAGAGTACACTTCTTCCCGGCGATGGCTGGATGAGTGTGTGTTCTCATTAGCCCGTTCAAATAGATGGCAGCATTTTTTGTCGGGGCAAAGCGAATCTGGAATTGTGATAAATATCACGTAAGAAGGCTGTTTCGTGGCCGCCAGTTGACATCTTATCCACGAATTCGAGCGTACAAACGCTATAGCAAGCTCATGCATTGAGTGGGACGCGCTTTTGCAACCTAACAGCGGGTGCAATGTTGTGCCTTTACAAGGAGAGTAGGTCATGATGCTTTCGCTAAGCACCGTACTTGATCATTTTCAACGTCATGTCCAGCGGCAACCTCATGCCAAAGCTGTCATCGACAGGCATCAGGTGTTGACGTACGAAGAACTTGATCGCCGTAGTGATGCTGTTGCTGCTTTTCTTATCAACAGAGGCATCGGGCAGAACGCCTTGGTTCCTCTGCTGGCCGACCGATCGGTCAGCTTTATCGTCGGGGTGCTTGGCATCGCTAAGATGGGAGCGGCCTATGTGCCGGTCGATGAGACGTACCCAGAGCAAAGAAAGCAGTACATCGTTGAGCAAACCGGCGCGTCGCTGGGACTATGTTCGTCTGGCAGGCGAACGATTGGTGACTGCAGATGCGAGGATGTTGCGAAGCTGTGCGAAGGCGCCATTTCCAAGGCGACTGTCGTGGTATCGCCGCAACAGGCCGCCTATGTAATCTTCACCTCAGGCACGACCGGTACGCCGAAAGGTGTGGTTATTGAGCACCGTTCGCTGGAAAACATCGTCGCATGGCACAACCGCGAATTCTCTGTCCATGCGGAAAGCCGGCTTACATTGATGGCGAAAGTCGGCTTCGATGTATCGCAGTGGGAAATCTGGTCGGCATTGTGTGCAGGCGCCGCTCTTTATGTACTGGACGATGCTATTCGCATCGACGTCGACGAATTGGTTGGTTTTTACGGGCGCCATGGCATTACACACGCTTTTGTGCCTACGGTGATGGTGCCCGACGTCGTGGCCGCCACTTCGACAACATCCACGATGCTGCAGTATCTCTTCACTGCGGGCGAAAAGCTCAACCCGGTGGACACCGATCGCGTGAGCTATACGCTCGTCGATTATTACGGGCCGACGGAGGCTACCATCTTCGCCACAGCGCATAGAGTTCACAGTGCCAGTCGTGGCATGCCGTCGTCCATTGGCCTGCCGGTCGCCGGCGCAACGGTGCAGATTCTTGATGAGACGCTGTCGGCGGTCCCTCCAGGCGAATCGGGGGAAATCTGCATCGGTGGCCCCGGTTTGGCGAAGAGCTATTTGAATAACGAGGCTCTGACACACGAGAAATTCATTGAGCACCACGGACAGCGCCTTTATCGTACCGGTGATTTTGCCCGTTATTTGTCCGATGGCAGTTTGCAATTCCTAGGGCGCAAAGATGAGCAGATCAAGATACGCGGCAATCGAGTCGAGCTTACCGAAATCGAAGTTCAGCTGACGCTGCTTCCGCAGGTAAAAAGGGCGGCCGTGATCGTCACTGAGATCAGCGCTCAAGCCCAGAAGGAAATAGTCGCTTTTCTGGTGATTGATGGTGCTTACGAGGGAGAATATGACGCGCAGATTGCTGCGATCAAGATGACACTCAAGGCCATTCTCCCTGATTACATGCTTCCGACCAGCTATGTGTGGATGGATGATTTTCCCTTGACGTCAAACGGCAAAGTTGACAAGCAAGCTTTGTTGAGGCGTTATGAAAAACCAAGTTCATCATCGTCGCGAGCGACGCACCCTTTTCAAGGCAGTCAGGCTGTGATTGCAGACGTTTTTAGCCGCTTGTTGGAGCATGACGAATTCGGCCCGGATGACAGCTTTTTTGAGATCGGTGGTCACTCGCTGATGGCCGCCCATCTGATCAAAGATGTTTCCGATCGGCTCGGGGTAAAGGCGTACATTCGTGATATCTACGAAAATCCAAGTATCGTGGCGTTGCATGCCGAGCTTGAGCGACGAATGGGCGTTGCGAGCCCTAGTGTCGATGCAGAGCCCATCCGGGCATTGAGAGAAGATATTTACATTCCCTGTGATTTGCAATTCGAAGGTAATTATCAAATTGAGCAAATCACGGCGCCTAGGCATATCTTTCTCACCGGAGTTACTGGGTTTGTTGGCATCCACTTGCTGCAAGAATTGTTGACCACAACAGACTCCACCATTCATTGCCCGGTGAGGGCGATGGATGATGCGCATGCGCAAGTGCGATGTATGGAGACGCTAGAGAAGTACGATATTCGGCTCAAGCAGGCAGAGGTTGATCGTATACGGGTATACGCCGCGAACCTTGCGGAACCCAGGTTGGGTCTTGCAGAAGAAGACTACTGCTATCTGTGCGATACGATTGATATCGTCTACCACTCCGCCAGTGCGGTCAATTTCATTCAGCCTTATTCCTATATGCGGCGCGATAATGTAGAGGGGCTGCGTGAAGTTATCGGTTTGGCTGCTACAGGCAAGCTAAAGCCGCTTATGCTGCTTTCCACGATTTCCGTCTATAGCTGGGGGCATCTGCATACCGGCAAGCGGGTTATGCTGGAAGGCGATGACATCGACCAGAACTTACCCGCAGTCGCCACCGATATCGGCTATGTGCGTAGCAAATGGGTCATGGAAAAAATCGCCGACTTAGCGGCTAGCCATGGTCTGCCATTAATGACATTTCGCTTGGGCTATGCCACGTTCCACAGCAACACGGGAGTGTGCGCCGGATACCAATGGTGGTCAGGATTGGTGAAGACATGCCTTACCAGTGGCTCAGTGCCTGAGCTGCACGACTTGCGTGAAGGCTTGACCACGGTGGATTACATGGTGCGGGCTATTGCTCACATTACACGCAATCCTGATGCGCTCGGGAAGAAGTTCAACCTCATACATTCGGGGAACAACAACCTTACCCTGCAAGATTTTTTTACGAAGCTCGAATCGGACTTCGGGTTTTCGTTCAAGAAAATGCCGTATCTCGAATGGCGTGCGCAGTGGGAGCATGATTATCAGGCGCCCCTTTATCCTTTGCTAAGCCTTTTCAAGGACGTGATGTACGACAGCAAGTCGACGGTCGAGCTTTACCAGGACACCTATCTTTGGGATTGCAGCAACGTCAAGACGTTCCTGCACGGAAGCGGCATTTTTGAGCCGACCTTCGAAAAGCATGAATTACAAAGATACTTGAGGCGCTCGATAGGACTCACGGTGGTGTAGGGATAGTGCTACGTGATGTCTGCCGCCTGAGTACAACGCAGAAACCGGAAATGTGCGGCAAGTCTACCGACATGCATAACTTGCCCCTTCTCTGGCAACGTGCAGGAAATCCCGGCTTTTCAGGTTGGGTGGACCATTGCATTTGTATGGGATCGGGTCTTCGGCAACATCTCGGCGTTACACTTGGTTGCTTTGGTAGTGGCGCGGACCGGAAGGGCGCGAGTGGTCCTTTTTGCTGGTTTCAGCGTATACGGCTATATGCATGCACTTCGTCCACCAATACTTTGACGTGCTCGGGATCGACGTCGGGCGTCACGCCGTGTCCGAGATTGAAGATGTGTCCAGGATGGTTGCCGTAGCTGTCGAGTACGCGGCGTACTTCGCGGCGGATCACCTCGGGGTTGGCGCGTAGCACAGCCGGGTCGAGATTGCCTTGCAATGCCACCTTATCTTTGACTGCCTCACGCGCATCGGCCAGATCGATCGTCCAGTCGATACCCAGTGCAGCGCAGCCGGTTTCAGCCATATGGGCTAGATGAAGGTGGGCGCCTTTCGAGAACAAGATCACCGGTACGCCGTGTGTTTGGGTTTCGGCCTTGAGCGCATCGACCACCTGCGTGAGGTAACGCAAGGAGAATTCGCGGAAGGCGGCTGGACCGAGCATGCCACCCCAGGTATCGAAGATCATCAGTGCCTGCGCACCTGCCGCGACTTGTGCCTTGAGATAAGCGGTGACGGAGCGTGCCAGCGTATCGAGCAGCTTGTGCGCAAGCGCAGGATCGTTCCAGCACATGGCTTTGGCAGTGGCGAAATCGCGTGAACCTTCACCTTCCACCATGTAGCAGGCCAGCGTCCACGGGCTGCCGGAAAAGCCGATCAACGGCACGCGGCCCTGAAGTTCGTGACGGATCAGCCGCACGGCATCCATCACGTAGCGCAGCTCGCTGTCCATGTCCGGTACCCCAAGCCTTTCCACATCGGCACGGCTGCGTACTGGCCGGGCGAATTGAGGCCCTTCACCTTGCGCGAATGAGAGGCCCAGCCCCATCGCATCGGGAATGGTGAGGATGTCCGAGAACAGGATCGCCGCGTCCAGCTCGAAGCGTTCCAGCGGCTGCAGCGTGACTTCGCACGCCAGCTCCGGATGTTGCGCAAGCGCCATGAAGCTGCCGGCTTTGGCGCGCACGGCACGATACTCGGGCAAATAACGGCCCGCTTGCCGCATGACCCAAACCGGCGTGACATCCACGGCCTCGCGGCGCAAGGCTCGCAACAAACGATCATTCATCAGGGGAGCATGCATTATCGGCGTCCATAAGGGCCGTCCAGCCCTTGCGCAAACATCACCCGGTAGCCGCGCTTGAGTTGCGCGTCGCGGACTTTTTCGAAAGCAGCGATGGCTTCATCGCGTTCCAGGTATTGATCGCGCTTCAGCGTCGCGCGGCCGCCTTGGGTGCCGGACTCGCGATAGAGCGTCCAGCCCCCGAGCAAATCCTGCTCAAGCACGATCTGAACGTAGCGTGGGGCGTCGGCCCCGGCCGGCATGGTTTGCAGATAGAGGCGCATGGCGTCCCAAAGTGGCACAGCTAACTGAGGACGCCATTCTAGAGGGCAGGGAAGTAAGGGGCGAGCATCGTTTTGCGCCAGCCGTTCTTGTTCATGTTCCGTAGCAGGCTTCGCGCAACACGGCTAGCACATCGGTATCGCTGACGCCGGATACGATTTCCGCACGTCCGATGCCACGCCAAAGGATCAGCCGGAGCGTGCCGGCGATGTTCTTTTTATCCAGGCGCATGAGTGCCAGCAATGGCGCTGGCTCGAAACCGGATGGAATGGCGGTTGGCAGACCTATGGCATGCAACAGCCGCTGCAGGCGCTCAGTGTCGGCTGAAGCGCTCATGCCCAATCGCTCGGACAACTTCGCGGCCAATAGCATGCCAACGGCGACACCTTCGCCGTGCAGCAAGGTGGTGTAGTGGCCGGCGGTTTCCAGTGCGTGGCCGAAGGTATGGCCGAGGTTGAGCAGGGCGCGTTCGCCTTGCTCGGTTTCATCGCGTGCTACGACGCCGGCTTTGTAACGCACCTTGGTGGCGATCGCTTGCACCAGTGCTTTTTCATCGCGCATGGCGAGTGCAGGGGCATGCTGTTCCAGCCACTCGAAAAAGGCGGCGTCACCAATGGCTGCTCCTTTGATGATCTCGGCCATGCCGGCACGGTATTCACGGTCGGGCAGGCTATCCAGCGTGCCGATATCGGCGATGACTGCACGCGGCTGATGAAAGGCACCCACCAGGTTCTTGCCGGCGGGCAGATTTACGCCAGTCTTGCCACCGACCGAGGAGTCGACCATGGCCAGCAAGGTGGTCGGCATTTGGATGAAGTCAATGCCGCGCATCCAGCAGGCGGCGGTGAAGCCGGCAAGATCGCCGACCACGCCACCGCCCAGCGCAATGATGCAGGCGTCGCGGGTGGCGCCCAGGGACGCTAGCGTTTCCAGCGCCTGTCCAACATTCGCAAAGCTCTTGTGTGTCTCACCGTCCTCCAAGAGAAAGGACGACCATTGCAGACCGTCCAGCCCGCGTGTCAGCCGCTCCAGATAAAGCGGCGCGACGGTGCGATTGCTGATTACCAGCACATGACGGCCACGCAGCATCGAACGCCACCGCGCATCATCCTCAAGCAGTCCGCGTCCAATCCAGACGGGGTAGCTGCGTTCTCCTAGTGCGACATGGATTGTTTCGTGCGCGGTGGTCGGGTTCATCATGCGAATTGTCGGGTCCAATGCTGTTCGATCAAGTTGAAGCATCGCTCACTGGCAGTGGCGACCCCTTCATTGGCGTCGCCGTGAGGAATGACCAGGTCGGCGATCTCTTCATAAAGCGACGTGCGGGCCATCGCCATCGCTTCCAGCTTGCGATGCCGATCTGCATCGGCCAGCAAGGGGCGCGACGTATCGAGCGCAAGCCGGTGCAGCTGCACCGGCACGGAAGCCTGCAGCCATGCGACATAGCCACGCTCTGCCAGATGCCGGCGGTTGGCGGGATCCAGGATCGCGCCCGCGCCGCTGGCAAGCAGCACGCCGCGGCGGCGACTACACTCGTCCAGCATGGCGCGCTCACGTCGACGAAACCCATCCTCGCCCTCGATATCGAAAATCGTGCTGATCGATACGCCTGTCGTGCGCTCGATTTCCTGATCGAGATCGAGAAAAGGCAGGTTGTAGCGCGCAGCGAGCTGTCGGCCGATCGACGTCTTGCCGGCACCGGTCGGGCCGACCAGGAACAGGTTGCACGAAGGATTCATAGGTGAATAGTAGCAAGCAGGTACGTGGATGTCTGAGACGATACTGATAGCTGGTTGTGGCGATCTGGGTGAGCGTGTGGCTAGACGGTTGCTGGCTCGTGGCGATGAGGTTTATGCGTTGCGGCGTCATCCGCCCGGTGCGAACGCCGACGGTATACGCTGGTTGAGTGCCGACCTCACCCAGCCGGAAAGCATGCATACGCTTCCGGCACGGATGACTCAGCTTATTTTTGCGCCAGCGCCGGATGTGCGTGAGCCGGCGGTCTACCAGGCCGTGTTTCTTGACGGCTTGCGCCACGTGCTCGATGCGCTGAATCCCTTGGCCTTGCAACGCGTGCTGTTCGTGTCATCCACGGCCGTCTACGGTGAACACGACGGAGAATGGGTCGACGAAACCACACCGCCGGCGCCAATCGGTTTCAACGGCAAAGTGTTGTGGCAGGCTGAGCAGTGGCTGTCACGGCAGTCCGTTCGTTCGACGGTGGTACGGCTTGCTGGCTTGTATGGCCCAGGGCGCACGCAGCTGTTTGATCGCTTGCGTGCCGGACAAGCGTTCGCGCCTCGTCAACGTCCGCATTGGGCCAATCGTCTGCATGTGGATGATGCCGCGGCGGCCATAGCCCATCTGCTTGCGTTACCGGAGCCGCAAGCCTTGTACGTGGGAACCGATGACACCCCGTTGCCGTTGGATGTTCTCTACGATCATCTGGCCGCGTTGATCGGCGCGCCGCCTCCGATGGATGGCGCTGCACCGGCTGCCATCGGCAGCAAGCGGCTTAGCAACGCGCGGCTTCGCGCTTCCGGTTATGACTTGCAATGGCCTGACGCGCGCGAGGGATATGCCGCGCTTCTGTCTGCTGATGAAGCATTCCGCGCCGGCTGATGCAAACGTTCGCGTACGGCGGCGAGAGCGGTGCTTGAGCCCAGGACTTTTCAGCTATGACTGAGGCCCATCACATGATGATGGGTGTCGTATTCGACACAGGTGTCGGCCAGTACCGGCAGGGTGGCCAAGGCGTGGCGGCTCAATCGCTCGAAATGAGCGATAAAGCGCTTCATCGCCTCTGCATCCATGGCCAGTGGTGCGCCACGCGCCAGCAGTTCCCTTTCGGTTTCGCTGCGCCATTCGCGCACGACTTCCCAGTTTGGCGCTTGCAGCGCAATCAGGGCATCGAGTTTGCGCCATAGCGGCTGGTAGGCGCGTAGCTGCTTGTTGACCCAGTGGCGCCAGCGGCCATCGGGATCCTCGGTGCGCTCCAGCTCGTTGATCGGCTCTTTCAGGGCGCTTTCCAGCTGTGGCCGCAAACCCAGCGCCCAACCCTCCACGATCACCAGGCGGGGTGGCCGGGTGACGCGCGGCCAGCGCGATGGGGGCATCCGGGTATCGCGCCCTTTGTCGAAGCGCGGCCAAGTGACCGGAAACTTTTCCGAAGCGTTCGGCAGCGCTGCCAGTACCGACAGCAGCAGTTCGATTTCATGCGTGCCGGGAACCCCGCGCGTGCGCAGCAAAGGGTGTACCTGGTGTGCAAGTGCTTCGCGTTCGCTGCGCGAGTAATAGAAATCGTCGAGAGACAGAACGTCGGCGGGCCAGCCACGCTGTTCGGCCTGGCTCTTGAGTACCCGCGCCAGGGTGCTCTTGCCGCTCCCCTGCAGCCCGGACAAGCCAAGCACATACGGCCGGTGCGTCCGCGCGATGCGGCCGGCGTAATGATCCAGCAAGTGACCGGCGAGGGCCTGATTTTGCGTGCTAGCATCCTCCTTCATCGCCTAATGATGACCTGCAACGGCCACGATTCAAAATCCCATGCTAAAACCCGAGCTTCTTGACACTTTCAACACCTTGTTGGACCAGGCAGTCGCCAGTGGGGATCCCGAACCCATGGCCATGTGCCTGTCCAGCGTCGATGCTGCGGGTCGCGTCAGTTCGCGCATCGTGTTGCTGAAAGGCGCCGATCAGCGCGGGTTTCGTTTCTTCACCAATTACGAGAGTGACAAAGGCGTGCAGTTGGACGCCCACGCGCAGGTTGCGCTTTGCTTCCACTGGAAGCGTCTGCGCGAAGGTGTGCAGGTGCGTGTGGAAGGGATGGCGCGCAAAGTGACAACCGAGGAATCGGATGCCTACTTCGCGAGCCGGCCGCGCGGCAGCCAGATTGGCGCGTGGGCATCGTTGCAGTCGCAAACATTGCCGGCACGCGAACTCTTCGAGCAGCGTGTGGCGCACTACGAGCAGCAGTTCGCCGGTGGCGACGTGCCGCGTCCTCCGCATTGGGGCGGTTATGTGGTGGAACCGGACATGGTCGAATTCTGGTACGGCGCCAATTTCCGCTGGCATGAGCGCGTGCGCTGGGATCGCCATGGCCAGACCTGGACCAGCAGGTTGCTCTACCCGTAGAGAGATTCTGAGGCGACGCTCACATGACGCGATCATCACCCGCCGACCACGTTGCGCAGCATGTTTTCACGGTGCATACCCGCGGTCGTGGTTTCAGTGAGATCACTGACAAGGTGGCTGAGCGCGTTGCAGCGAGCGGAGTGCAGGTCGGGATCGTGAATATCTTTACCACGCACACCAGCTGTTCGCTGCTGATCAGCGAGAACGCCGACCCAACGGTGCGTGCAGATCTGGAGCGCTGGTTCGTGCGTGCCGTGCCTGATGGCGATCCACTGTTTCAGCACGATGCCGAAGGCCCCGACGACATGCCCTCGCATGTCCGCGCCATTCTCACTGGCGTAAGCCTGACGGTCCCCGTGCATGGCGGCAAACCGCAGCTGGGCACATGGCAGGGGATTTATCTGTGGGAACATCGCCTCGATCCGCATCAGCGAAAGGTGATGGTGACGGTGCTCGGACATTGAGCATACAAAGCGAGCCGGGCGCCGCGTGTATGAGAACGGACGATGGCGCTGCTCGCTGCTTGATGCGTTTGCATCGTTATGGATCGGGGGCAGGCGCTCTTTCCTGGCAACCCTTTGGCTGATGCGGGCACTTACCTTTCATCCCCGTGTGATCTCGGGGCACATTTCGTTCGCAAATTTTTCAATATGTCCGATACGTTCCCTCATCGCATCGTTTGCCTGACCGAAGAGCCGACGGAAGTGCTTTACGCGCTCGGCGAAGAGCACCGCATTGTCGGTATTTCAGGATTTACCGTTCGACCACCGCGGGCGCGCAAGGAAAAGCCGAAAGTATCGGCCTTCACCAGCGCCAAGCTGGGTGAAATCCTGGCGCTTCAACCCGACCTGGTTATCGGCTTTTCCGATATACAGGCCGACATTGCGCGCGACCTGATTCGTGCGGGCATCGAAGTCTGGATCAGCAATCATCGCAGCGTAGAAGGCATTCTGGCCTACATCCGGCGCCTTGGCGCGATGGTGGGGGCACACGAGAAAGCCGAGCGCTATGCGCAGCGCGCCCAGGCCCATCTGGATGAAGTGCGTTCGGCCGCGGCCGTATGGCCAATCCGGCCCAAGGTGTATTTCGAAGAGTGGGACGAACCGATCATCACCGGCATTCGCTGGGTGGCTGAATTGATCGGTATTGCGGGCGGCGAGGATCTGTTTCCCGAGCTGGCGCGCGAACCGCTGGCCAAGCAGCGGATTCTGGCCGATGGTTCGGAAGTAATAAGGCGCGCGCCGGACATTATTCTTGGCTCATGGTGCGGCAAGCGGTTCCGACCTGAACGCGTCGCTCAGCGTCCGGGCTGGGAGGCGATTCCCGCCGTGCGCAAGGGCGATCTGTTCGAAATCAAATCGCCGCTCATCCTTCAACCCGGACCGGCAGCGTTGTTTGACGGCCTCGACGCCATCCATGCGGTGATAGCGCAGTGGGTGGCGAAGCAGGCGTGAAACTCACGCATGGATTCGGGGTTTTTCGTTTTGCCTAGGTGAGATGCGCCCCGAAGTCGAACAGGGGCGCCGCAATAAGCATCCGCGCTAGCAGCAGCACGATCACTACTACGGTAGGAGAAAAATCGATGTTTGCGACCACCAGCCGTCCACGCAGCGGTCGCAACAGCGGCTGCACGATGGCGCCGGCGAGGCGGATCAACGGATGATGCGGGTCGGCGGAAAACATGCTGAGCAACGACCAGCCGAAGATCACCACGATATAGAACAGCAGGACGAAATCGAGCAGATCCGCCAGCGACAGGATGAGGAGTCCCGGCCATGACGGAATAAAGCCCACCAAGGTAAAGACCAGCGTCCGCTCTATCAGCAAGGCCAGCCAGACGATCAGCAAGGCCGCGAGATTGATGCGCCGCCAATTCGGCAGTACGCGGCGAATCGGCGCGACCACCGGATTGGTGTAGCGGTAGATGAATTGACTCAGTGGATTATGGAAATCCGCGCGGTTGGCTTCGGCCAGCAGCCGGAACATAAACAGCGTGGCGATAGCGCCGAACGCCACCTGGATCAGCATCGAAAAGGCGTTGAGTAAGTAAGACATGCTTGGAGCCTGTTGAGGGTCTTAATCTTTGTCCAGCGCCGCGGCGAGTTCTGCGCCGCGACGGGTGGCGGCGGCTACGGCGCGGGCCACGATGCGCGGCAGTTGATCGGCGCTGAAGCTTTCCAGCGCGGCTTGCGTGGTGCCATTCGGGGAGGTGACGCGCTGGCGCAGTACCGAAGGTGCTTCATTGCTTTCCACCAGCATGCGCCCGGCACCCAGGCAGGTTTGGGTCGCCAGGATGCGGGCCGTCTCGCGCGGCATGCCCTGTGCGACAGCGGTGTCTTCCAGGGCTTCCACCAGGGCGAAGAAATAGGCCGGCCCGGATCCGGACAGCGCGGTGACGGTATCCATCAACGCTTCGTCGTCGATCCAGCGTGTGACGCCGACGGCGTCGAGGATGTGCTGGGCTTGCTCCCGTTGTTGCGGCGTCACCTTCGTGTTGGCGCATAAACCGGTGGCGCCGGCCCCAATCAGGGCAGGTGTATTGGGCATGCAGCGCACGATCGGCAGAAGATTGCCGAACCAGCGCTCCAGTTGGTCGATGCGTACACCGGCCGCAATGGAAATCAGCAAGGGACGGTTGCGTGAGAGGATATCCCGCAGCTCGGCATGAATAGCAGGCATCACCTGGGGCTTGACCGCGAGTACCAGTACATCGGCATCCGTTGTCGCGACCCGGTTGTCGGCAAATGTCACTACGCCAAAATCGCGCCCCAGACTTTCGCGCGCCTGGGCCTGAGGCTCGGCGACACGAAGGTTGGCAGCGGCCACGCCAGTCTTGATCAGGCCGCCGATCAGGCTGCGTGCCATGTTGCCGCCGCCGATGAATGCGATACGTGTCATTGCGTCCAGTCCAAAAGCTTCGGTGGCATACCTTACCGGAGGCGAGCGCGTAATGCCTCTCAGGTGGAGGGAGGGGCGTGGAACCGGGTGAGGCGATGGGACGGCCCCAGCAGCCTGGATCATCGGTTTTTCACGCGCGGTCCCAAAGGGGAAAAATACGTGATGGCGAAGGCACCCTTGCTGTTTTGCCTACCGGCTCGCATTTGATGATGCATGCGCCAGCTTCCTACCGGGAAAGGCTGGCTGCCCACCCAGGGTCGCGAGTAGTATCGTCGAGGCTGCAAAGGATCGGGGGAACGGCGGGGCAGGCAAGCCTCTAGCCGATACATCATCCAGGTGACCTGCCGTCGTCCTGCTTGTGGCGCGCGTTTTCTTATAGACGATGGTTTGAGGGGATAGATCCAATGGACATCGCCGAACTGCTTGCCTTCTCGGTGAAGAACAAGGCATCCGACCTGCATCTGTCGGCGGGCCTTCCGCCGATGATCCGCGTGGATGGCGACGTACGCCGCATCAACATTCCGGCGCTAGAGCATAAGCAAGTGCACGCGTTGATCTACGACATCATGTCGGACAAGCAGCGCCGCGATTACGAAGAGTTCTTCGAAGTCGACTTTTCATTTGAAATCCCTGGCCTCGCACGTTTCCGTGTCAATGCCTTCAATCAAAACCGCGGCGCCGGTGCAGTGTTCCGTACCATTCCTTCGGAAGTGCTGACCATGGATGACCTGGGCTGTCCGAAGGTATTCCGTGAATTGATCGAGCAGCCGCAGGGCCTGATCCTGGTGACCGGTCCGACCGGTTCGGGCAAATCGACCACGCTGGCGGCGATGGTCGATCACATCAACAAGAACGAATACGGCCATATCCTGACGGTCGAGGACCCGATTGAATTCGTGCATACCTCGCAGAAGTGCCTGGTGAACCAGCGCGAGGTACATCGCGATACGCACGGCTTCAACGAAGCGCTGCGCTCGGCCTTGCGTGAAGACCCGGACTACATCCTGGTCGGTGAGTTGCGCGACCTGGAGACGATCCGCCTGGCGCTGACCGCGGCCGAAACCGGCCACTTAGTCTTCGGCACCTTGCACACCAGCTCGGCCGCCAAGACCATCGACCGCATCATCGACGTGTTTCCCGCCGGCGAAAAGCCAATGGTGCGATCCATGCTCTCCGAGTCCTTGCGCGCGGTGATTTCACAGACCCTGCTGAAGAAAGTAGGCGGCGGCCGTATTGCAGCCCACGAGATCATGGTCGGCATTCCCGCCATCCGCAACCTGATCCGCGAGGACAAGGTGGCGCAGATGTACTCCTCGATCCAGACCGGCCAGCAATACGGCATGCAGACGTTGGACCAGAACCTGCTCGATCTGGTGAAGCGTGGTTTGATCGCACGACAGCAGGCGGTCGGCTATGCAAAGAACAAGGAAGTGTTCAAATGAATGGGGTGCAGGACGCAGGCGGTAGGCAGGCGACGGTCGCGCACGGCCGCATGGTCTTCCAGGTCGCCCGGAGGTCTCCCTTGCACTCAGGCATGCTCCAGGCGGATGGCGATGCGCAGTTATCGCATCGTCGTCGTCGATTCCTTACTCCCGTCTCCCAAGGAGACACGCCATGAGCGAATTCGATTTCACCTCGTTCCTCAAGCTGATGGTCCACAAGAAAGCCTCGGACCTGTTTATCACGGCGGGTGTGGCACCTTCGATGAAAGTGCAGGGACGCATTGTGCCGATCACGCAGAGCCCGCTGTCGCCGCAGCAATCGCGCGACATGGTGATCAACATCATGACGCCTGCGCAGCGCGAGGAGTTCGAAAAGACGCACGAATGCCAGTTTGCAATTTCCGCGCAAGGAGTCGGGCGGTTCCGCGTCTCGTGCTTCTATCAGCGCAATTGCGTAGGCATGGTGCTGCGCCGTATTGAATCGAAGATTCCCACCATTGAAGAGCTGAGTCTGCCGCCGGTCATCAAGCAATTGGCGATGACCAAGCGCGGCATCATCATTTTCGTGGGCGCGACCGGTACCGGTAAGTCTACGTCGCTGGCGGCCATGATCGGCTACCGCAATCAGAATTCGACCGGACACATCATCACCATCGAGGACCCGATCGAGTACGTGCACAAGCACGAAGCTTGCATCGTCACCCAGCGCGAGATCGGTATCGATACTGACAATTGGGAAAATGCGCTGAAGAACACGCTGCGCCAGGCGCCGGACGTCATCATGATCGGCGAGGTGCGTACGCGCGAGACCATGGAGTATGCGATCAATTTCGCGGAAACCGGTCACTTGTGCCTTTGCACCTTGCACGCCAATAACGCCAACCAGGCGATCGATCGCATCCTTCATTTCTTTGCAGAGGATCGACGCCAGCAGCTGTTCATGGATCTTTCCTTGAATCTCAGGGGCATCGTGGCGCAGCAACTGATTCCCACGCCCGACGGCAAAGCGCGCCGGGTGGCAATGGAAGTGATGCTCGGAACGCCGCTGGTGCAGGATTACATCCGTCAGGGGGAAATCCACAAGCTGAAGGAAGTGATGAAGGAATCCACCAATCTGGGCATGATGACGTTCGATCAGAGCCTGGTGCAGCTCTATCAGGCGGGTGAGATCAGTTATGAGGACGCACTACGGCATGCCGATAGTGCGAACGAAGTGCGCCTGCGCATCAAGCTGTCGCAGGGCGGTGATGCACATACCTTGTCGCAGGGGTTGGAGGGGGTCGAGCTGGAGGAGGATCGCTCCAACCAGAATGGCGCGGGCGGCGGATTCCTGCGGCGTTGAGCGATGACTTTGTAACGCAGTGCACCGTGCGGCGTGTTTTTGCGGGATGCAGCCCAACAAAAAAGGAGCCACCGGCTCCTTTTTTGTCACTGGCATAGCGACGATGTCACTTTAGTTCGGTATGCGTCGTAATCACCAGCCCTTGGTCTTCCATTCGTACGCGCGCACTGATGGCCTTGATATGCGCCGCTTCCGATTCCATGGCGGCGAATTGCGCCTTGGTACTGGCGATGGCGGTGGCAGCGCTTTTCTGATCATCCTGCGGGTTGGTATCGTCTGGATTCATCGTGGCGGCCATGGTGGCCGCGGTTTCGGCGCGCTGCTCCAGCAAATGGATCCAGTTGCTGTACATGTCGCCGTCCAGGTGGAGCCGCATCAGTTCGCCGGCGTCACCGCCGGGTTGCTTGATCAGATCGGCCAGCTTGCTTTGCTCGTCGGCGCCGCCGAGTGCAATGCCGAGAGACTTGCTTCCCATGGCGGCCCAGCCTGATTCACCCAGGGCGTTGGTGAGTGGGGCGGGAAGCGCCACGGGCTTGCCGTCGCTGGTGAGTTTGAGGCCGGCCATCAGCGGGCTGGTCACCTGTGCCATGGCGAGCAGTCCGGCAGGATTACTGGTGCCGATCACCAGTCGTCCCGAGAATTTCGGCATGCCACCGTTGGGGTTGGCGGCGTAGCTATCGACGGCGACGTGCAGTCCGAGCAGATCCCCGATGGGTGGCACAGCAGCTTTTTGCATGCTGTCACCGAGGCTGCTGAACGTCTCATTGAGGTTGTCCAGCATGGGGCAGGTAAACGGCTTGGCTGCTACGGCGTCGGCTTGCACGCCCCAGAAAGCACGCAGCTGAGAGATCGGCAGTGCGAGGCTCAGGTCGAAGGGTGCGGTGGAATCGGAGCCTAGACCCGGCAGATCAACCTTTAGGCCGCTGAACGCACTGGCAATGTCGCTGGCAAGCGATATGTCGAAACGCATGTCACGGTGTTTGTCGTCGAGGGTGGTGTAACCCATGCTCAACTGCGGGATACGAGCGGCAATACGTGTGGCTTCGCTCTCGCAGGCTGGCGACACCTTCACCAGGTTTGCCACCGGCTCGCCGGTCTTGGCCGACTCGGTTTCCGCGCGTGCCCTGAGCAAGGTTAGTGACAACGGATCCTGGCCGCCGAGCGCCAGCGGCAGCAAGCGCGTCATGTCGACCATGCCGACTGCCCATTTCGCGTATCCCTTGGACTTGGCCAGGTCGTCCAGCCGATCACTGTCCTGCAAACTCTTGGCAGGACGATCCAGACCCAGAGCCTGGCGAAGCAGGGACTGCGAAGCATGGTCGGGCAATAGAGCCAAAACGGCCTGCTTGCCGACCACTGCGACAATGAACTGGATATGCGAGGCCGGGGCGACATAACGCTCATAACTCTGGGTGCCCAGCGTCGCGGTATCGAACTTTTTACCGTAATCGGTCTGGAGTTTGGCAACGAAGCCCTGGAATGCTTTGGCATCGGCCAGTTCCAGGCGCAGTACCGGCGACAGTCCGAGGCCATAGAGCGCCATGTATCCCTTGGGATCGATGCCGGCTTCCTGGATGACTTGTTCGGACGTCTTTCCGTCAAATTCGCCGGCTACGGTCCGCAGGTATTTCGCCATGTCCGGATCAGTGGCGGTCAGTTGATCGGCCTGCGCTTTCATCTCTGCGACCTGGGCGGGCAATTCCGCATCGATCTGGGAGAGGATGGCCTGGCGCGTATCGTTGTCCAGTACATCAAGATTGGCTAACACATAAGGGGTATCCGCCGGCACGAAGGCCAGAGGGGCATCCTTGTCTTTGTGCGAGCAGGCAGCCAGCATCAAGCTGGAAAAAGCCAGCGCCAGCACGCGCTTAGTCATACGCATATTCGTCCCCGGGGTGTTTTTTACAACGACATTATGCCCGCTTTGGTGTGTTGCCGGTGTCCATGCTATAGGCGGACACGGTTTGTGCTAAACCGATGGCGTGCAAGGAGCCGATACGGCTCGCCTTCCACCCGCATCGTCGCTCTTGCAGTTTTCTTGTATCAAGCGGTCAGCGTGCCAGCATTTCGCCGAGTATGGCCATGCGCACGAATACGCCATTGGCCACTTGTTCCAGAATGCGTGATTGCGGGCCATCCGCCACCTCGGATGCGATTTCGATGCCGCGATTGATCGGACCGGGATGCATCACCAGGCAGCCACGCGCCGCGTGGCTCAGGCGGCGTGTATCCAATCCATACTCCCTGAAGTAGGCCGCTTCGTCGGGCAGGTCGATGCTTGCCATACGTTCCTTCTGCAGGCGGAGCATGATGGCGACATCGGCGCCTTCGATGGCCTGATCGAAGTTGTCGTAAAACTTACATCCAGGAAATTCGTCATGCTCCGGCATCAATGCAGCCGGACCGCAAAGACGTATTTCTTTGGCACCGAGCGCCGCAAAAGCATGGACGTCAGAGCGCGCAACGCGTGAATGTTTGACGTCGCCGCAGATCACCACGGTGAGCTGGCTGAAATCCGGCCGGTGCTCGCGGATGGTCAGCGCATCGAGCAGACCTTGCGTAGGGTGGGCGCGATTGCCATCGCCGGCGTTGATTACCGAAACGCCGCTCATGGCGTGACGCACGAGTTCATCCGGCGTGCCGGACACCTTATGGCGCACCACGATGGCATCCAGATGCATGGCTTCCAGTGTATGCAGCGTGTCGAACAACTCTTCGCCCTTGGCGGTGGAGGAAAACCCGATGTCGAAATTAATCACGTCTGCGCCCAGGCGCCGGGCCGCCAGTTCGAACGAGGTACGTGTGCGCGTCGACGGCTCGAAGAACAGGTTCAAGATGGTTCGTCCGTACAAAAGATCCAGCTTGCGTGTGCCATGGGCGCAGGCGTCACGCATGGTGATGGCACGATCCAGCAATCGTTCGATGCAATCGCGAGACAGGTTTTCCAGCGAGGTGAGGTGACGCAGGCGAGGAATCATGATGGCCGTCGAAGAGTTGTTGTTTTTAGAAGTGTCGTTGGAGAGGTGCTGGGACGAACACGGGCGGAGGGTGAGCGGCAAGGACATACGTCTGAACACACGTGCATGCATTGCGCTTGTCCGCTTTCCACACCTGAGTTGCGGGCTGCGTGCGATGTATGGGGGCACGAGGGAACGTCATGCTGCAATCCCTCCTTCGTGCAACCATCGTTCAAGAATCACGGCAGCGGCTTCGGCATCGAGTTGCGCTGCATCTTTGCGTCGCTTCAAGCCGCCTGCGCGCGCTGCGGCAAAACGCTGTGCGGCTTCGAGCGAGCTGTGTCGTTCATCGATCAATGAAACCGGTACGCGGTAGCGCTCGCGCAGTCGATCGGCAAAACGGCGCGCACGTGCACTCGACGACTGTTCATTGCCGTCAAGCGTCAGCGGCAAACCTACCACGAGTGTTTCCGGTAGCCATTCGTTGCGCAGGGCGTCGAGTACGGCCCAGTCCGGCATGTCATCACGCATGGCCACGGTGGCGATGGCGCGGGCGCTGGCAGTGATGCGATTGCCGACTGCGACACCGATTAGCTTGCTGCCGACGTCGAAGCCGAGCACACAGCTCATGCGTGGCCCGCATAGCCAGGCAGTTGCAAGGGATCGATACCGACCAAGCCGGCTGCCGCGCTCCAGCGTTCTTCCAGCGGGGTATGGAAAATCACCCGCTCGTTGGCCTCGGCGGTGAGCCAGGTGTTGTCTTTCAGTTCCTGCTCCAACTGGCCGGCGCTCCATCCGGAATAACCCAACGTCATGAGTGCCAGGCGCGGGCCTTCGCCGGCGGCCATGGCGACGAGAATGTCGCGCGAGGTGGTGACGGACCAGTCCGTATTGATGCGGTAACTCGATTCCCAATGACCCTGCTCACGGTGCAGGACGAAGCCACGTTCCTGTTGCACGGGACCACCAATGAGCACGGGTGCATCCGCCAGTTCCTGGTCGTTGCAGGCGAGTTTCATCTGGGCCAGCACGTCACCGAAGCGGTATTCGGAGAGCTGATTCACCAACAGGCCGACGGCGCCGTCTTCGTCATGCTGGCACACAAACGCGACGCCGCGGGAGAAAGGCGGTTCGGCCAGGCTGGGCATGGCGATCAGGAACTGGCCGGCGAGCGACTGGGAGGTCTTGGTGCGCATGGCGTCATTGTAAGCGCTGAGCTTGGTGCCGTCTGCCGCGGGTGAGCAAGTATTCCATCGGTTGACGTTACGTCAACGTTAGAACCTTGGAATGTCTCTGGCCGCTCAGCGTGTCTTGAGCACATCCCCGGGCTGGAATTGCCATGTGCGGGTGATGTAGAGGATGTCCACCTTTTCCTTGTTGTCCGGCGGCAAGGGCGGGAAAGGGGCGCACAGTTTGACGATGGCTTCGGCTGCCTTGTCGATCACGGCATAGCCGGAGCTGCGCGTGATGTCGATGCTGTGAAGGCTCCCATCGCGGTTCAGGCCAACGGTAAGAATCACATCGCCATGCAAATGCTGCTCACGGGCTTGCTCGGGGTAGTTCAGATTGCCGACGCGCTCAATGCGGTTGACCCAGCCGCGCATATAGGCGGCATAGGCATATTCCTTGGTATTGGCCGAAATGAATTTTTTGTGCGGACGTTTCGCGTAAGCCTGGCTTTGCGCGCGTACTTCTGCTGCAAGCTGCGCGGCTTCTTGCTCGATGCGCATCTCATCGCCGGTTGCGGTATCGGGCGTGTCGCGCGCGACTTTGGCCGTATCGCTACGAACGCTGAAGCTTGCCTGGCCGGAGGTCGTAAGCATGCGCTGGTCGGTGGCCTGCTGGGGCGACGGGGTCGCCGCTGTCACCGGCCTGGGTGCCAGACCTTGGCTCGGTACCGGTAGCAATCCTGAAAAAGGCTGGGACGGGCGGCTTGCCTTATCGCTATCACCGCCCCCTTTGTTATTAGCCTGCGCCAAAAAATCGGCTTTGTCCGGCGCCTCGTTGTTGGCAACGTTGACCAAGGTGACGTCCAGCGTCGGCAACGCGGGGCGGGTGGCGACATAGCCGATGCCGATACCGAACAACAGCAGTCCGTGGACTAACAGCGAAAAAACAAAGGTGGCCCCGATCTTGTTGTCGCCGGGACGTTGGGCAACGGCATTCACGTTAGGACGCTCTGGTCTCGATGGCGTCAAAGAGCATGCCGGCGATATTAAGCCCGAACTGCTGGTCCAGTTCGCGCGCGCAGGTCGGTGATGTGACGTTGATCTCGGTCAGGTAGTCGCCGATCACGTCCAGGCCCACGAAACGAAGCCCGCGGCGGCGCAATTCAGGGCCGATCTCGGCCGCGATCCAGCGATCACGGTCGCTCAGGGGCACGCCCTCGCCGCGTCCTCCCGCGGCAAGGTTGCCGCGGAATTCGTCTCCTTGCGGAATGCGGGCCAGGGCGTATGGCACCGGTTCGCCGTCGATCAGCAGGATGCGCTTGTCCCCAGCACTGATCTGCGGGATGTATTTCTGGGCGACGGTGAAGCGGCGCCCTTCGCCGTGGGCGTCGCCAGCGACGAGCGTTTCCAGCATCGAGTTGAGGTTCTTGTCGCCGGACTGCACGCGGAAGATGCCGCGACCGCCCATGCCGTCCAGCGGTTTGAGTACGGCATCACCATGTTCGGCCACGAATCGCCGCAGTTCGGCAGGGTCGCGTGCGACCAGGGTCGGCGCCATGCATTGGGGGAAGTGCAGGGCAAAGACTTTTTCGTTGCAATCGCGCAAGGCGCGGGGATCGTTGATCACCTGCACGCCGCCACGCTGCGCGGCGTCCATGACCATCGTGTCATACATGAACTGAGCGTCGACGGGCGGGTCCTTGCGCATCAGGATCACGTCCATCTCGCGCAGGTCCGTCCAGCGCGGTTCGCCCAGGGTGTACCAGCCGGAGGGATCATCCTTCACGGCCACCGGGCGCAGCCGCGCCCACGGCGCGCCATCGCGCAAAGCCAGGTCACCCTGTTCCATGTAGTAGAGCTGGTAGCCGCGACGAGCGGCTTCCAGCAGTAAGGCAAACGTCGTGTCTTTTGCGATCTTGATGGCACTGATAGGGTCCATCAGTACGGCGACCGAACGGGGCATGGCTGTTCCGGAAGCGGGGAGCGGGGCGTGCATGTTCGCCGAGGTGATCCCCGACTCACAAGAAGGCGGGCGCCGACAGGTTGGGGGGCGGGTGCCGCGGCCCTTTTCCTCAATTCACATAAGTGGTCGCGTTTTCGGAGGTAAAGGTTGCTGCTACAACGATTTTTCCTTGACGGCAGGCCCAGCTAAGCAGTAAACAGCTACGACGGAATGTCCGGCAAAGATCGGGCACCGAGAAATGGTTTACGCAGGAATTTTCGTCCGCATGGGGTGATGGCATTTGCCGTTGCCTGATGTCGTACCCGAGCCTGGGGCAGGCAGCAGGGGGGTTAAGTGAACTTGAACGTAGGTACGAACGGCTTGGCCGGTCTAAAAGTCATGGTGATCGATGACTCCAAGACCATCCGCCGCACAGCAGAGACCTTGCTGAAGAAAGAAGGCTGCGAGGTGCTTACTGCTGTTGATGGCTTTGAGGCGTTGGCCAAGATTTCCGATCAGAAGCCATCCATCATCTTCGTAGACATCATGATGCCGCGGCTCGACGGCTATCAGACGTGCGCGCTGATCAAGAATAATCCGCAGTTCCGCTCGACGCCGGTGATCATGCTGAGCTCGAAAGACGGTTTGTTCGATAAGGCACGTGGCCGCATCGTCGGCGCCGAGCAATACCTCACCAAGCCATTCACGCGCGATGAACTGCTCGGTGCTATCCACCGCCATGTTGGTAGCACGGTTTGAAAGCCTGATTATGGTCTCGGCGTGGCCCGCGCCGAGCCTATTGCCTGATGGGCCCGGAGGAACGAAGGCGTGTATGTCGATACACAACTGAGAGACGATGCTGCCCGGCGGGTAATCATTCCCGGCCCTTCGGGTTGCCACGCTGCATTCACCCTGCGGCAGCGCGCGGCTTGGCTTGCCAGCCAGGCAAGTGCTGCGCCGCGGACCACCACCTGGCGAACGCACCGTGACAACGAGGGCTACGCCGAGACCATAATCAGGCGCTTAAGCTCGTGAATAAAAGCTCTAAAGGGGGAGCTGTGGCTAATATCCTTATCATCGACGATTCGCCGACCGACGTGCGCGTGTTCACCACATTGCTTGAACGCGCAGGGCACCGTGTCGACGCCGTCAACAACGCCGAGGATGGCATTGAGCGCGTTCGGGCCACCCAGCCCGATCTGGTGATCATGGATGTCATCATGCCCGGGATGAACGGCTTCCAGGCTACGCGCACGCTGGCGCGCGATCCGGCGACAGCAAGCGTTCCCATCGTGATCATCACCACCAAGTCGATGGAGACCGACCGGGTGTGGGGCATGCGCCAGGGAGCGAAGGCCTTCATTACCAAGCCGGTAAACGAAAAAGAGCTGCTCGCGTGCATCGACGAGCTGCTGCCGAACGCGGCATGAGGTGGCTATGAGCGCTCTCGCCGCCCAGTCGCCCTTTGAAATTCTTGCCCGTTACGAGCGGCTGTCGCTGGCGCATGCGTCCGGCACGCAAGAGCGTCTCGAGGCCCCGGGACTGTGGCGCGGCATCGGTTATCGCGCCGGCAGCCATTTGTTCGTCAGCGGCATCGAGGAAATCAACGAGTTGCTGGCGGTACCGCCGCTGACGCCGGTGCCGGGCACCCAGCCCTGGTTGCTTGGCGTGGCGAACGTACGCGGCAATCTGATGCCGGTGGTCGATCTGGCTCGCTTCCTATTCAGCGAGCGGGCGCACTACTCTGAGCGGTCGCGTTTATTGGTGGTGCGGCAGGGCAGCGGCAACGTGGCATTGCTGGTGGATGAAGTGTTTGGGCAGCGCACGGTAGACGCGGAGCAGCGCCGTCACGCGGAACGAGAGGAAGACCCGCGGTTGACGCGCTTTGTCGATGACCGCGTGGATATAGATGGACAGCGCCTGGCGTTGTTCAGTATGGGGAAATTGGTGCGTGCCCCCGATTTTCGTCAGGCTGCGGCCTGACGAGTTTTGTGACGGGACCATGGATTTAGACGGGCCGGACTGGGAGCACAACCCAGGTTACGGCCGGGCTGTAAACGGGTGAGGTGATTCATGAGCACAACAGGGGGCAACCGCGCGGAACGTACGTATATCGTTCCTCTCGTGGCGCTGGTGGCGTTCATCGCTTTTGCAGGCGTCGATTTCTTCGTGCTCAACGCGAAGAACAGCGAAGACCGTCAGGCCATCGCCTTGACCACGCAGATCCAGGTGCTGTCGCAGCAGACTGCCAAATACGCGCTGGAAGCTTCCGGTGGTAACCCCGATTCGTTCTCGGAACTGGAGAACGCTCGCGATACCATCGATTCCAATGTCCACAAGCTGGTCAGTGGCGATACCAAGACCGGCATGAAGCCTTATGCCGACATCGGTACTGCGCCATCCACTCCAGCTGGTCGTGCCGTCAACAAACTTGCCGATGCGTGGAAACAGCTCGACACCGACATCAGCAAGATCCTTTCCAACAAGCAGGCGGTGCTGGACTCCACCCAGCGCGCCGACGACCTTTCCAAGCAGCTGCCCCTGCTCAATTCCAACATGGAGCAGGTGGTCAACATCCTGCAGCAACGCAAAGGCAGCAGTGCGGATGAGATGCTTGGCGCGTCCCGCCAAATGTTGTTGGCTGACCGCATCATCCGCCGCGTGCAGGAAGTGCTGCAGGGTGGAGAATCCGAGCAGGCGTCCGCCGACGGCTTGTCCCGTGACGCGCAGAGTTACGGCGAAGTATTGAAGGGGTTGCTGGAAGGTAACCAGAGCATGGGCGTGCAACGGTTGGGCGACGCCAACGCACGCAACATCCTGGCCCAGATGCAGGATGACTGGGGTAAGTTGAGCGATCCTATTTCCAAGCTCGTAGCGGCAGCCAGCAACATCGCGGAAGTGAAGAGCGCCGGTAACCAGGCCTCGCTCGATTCGTCAAACGTGCTCTTGCGCGCGAATGACCTCACGGAACAAATCAACCTGCTGCCGCAGCGTCGTTTGTTCCCGAATGCACTGTTTGGCATCTTCTGCGCGGTGGCGGCGGTCGGATGCGCCATCGTCCTGATCATCGGCATTTTCTACGACCAGCGTCGCCGCGTGCGTGAGAGTACCGAGCTCAATCAACGCAACCAGGAAGCGATCATGCGCTTGCTGGACGAGATGGGCTCGCTTGCCGAAGGTGACTTGACCGTCAAGACCACGGTCTCCGAGGACATCACAGGCGCCATCGCCGACTCGGTGAATTACGCTATCGACGAGCTGCGCACCCTGGTGACGACGATTAACGAAACCTCGGAGCAGGTGTCGTCTTCGGCGCAGGAAACGCAGACCACCGCGCGCCATCTGGCCGATGCCGCGCAGAATCAGGCGCATCGCATCAGCACGGCCACCACGGCGATCAACCAGATTGCCAGTTCGATGGACGATGTGTCGAAGAATTCCGCCGAGTCTGCCGACGTGGCCGAACGCTCGGTGCAAATTGCTTCGCGCGGTGCCGAAGTGGTGCGTGAAACCATCTCGGGCATGGACTCGATCCGCGATCAGATCCAGGAAACATCCAAGCGCATCAAGCGCCTGGGCGAGTCGTCACAAGAGATCGGCTCCATCGTGGAACTGATCAACGACATTGCCGAGCAGACCAATATCCTCGCCTTGAACGCCGCCATACAGGCTGCATCGGCCGGTGAAGCGGGTCGCGGTTTCGCGGTGGTGGCGGACGAAGTGCAGCGCCTCGCGGAACGTTCCGCGAGCGCGACGAAGCGTATCGAAACACTGGTGCAGACGATTCAGTCCGATACGAACGAAGCGGTGAATTCGATGGAGCAAACCACCGCCGAAGTGGTGGCCGGTGCCCGCAAGGCAGAGGATGCCGGCAGCGCACTGGGCGACATCGAGCGCGTTTCGCATGACTTGTCCGCACTGATTCAAAACATTTCTACCGCCGCACGCCAGCAATCCATCGCGGCGACGGATATTTCGCAATCCATGAACGCAATTCAGGAAATCACCTCGCAGACGTCGCAGGGCGCGAGCCAGACGGCGGAATCGATTGGTTACCTGGCACAACTGGCAAGTGATTTGCGCCGTTCGGTGGCGCACTTCAAGTTGCCGGGATGAACAGGTTGACACTGGACCATTACGAGAGGGCAACCTCGACGGTTGTGTGACGCGCAGAGGCACAGCCGCTGAGGGGGGCGCATGAGACTTCAAGACCACATCGATTTCACCACGTTGCAGTGGGTCAAGCCCGAGCTTGACGAAACCCTTGCGCTCGCACGTCAGGCGCTGGAGTCCTACGTCGACAACCCCGGCGAGCGCGATGTCATGCGCACGTGCGCGGAAAACCTGCATCAGGTGCAGGGGACCTTGCGCATGGTCGAGCTATACGGTGCGGCCATGGTCGCCGAAGAGATGGAAACGCTGGCCATCTCGCTGCTCGAAGACCATGTACGCAACCGTGAGGATGCGTATGCCGCGTTGATGCGCGGATTGATGCAACTGCCCGATTATCTGGAACGACTTTCCGGCGGCCATCGTGACGTGCCGGTCGTGCTGCTGCCCCTGCTGAATGAACTGCGCGCCAGCCGCGAGCAAGAGGCGTTGAGCGAATCGGCGCTTTTCACACCGAATCTCGATGCGCCGCTTCCACCGCAGGCACCTGTCGCGGCAAGCACCGGCGACGCGCAGAGCCGGAAAGGGGAGATCGCCGAACTGCGCCTGCGCTTCCAGCAACAATTGTTGGCCTGGTTCCGTGGGCAGGGCGGCGCGCAACAGCTTGCCGGCATGCGCAACACGTTGACGGCGATTGCGGCCCGTTGTGTATCGGTGCCCGGACGGCGTCTCTGGTGGATCGCCGCAGGCGTACTGGAAGGCCTCGACCATGGGATGCTCAAGAACTATGCGTCCGACGTGCGGCAATTGATCGGCAAAGTCGATCGCAGCATCCGCCAGTTGGTCGAGCAGGGCGAAGAGAGTCTTCAGGGCGGCGACGCGGACGATCTGGCACGCAAGCTGCTCTACATCGTGGCGCAATCCAAGCAGCGCAGTCCGCACATGGCGCTGCTCGCGCAGACCTATGATCTCGATAGCCTGATGCCCGATGCCACCGAGCTGGAACATGCTCGCGGCTCCATGGCCGGTCACAATCGTGCGCTGCTCGATTCCGTGGCGCGTGCACTGAAAGACGACCTGCTGCGCGTGAAGGAGTCGCTGGACCTGTTCCTGCGCCAGTCGGACGCCGATCCGTCGCAACTAGGCGCCCAGGCGGAAATGCTCGAACGGGTCGGCGATACCCTCGGCATGCTGGCGTTGAATGTGCCGCGGCGCGTAGTCAATGAACAGCGTCGCGTACTGGAGGAAATCGCCAATCGTTTGCGTCGTCCGGATGAGGAATCCCTGCTCGATGTAGCGGGTGCGCTGCTGTATGTTGAAGCCTCGCTGGACGATCACATCGAAAGCCTCGGCGCGGAACCGCAGCCGGTGGATGAGCATGCCGTTGCGATGCTCCCGCGCAGCGAAGCACGGCATATTCTTGCCACGCTGATGAGCGAGGCCGTTGCCAACACCGGCAAGGTCAAGAACGGCATCGTCGCATTCGTGGAATCCGGCTGGCAGCATGACCAGCTGGAAGGCCTGCCCGCCTTGATGGATGAGGTGGCGGGTGCGATGAACATGCTTTCCTCACCGCGTTCTGCGCAGATTGCCGAAGGCGTGGGGCGTTTCATCGGCAACGAACTGTGGGTGGATCGCCGGGTTCCGACCAGCGTGCAGATGGATCAGCTGGCCGATGCCCTCGCCGCACTCGAGTATTACCTCGAAGCAGCGCGCGAGCATCGTGGCGGCCTTGAGCACGTGCTGGATGTCGCCGAACACAGCCTCGGCGGATTGGGCTACTGGCCGCCACCGGAAGCCAAGGAAGCAACGGAAGTCGCGGTACCCGTCCCTGCCGAAACACCCTTGCCGCTGTTGAACGAACCGGTAAGCGTTGCGCAGGGCGAAGACAGCAGCGCCCTGTTCATCGGCAGCAGCGAAACACCGGCACCCTTGGCGCACGACGTCACTGGGCTGCACTTGGTGGAAACGGAAACCCACGCGCCGGCTTATGCAGAAACCGAGGGCGACGACTGGATTGAAATCGAAGAGGAAATCGAAGAGCAGGTTTCCGCCACCGATCCGCTGGCCACGACAGCGGGGTTCCAGACCAGCACCGATGGCATCGATGATGACATCCGCGAAATCTTCCTGGAGGAGATGCAGGAGGAGATCGGCAACCTGCGTGCTGCCCAGCAGGCATGGATGATCGACCCGGCGCAGATCTCCGAACTGACGTCGATCCGTCGTTCGTTCCATACATTGAAAGGCTCGGGCCGTCTGGTCGGTGCAAGCGTGCTGGGCGAATTCGCCTGGCGCGTGGAGAACATGCTCAATCGCGTGCTGGATGGCACCGTCCAGCCGCATCCTGGCGTGCAGGCCTTGGTTGGACACGCTATCGATGCGCTGCCGCAGCTATACGTCATGCTCAAGGATGGCGTCGTTCCGACGGTACCGCTGGGTGCCATCATGCAGGCAGCCGATAAGCTTGCCGCCGGTGAACAGGCCAGCGTGGAGCAATTCGTTACCGGTGGCACCCAGACCGTGCGCCGTACCGTGCGTCGGCGTGTCCCACGGCTTTCCGCCGATGCGATCCCCGTCGCAACGCATACCGAACAGTCCGTGGCAGCCGTGCAGCCGGTCGAGCCGCCGCCGGTTTTCACTGCAACGATCGACGCACCGGTGCTTCCGCCGGTGGATCCGGTGTTGCTGGAAATTCTGCGCAGCGAGGTCGCGCAGTATCTGCAGACCATCCGCAATACGGTCACGTTCGCCGAAGGAGAGTTGCCCGTCGACGATGGCCTGTTGCGTGCCGTGCATACCTTGCATGGCGCCATCGCCATGGTCGACATCCCTCTGCTGATCCAGTTGCTCTCACCCCTGGAGAGTCTGCTCAAGCGCCTGCGTGCAGCCGGTGCGCCGCTTTCCATCGAGGGCGTGCGTCTGCTCAAGCAGAGTGCGGATGTCGTCGACGAGGTCATGGCGCAATTCGACGCGCCGCATCCGCAATTGCCGGATGCATCAGCGCTGATCGCTCGCCTGACCGAACTGCGCGACCATCAGCCTGAACCACAGATGGCGCATGTCGTGTTCGAACCGCATGCGCTCGATACCTTGCCGATCGAGTCGATCGAGATGGCGACGCCATCCGAGCCATCCGAACCGAAACCGGGATCTGAGGCAGAGGTAGAGGCAGAGTCGGAGCTAAAGCCAGAGCTGCCTTCCACGGCACATGTGCTGGAAGTAGAGACTCCTGCCGTCGAGGACGATTACACAGCCGAGTTGCTGGATGCGCTCTCCGCAGAAGATAAGGAAGATAAGGTCGAGGAAGAGCCGGCGATTCATCATCGCGTGCCGGAGTCCAGCGGTGAGGATGAGGAGTTCGAGGCGCTGATTGCCAGCCTCGATGCATTGCAGCCCGAAGTCACCGGCGTCGGCGAATCCTTGGAAGAGGCCGTGCCGCTGGAGCACTTCCTCGACGTCGAGCACCCCGCGGCAAATGAGCCGATGGATGAGGCGCTGGCTGTCCCGGCCCAACCCACACTTGAAGAGCAGGTGTTCGACGAAGCGCCGGCAGCACATGAAGAGCATGCTTCTTCCGAGCTGCCGACCGAAGCGGCTCGCGTCGAGTTGCCATCGCGCGAAGAGCCTGCCGCAGCGAACGAAGAAGGCATCGCGCAGGAACCGGTCGAGCATGAGACCGCGGAACCTGTTCCTGCCGGCGAGCTGATGAGTTTCAGCCATGTCGACCCAGACTTGCTGGAAATCTTCAGCGAGGAAGCGCGCGAGATTCTCGACGATGCCGATGGCGTGCTCGCCCAATGGCACGCAGAGCCGGGCGAGGTGGCCCATATGGCCGGCCTCTTGCGTGCACTGCACACGCTCAAGGGAGGCGCACGCATTGCCGGCGTGACACCGGTGGGCGATCTGAGCCATGCGCTCGAAAGCTTGCTGGAGCGCTCGCATAGCGACGATCCGCAGCGGACCATTCCGCTGATTGCCACACTCGAAGCCGCCTTCGATGAAATGCACGGTCTGGTGCAACGTATATCCCAGGGCAAGGCGATCGCTTATCCACATGCGTTGATCGAGCGTCTGCAGGGAGGCACGACGCAAACCGAGCAGGCGGTGATGGCCGAGGCACCTGCTGCGACAGCGCCTGCGGCAGAGCTTCCCTCGCTGCTCCCTTCCGAAGATCAGCCCGAAGAAGCAGCGCGCATCGCCCAGGAGCAGATCCGCGTACGCGCAGACCTGCTCGATAGTCTGGTCAATAACGCAGGCGAGGTGGCGATCTATCGCTCGCGTCTGGAACAGCAGGTTTCGGCCTACCGCTTCAACCTGGTCGAACTCGAACAGACCGTTTCGCGTCTTCGTGGCCAGCTGCGAATGCTGGAAATCGAGACAGAAGCGCAGATCATCGCCCGCTTCCAGCGCGAGCATCGGGAAGCCGGCATCGGCGTTTTCGATCCGCTGGAACTGGATCGCTTCTCTCAGCTGCAGCAGTACTCGCGTGCACTGGCCGAATCGGTATCGGACTTGGTCTCGATCCAGAACATGCTGGACGAACTCACGCGCCAGGCAGAAACGCTGCTGATCCAGCAGTCGCGGGTGAGTTCGGAATTGCAGGAAGGCTTGTTGCGCACGCGCATGCTGCCATTCGACACGATGGTGCCGAACCTGCGCCGCACGCTGCGCCAGGCAGCTCAGGAAGAGGGCAAGAGCGCACAGTTGTATGTGGAAGGCGCGCATGGCGAAATGGATCGCAACTTGCTCGATCGCATCAAGGCACCGTTCGAGCACATGCTGCGCAATGCCGTGGCGCACGGTATCGAAACACCGGAAGATCGACATAAGGCCGGCAAGTCCGAAGAAGGTGCTGTGCGTATTCGCGTGGCGCGCGAAGCTACCGAAGTGGTAATCCGCGTCAGCGATGATGGCCGCGGTCTGGACCGTGAAGCGATTCGCCGCCGCGCGATCGAGCGCGGCTTGCTGCGCCAGGAAACGCGCCTGAGCGACGATCAATTGCTTGCGCTGATTACGCAGACCGGCTTTTCAACCGCGAGCACGGTCACTCAGCTTGCCGGTCG
Source organism: Dyella sp. SYSU CM1112 (assembly GCF_058216415.1). Classification (NCBI taxonomy): domain Bacteria; kingdom Pseudomonadati; phylum Pseudomonadota; class Gammaproteobacteria; order Lysobacterales; family Rhodanobacteraceae; genus Dyella; species Dyella sp. SYSU CM1112. The sequence continues at coordinate 7,891 of NZ_JBZEGI010000002.1, read as the reverse complement.
CGGCGTAGGCATGGACGTGGTGGCGAACGAAATCAAATCGCTGGGTGGCTCGCTTGCCATTGAGTCGCGCCAAGGCGAGGGCACCACCTTTGTACTGCGATTGCCATTCACCTTGGCGGTGACGCAGGCGATTTTGGTACGCATCGGCGAATCCACATTCGCGATCCCGATGACCTCGGTACAGGGCGTGGCGCGGATCAGCCCGGACGAACTGGCGCAACGATTGTCGGAAGAAAATCCCCGCTTCGAATACAACGGCGAGGAATACAGCATCCACGATCTCGCCGAGCTGCTGGGTCTGGCAGCAAGTTATGCGAGCGACGAAGAACAGCTGCCATTGCTGCTGACCCGCTCCGGCGATCTGCGCGCCGCCATTCGCATCGACGCCGTGATCGGCTCGCGCGAAATCGTGGTCAAGTCAGTCGGGCCGCAGGTCAGTTCCGTGCCGGGTATTCTCGGCGCCACCATCATGGGCGATGGTTCGGTACTGGTGATTCTTGACCTGGCGCCGCTGGTGCGCCATGGCTTGAGCCGTCGTGAACGACGCTTGGCGGAGGGGGCGGATCACGCCACCGTTGCCCCCATCGTCGAAGAAACCCGCATGCGTCCGCTGGTGATGGTCGTGGATGACTCGATCACCATGCGCAAAGTGACCGGTCGCATATTGGAGCGCCACGAATACGAGGTGGAAACCGCGAAAGATGGTCTCGATGCGCTCGAAAAACTGCACGAGCGCGTTCCCGACCTCATGCTGCTCGACATCGAAATGCCGCGCATGGATGGCTACGAATTGGCGACGCAGATGAAAGCGGACCCACGCTGGCGCCGGGTTCCGATCATCATGATTACCTCGCGTACCGGTGAAAAGCATCGCCAGCGCGCGTTCGACATCGGTGTCGAACGCTATCTCGGCAAGCCCTATCAGGAAGCCGAACTGCTGGCGCAGATCAGCGAGGTTATGGAGCTGCACGCACAGGAGCCGGTGAATGACTAAACGCGTCGCGTTGTTTTTTGATGACGCTGAGCTGGGTAGCCATCTGCGCGCCGCGCTTTCCGAGCACGGTGCGCAGATTGTCCATGAAGGGCCTTTGAAAAGTTTTGATGAAGCACGCGCGCGCACCATGCAGGTGGATGTCCTGGTCGTGAATCTGGACGATGCAGTGGATGAGGCCGCGCTTGATCGCATCTATGAACTGGTTGGGTCCGGCGATGTGCCCGTAGTCTTCAATGACGCGCAGGCCAGTCGCGGCCTGGACGGTTGGGATCGCGCAAGATGGGCGCGCCACCTCGCCGCCAAAACGCTGGATAGCGATATGACCGATCCGCCTCGCCCGGAAGACGCGCGCGGCGTGGAAGCGCCTGCAACATCGACGGAGATGGAAAGATCCGTCGAGGCAGCCATGCTGGCGGAACCGATGGATGCATCCCTTGCCGAGACAGTGCAGGAGCACGTCGAAGCGCAACCCGATTCGGAAACCCTGGCCGCCGAACTCGAGGCACTGCTGGCCTCCGACGAGGCCCAGCCAACAGAGGAAAACGAGTTCGGCTCCGGCCTTACGTATCGCGAGGAAGGCGAACTTCCGCCGCTGCATGATGGCGACTTCGGTTCAAACGAGATCGCGTTCGCCGACGCACAGGATGACGCGACGTCCGCCGGGAAGCGTGAGGCTGCAGAAGCAGCGCCTAAGCCTGCGGGGTCGGCGACATTCAACATCAACCTGGATCATCTTTCCCTGGCGTCGCTCGACGAAGAGACGGTGGCGCCTGAGCCTGAAAAGGCATCTTTGGCGCAGCCGGCTCCAACGCATGTTGCGCCCGAGTGGGGCTTTGTCGAAGAAGGGGAGACCCCGGCATCGCAAGCTCCCGCGGAAGCCTCGCATAAACCGTTCGGCATCGAAAAAATGAGTGCCGCTGATTATCTGGCGCCCGACGTGGCTCATCTGGAAGGCGAAGCAGCACCGATCGAGCCAGGAATGAGCCTGGAACTGGTCTCGATCGAAGAGGCCATTGCGCCAAGCGAGCAGTACGAGCCTTACGAAACGCACCTGTATGAGTTGGATGCTGCCCTCAGCCGCTTGCTCGTGCTGGGTGCAGCAAGCGATAGCCATGCGTCGCTGTCGTCTTTTTTGGCGGTATTGCCGGGCGATCTGAAATGGCCGGTGTTGCTCACGCAGCATCAGGGTGATGCGCCGATCGAACACCTGGTCGCATCGCTGGAAACGCAATGTGCATTGCCGTTGAAGGCGGCTTCCCAGGGCATGCGCATGCATGCGGGCGAAGTCGTGGTGGTACCGCGCGGTCAACAAGTGAAACTGACTCGTGATGGCCGCGTGGACGTCTCTCCCTTGAGTGAGGACGCGAGCGGTCAATCACCGTCCATCGATAGCAGCTTTACCATGGCCGCGAGCGTGTTCGGACGCGACGCGCTGGCGGTCATCTTTGCAGGAAAGGGAACCGATGCCGTAGCCGGTGCACAGGCGATCCACGACCGGGGTGGGCAAGTGTGGGTGGAATCGTCCAGCGATCACTACACAGACATGGTCAATGGCGTGCTGGCCGAGCGCTTGGCCAGCTTTTCCGGTTCGGCACAAGAACTGGCGCTGCGCCTAGTGGAGGATTTTCGATGAGCGAACAGCCATTACCCCGCGAGATTCGCTGCGTATTGGTGCCGGTAGGCGATCTTCGTCTGTTGTTGCCGAATGCAACGGTGGCCGAAGTCATCACGCTTACCAAACCCGAACCTGTCGCCGGTGCTCCCGAATGGTTATTGGGGCGTATTGCATGGCGCGGCTGGCGCGTACCGCTGATCTCCTTCACCAAGTTGGCCGGTGCGCAAGAAGGCGATGCCGATCTCAGCGTTCGTGTCGCGGTGCTCAAGGCGCTTGGCGACAACGCCGAGCTACCCTTCGTCGCGGTCGTTACCCAAGGCTTTCCACGCCTCACCACGCTCAATGCCGAGCTGATCATTCCCACTCACGACGGCAAGCCGTTGCCACGCGGTGTGAAAGCTCAAGTGCTGGTGCGCGATGACATCGCCATGATCCCGGATCTGGAAAGCATCGAGAGCGAAGTAGCGGATTTGCTACAGCAAGCGAGTTGACCGCTGCAACGCGCAGTTAGGGCCAGTAGTGTAAACAGGTCCTATAAAAACCACCGGTAACGCACGATATATCCGTGCGCAATCGCTCTTGGACAGCTTCCTAGAAGTCGCCGTGCAGTGCTTGCAGGGCCGCCAGCGCGGCGAGTCCGGCCGTTTCAGTGCGCAAGATCCGTGGTCCCAAGCGCAATCCATGAAAGCCAGCCGCATTGAGCATGGCGATATCGCGATCACCCAGCCCACCCTCCGGCCCCACGACGAGCCATCCTTCCGCACCTTCAAATGGCAGTTCCCGTGCGCGCACATTGCCTTCGGGTAACAGTGCAAGGCGTTGGGCGTTGCGGTCCGGCAGGTTTTCCAGCCATGTTTGAAGTGTTTGCATCGGCGCCAGCTCCGGTATGTGCACACGGCCGCACTGCTCGCATGCGCTGGCCATCACCGCACGCCAATGTTCCTGTCGCTTAGCCGCGCGTGATGGATCGAGCTTCACTTCGGACCGCTCCGTGAACAAAGGCACGATGCGCGTGACACCCAATTCGGTGGCCTTTTGTACGATCAGATCCATCTTTTCCCCGCGCGCGATCCCTTGAGCCAAGGTCAGCTTGAGCGGTGATTCATTCGCGATTTTCTTTCGGTCATCGATGCGAAGCACCACCTCACGCTTGCCGACGTTTACCAATGTACCGGCGTAGTCGTAACCATCCCCATTGAAGACAGTCAGCGCGTCGCCAGGGCTCATCCGCAAAACCCGTGCGACATGCTCGGCAGCCTGTGGGGGAAGCGATAACTCAGTGGCTATCGCCAGCGGTTGATCGACATGGATACGGATGGTGCGCATACGATTTTGAGTGGATGAGGACGAGGCAGCATACAAGCTGACGGACCCGTTTTGCCTGCAACACCCCGCTGGTGCGCCAGCAATAGGGTGTTTGAGGAGTCCGATGATTATCCCAGTAGCGATCGACTTTCAACGCGCGTTCAATCCCGCCTGGATAACAAATTTTCCTAACTCGATACAGTTGTGGTCTAGGAAAAATCAAATTAGCAAAGTGGCCGGCGTATTTTCAAGATCTACCATGTACAAATACAAGAAAAAATGGAACGGCTACCATCAGTGCAAGTGCAAGCAGAAAGCATTTCTGGAAGGCGGTGAGATGAGCGTCTTCACTGCTTTTTGATCTTTCTCTCCTGATTTCCTCCCTGAAGGCTGGTGAGAATGTCCATCGAATTGAAAAATAAATTAAGTAAATAATGAGTTTTATAATATCGTCCATGGCGTGTTATTTCCTTTGGATCTTCACCTGATAGTGGCAGAATGGATTGCACAGCGATGCGTGATGCCTTGAAATCACCGGCTGGCGTTGACGATTTCTGAACCCGCATGCTGAGTCCAACGCCGCCCTCCTGAAGGAAGAGCGGCGTTTTTCGTTGGCGGCCTAACTTTTAAGGCCAAAGGCTGCCAGCGCGCGGTCTGCGCAGATATCACCTATCGCCGCCGCATGCAGCTTGATGTTCTTTTTGTTGTTGTCCGTCCAATAGCTGTAGCTTCCCATGTCATCGGAAGCACCTGTACAACTATATGTCTGCGCAATCTTTCCGTTATCGGTCAGCGATGCTTGGATGTTGTAATAAACGCGATAATTATCCTTATCCGTCAGTTTTTCGTAGTCCATACCCCAGAACTTCTCGTTCATGGAAATCGCGTAATGGCTCTTACTGGACAAGGCAATACCTGTATCCGTAAGTTTCCTGCGCATTGCCTCGGCCATGGCAAGACTCGCGTCCACATAGGACGTCGACTCGCTTCCGTTGAATACAGTTTGATGACCCTTGGTCACGGTATAGCCTGCGGCAGGCGTCTGATTTCGTGTTCCAAAAGTAGGGCCCTGCCCAGTGCCACCAAGCATCATGGCCGCTGTCGCCAACATCGTGCCAGCAACAATCTTGCTCTTGGTCTGCTCCTTAAAGCTCGAGGGCTTGGCCATTGGTGCTCGAATGCCGTCCTGATGCACGCCATCAAGTACCACACTGGATATCCCGTCTTTCACTGGCGCATTAGCGCAGGCAAACAATGACGCACAAGCCGTTGCGATGATCGAGTACTGCAGTAGCTTGCGCGCAACAAAAACGTTCCGCTTTATAGTTGTATCCATTTTTAACTCCAGACAACTCCAAAAAAAAATTACAAACAACCATCCCAATTTTTGTGAGCACGCTATATTACCAATCGAATGTTTACCTCCATAAGCAACCTCATCATGTTCAGTCTTGTTGATGGGCATATGGTGTCAATGCAATAGCAATGTCGAAGTCGCTGCCGGTGGCAACCTAGCCAATCATGCTTTTCATGCCGAGTTGCTGTTGTTTGCCGGTGTAGACGAGGAAGCCCGCATAGCTGGCGGCGCGCGGATCCGCTTCGCCGATATCGCTGATCTGAAGGCAGGTAAGCACCGCGAGCGATAGCGGTGCTTGCCTGTATGACGACGGATCTTCGCGTCGTAGAAAGCCGATGTGCCAGCAGCGAACGCCGCATGCGAGCTGTGCGCGTGCTTCACTTGCCTGCGGATGGCAACGCAATGACTCTCCAGACCTGATGGCCTTGCGTATCTTCCGTGACACGGATTTGCAGGGTGGCATCCTCGTAAATCACGCTGCCTGTATCAGGCATAACGGGTGTAACGGTTTGCACCATACTTGAACGGGTTGTAGACACTATCTGATTGGTGTTGCACGCCTCACCGCACATCTCTTCTTGAACATCTTTGCTCGATAGCGAAGAAGGTGTCGAAGGCGTCCCCATGTGGCCCACACTGGGCGAGGTGATTATTCCATTGCCGCTGCATGCACCGCCGCATATATCTTCTTGAACATCTTTTTTCGGTAGTGAAGAAGATGTCGAAGGCGCCTCTATGTGGCCTACACGGGGAGAGGTGATTATTCTATTGCCGCTGCATGCGCCGCCGCACGTCGACATCCTGCTTTCAAAACCATTCGAAGTCACGGAAGCATCGGATGGAACCACGACGCGATTCGCATCGGTGCCCATCGGCAGCGCGAGAAACACGCCGTTTGCCGTGGCGAAGGCAGCACGCACGACACCCTGGCTGTCGTTGATCTGCACATAGCGCACGCCATCACGTTGAAATACATAGACGCGCCATAGCGCGCTCATGCTTCGATTGCTGGCTTGCGGAAAGGCTTGCCCGAGACCATACGTGGGCAACGCTGCCTGCGATACGCCCACGATTCCTAATGTCAACAAGACGCATGCTGCAAGGCGTCGTGAAAAACAGCGCGACGATACGTTCATAGAACTGTCCTTAAAGGCAGAAGGGGAGCGTGATGGTGATTCTGAGCATAGCCTTTACCGCATAGGCACAAGCGATAAAACAGTGGCGAAAAATCTCAATTGTGCTTTGAAGGCTGTGGAAGCCGATGTATGGATGCGCTTAGTCCGGTAGCGTGAGCCACTCGCTCATACCGCTATGGAACGTGCCATGAAACAACGGATGTCGTACTGGGGACGCTGTCTGCTGATCGCTGTGGTCTACGGTTTGATCTACGCCGCCATCAGGGAGATTTCCCTGGACGCAGCAAGTGCTTTCAACTGGATTCCCGTCGCCGCCTTACGGCTGAGCTGTCTGTTACTGATGCCGATGCGCTACTGGCCCGCGCTGGTCGTGGGTGAAGCCATTCCGCTTGGTTACGCGAACTACCTTTGCCTGGATCAGCAGGGAGCTGCATGGGTATGGGTCAACAGCATACCGCGAGTGTTTGAAGCGATGCCGTTTGTTTGGCTGCTCCGCAAGCGCCATCCAGACATCAGCGAATCGATCATTCAAAGGACAGCGCATCTCCTTGCATGCATCGCGATGGTGTCCATCGCCTCGGCCTTGTTTGGGTGGCTCAGCTACGGCCTGATGAAGCAGTTGCCGTCCGATGAGCATCGGCTGTCCTTCGGCGAATTCTCCGGCCAGATATTCCTTGGCGGCTATCTCAGCATGATTTCATTTACGCCGCTCGCTTTATGGATCGTTCCAGTTATCAAGCACGCGGTGGCGGACAAGACGCGGGCCAGAGATAAATGGATGGGTTTCGTAAAAAGCCTGCGATGGCTAGGACCTTCGGCATTATTGGCAATCAACAGCCTGATGGTGCTGGTGAGCCGCTATGGTGGCGAAATGGGACGGCAATGGGCTGTCCTCGGTGTCCTTGCGACATTGATCCCAGTGGCAGCGTCTTATGGCTGGAAGGGTGCTGCCGTTGTGGGCGCAGCAGCGAATATCGCAGTGGTGAGTATCATGCCCGCGTATAACGACACCATGACGCTGATTGCGCAAGGTTTCCTGGGACTGTTCATGACGATGCTGCTTATGTTCGCAGCGCGCTCATCCATGGCCTTTCAATTTGCGCAAGGCGAGAAAAGAGCCATCGAGCAGGCGCGGCGCAGCTATTTGATGACCGAGCGCATGCGTGTGAACACCGTCTGCCATCTGAGCGACGCACTGGACCATACGCGCATGGAAACCACTCGGCTGATGCACAGTGCGCGTACCCACATGCCAACCAAAATGCTTGCCGAGCACTTTCACCGACTCGAATCCCTGCATCAGGAATGTGAGTGCATCCTGACGGGCATGTCGCCATACGACTGGTGGGATTTCGGTGATCGTGAAGGGCTGATCATCTCGGCGCTGCACGCCGAAGGCATCGGCTGCGACGTGTTGGCCATGCCGCGCAACGCCCGCCTGCTACAGCTTTCGACGGATATGTGCATCACGATTCATCGGCTGG